>JBIOGJ010000030.1:0-54279 GCA_044447965.1 Thermoanaerobaculales bacterium | reverse complement strand
CCCGTCCCCCACCCAGCCGGTACTCACACGCACAATGACTTCCGGCTTTGCGCAAGCCAGCACGAAAATCGGGCGGGGGGTATTGAATCCGCCCGTCGGGTGCGATGCGGCATTTTCTCCGGAGCGCACGGGAACCGAGCGGACGGACCGCGGTGGGGTGTCGCTGACGCGGTTTCATGCGGACAGCGGGGGGCCCCACCGTGGGCCGTCCCTGCTCGGTCGTACGCGAAGGAGTCTCCGAGCGAAGCCCGTGGGGACGGGCGAGCGAGGAGAGCCGCAGCACCCGATGGGCAAGAGATTGCGAACGTGTCTTGGCCGATTGCGGTGCCTCCGGGCTCTCGGTTCCGCTACCATGCGCCGGTGCGTGACGCGGGGAGGATGGCCGTGTTCCTGATCGTGTTCCTCAGCCTGTGGACAGTGCTGCACCTCTACGTCGGATGGCGGCTGTGGTCGCTGCCGTGGGTGGCGGCCCACGTGCCACGCTGGGCGCTTGTCGCGGGCCTCGCCGTTCTCGCGTTGAGCTACATCCTCGCCCGCATTCTCGACCGCCAGGGGTTCCACCGCATCGCACACCCGCTCGAGTACCTCGGTGCCGACTGGATGGGGATCGCCTTTCTGCTCGGCGCCGCCCTCCTCGCGGCCGAGGTCGTCACCGGCTTCGGTCTTCTCCTGCCGCGCATCGCGCCGGCGGTGCGCAGCGGCGCCGTGGTGATCGCTGGCGCGCTTGCGTTGATCGCCATCGTCCAAGGCGTGCGCGACCCCGTGGTCGTCGACTACGAGGTGAGCATGGCCGGCCTGCCACGCGAGCGTGACGGCCTCGTCGTGGTCGAGCTGTCCGATCTCCACCTCGGCACGCTGATCGGGGAGCGCTGGATGGCGCGCCAGGTCGCACGCGTGAACGCGCTCAAGCCCGATCTCGTCGTGGTAGTGGGCGACCTGGTGGACGGCAACGTCGGCGCAGTCGAGCCGCTGTTGCCGCTCCTGCGCGAGCTACGCGCTCCACTGGGGATATGGGCGGTGACCGGCAACCACGAGTTCTACGCCGGCATCGAGCGCTGCGTGCGGCTGTTCGACGACGCGGGGTTCCACGTGCTACGCGATGCCTCGGCCGAGATCGCGCCGGGTCTCGTGCTGGCGGGCGTGGACGACCTCACGGGACGGCGGCAGCTCAACCTCAACGGTGAGCCGGTCAAGCGCGCGCTCGCCGGCCGCCCTCCCGGCGCGACCGTGTTCCTTTGCCATTCACCGTGGAAGGCCGACCTGGCTGCGAGCGCGGGCGTGGACTTGATGTTGTGCGGCCACACCCACGACGGTCAAATCTGGCCGTTCGGATACTTCGTCAAGCCGATTTACCCGCTCATGGGCGGCAGGTATGCCTTCAACGGGATGCCGGTGATCGTGGGCCGCGGCGCCGGCACCTGGGGACCGCGCATGCGCCTATGGCGACCCAGCGAGATCGTTAGAATCACGCTCCACAGCGCCGACCCGGCGCACCCGAGCTAAGCCCGGCGGTCACTGACCGCGGTAGCGCACGACCAACAGCGTCACGTCGTCGTCCGCTTCGCGCCCGGCTCGGAATGCCGCGGCCGCGTCCAGAACGGCCTTCCCGATTGCCGCCGCAGCGCGCCCACCCAGGCCAGCCAGGCAGCGCTGCACGCCCTCGACGCCGAACTCCTCGTTGGTCGGCGAGAACGACTCGGAGATACCGTCGCTGTAGAGTACCAACGTATCGCCGTGGGCGAGCTGCACCGTGTCGAGGCCCCACGCCGCGACGGGGAGAATGCCAAGCACCGGCCCGTTCGGCGGCCGCATCTCCACCTCGCCGCTGGCACGCAGCACTGCAATTGGACAATGGCCGGCGTTGGCCAGGAGCAGCTTGCCATCCGGGTGGAGCACCCCGGTCCCGAGGGTGAGGAAACGGTTGCCGGGGTTGTACTGTTTGAGGTTGCGGTGGAGTGAGGGAAGGATGTCCTCGAGCGGCTGTCCCAGCTCGTGCAGCAGCCCGAGCAGACCCTGCGACAGGGCCATCATCAGCGCAGCCCCGACCCCCTTGCCGGAGACGTCGCCAAGCGCCACTGCCAGGCCACCGTCGCTGCGCAACGCCCCGTGATAGAGATCGCCGCCGACGGAGCGGGCGGGTTGGGAGAAGGCAAACACCTCGGCAAACGCCGTCTCCGGGGGAACCCGCAGCAGCGCGGTCTGGATCGTGCGCGCGAGCGACATTTCGTAGTCGATCTTGGCCTTCTCGCGCGACTCGCGGTACAACCTCGCGCTGTCGATGGCCACCGCCGCTTCCGCCGCGACCGACTCCAACACTGCGGTCTCTTCCCGGCCGAAGCCCTCGCCCAACCGCGCACGCTCGACCACGATGCCGCCGATCACCTCCATGGTGGCGATGAACGACGCGTCCTCGGCCCGGCCCACCGGTCGGCGCGCCACGATCAGCGGCGTCGCGACAGCCATCGCGGCGCCTCGCATCACCATCGAGGTGGAGGGCGACATCTCCATTGCCGTGTTGACGGTGCGACGCTCCTTGATGCAGCGTTCAAGCAGCGAGCTCTGTTCGCTCCACGCGGTCTCGCCAAGCTCGCGCGGGTGTTGCGCCACCACGTTCCGCTTGCCACCGGACTCGACGAGCACCACGGCGCCCCGTTCTGCCCGCACGAGGCGGATGGCCGCCTGGAGCACGATATCGACGACTTCTTCAAGCACGGTCGCGGCGTTGAGGGCGCGGGCAACGTCGAGGAGCATCTGCAGGTGGCGGACGCCTTCCTCACCACCCGTTTGCTGCGCCGCGATCTCGAGCGGCGAGCTTGCCGATTCGAGCTGCACGACAAACTCGGTACGCGGGCCGAGGCGCAGCACGTCGCCGGGCTGCACGGTGGTCCGCTGCACCCGCTGCTCGTTGACGAAGGTGCCGCCTGAGGAGCCGAGATCCTCCACCACGAGTTGTTTGCCGTCCCACTCGAGCTTCACGTGACGCCGCGACACCGTCGGCTCGGCGATCACAATGTCACACGATGGGTCGCGGCCAACGCGAAGCGCCGGCTGGGTGACCCGGACACGTGCCGCCGTGCCACCGGGCTCGCGCGGCGTCAGTACGGGCGCCGAGCTCCAGGGGGCCGATGGAACCTCGCTCATGGTTGCAGTTTAACAAACCCGCGTGACGGGTCGCACGCCGACGCAGGCGAAGGCACCTGCGCCACCAGGATCGGTGTGGGGCGGGCGCCCCCGCCGGCCTGCCTGGGAGCGCCTTCCGAAGCTCAGGGGCAGGGGCCACGCACCGCGAGCGCGCAGAAGCCCGAGCGTCCCCGCGTGTGATGCACCGCACCACCACACGGCACCACCCTCGGCCACGCGCGGCCGCCATCAGGAAGCACGCGAGGAGCCAATTTGGACCTCGGTCGTTGTCCTCGTTTCGTCGAGCGTTTGGGAGATCAGCCTAGCGACCGGAATTTGCCTGCAAGACATTCCATTTGCTTACGTAAGGATTCGACGCCGGGCCGGTCGAGCAGCCGTGATACACTCCACACTCGCCTTCGGCGCTGGCCGATGAAGACGGTCAACTACCTCACTCGCCGCAACCTGCTCAAGAAGGGCACCATGGCCCTCGTGGGCGGAGGCATGATCGCGCGGTCCGGATGGGTCGAGGCGACCGAGCTGCCGCTCGTGCGGCGTGTGACGATCTTCCACCCTGACCTGCCCGACGCATTCAACGGGTTACGCCTCGCGCAGGTCTCGGACCTCCACGCCGGCACCTTCATGCCACCGGACCGTCTCGCCCGGGTGCGCGAGATCATCGAGGCGCTGCGGCCGGACCTCGTCGTCTTCACTGGCGATCAGCTTGATCGTCGCGACGTGGACGCCGAGTACTTCGTGCACGGTCTGGCCGGCGTCGAAGCTCCGTTCGGCGTGTTCGGCATCCTGGGCAACCACGACCACCTCGCCGGCCCACGCCTCGGTATCGCCGCCCTCGAAGCGATCGGCGCGGTCCCGCTCGTCAACGCGGCGGCCACCCTCAGACGGGGCGCCGACAAGGTGCTGCTCGCCGGGGTGGACGATCTCGACGCGATTGCCGGGTGGGCGCCCGACTTTTCCGTGCTGCACTCACAGCCCGCCGACTTCCGCCTGCTCCTGTGCCACCAACCAAACGGCTGGCGCGCCGCGCGTGCTGCCGGCGCCCACGTCACCCTCGCCGGGCATACGCACGGTGGCCAGATCGCGCTGCCTACGCGCGGGGTCAACCTCGCGCGGTTGCACACGCCCTACGTGGCCGGACCGTACCTGCGCGGCGACCAGATCCTTTACGTTTCACGCGGGGTTGGCGTTGGCGCGGTCCCATTTCGCTTCGGTGTGCCACCCGAGGTTGACCTCATCACCCTCCGCCGCGGCCCGCTCGCGGCGATCTAAGCCCGGAGACCCCAGTTGGCTTCTGCTGCGAGGGCGGATGCGGGAGCATTGCCCACGGGTCGCCGCGGCTGGTGGAAGCCCCCACCCGGATCCCCCGCATGTTAATTGGGAGGCGCGGGAGCCCGCGTCACGCCGCCCCTCCCACCACCCGCGTGTCCTTGCCGCGCTGGCGGTGTTGCGGGAGCATCGGCTGGCGGTCATCGAGATCGCCGTGGAGCCTCCACCCAACCGTCCGCGGGAATTGGTCCAAACACGGGAGCCCGCGTCTCGCCCCCCACCCGCACCTCCGCGAGGGCTCGGGGCTCGAACCGTGCCGCCGTACTGCAAGAGTACGGCTCCGGTTCTCGCCCCTATGTTCGCCCACCGTCATCGGCATCTCCGCCCTCTCGCGACGAACCCAACTGAGGTTTCCGGGCTAAGCACTGGCGCAGGCCGCGCCTCTCGGCGTCTGCCCAGCGGGAACACCCGAGCTCTCCGCCTCGTTCTCCGGCCCAAGGCGGCATTCCCGCCAAAGGAGGAACAAATGAACAGGCACCTGGCTGGTCTCTGCGCCTTCTCGACGGCGCTGGGACTTTCAGTTGCGTCTTCCGCGCTCGCCCAGCAACCGGCTTCAGGAGCACCGAGGATCGTCAAGGCAGTCGCCACGGTGCGCCCCACCGCAGGGAACCGGGCTGCCGGCACAGTCACCTTCACCCAGGAGAGCGGCGGGGTCCACGCGGTGGCCGACATCACGGGACTGAAGCCCAATGCGAAGCACGGATTCCACGTCCACGAATTCGGCGATTGCAGCGCGCCAGACGCGACCTCGGCCGGCGGGCACTTCAACCCAGCAGGGACCACGCACGGCGCTCCCACCGATCCGAAGCATCACGCTGGGGACTTCGGCAACCTACAAGCCGATGCCGACGGCCAAGCACACCTCGACCTCACGATGGCCGGCATCTCGCTTGAACCGGGCCCTACGAGTATCGTCGGCCGCGGCGTGATCGTCCACCTGATGGAGGACGATCTCAAGACACAGCCGACCGGCAACGCGGGGGCGCGCATCGGTTGCGGCGCGATCGGCATCGCCAAAGACGGCATCACGAAGTAGGCGCGTGGTTTCCGAAATTAGCGAATCTCGAACGGGGGCAGCCAGACCGGACCGGGAACGATCATCTGGCCGGCGGCGACCTGCTTGAGCATCGCAGTCACGCGCGCAGCCTCATCGTCGCGGTCCATCAGGCGCTGCCAGAACATCTTCGGCCGCGGGTAGAACTCGAGGTTGACGCCGGCGCCGCGGCGTACCCCGGCCAGCTCGCGCGCTGCCGCCACGGCATCGTCGAACGAACCGAGCTGGTCCACGAGCCCCCTCGCCAGGGCCTGCTCGCCGGTGAAGACCCGCCCCCTTCCGATGGCATCCACCTGCTCGCGGGCGAGGTGACGCGAGGCGGAGACACGCTCGAGGAACGAGTCGTAAATACGGTCGAGGAAATTCTGCACAGAGGCTCGCTGCGACGGCGTCCACGGCTCGAGCGAGCCGTAGATGCTCGCGTTTGGCGAGCTGTCGATGCGCCCGAAGGTCACGCCGATCTTGTCCTGCCAGAACTTCTCCATCGCGAGGTGGCCGCCGAACACCCCGATCGAGGCGGTGATGGTCGCGGGATCGGCGATGATTCTCTTCGCGCCGCAGGTGATCCAGTACCCGCCCGAGGCCGCCACGTCGCCCATCGACACCACCACGGGGATCTTTTCGGCGGTCTTCACCATCTCTGCCCGGATGATCTCGGAAGCGACCGCGCTGCCTCCCGGCGAGTCGATGCGGAAGATCGCTGCCCGCGCACCGGATTCGCGCACGGCTCGCCAAGCGCCTGCGATCGTCTCGGAGCCCATCACATCGCCCCCGAACAGCGGCACCGGTGAGTATCCGCTCTCGCCGCGCAGGATCTCGCCGGTCGCCACCACCACCGCGATCGTGGCGCCGCTGCGGTCCGGCCGGCCGGACTTGAGGTAATGCCGGAGCGAAACCTCGTCGAGCTTCTCCCCGCCCTGCTTGGCGGTCGAGTCCACGAAGGTCTCCCAATCAGCCAACGCATCGACCAGCTTGAGCTTGAGCGCGACCGGACCGAGGTACGGCCCGTTCTGCATCAGCTTCTCGACCTTCGCAACTTCGATCGCGCGGCCTGATGCAATGCCCTGCGCGATCTGCCGGCTGAACGAATCGAGGAGCCACCCCATCATCTCGCGATGCGCCGGCGTGAATTCCTTCTGCGTGTAAAAGTAGCGCGCGGTCTTGTAGTCGCCGATGCCGGGAAAGTCAGGCTCGATGCCGAGCTTGTCGAGGGTGCCGCGGATGAACGGCACACGCGCGGACAGTCCCACGAGGTTGACATCGCCCATCGGGCTCAGCACCACGCGCTCGCAGCCGGTCGCGAGGTAGTACGGCGCGTTCCCTGGGGCGAACTCCCCCGCCGTCTCCAGGAACGCCGAGGTGTGCTTGCCCGCACTGTGGACGCCTGCGAGGAGGCCACGGATCTCTTGCATGGTGGCGAAGCCGGCGGCAAACTCGCCGACCTTGACCCGGACGCCGCGCACCCGCGAGTCGGTGGCGGCCTGGACGAGCGCGTCGCGGAGGTCCTGGCGTGACACCACCCGCTCGGAGAAAAACGGTCCGAACGGCGATTCCGGCGTTACCTCTGGGATCGGCCCGGCGATCTCGATGCAGAGCACGCTGTGCCCCGGCACATGGTGCGTGAGCATCCCCGCGCCGATCAGGATGGCGAGGACGCCCAGAGCGAGGAAGCCGAAGAGCCCGCCGAACACGAGCAGAGCCTTGGAGCGGTTGGTCATGAACGCCTCCCAACGACCTGCCCTGGCATCAT
Organism: Thermoanaerobaculales bacterium; assembly: GCA_044447965.1. Taxonomy (GTDB): domain Bacteria; phylum Acidobacteriota; class Thermoanaerobaculia; order Thermoanaerobaculales; family Thermoanaerobaculaceae; genus DATIYW01. Next base: position 47,008 of record JBIOGJ010000030.1, on the reverse strand, counting down.
ACGTCAGCGGCGGGGTTGGCGTTTCGCGCGAGCGCGCGCCTTGCGGTGGCCGCAACCCCGCCCACTACGCCGCCCCGCAACTGACCCTCGCGGCGTGACACCAAATGGTCACTGTGCTTCGGTCCTGCGCCATACCTCATTCCCGCTCCACCCGCCATCCCCGCGAAAGCGGGCAGCCATATCGACGCGAACGTCAAGACGGCTGGCTTCCCGCTCACGCGCCAACGACGGCTTGCTTCCCGACCGCGGCGTTCGGCTTGGCGAGAAAGGCGCGGGCCGCCTCGCCGTTCCAGCGCGCTCAGGTCACGAAGAGCGATTGCACGCGCCCTCGGCCCCGCTACACCGGCCGCCCGAGGCCCGCTGGCACGGAGTCCTGCGACTAGAGCTTGCGGAGGAGCGGTGCGCCGACCACCAATAGCATCAGGGCAAGGGCTAGGAGCCCCCTCCGATCCAACGTCGGGATTGGGGGCGCCGGGATGGGGGGCGCCGGCTCGACCGCCTGGCAGTCGGGATTGCGGTTGTCTGCGGAACCGTCGGTGATCGCCGTCGGATTGCTGCCGTCGGCGTTCATCATCCACACCTGAAAACCCCCGCCAGCGCGGTTGGTATCCCAGAGTATCTTGGCACCATCCGGAGACCAGCAGGGATGCCAGTCCTCCTGCGTATCGTTGGTGAGTCGGGTCTGGCCTGACCCATCCGCGTTCATCGAGTAGATCTGCGCGTTGCCATCCCGGGTGCTCTCGAAAGTGATCTTGCTGCCGTCCGGTGACCAGTAGGGATTGGCGTCGAGCCCGGCAGGATCATTGGTGAGGTCGGTCGCGTTGCTGCCGTCGGTTTTCATCGCGAAGATGTCCTGGACGCCGTTCACCATGCGGTCGAAAGCGATCTTCGAGCCATCTGGAGACCAGGAGGGGTGCTGCTCCTGCTGTGGGTGGTGGGTGAGATTGGTCGCGGCGGTGCCGTCGGCGTTCATCGTGAAGATGTTGAACTGGCTGCCATCCCGGGTGCTGGTGAAGGCGATCTTGGCATCGTCCGGCGACCAGGTCGAATAGACGTCATACACCCCGGCCGGATCATTGGTCAGCCGAGTCACGTCCGTGCCGTCGGCGTTCATCACGAAGATTTGGAACGTGCCAGTCGCCAAGGTGCTCGAGAAGGCGATCTTCTCGCCGTCACGAGACCACTCGGGATAGCGATTGTCCACTCCTGGAGGAGTCGTGGTCAGCCGCGTCTGGCCACTCCCGTCGGTGTTCATCACGTAAATCTCATAGTGGCCGTCGCGATCGCTCGAGAAGACGATCTTTCCGTTTGCGCTGGGGTCGACCGCCGCGAGGTGTGGCATTAGGGCCGATCTCTGGGCACGCGCGATTGCAACGTCGCTCGTTCTCCCTTTATCCGGCCACCGACTCGCGAGTCCCGAACGCAGCGGAACAGGCCCAGGGGGTTGTGCGGCGCTCTGCCCGTTCGAGAGAACAAGAAGAGCCACCGGCAGCAAGATGGCATTGCAGAAGCGAAGCGCGTACAGGGGGGACATATCAAGCCTCCAGTTCAGGGCAAGAAGCTAGGAATTCGCTTTTCATTGGGTCGGGGGTGGCACGAGGAAGCACGGGGAGTTGCGCGAGAAAACAACCCTCGTTGGTCCGGTTGGGCGTCGCCTGGATGTGCTCGATCTGCGCCAGCCCTCGGAAGTGCAACCACACGGTCACGGCGGGGCCACCCACCGACCGTTCTTCTCTCAGGGCTAGGCATCGATCGGCCCCCTGTCAGGACCCAACAACTCTAACCCCGGCCTGGCCCCGAAAGCAAGCCGCCGCGAGCAGTTCGAGGTCATGCTCGTGTCGCGCCGCTGCGGGCCTGCCGTGGCGATCTTAGCCGTGGCCCCGCGTGCAACGCCGCCACTCTTGCGGAGACGGCGAGTGTTGACTGGGTTCCCGCCTCTGCGGGAACGACGGCTAAGCCCGAAAACCCCAGTTGGGTTCGTTGGGAGAGGGCGGAGATGCCGATGATGGTGGGCGAACTTAAGGGAGAGAACCGGAGCCGTACCCGTGCGGTACGGCGGCACGGTTCAAGCCCCGAGTACGCCCGCCAGCGCGGCAAGGACACGCGGGTGGTGGCAGGGGCGGCGTGACGCGGGCTCCCGCGCCTCCCAATAAACATGCGGGGGGATCCGGGTGGGGGCTTCCACCAGCCGCGGCGACCCGTGGGCAATGCTCCCGCATCCGCCCTCGCAGCAGAAGCCAACTGGGGTTTCCGGGCTAAGGTGGTGACGACGGGAGATGCCGCCCGCCCGTCAAAGGCGGCCAGTGCCTACGCGGTCTGCTTGGCGGGCAGCTCGTACCGCGCGCACGCGACCCCGCGCAGTGACGTGCCCGGCCCGGCCCAAACCGACCGCGAGCGCCGTTTACGGGTTCGTGCGCGACGGGTAATGCATCCGGCGCACAAGCTCTTTGAACCCCGGCTCCGCGCGCAGCCGCTCGCGCAACGACTCCCCGTCGAGCAGCTCCGTGACGATGTACGGCGTGCCTTCCTGGCTGCCGATGTCAAGAACGACCAGTATGTTCGGGTGATTTAGCACCGACGCCGCGCGTGCCTCCAGCTCGAAGTGGCGCAAGCGGTCCGGATCGGCCGCGTACTCCGCAGGCAGCACTTTGATGGCCACGTCTCGGGCCAACCGCGTGTCGCGGGCGCGGTACACCTCGCCCATTCCGCCCGCACCGATCGGGGCGACGATCTCGTACGGACCCAACCGCACACCCTGTCGCATCGCCATTTGGACTTCTGAGATCTAATCGTAGTCCGGCGCTGTGATAGCGGCGACGGGCGGCGAGGTCAGTGCTTCGCGGCAGCTTGGCGGGCGACGCCCTTCTCGATCTCGTCCATCGCCAAGTTGATCTGCGCTGCGAGCCGGCGGTCGCCCACCCCAGGGCCGCCTTCGCTGCATAAGCGGCAATGGCTGACCGCCTATCTTGCCTACGTGCCCTTCGGCTTGAAGAAATCAAGCGGCTCAAACGTGATCACGAGCGAGACGTAGGGCTTGGCCGCGACTGCCTTGTGCGTGCGGCTGTCGTCCTTACAACGGTGAGACTCGCAGCGTCGATGTTGCTATCGCTACGAAGGGCCAATGCGCTCTGCCCGTTCACGACGTACTCCGCCAGGAACCAGGCCTCTCCGGCGCCGATTCGCCCAAACGGCGCCACCCGCAGGGAAGACCCGAGCCTCGTTGGGCGCCCGCAGACCCCGGGCGGTACGTGTCTCGGTTCCCCGAGTAACTGTTCGGGTCATCGGACCTCAAAAGCTGTAGCCGAACTCCAAGAACCACGCTCCCAGTGCGCCCCGCTTTGTCTTTGTAGCCGTCGCGAGGTCGCCTACCGGCACCGTCGCCACCATCACGGCGTAGCCAAGGTTTAGCGTCACATTCCGCGCGTCTGGCCAAGGTGCAGCTTCCCCCAGCCCTACGAACAGACCCGGGGTTGGAGTCAGGACGCCACCAAAGACGAGCCGGGGGTACTTCTCATTGCAGCTAGGCGTCAGAGTCGTCTCGTCGTATCCGCCGAAGAAACTCCAGTACACGTTGACTGAGGTCATGGTCCCGTTAAGCGGATCCTCGACGACCGACGTGCCGGAGAGCTTTGCCTGTTGGTTGAGGTTCGGATGGGCCATCGCGCCCGCCCCGAGGCCAAACGTCCAGCGTGTCAAGCTCCCGTAGGTGTACGTGGTCTGTGTGCTCGCTTGCGGCGTGGACGATAGGAGCGCGGCGTACATGTCGTAAATTGCTTCCGCCTTGTCCCGCTTATCAACGCCCATCCCTTGGAGTGTTTCAGTGAGGACCTTCAACAGAGATGCCTGGCAGCCGCTAGGGTCCGCGGTGGCCCCGGTGAAAGGGAACCCGGCGCAGCCTGCCCCCTGCGTACCCGCAGACGCGTTCGGTTCCTTGGGGAAAGCCCTCGAAAGCCTCTGGTTTAGCTCGGTGAGCGTCTGGTCGCCGTTAGTTAGCCGGTCTGCGCGCCGGCGTGCGTTGTCGGGTGTAAGCAGTCCGCCCACGTTGGCGTTATCGGTCACCGAAACCTGTGCCCAGCGTATGTCCTCCGGGATGAGGGTTGCCATCACCACACATTCGAGGGAAGGCCCAGCGCGCCTTACTACCTCCTCTACCCTTTTTCCTTCCGGTGGCTGCTTAGGAACCGACGGTTGCGCTGAGGGTGGCGCAACGACCTTCCCGATCCCGCCCCCGAACGTCGAAGCCACCTGGGCCAAGCCCGCGGCGATCGGGGATGACGACGGGATTGCGGTATAGGTCGAGAAGATCGGAGGCTCGCTAGGAGTGGGGAAAAGGTACACCGTGAACGCAAGGTAGCCGGCCTCACCGGCCGCACTCGCACCTGCACTCCCCTTCGTTTCCTTGGTGGCATTGGTCCTCCGGATCAGCCGCCCGCTCCCGACGCTCGGTCGCGGGGATGTACCCTGCAAAACACGCACAACCGAGGGCTGCGGACCTTGGTCGTCGACAAACACGAAGGAGATCCGTTCGTCCTCAGGGAAGACAGACGTGGCATCACACCCCGGCGACGAGTTCTCCGGCTTCGTGTGGCGGAGAGTGTCGGCCACGCTCTTGAGCCTACCCTGCAGGCCTTTCCACGCTCCGGCGCTATAGGCGTCGATGATGTCGTCGAAAGCGACCCCCGCCCACACCGTTGAGACACATACCGTGGAGGACGACAGGGCAATCGCTGGGGTCGCAGACGTCGCCGCAGATGTCGCCGACGCCTGGGCCGAGGCCCCTCCCTTCGCACTCGCTGGCGGCGGTGCACCGAGGCCGACCGACCACCCAAGCAGCATCGCCGCCATTCGCAAAGCCGCACCCCGAGCGACGTGCCTTGGGTCGGTTCGCGGTGGCGCGGGGTCGCTGGCGTCCGGCATGAGCCCCCAATAGAAACTCCTGGCACCCAGTCTGGAATAGCAGCTCACAGTTCCCTCCTTGGGTCACACCCACGAGCGCTGAGTGCCTCGCGGCAACTCCCGTGCTCGCTCCAGACCCCAGTTACTTAGGGGCGGGCGCGCTGGCTATCCGGTGCAGCATGCCTCTGATCTCCACCCGAAACGTCACCCCGCCGCCAACCGCCAACCCGCCCGTTATTACCGGCCACGACAAGAGGAGCTGAGTGAGCTTGAGCAGATCGTCGGCAGGCGTGGGTTCGTTCATGACCTCCCAGAGGGTGCACAGCAACGTGGCGATCAAGGCCACCAGTGCGACAACGGCGAGTGTTCTTGCCATCGACGTGCCTCCTTCCTGGTCTCTTGGACCTCGTTTCCACCCGTTTCTCGGTCATGTTCATCGCCTCGTCTTGGGCGCCAACACGGTGACGACGCAGGCGTCACGGATCGCCTTGCGCTGCCCGGCGGCGACCCCGCGCCGGACGCAGCGACCTTTCACGCTCGCTGCTCGCTAGCGAGTTCTTGACCGCGGCCTCAAGCCTCCCGAGTGCGACCTTCACCTCCCGATACCAAGCCGCGCTCACCTCGCCGCCTGTCATCTCGTCAAAGCGTTCCCGGGCCGCAAGGGTCAGGAACCTGAAGGCACAGATGAACTCAGGGATGAGGTCCGGGTCGTGGTTGTGCGGGTTGTGTGAGATCGAGGCGGGGCAAACCTGGCAATCCGCCACGAACCGGCAGTCGCCGCAGGCACCGTAGGACGAACGCTTCGCGAGCCTGTGGGTGAAAAGGCGCAGCTTGCCAGCTCGTCCCTGGAGTGCCTCCAACCTTCTCGAGAATGAAGGCGCGGAGATCGGGCCGAGGTCAAGTACACGGGAAGCTTCAAGTGCCAGCGGCGTCAGGGACTGGAGCGACGAGGCGAATAGCGGGCACCCCCAGGCTCGCCCCTCGGGGTCCACGCACAGTGCCGTTGCCGCAGGCGCGCCGCAAAGGAACTCTCCCACGGGTGCTTCGGCGTCGAGCAATGGCGCTCCGGCGAGAAAGCCCACCGGGACTGCGCCGCTATTCCGCCAGTGCTCCAGCGACAGCCGGAGAACCTCGTCCACCTGGCGCTCCAGCTCCTCGCGGCAAGAGGGACACCAGTTGGGATCCCAGGTGAAGCGGGGTCCCATCTCGATCGCCTGCACGCCCTTGCCCATGAGATAGCGGACGCTCTCGGCCAGCTTGGGTATGGTCGCCGCGAGCACCGTCACGAGTATCTTCACGCGCTTCGCGAAGTCCGAAGGGTACTCCTTACCGAGCCGGTCGAGGAGCCGGTCGAGGGTGTGAAACGTGCCCTCGCCACGCTGCCGCTGCGTCGCGGGGACGCCGTCGAAGCTGATCCGGATCGTGAAGTCGTGGTCGAAAAGAAACGCCAGGAGCCCATCAGTCAGCAGGGTGCCGTTGGTCGTGACGGTGCACTCAACCTTGGTGCCTGGCGCCGTGCTCGCCTCGATGGCCTCGACCGTTCGGCACAGGGTCACCGCCTCGAGCAGAGGCTCGCCACCCGTGAACTCCACCGTGATCTTGCCCGGCTCAAAAGAGCGAACCCTCTCGAATGCCTTCCGCGCGGTCTCCCAACTCATCGACCCTCGCCCCTGGTCGTGAGTCTGGTAGCAGTAGGCGCAGGATAGATTGCACCGCCCCGACAGGAGCAGGATCAGGCTCCTTGGCAAGGCCCTCACGCCTCCGTCCGGCGCTGACCGACCAGCCCTACTTTTTCTTGGCGCCTCTCTTCTTCAGTGAGGGCCCTCGTCCGGCTTTAGCACCGGCGCTCACGGGCACGACCTTGAGGCACATCCCCGCAATCTGGGGCGGCGGGTTAACCCCACCCTTTAGGAGCTCCAAAACGGCCTCGAGCTCAACTTGGAGCTGCGGCCATTCTTCCGCCGGTTCCTCAAATTGCTCTCGGTGGGCGATCACCGCCCGCAGCATCTCGTCCACATCTCTGTGGAGCTGTTCCCTCCCCTCGACAAGGTGTTCGAGGATTCGCGCTAGGTCCGCATAGGTTATCTCTTCCGTCCTCACCTTTCGTCCTGTCTTCTTCCTTGGCATCGTGTCCTCCTTTGGTACGAACTCTCCAAACCGGCCGCTTGGGGCTTTCAGAACGACCCTTCCTCCACTTCCAACACCCAGATCTCCTCCTGCCGGGCGCGCTGAAACACCGCAAGCAGCGTTCCGTCACGAGAGATGTCGAAGTCAGGATACTCCAGATCGGGCACCATATGTGCGGGGAGTAGGATCAGCGTCGCTTCCCCGCCCGCAGCCGGCAACAGCCGGATGCTGGGCAGACGCTCCCCCCAAAGCCCAGAAACCGCCCAGGCGTTTCGCGCCCAGCACGAGTGCACGTAGAACACCTTGGCCCCGAAGGTCAGCGGACGTGTCACGCCGCTCCCATCGGAGGGCGCAATCCGCACGTCGCTGCCCCTGTCGGTCGAAAGTGTGTACGCGATGGCCTTCCCGTCGGGCGACCAGCAGGGAGATGAGGCATCGGCCTCCTCCGAGGTGATCCGTCGAGCTTCTCCCGCGCGGTGCCCAGCGGCAAAGGGTGCGGCCCACACCTGGTGCCAGCCACTCCGGTTCGAAACAAACGCGATCTCCCGCCCGTCCGGCGACCAGGCCGGCTGGACGTTGACTCCCGGCTGGCTAGTGAAGTTCACCGGGGTCCCGCCGTGCGAGGGGATGACCCAGACGTCACGTTGGCCTTCGATGACGCGGAAGTACGCGATCCAGCGCCCGTCGGGGGAGAAAGTGGGCAAGGCGCAATCGCCGGGATGGTCCGTGAGCCGCGCCGGCTCTCCGACCGCCTTGTTCTCACGCAGCGCCAAAGACCACAGGTCCCAGGAGCCCGCGAGGTCCGACGCGAACACGATCGAGCCTAGGTCCGGCGCGATCGCCGGGTACGCCGTGTGCCTTCCCTCCTCCAGCCGGTTCACTGTGCCGGTCTGCATGTCCACGAGGACCACCGCCCAGGTGTCCAGACCGGATAGGAATGCGACGCGTCTTCCATCCCGCGACATGGTCGGAGAGTCCTCAACGCTGGTCCCCTGGGTCACGCGGGTCGGTGCACCTTCCGCGATCGCCTTCCGCCAAAGGGATTGGGTACCGCCACGTCTGGAGACAAAGTAAATGTAGCGGCCGTCCGCCGACCACAACGGATGCTGATCCGCGGCGTCGTCATGGGTCAGACGCCGAGCGGCACCGCCTTCTGCGGGAACCAGCCACAGGTCCTTGGCGTCTTGGTAGCAGATCGTCTTACCGTCCGGCGACCACGCGGGTCGCCGGTGGTCCCAAAGACCCGCATTCTCGCCGGTCGCCTGGCGGGCCAGGTCCGGCGCACCGAGCGGCGCAACCCAGATTCGCAGCGCACCGTCCTTCTGTGGGCGCGCAAAAGCGATCTGCTTGCCCGCAGGCGAGACGGCGGCATCCTGCGCGTTCGGCACGAGGAGCATCGCGGTGCCGCCAAACCTTGGGACTTTCCATACTGAAACCTCTTTGCCCTCGTCCGACGAAAACGCCACCGCGCTCCCGTCGGGAAACCAGGTTGGGCCGAACGACAGCGTCGACCTCTCGGTCAGGCGGATCGGCTTGCCGCCCCGGATGTCGGTGACCCAGATGTCGCTGGTCCCACCATGCCCTGCGGTGTAGGCGATCTCGCTGCCGCTCGGGGACAGCGCAGGCTCGCTCACGCCGACGAGTTGGCCCGGGATTCTCCGCGGATGGAACTGCGGCAGCGGCGCGGGCCCCCTGTGTCGCGCGACCCAGAGGCCCCCGATTGCCACCGCGGCGACTACCACCACGGCGGGTGCGAGCCAGCGCCGCCCAACCCTGCGTGCCGCGACACGCGGCATCGCCGCCGGCAAGGAGGTATCGGTCGCCGCCGCCTCGAGTGCGAATGCGAGGTCGTGAGCCGACGAAAACCGATCCTCCGGGCTCTTTTCGAGGCACCGGCGCACGACGTGGCGAACCGGACCCGGAAATCCCAAACTGGTGCTTTCGAAATCGCGCGGTTCTTCGTGCAGGATCGCGCTCATGGTGTCTGCAGCGCTTTCGCCAACGAAAGCCCGCCGGCCGGACAGCATCTCGTAGAGCACGCACCCGAAGGAGAAGATGTCGCTCCGCGGATCGACATTCTGCCCGCGTACCTGCTCCGGCGACATGTATGCCACCGTGCCGAGCACCACCCCCGCTTCGGTCGCTTCCACGACCGTTGTTGCCTTCGCCAAGTCCTCCGCGGTGCGCGGCGGCGCCAGCTTCGCGATCCCGAAATCCAGGATCTTGACGTGGCCGTCGTTCGTGACGAAGACGTTCTCCGGTTTGACGTCGCGGTGGACAATCCCCTTTTCGTGGGCTGCGGCGAGCCCCTGGGCGATCCGGACCGCGGTCTCGACGCCCTTGCGAACCGGCATCGCACCGCCCTTGAGCCGCTCGCGCAGGCTCTCACCTTCGAGCAGCTCGGTGACCAGGTACGGTGCGCCCTCGTGAGTGCCGACGTCGTAGATAGCGAGGATGTTGGGATGGGAGAGCGCCGCAACCGCATGGGCCTCTTGTTCAAATCGTCTCAGACGCTCAGGGTCGGCGGCAAACCCCGCAGGCAACACCTTGATTGCGACATCCCGGCCGAGGCGGGGGTCCCGAGCGCGGTAGACCTCGCCCATCCCGCCGGCCCCGAGGGGGCCGAGGATCTCGTACGGGCCCAGCCGTGACCCCCGTTGCATTGCTGCCTGACCTTCTGAAGTGGAATTGTAGACCGATATCGCGACTGCAGCGAGCGGTGAGAGGTCGGTTCGCCGCGCACGACCCGTGCGGCGAAAGGCATCGAGTCATGGCGCCCGGCATCACGAGCAAGGAGAGCGGAGCGTGGTGGGAGCGGCATCTTGCCGCGACCGGCAAGCTCGCGGTCGCCTTGCTCGGTCGCACCTGGAAGGTGCTCCCACGGGGAACTCCGTGCTCCCACCGAAAATCCCGTGCCCCCTGGGGAGCCCTCTGCTCCGACGGGGAGTCCTGGGCTCCCTCGATCTCGCTCTCGCAGCAGGTCGACAGAGTTCCGATTATTGCTTCGTGGCGGCTTGCCGGGCGACGATCTTCTCGATCTCGTCCATCGCCCAGTTCATCTGCGCTTCGAGGGCGCGGTACGGCGCGGGCGACGCGAGGTCCACGCCCGCCTCTTTGAGCAACTCGTACGGGTAGCGTGAGCCACCCGCCTTGAGCATTCCAAGGTAGCGGTCGCGCGCGCCCGGCTTGCCGTCGAGCACCTCGCGAGCGAGCTGCGTTGAGGCGGCGAGCGAAGTGGCGTACTGGAAGACGTAGAAATTGTAATAGAAGTGCGGAATGTACGCCCACTCCACGTCGTACTCGTCGGGGATGCGCACCACGCCCTGGTCGTGACCGTGATAGCGGCGCAGCAGCTCGCCATACGCCTTGGTCAGCCTGGCGCCGGTGAGCGCCTCGCCCTTCTCGGCCGTCTGGTGGATGGCCAGCTCGAACTCCGCGAACATCGCTTGCCGGAAAAAGGTCCCGCGCAGGTTTTCGAGGTAATTACCCAGCAGGAACAAGCGCTCGTCGTCGCTCGCCGCGGCGCCGAGCATACGCTGCAGCAGCAGCGCCTCGTTGAAGGTGGAGGCGACCTCAGCGATGAAGATCGGATAGTCCGCGGTAGGGAACGGCTGCGCGTGGCTGGCGAGGTACGAGTGCATCGCGTGGCCCCACTCGTGCGCGATCGTCGAAACACCCTCGTAGTCGTCGTTGTAGTTGAGCAGCACATACGGGTGCACGTCGTAGGCGTTGCCGCTTGAGTAGGCGCCCGCGCGCTTCCCCTGCTGCGGGTAGACATCCATCCAGCGCGTCGCAAAGCCCTTGCGCACCGTCTCGACGTACTCCGGCCCGAGTGGCGCGAGCGCCTCCAACACGAGTGCCTCGCCCCTCTCGATCGGGAAGTGCATTTCGGCGTGCTTCACGAGCGGGGGGTAGATGTCGTGGTAGGCGAGGTCGGAGATGCCCAGCAGTTTGCCGCGCAGCTTGAAGGCGCGGTACAGCGTGGGCAGTGCTCGGTTCGCCTCCGCGATGAGGGTGTGGTAGACCGCCTCCGGGACGTTTGCGTTGTCGAGCGCCGAGGCGAGGCAGGACGGGTAGTTCCGCGCCCGGGCGAGGAAGAGGTCGCGCTTGACCTCGGCATCCAAGGTGGTGCCGAAGGTGCGCTCGAATCCCTTGTACGTCTTCCAGAACTCGCGGAACACGAGGACGCGGTCGGTCCGGCTCGACAGCGCACGGTACTTGCTGTACCCGGCCTGATCGAGGCGCACCTTCTTCCCATCCGAGAGCGTGACCTCGGGGAACGGCAGGTCCGCGTTGGCGAGGATGCCCGAAATCGTCGCGGGCGCAGGCGTCACCAGGCCGGCCTGCGCGAGAAGCTTCTCCTCGGCGGGCGAGAGCGTGTGCGCGCGCTGGCGTTCCAGGTCACGGAGGAAGAACTCGTACGGCGTGAGGCCCTTCTCCTCCTTGAGGAAACGATCGACCGTGCCGGGTGGCAGCGCGAGCACTTCAGGTGCAATCCACGACGAGTGCGTGGCGAAGTCCGCCCCGAGCTGCTGCACCTCCTGCCGCGCCGCGAGGTTCTCCGGCACGCGCGTGTCCTCGTCCGAGCGCATCGAGGCGTACGAGGCGACGCGGCTCAGCTCCTTCGCGATGCCGAAGTAGAGGTCGAGCGCCGCCTTCATGCCCGCGGGCGCGGCGCCAAGCTTGCCGCGGTGCGCGTCGAGCTCGGGCAGCTTCGACGAGAGTTGTTGCCTCGCAACATTGAACGCCGCCTCGGACGGGTAGAGATCGCCGAGGTTCCAGCGGTATGCATCCCCCGTACCGGTATCTTCTGCGGCAAGGAGCGTCGAGGCACCCACGAGACCCGCAAACAACCCAAACAGCAGCGCTATTCTCATCGTCCCACCCTCCCCGGCGACACGGCGCCGCCGCGGATTCTACGCCGGCGCGCCGATCTCCGCTGCACCGCCGCGGGCGACGGTCAGCCAGCGGTCCCAGCCTGTGGCACGGATTCCCCTGTGCCGAGCGGTCTGCCGGAACGGGCCGAGCGCTGGCTCTTCAAACCACCAGCATTGCGTCGCCGAACGAGTAGAACGCGAAGCGCTCGCGGACCGCCCGGGCGTACGCAGCCAGCACACGCTCGCGACCGGCCAACGCCGAGACGAGCATGAGCAACGTCGAGCGCGGCAGATGGAAGTTGGTGAGCAGCCCACCGGTGCCGCGGAATCGGTACCCCGGCACGATGAAGAGATCCGCACGCGCCCCTCCGGGTAGGACACGGCCGCTGCCTCGCTGCAGCGCGTGCTCGAGCGCCCGGCACGACGTGGTCCCCACGCACACCACGCGCCGCCCTGCCACCAGCGCGCGGTTGAGCGCGGTCGCGGCGCTCGCCGCGATCTCGTAGTCCTCCGGGTCAAGGCGGTGATTGGCGGGGTCCTCCGCCTGTACCGGCTTGAACGTTCCCGGCCCGACGTGGAGCGTGACGCGTGCCACCTCGATCCCCCGCTCGGCCACAGCGCCGAGCAGCTCCCGCGTGAAGTGCAGCCCGGCGGTGGGCGCCGCCACGGCCCGCCCGACGTGCGCGTAGACGGTCTGGTAGCGTAGGCGGTCGGCCTCGCTGGGACCGTCAGGGCGGCGGATGTAAGGCGGCAGGGGCACCTCACCAACCGACGCGAGCGCACGCTCATCAAGCGGCGGGGCGAACTCGACCCGCCAACGCCCCTCGGCGAGGCGCTCCCGCGGCACTGCCTCGCCCGCGGCAAGCGCGAGCGCGACTCCGGCGCGCAGCCGCTTGGCCGGGCGCGCCATGACTTCCCAAAGGGCGCCGCCGAGCGGCCGCACGAGGAGCAACTCGGTCTCGCCCCCGCCACGGCGCTGCGCACGCAGCCGCGCCGGGATGACACGGACGTCGTTGAGGAGCAGCAGATCCGACGGATCCAGCAGCGCCGGCAGGGAGCCAATCCGATCGAACACTACCCTGCCGCTCTCCCGCCGCAGCACGAGCAGCCGCGAGGTGCCCCGCGGTCGGGCGGCCTGCGCGATCAGCTCTTCCGGCAACGGGTACTCGAAGTCCGCGGTGCGCACGAGGGAACCCTACCACTGAGCAATGCCTCAGGCCTCAGCCTCGAGACCTCGGACCTCAAGCCTGAGGAGACAGGCTGACGATGGGTTACCGCTGGCGGTAGTAGCCGGTGCCAACCACCCAGCCGGACGGTCCGAACGGACGCAGGTACGACCTCACCGTGAGAGGTTCGGTTTCTCCCTCACCCGGAGGACGTGCGCGACGCAGCTCCCACCTCGCAAAGGCACCGGCATCTGACAGATCGCCTGGCTCCGGGTTGGGGATGAAACCTCCAAAGTGGGCGGATCAGTCGCAGCGGTAGTTCAGGCGCGACTGCCGGAACTTGAACTCGCCCTCCATGGCCTGGATCGACATTTGCGATCCCCGAACCTGGTACGAGTTGGCGCCTTTCGTCTGGATGGCAAGCACACCGACCGTCGCGTTGTCGAGGACCAGGTACTTGAAGCAGATCGCGTCGATTTGCTCCCACACGACCGTGAACCGCATGTCGGTGTCGAGGCAAGCAGTCGAGCCCTGCACCGGTGCGAACTGCACGCCGTTGTCGAACAGCATGACCTCCCCGCGAGACTGGCACCGGCCGACAACGCGAACGACGTCGCTCCAGATCTTCTTGGCGCTGATACGCGGCCAGGTCTGGACCCCGACCTCCGCCTGGCCGGGAGACTGCCGCTCGATCATCGCCTGGATGACGAGGTCTGGCACGCCTTGCTGCGTGAGGATCGCGAGCGACGCCGTGTCCAACTGGAAGCTGGTCGCGGATGCCTTGATCTTCGCGATAATCGTGTTGGTTCCGAGGCCCGCGTTGACCATGCCGACCACGTCGGCGTTGGTGAGCGGTGACTCGCGGGCAGCAAGAACTGTGGCGCCGATCAGCATGAGCACGACTGCGACGGCGGTGCGGCCTGCTTTTTCCATGGACCCTCCGCGACTCCAGGCATGAGACCCAGCAGCCGCCGAACCCGAACATGGGCGCCTTCCCGGCCGTAGGAATCTCATCTCCGGAGTATAGTTGATGGCGATCGAGGACGCCGCAACCACCCGTCACTGGCTACCGGATTTCGCTTCACTTGGCCGATGGCGGCGAGAGGAGAACGACCATGTTCCAAGCGGGTTTGCGCCTGCGGGCAGCCGTTGCGCTTGTCGCGTGTCTCGCTGCCTTTGCGCCCACGGCGCAGAGCGAGGAGCCTGGCGCCTCGAGTCTGTCCTCCGGATCGCTTCCTCCCCGGTTGATCCTTGTCCCCTTGTGCCGCCAGGCCACCGATTACACCTGCGGCGTGGCCGCAACGCAGTCCGTGCTCTGCTACTACCTCGACTGCGACTGGCGGCAAGACAAGCTTTCGAGGTTGTTGAAGGCGACCCCGGCCGACGGGACGAACTACACCGCAATTGTGAGGTTCGTTCAGAGCCATGGCTACACGGCGGAGGTGCACACCAACATGACCCTGCAAGACCTTCAGGGGCTCTTGGACGAGGGCACCCCGGTGGTCTGCCTCGTCCAGGCCTGGGCCGGGCATCGGGTCGATTACGCGACGGATTGGGACGACGGGCACTACGTCGTCGCGGTTGGTTACGATGCGGACAGGGTCTTCTTCATGGACCCGTCGACGCTGGGAAACTACACGTTCATACCGGTCGCCGACTTCCTCGCCCGCTGGCACGATGCGGCGTCGGTACGCGCACCGCGCCTGGTCCACTTTGGGATGGTGATCACGAAACCCTGCCCTCACTACGATCGCGATACCGTCCGGCCCATGGAATGAAGCGCGGGTTATCCGTCGGGTCATGGCTGGCCGCCGGCGCTCGGTGCAAGGAGCACAGCCCTCCCAGCGGGGCCTTGAGCTGCCCACCGGTTCACGCTGAGGGAGTGGGCCGTTACGATCTAGATCGGGGCCTGCGCCGCTTGTCGACGCAGGCCCCGATACCATTCCGCCACTACCTGGCTTGGTTGGCGGCTTCCGCGGCCAGCTTGAGCTCGTTGTTGACCTGGTCGAGGAGCTCCTTGGCATGCTGGGCGTGGCCCTGCATGTCCCATTCGTTCGCTTGCTGCGCTGCGACGATCTTCTCGTACGCCTGGTGCGAGAGCCTCTGGGCCGCAGCAAGGTTCGGGTGGCGCGCGGGGCTCACGTTGCGCACCGGTGCCGCAGCGACCAGCGCTCCGCCAGCGAACAACAACGTGCCCGCAATACCGGTCAGGATGCCCTTCCTCATCTTTCCGTTCCCCTTTCTGGACCGTGTCCGGTCCTCGGTACATGACATCTGGTGACAGATAAGCCGACACACCTGCAAAATATTGCAACATTGTCTCGGCCCCGCGGCCGAGCCCGACTGTGGCCAGTGGTGACCGGGGAGTCCGAGACGAGTGCGCTACACCGATGAGGGTCTGGGCCACCCACGAGATAGCGGCAACGAGTACGTGAGGTTCTATCTGAAGGTCCCCGCCGTGGCGATCAGGAAGAATCCCGCTGACCTCGAGGTTAAGGCCGGTCTTTCCGCCTTCCCCCGCGACCGACGCCAGACCGAGCGCGGAGCAATTCCCGACCCTCTGCGAAGCGTTCTCCTGGTCGTTGTCGTGCCCGAAGGCTGAAGCCTGTCTTACAGCTTGAACTTGCCGCTGTCGCGAAACTGTTTGCGCTCGGGAACCGCGGTGCGCTTGCCCAGCAGCCGCTGGATGTGATCGAGGAAGCGCAGCAAGAGGCTGGGGTGCAGCACGATCTTCCCGCTCTTGCGCGCCTCGCGCAACGCGTCCCGCCGGCGCACGTCGGCCGCCTCGGCGAGCAACGCCTCGCGCTCCTCAGTGGAAAGCATCTTCGAGCCCCCGCAGGATGTCTTGCAGCTCTTTCTCCTCGCCGAAAAGCGCAAAGTACTCGCGCACTCGTTCCATATCCACCGGGCGTTTGAGCGTGGCCGCCGCCTCGAAGAGCGCGCGCATGTCAACCAGCTCGCCGCGGCGCCGATCCGGGTCGTTGACCATGGCTTGGACCTTGAGGCCAACGAGGTCTTCCATTTCGACCACCGGAACCAGCAACCCCTCCTCGCCCAACGCGACGCGGTGAGCCCGAGCGAGCATGGCCAGCGAGTGGGGGCGTCGGGCGTGGAGGAAGTCCAGCGGGCAGCGGTCGGGCTGCGTCGGCGCGAAGTGCGAGCTTTCCTCCCAGCGATACACGAGCGCGTAGCCAAGATCCGAGAGCATCTCGTCGAGCCGGTCCACGCATGCCCCATCGATCAACATGTCGATGTCTACGGTGGCGCGCGGCGCCCCGTATATCCCCACTGCCAGCCCGCCGATCACCGCCCATTTGAAGCCCGACGCATCGAGCTTGGCGGCGACGACTCGCAGGGTTTCGGTGAAGTTCACGGCCGTGGCTCCTGACGGAATTGTACCCGCTGCGGACGCCAGGTACACTGAGTTCAGATCGTGGCGGTACTGCGCCGGGGCGCCGAGCACGGCGTCACGGTGGCGGCCTCGGCCCTGGCCGGCGCAATCACGACCTGGCCGGCACTGCGGCGGCTCACGGATGCGGGCGTTCCGAGCGCGGGCCGCCTCGCCGGACCGTAGCTACCTCGCCGTGGCGGAAGCAGCGCACCAAGTGATCGTTGACCAGCCCGCACGCTTGCATGTGGGAGTAGACGATCGTCGGTCCGACGAAGCGAAAGCCGCGGCGGATCAGCTCCTTGCTCGCCGTCTCCGACTCGGGAGTGAACGCCGGGAGCTGCTTGAGCTCGTTCCAGGCGTTGACCCTTGGCTCGCCGTCCACGAACTGCCAGAGCAACGCATCGAACGAACCAAGCTCCTCCTGCACCTTGAGGAAGGCGCGGGCGTTCGCCACGGCGCTTTCGACCTTGGCGCGGTTGCGCACGATGCTCTCGTCGAGGAGCAGCTTGTTGATCCGCGCCGGGGTGAAGCGCGCCACCTTGGCAGCGTCGAAATCGGCGAACGCTCGCCGGTAGCCTTCCCGTCGGTGCAGGATGGTGCGCCACGACAGCCCCGCCTGTGCGCCTTCGAGGATGAGAAACTCAAAGTGCGTGTGATCGTCATGTACGGGCACGCCCCACTCCTCGTCGTGATACGCACGCATGAGCGGATCATCCTTGGCCGGCCAGCATCGTTCGCGCATGATGCGACGATACCAGACGGCGCCCGCAGGCGAGAGAGCAGGTGGACGACGGCGTCGCACCTCGCCGACGTTGACACGCTGCCGCACCGCCGATAGCCTGCGCGCATGTACCGTGACGAGTTCCCTTCCAAGCTCGCAATGCACCTCAGGCGGGCGGTTTTGCTGGCGGCGGCTCTCGCTGCGGCCCTCGGGGGCGTCGGCTGTAAAGCGAAGGCTGAGCCGGTGGGCCGCCTCGAGGCCGGCGCCACGACGATCTCCCTCGCCTACCCGGAGTGCACAACGATCGCCCTGACGTGGCGGCCCACGACGGCGCTCGCCGGGCTGCGTGGCCACCCGCGGGTCTTCGTGCACCTGCTCCGGCCGGGGCGAACATTGGTACGAACGTTCGATCACGATCTGCCCCGCCCGTGGGTACCGGATATCGCACAAACCGACGACGCCGATCTTTGCCAGTCGGCGCTCGCGGAGCCGCTCGCGGCCGGCACCTACGACCTCACCGTCGGCCTCTACGACGATGCCAGCGGCGCTCGCTTCCCCTTGGTCGTTGGCGGCGACGAGTTCGGCCCGTCCGAATATCGTGTCGCAGCGGTCGACGTACCGATGGAGCGCAGCAACGTCCCGGGTTTCGACTTTTCCTCCGGATGGGGTCCGCTTGCTGGCGGCGCCGACAAGCAGGTCCTCGCACGGCGCTGGCTGTTCGGATCGGGCGCCCTCCGGCTCACGGCCGTGGACGCACCGGGCGTGGCACGTCTTGCCTTGCGCGTACCCGAGCCGGGTCCGATCCGAGTACGGGTCTCCAGCACGTGTGTTCAAGGGTGGGGCGTCACCCTCGGACCCGGGCCCTCGATCCTCCGCGCGCCGGTCGGCGGCGGGCTGCCAGATGGAACGTGCGAGCTGCATTTTGCGCCGGAGTTTCCGTCCGGCATCCAACCCGGCTCGCGCTCGGTCGGCATCGAGAACCTGGCCTGGATCCCCTCTGCGAGCAAGTAGGGGCGAGGCGGCGCCCCGCCCCTACACCGACAACCGCCTAGACGGCCCGAGACTGGTCGCGCACCCACAACGCGGATGGTCCGCTATCGGCGGCACCCGGCGCCGGCGGCGCCTTGTGCTATCGTTTTCCGCCAATGGCCCTCCACCTCGTGGATCACCCCCTTCTGCAGGACATCCTCACCCGCCTACGCGACGCCACGACCTCGTGCGACGACTTCCGCACGCTGGGACACCGAATCACCCTGCTCCTCACCGCCGAGGCGACCCGTGACCTCCCTACCGCCGAGGTGATGGTCTCCACCCCGCTCGAGCAAACCGCGGCACGCCGCTTGGCGGCCCGCGTGGTGGCAGTGCCGGTGTTGCGGGCGGGTCTCGGCATGCTCGACGGGTTTCTCGACCTGGTCCCAACCGCGCGGGTGGGGTACTTCGGCCTCGAGCGCAACGAGGAAACCGCGGTGGCGCGCTGCTATTACGAGAAGGTGCCGGGCGATCTGCAGGATGCGGTCGTCTTTCTTCTCGACCCGATGCTCGCCACCGGTGGTTCCGCGGCGATGGCGCTCGAAGGGTTGCGCGCGCGCGGCGCGCAACGGGTGAGGTTCATCGCGATCGTGGCTGCGCCGGAAGGTGTGGCGAGGCTTACCCAGGCGGCACCGGACGCCGAGATCTTCACGGCTGCGCTCGACCGCGAGCTGAACGACCGCAAGTACATCCTTCCCGGCCTCGGCGACTTCGGTGACCGACTCTACGGAACCTAGAAGATGACTCAGGCGCTCGCTCCGTTCTGGAGCCGTCCGACGGACACGGTGCTGACGGAGTTGCAGACCTCCGCGGCCGGCCTGTCGGGCGGCGACGCGGCCGCCCGCCTCGAGCGGTTCGGCGCCAATCGGCTGCGCCCGCCGCGGCGCACCGACGTCCTCACCCTGCTGCTCGCGCAGTTCGGCAGCCCGCTCGTGCTGCTCCTCATCGGCGCCGCCTTGGTGTCGCTCCTCCTCCACGACACCACCGACGCGATCATCATCCTCGCCATCGTGCTCGCGAGCGGCCTGCTCGGTTTCGCTCAGGAGCGCGGCGCGGCCGGCGCCGTCGAGCACCTGCTCACCCTCGTCGAGGTGCGCTCCCAGGTGCTGCGCGACGGCGCGGCACGGGAGATCCCAATGACCGAGGTGGTGCCCGGTGATGTCGTGCTACTCGCCGCGGGTGCCACGGTCCCCGGCGATTGCCTGCTCCTCGAAGCGCGTGACCTCTACGTGGATGAGGCGGCGCTCAGCGGAGAGACGTTCCCCGCGGAGAAATCCGTCGGCGTGCTGCCGGCCGACACGCCTCTGGCCAAGCGCACGAACGCCGCGTTCATGGGCACGCACGTGGTGAGCGGCACGGCCAAGGCGCTGATCGCGGCGACGGGCAAGTCCACGGAGTTTGGCAAGATCTCGGAGCGCCTCAAGTTGCGACCGCCCGAGACCGAGTTCGAGCACGGCGTGCGGCGCTTCGGCTACCTCTTGCTCGAGATCACGCTGCTGCTGGTGGTTGGCATATTCGCCTGCAACGTCATACTCAAGCGACCTGCGCTCGACTCGTTCCTCTTCTCCCTCGCCCTCGCGGTCGGGCTGACGCCGCAACTGCTGCCCGCGATCGTCAGCATCAACCTCGCGCATGGCGCCCGTCGCATGGCCGCGGCCAAGGTGATCGTCAAGCGGCTCGCGTCGATCGAGAACTTCGGCAGCATGAACGTGCTGTGCTCGGACAAGACCGGCACGCTCACGGAAGGTGCGGTCTCGCTCTACGCCACCCACGACCTCGACGGCGCCGAGAGCGCCGAGGTGCGCCTCTTCGCATATCTCAACTCGTTCTTCGAGACAGGGTTCGCGAACCCCATCGACGACGCGGTACGCGCGCGCGGGAAGGTGGACATCGCGGCGTGGCACAAGCTCGACGAGGTACCGTACGACTTCGTCCGCAAGCGACTCTCGATCCTGGCCGCGGGTCCCGACGGCAACGTGATGATCAGCAAGGGCGCACTCGAAGGCGTGCTCGACGTGTGCGCGACGGTGAAATCGCCCGGGGCCGGCACCGTTCCGCTTGCCGGCATGCGGGAACGCATCGAAGCGCGCTTTGCCGAGTACAGCGCCAAGGGGTATCGCACCCTTGGTCTCGCCACGCGGCAGATGGGCGCCGAGGCGCGCATCGACAAGAGCCACGAGCAGGGCTTGACCTTCCTCGGCTTCCTCGTGTTCAACGATCCGCCCAAGGCCGGGGTGGCGGAGACCATCAAATCGCTGCGAGAGCTTGGCGTGTCGCTCAAGGTGATCACCGGTGACAACCCGCTCGTGGCCGGCACCGTTGCGCGCCAGGTCGGTCTCGATGGCGCGCAGGTGCTCTCCGGGGGCGAGATCCGGCGCATGAGCGACGAGGCGTTGCGGCACCGCGTCAACGAGGTGACCGTGTTTGCCGAGGTGGAGCCCAACCAGAAGGAGCGCATCATCCTCGCGCTGCGCAAGAACGGCCACGTGGTCGGCTACATGGGCGATGGCATCAACGACGCCTCCGCCCTGCACGCCGCCGACGTGAGCCTGTCGGTGGAAAGCGCGGTGGACGTGGCCAAAGAGGTCGCCGACATCGTGCTGCTCGAGAAGGACCTCGGCGTGCTGGTGGACGGCGTGCGCGAGGGACGCGCCACTTTCGCCAACACGCTCAAGTACGTGTTCATGGCCACGAGCGCCAACTTCGGCAACATGTTCTCGATGGCGGGCGCCTCGCTGCTGCTGCCGTTCCTGCCGCTGCTGCCGAAGCAGATTCTGCTCACCAACTTTCTCACCGACCTACCGGAGATGACCATCGCCACCGACAGCGTCGACCCCGAGATGGCGCAGCGCCCGCGCCGCTGGAACATCGCCTTCATCCGCTCCTTCATGCTGACCTTTGGCATTTTGAGCTCGATCTTCGACTACCTCACCTTCGGTGCGCTCCTTTTCCTCATGCACGCGAGCGTCGACCAGTTCCGCACCGGCTGGTTCGTCGAATCGGTGGTCTCCGCCTGCCTGATCGTGCTGGTGGTGAGGAGCCGCAGGCCTTTCTTTGCGAGTCACCCCAGCCGCCGGCTCTTGGCTGCCACGCTGGGCGCCGTCGTGTTTGCGGTCGTGCTTCCGCTCACGCCGCTGGCACGCCCGCTCGGCCTTGCCCCGCTGCCAGCCGTGTTCCTGCTCCTCCTCACCGTGATCGTCGCGCTCTACATTGCGGCCGCGGAGGTGACGAAGCGCATCTTCTTCCGCCTCGCCGATCCGCCCTCCGCCCAGGCGCGGCCGCTCACCTAACGCCGGATGATTTCGCGGCGCTGCGTGGTTTACGCCGAGCGAGCGCCCATGCGTCGCGGAGGGCGCCGGGAGAGAGCGAATGGAGCACCTCGTCGAGCAAATCAGCCGGCATGGACTCGCGTTCGTCTTCGCCAACGTCCTATTGGAGCAGGCCGGGCTGCCGATTCCGGCGCTGCCGGTTCTTCTCGTCGCCGGAACGCTCGCCGCCGAGGGCAAGATGTCCGTCGCGCTCGTCATCCTTGGCGCGGTGCTGGCGTCCTCGCTCGCGGACTTCGCCTGGTATTTGACCGGCCGGCGGCTCGGCCACCGAGTGCTCAAGACCATCTGCCGCGTGTCGCTCTCGCCCGAGTCGTGCGTCCGCCGCACGGAGTGGGTGTACGAGCGGCTTGGGCTCGCCTCGTTGTTGGTCGCTAAGTTCGTGCCGGGGTACTCGACACTGGCGCCGCCACTGGCCGGGATCACCGGCACACGGCCGCTCGTGTTCGGCGCCGTCAACGCGCTCGGCGCGACGATCTGGGCGGGGAGCGCCGTGGCGGCCGGCTGGCTCTTCCACAACGCGGTCGGCGGCATACTGGCCTCCCTCGATCGCCTCGGCGACTGGGGCGTCGCGCTCGCGCTGGTCGGCCTGCCGCTCTACCTCATCTACCGCTGGGTTCGCATCAAGCAGTTCCAGCGGCTGCTGCGCATGGCAAGGATCTCAGTGCAGGAGCTGCGTGAGCTTATGGACCAGGGACGCGATCCCCTCGTCCTCGATGTTCGGACCAGCCTCGCGTATCGCTACGATCCGCGCCGCATTCCCGGCTCCGTCCGTTTCCACGTCGACGATCTGGAGAAGGAGCTCGCGGGGATTCCACCCGACCGGGAGATCATCCTCTACTGCACTTGACCCAACGAGGCGACAGCGGCCCGGGTGGCGCGCAAGCTGAGGGCAAGAGGGTTTCACCGGATCCGGCCCCTCGCCGGCGGGTTCGACGCCTGGGTGTCGGCCGGCTTCGAGGTCCACGGCGAGAGCGTCCCTGCCGAAACGGGCGCTGCCGCGAGCGCAAACCCCTCGCGTTTACGTCGCTAGCGGGCGCGGCATCTTCCGCCGAATCTGAGAAAGAACTAATCTGGCGCGGGCCGCGCGTGCGGCCGGGAGGAACCACGGTGCGCAGAATCCCTGCCGCGGAGCTAACCGTCAGGCCGTTCCACATCCTCGATCAGCGCTGGGCGCTGTTGGTGGCGGGCAGCGCGAAGCCCAACCCGATGACGGTTTCGTGGGGAGGTTTCGGCACGCTGTGGAACAAGCCGGTCGTGACGGTGTACGTGCGGCCGACCCGCTTCACCTTCGGCCTGCTCGACGCGGAGCCCGCCTTCACGCTCAACTTCCTGCCGGAGCGATTGCGCAGCGCCCTCGACCTCTGCGGCGCGGTGTCCGGCCGCGACGTGGACAAGTGGAAACCGGCCGGCCTCACCCAGAATCCGAGCAAGACCATCGCGGTTCCTCGCGTCGGCGAGGCCGAGCTTGCCCTCGAGTGCCGCGTGGTCGCAAGCTTTGACCTTGACCCCGCGCGTTTCCTCGACGCCACGGTCATCGACCTCTACCCCCGCCACGACTATCACCGTGCGTTCCTCGGCGAGGTGCTCGCCGTGTGGCAAGCAGAAAGCTGAGATGGTCGCATATTCCAACCCCGGCGACCGCACGCCCGGCACCCAGATTCCCCGCTGATACACCAGCTCCCGGCAGCACGCACGGGCACTGCGCGTGGCCGGGAGCCAGCGAGAACAGAACAAAGGGGCGCCGGGGCGCCCCGAGGAAACCGTCTATTTCAGGTGCTTGCTGACCAGCTTGGTCATCTCGAACATCGACACCTGCTTCTTGCCGCCGAACACGCCGAGGAGGTTGGCGTCGGCGTTGATCATGCGCTTGTTCTTGGCGTCCTGGAGCTTGTTCTTCTTGATGTACGCCCACAGCCTCTTCGTGATCTCGGTCCGCGGCAGCGGCTTCGATCCGACGACCGCAGCGAGTGCGAAGCTCGGCATCACCGGCTTCATGAAGGCTGCGTTCGGCGTGCGTTTCACGGTCCGCTTCTTCGCCGCCGGCTTCTTCGGTGCTGCCTTCTTCGCTGCTGCCTTCTTCGCGGTCGGTTTCTTTGCTGTTGCCTTCTTCGTGGCCATACCTTTGTCTCCTCCTTGTCAGTTTCCACTGGGAGGATGCTACGGGGGGCACCGTATGTCAATCTCACCCGAGGATCTCGGACCCGCGGAACCCGTGGTTGCACCGGCTCAGCCGCTCGCGCGCCGTGACATTGGAGCCTTCGGGGCCAAGGCCGCGATCCAAGCCCGCTCAATCGCAGCGAGTGCGGCAACCGCGCGCGGGGAACCTATGCGAGCAGCTGCTCGAGCTTGGCCTTGGAAGCCTTCTCCACCTCGGCGTGGAGGCTGCCGCCGTGTGAGTCCATCGTCACGACCACCGGGAAGTTCTTGACCTCGATGACCCACAACGCCTCGGGGACGCCGAACTCCGCAAGCTGGAACACCTGCTCCACCTTGACCACGGCCTCGGCCAGCACCTGCGCGGTGCCACCGACAGCGTGGAAGTAGACGGCGCCGTGCTCCTTGAGGCCCGCCAGGGTCTTGGGGCCCATGCCGCCCTTGCCGATCACGCCGCGCAGGCCGTATTTGCCGATCACGTCGGCCTGGAACGGTTCCTCTCGCGCGCTCGTGGTCGGACCAGCAGCGACGAACGTGTAGTGCCCGTCCGCGTGCTTCTTCACCACCGGCCCGACGTGGTAGATCACGGAATTCTTCATGAACGGCGCGACCTCCTCGCGGAAACCGTGCAGCAGCCAGTGGTGCGCCGCGTCGCGCCCCGTGATCATGCGTCCCGACAGCTCCACGAAGTCCCCGACCTTGAGGCCGCGGATGGTTTTCTCATCGGCGGGAAGAGTCAGTTGAGCCATGTCACCTCTCCCTTCTGGTCGATCCGGGCGCCGGCGCGACGATTGGCCCAACACATGTAGCTCACGCTCACGAAGTAGCTCGCCGGCAGCCGACCGAGGTTGCCGATCTTGACCCCCAGCACCGTGGTCTTGCCGCCGAAGCCCATCGGCCCGATGCCGAGCTGGTTGGCTTTCTCGAAAAGGTCCCGCTCCATCGCGTCGAGCTCGGGTACCGGGTTGTGGTCATCGAGGCGGCGCAGCAGTTGGCGCTTCGATTCGACGTAGCCGGAACCGCGGTCCCCGCCGAAGCACGCGCCGATGATCCCCGGCGCGCATCCCTTGCCCTGCGCTTGGGCGACGGCGTCGAGGACGCAGCGCCGCACGCCGTCGAGGTCCCGGTCGGCCTTCAACTTGGTGTTGGGGAGTGAGTACTGCGCGCCCACGTTCTCGCAGCCGCCGCCTTTGAGGATGACGCGCACCTCGACCTCGGGCGAGTCCCACTCCTCGCAGTGCACCGTCGGGATCCCCGGCGCCTGCCCGTGACCGGTGTTCTTGTCGGTGAGCGTGTCCACCGCGTTGGGGCGCAACAGTTGCTTGCCCGTCGCCCGACGCACGGCTTCCTCAAACGCCCCGGTGAGCATGCGGGTAGACATGCCGACCGGATGGTGGATCCAGACGAGGGGCGTGCCGGTGTCCTGGCAGATCGGCTGCCAGTTGCCCTTGGCCATCTCGACGTTGGTGAGGATCGAGTCGAGCGCCTTGGCCGCGAGCGATCCCGCCTCCTCCACGTCTCGCCCGCGCTTGAGCGCCGCCAGCACGTCCGGCGGGAGTTGCGACGACGCATGCGCGATCACCTCGACGAACTTCTCGGTCCACTGCTCGGCTTGCAGCATCGCGAGCACCTCCTCAGGCGGCATTGTAGTCCGGTGTGCGGGTTCCGCGGTCGGAGGCCCGGAGTCATCTCCTGCGGTCCCGGTTCAATCGCGCGCCCCGTCATTGGTCCTGCCTGCAGCCTGCAACCTGAAGCCTAGAGCCTGTTCTTAGGATTTCGCCTTGTCGTCGGCGGACGGACCGTACGACCCCGGCACGTAGGCGTCGAGGAGCCGCAGGTACACGCTGAGCTGCCCGCGATGGTGGATCGAGTGCGAGAGCACCATGGCGCGGATCGCAGCGATTCGCGGCAGCTCGAGGGCGACACGTCCGCCGACCGTGAACCGCCAGGAGTCGAGCAGACGAGCGTCCGGAAACCGGCTCAGCTTCTCCGTGAACGCCGCGGTCGACGCGTCGAACACCGACAGCGCCTCGGCACTCGAACGGGCGATCCGCGGCTCGCGGGTGCCGCCGCCGCCGGCAAGCTCGTCGCCGTCGAAGATTCCGCTGAAGAAACCCGGAATCTCAGAGAGGTGCATCGCGAGCCTGCCCAGCGACATCGACTTCTCGTGCGGCTTCCAGTCGGCCTTCCCCTCCGGAACCCGCTCGAGCATCCTCCGCGTCGTCTGTGACTCTTTCGTGAACTCCGCCAGAATCGATTCCCCGAGCCCCATGTGCCCTCCTCCCGCCTCACAGGCGAGCCGCACCGGATGCGCCGCTCGTTTCCAGTCAGCCTTGGCGGGCCGTGGGCAATCCCGCCTCGGTGAAGGCTACAGTTACAGTGCCAGGCACGCAATGGGCCGAGGTCGGCGGTTGATCCTGCAGCACGCTTGATTTGTTCGGCTGGATCACCCACGCCCTCTACGAGGTCGGCAGGCAATACAGAAGCAGCACGTGACTTCGCCCGCTCGGGAGAATTGCGGACTACGACAAGATGGACCAAAGGCCCGAGCTACCATCTCGACGACCGCGGGACCGCGCGCCCGACACCTACCATCGAATGCGCTGCCTGGCACCCAGGTCACGGCTCGCCTAAACTCCACTCCATGACGACGCGTTCCTTCTTTGCCGCGAACGACCAACTCCACCATCTGCACGTTGAAGCGTTCAAGGCCGTGATTCGTCTGAACAATACCGCTGAAGAGGCGTACCAGGCTGGCCACGGAGGACCACTTCTTCATGGTTCGATGCTAAGTATGACGGGAGATATCCTCTGTCTTCACCGGGCGGTCTGGTGCCTCTGCGATGGTGGGTGGGCCTTTGCAGCGCCCGTGCTCCTGCGCACGATGATGGACCTGATAATCAGTGCTGTCGCAGTGGTATCGAGAAAGGACGACAGCGAATTCATGGGCTTCAAGTACATGTACGGCTTCCAGAAGGCGGGGCTAGCAAGTCGCAACGTCACCCACTCCGCCAAGGAAGACGCGCAGGTAGATCTTGAAAAAGCCATCGAGCACATGAACCCGGACGATCAAGCACGGGCCAGGACGTTCTTAGGGGCGAAACTCGGCACCTCCTATTGGTATAGCCCGGAGTACAGCAGCCCCTCGGACGTCCTTGACACGGCAGTGCAGAGCCCGCATCTCAAATCCTTGTACAAGGGTCTCTCAGGTGCCACGCACGCAGGGTTCGCCGGGCTCCGCGAATTTCGCGACCACCCTGAAGTCATCCACTCAATGCCCAGGATGGACAAGGCAGCACAGAATCGCGCCCTTGCCCTATCGACTCGACTCCTTCTTGAGTTTGCAGTACTCCGTGCAAGCGTTGAAGCACCTTCAGCCGTCCAACAATGCCGCCAACTCATGGCCGACCTTGCGGACGCATGCAGTAAGTATCAGCTTATGCCCGAAACCGCAGAATCTGTGACCAGTTCACTAGTGTGAATAGGAGCTTCCTTTCTCACCTCAACCCATGATACCCGCCGAGGGGCGCAGTCAAGGTACTCGTTCTCTCCCTCCACAACCTTATCTCCGCAAATGCAACGTGTTTCACCGTCGAGGTGCCCCTCGTAGCAGCGCAAGTCGGCGCTGCGCGTGGCGGACGATATCATCGTACGTGGCGATCTCGATGTCCGAGCCTGAGGCCAGCTTCTGGCGGTCGAACTCGTCGCCAAACGAATCGCTTCGGCCGATGACGACCCCGAGGCGTGGCCGGAAGATCTCCATACCAAACCGCTCCTTGAGCTTGCGGCGATTACTCGCGTCCTCGAACCAGTCTCGGTATTCAATCAGTTGTGCTCGGGCCTGTGTGATGAGTGACGAAAATCTTTCGCGGTTTCGCTGCCGAACTATGATCCTAGCCGACGGAAGCTTCAAGTCAACGATCGTCGCTCTCTGCAATTCAGGGTCAAGGAGCAGAAAATCAGGAACCAGCGGGCCGTCGCCCTCACGCGTCAGGTAGACTTGCGGATATACTTCCCGCTGATCCCAGATGCGCAAGAACTGACGGTGGCGTTCAAAGAAGCGTTGAAGGTCGGTTTCCTTAACTCGCGAATTGTTGATCAGATCTTCGAGTTCTAGGACCTCGTCGGCCGTCGACGCCGCATATTCGTCCTTTAGGTGTGTCAGGACCGCCACGCGGTGCACAGATGAACCTGAGTCGCGCCACATCCGGTACGGATCGAGTACGCTCGTCGGACGGAACACGAGTCGCTTGTCTTCAACCGCGAGCAGGTACTGGACGTCATCGATCGGGTTCCGTCCGTCGAGAGCACGCAAGATGTCCTGGATTTCTGGTGCCTTCGATATTGGAGTCCACGCCGTGTAGCCGAGCCCCCAGAGGAGCGTTTCCGCAGAGAAGGTATTGTGCAGGACTTGCCCGGGGAAGCCGTACGCGGGCTCGGCTTCCTCGTCGAGCGTGAGGGATACTACGGCGCGCAAGAAGTGGCCGACACCGATCGTTCTTTCTGGCGCGGCGAGCTTTGCAGCCTTGTCGAGCACCAGGCAGAGACGATTACCGGGGACGACCCGCTCCGGCGAACACGACGGTGCGAGTCGGTATTCGTGGAATAGATTGTATCGCTTCTCATCTAGCTCAACGACTCGGGTCAGGATCGAATTTAGCCGGTATAACGCCAAGGTCAAGTATGAATCCGGAAATCCAAAATCCTCAGGATCAAGCTTCGGCATGCTCGCAGACGCCTGCAGCGCTCGCATCAACTTTTGATCGAACTCAAGGCCGTTCCGTTTCAACTCGGCGAGAAGCGGTTTCCCCTTACGGAAAAGCCCGCCCGCACCGAACCAATATGGGATCGTCATTAGCGGGTTGGAAGTTCCTCTCTCACCTCGGCCGATGATAGCCCTGCGGGGGGTGCAGTCAAGGCACTCGGGCGACGGATCGGGGGCAGTTTGAAAGTAGGCGCGTCTTGAATCCAGCGGCGCCCGAGTGATTGGGCATCGATCCAAATGGGCGGACCTGGCAGGGGCGGCAAGTCACCTCCAGCCGGGCGCACGAGCGCGTTCCGCGACGGATGTCCGTCGGAATTGCGACCTTGTACCTGGGTGGCTTGACACGGCTGCGACTCCCCGGTAGCCTCGGCTCCCGTCGAGTCAATGCCGTTGCTGTCCATTGCCGTAACAGGCCCGCTGTCGTATGCGCGGGCGCGTCGCATGCCGCATCTTGTTGGATGAAGGGAGGACAGAATGATCATTGAGGTTCCCCGCGAGGAGCTGGTCGCGATCGGCTCCCGCATCCGCACCGGCTACCTGATTGAACAAGCCGGGTACACCCTGGGCGTCGCCGCGGCGGACGGCAAGGCGCTCACCGACCTGCTGCCGGATGGCTTCCTCGCCGAGGTCCAGCAGAACCTGGCCGACCTCGACCCGGCCCGGCAGGACCGCGCGCTGCTCGAGGCCGAGTCCAAGGACGCCGGGCGCGGCCACACGCAGTCGTTCCACGATGCGAAGGTGTGGCGACGCACCGTGGCCGGCCGCGCGATCCTCGCCAAGCGCATGGGCAAGAACGTCCCCGACGAGCTCGTGCGGCGCTCGAGCACCTCGAGCGGCCCGGCGCTGACCGAGCAGGTGGTCGAGATGGTGCGCCTGCTCGAAGCAAACCTCGACCTGATCCCCGGCGCGGGTAAGGACGAGCTGCTTGCGCAGGGCAAGACGCTGGTCACGGAGCTCCACGCGACCGAGACCAGCCACGAGGTCAAGCGCCTGAACGACCTGCCCGACTCGGTGCAGGCGCTCTATGTGAAGAAGGCGCTCGTCTACACCGGGCTGAAGATGATCCACGACGCGGGACGGGCGCTCCACGCCGCCGATCCGCTCGCGGCGGCCCGTTACAACCTCGGCATCCTGCATCGCAAGGCCGGCAACCGGACCGCCGCACCCGCGCCGGCGCCGACACCTGCGCCGGAGCCGGTGCACGCCTGATCGATCCCCAGCGGCAGCGACTCGACGCAAGGGCGGAGCACGGCTCCGCCCTTTGCTTGTCCGCGGTTGGTCGGCAGCACCGCCCGGACGCCAACAACCGGCTGCTGCACATCGATCGGTCGCCCATGCATAACCAGCGGGTTATGCCGAGAGCCGTTTTGAGGCTGTTGCAAGCCGTTTGACCGCCCCCGAGTGTCGATCGGCGCCTGTTGCACGCCGATTGACGGCTGCTGCAAGCTGATCAGGCGCTGTTGCAAGCCGTTTGGTCCGCCCCGAGTCTCGATCGGTGCCTGTTGCAAGCTGATCGACCGCTGTTGCAACCCGATCAACCGCTGCTGCAAACCGTTTGGCCGCCCCGCATAACCAGCGAGTTATATCTCGGTGCCGAGTGAATGGCCGCTGCGACCGTTTGGTCGGCCCCGAGTACCGATCGGGCCGCCCCGCCTGCCGATTGACCGGACGCGCGGACCGATCGATGGCTGCTGAGAGCTGATAGTCCAGCCCGCATAACCGGCCAGTCATGCATCCGCGCCGAGCGGCGGCCCGCACCCCGATTCTGTTCCTCTCGACCAGTCTAGGGAATCACGGCAGAAAGATGCGCTGCATCAATGTGACTCGTTGCTGATTCCGCTCCTGAGACCGTCCCAGTCGGCGTTGACACGCCTTCCTGACCTGCTCTATGCTCCGACCCAGTGAAAACGAAGTTTCTGTCCCCTATTCCTTACTCAGAGGTGACTCCGAAGGACGTTTATCTCAACCGGCGCAAGTTTCTTGCGGGCATTCCGGTGGCTATCCTCGCCATCCGCTTCGCCCAGGCCGGCACGAAGCTGCCGAACCGCGTCAAGAGCTCGCTCAGTACCACTGGTGAGAAGACCACTCCGTACGACGATGTCACCACCTATAACAACTTCTACGAGTTCGGCACCCAGAAGGATCAGCCCGCCAACCTGGCCAAGAATTTCAAGACCTCCCCATGGGCCGTGTCCGTCGAAAGTGCCGTGGCCAAGCCGCGCACGTTCAGCATGGACGAGATCATGAGTCTGGCGCCGCTGGAGGAACGTGTTTACCGGCACCGCTGCGTGGAAGGTTGGTCGATCGTGGTGCCCTGGATCGGATACTCGCTGAGCGAGATCCTTAAGCAGGTGGGGGGGCCGACATCCAAAGCCAAGTACGTGGCTTTTGAGAGCTATTACGACCCCAAGCAGATGCCGGAGGGCGTTCACGCCGGAATCCAGTTGCCCTACGTCGAGGGCCTGCGGCTCGACGAAGCGATGCACCCGCTGGCGCTGTTGTGCGTCGGCATGTACGGGGAGGCGCTCCCACCGCAAGATGGCGCTCCCGTGCGCATGGTGCTTCCGTGGAAATACGGGTTCAAGAGCATCAAATCGATCGTGAAGATTCGCCTCGTCGAAAACCAGCCGCCCACCACCTGGAACCTCTACAGCACGAACGAGTACGGTTTCTACTCCAACGTGAACCCCACCGTGGACCACCCCCGCTGGAGCCAAGCGAAGGAGCGGCGGCTCGGGGAGTTCTCCAAGCGCGACACGTTGATGTTCAACGGCTACGGCGACCAAGTCGCTAGTCTCTACGCCGGTATGGACTTGAAGAAAAACTTCTGAACCATGCTCAAGATCCGCTGGGGCAAAGTCCTCGTGTTCGCGGCGTGTCTCACGCCGCTGTTCTGGCTCGCTTGGCGCGCCTGGAACCGGAATCTCACCGCGAATCCCATCGAGTTCATCACCCATTTCACAGGCGACTGGACCATCCGGCTGATCGTGGTCACGCTTGCCGTCACCCCGTTGCGGAAGCTGTTGAAGCTCCCAAGCCTCATTCGCTACCGCCGCCCGATAGGGCTATTCGCCTTCACGTACGGCAGCCTGCACTTCCTCACCTTCATTTGGCTGGATAAATTCTTCGATCTCCACGACATCGTCAAGGATGTCGGCAAGCGCCCGTTCATCACTGCCGGCTTCACGGCTTTCGTGTGCATGGTACCGCTCGCCATCACGTCCACCGCCGGATGGATCCGCAGGCTGGGCGGAAAGCGATGGCAAAGACTGCACCGTTTGGTCTATCTGACCGCGATCGCGGGTGTGGCGCACTACTATTGGCTGGTCAAATCCGATATCCGCCTGCCGGTGCTGTACGGAACGCTGGTAGCCGTGGAACTGGCGTACCGCGTCATCGTTTCGAAGCGGCGCCGGCCTGCCGCGCCGGCGCCAAGCAAGGTTCTCACTGCAGCGTAGTTTCCACGAACTCGGAGCGCCGGCCCTCGTTTCCTGTCTTGCTCACCCCTGGCCGGGCGCGGCGCCGCCTCGAACAGGCCCACTGATCGCTGGATGTGAGAAGGGACGCGGACGCCACGGTCGTGCCTCTTTTCTTGTCTCTCCTGAAGCCTTCCTTTACGGCAGAAAGATCCGGTGCAACTCGGCCACCGTCCGCGCTTCGGCGCGCTCGAGCCCATCGGTAGAGGGTGAACGCACGCCGACGAAGCGTCGCTCCACCCGGGCCATTCAGCGGTCCTCACCGGCGCGCGGGGCATGGTAACCGGGTGCCATCGGCAGGCAAAAGCGGCGATGGAGGACGCAGATGACGTCGTTCCTCGCCCTGCTCGCAGCCCTCGCGGCCGTGCCCCCGGCGCCGACCGTCGCACGTGCACCACGGTTTGCCCTGGTGGAGCTGTTCACCTCGGAAGGATGCTCGAGCTGCCCCCCGGCGGATCGCTTGCTCGGCCGGATCGCGGAGGAGGCCTCCCGATCCGCCGAGAACATCTTTGCCCTCGCGTTCCACGTCGACTACTGGAACTACCTGGGCTGGGCCGACAGGTTCGCGCGCCCGGAGTTCGGGCGACGCCAGCATTGGTACGCCGCGGCCGGACACTGGGACGGTATCTACACGCCCCAGATCGTCGTCAACGGCACCTCCGTCCTCGCCGGGTCGGACGAGCGTTACCTCAGGGCCGCGATCGCCGATGCTCTCGCCCAATCCCCAACTGCCTCGATGGTCGTGAGCGCGGCCCTCGAGGGGACGGCGCACGCGGTCAAGGCGCAGGTCGCAGGCACGGGTCTTCCGGGAAGCGCCACGGTCAACATCGTCGTCGTCGAAGATGGGCTGTCCACGCACGTCCTGCGGGGTGAAAACGCCTACTCTGTGCTCAACCACAGTCGGGTCGTGCGGGCGTTCCGGCCGCTGCCCCCGGGCGCAACTCCAGCAGAGCTCGTGATCGAGGTGCCCCCGGATCTCGTCGACAGTCGCTCGTCGGTCGTGGCGTTCGCGCAGGACCCAGCTACCGGCCGGGTGCTGGCCGCAGCCGGCGCTCCTCTCCAGTAGGATGGGTGCCGGGCACGCGGGCGCCGCGGCTACGTCCAGGAAGTCGGTCCCTATGGTGAGAATATGCGCTGCAACTCGGCCGTCGTTGGCGGCTGCGACCGCTGCGCTTCTCGGAAGGACGTCTTCGGCGGCAAACTGGTATGGCTCTTGGTTGCCGCCACGCCCGAATTATGAGACTGCGTTCCCGGTTCCGCCCGCTTTGTGAGCTGGGTCCCTTGCAACTCCTGCCGCCTTAGCCTACGATCACGCGCTGGTGGGGAGGCGTCAATGGGGGACCCCGAAACCGTCAAACGAGGTAAAGGAACTGTGTTCGTCACGCACGAGGTGTGCAAGGGCTGCTCCTTCTGCATCGACTTCTGCCCCGCGCACTGCCTCGAGTTCGCCCGCGAGTTCAACCGCAAGGGGTACCACTTCCCGGTGCTGGTGCGGCCCGAGGATTGCACCGGCTGTGATCTTTGCGGTCTCTACTGTCCCGACTTCGCGATCTTCGGAATGCGATTCAAGGACCTCGAGAGGCTGCGCGCCGCCGCTGTCCCGGAAGCGGCGGTCCCCGCCCAGGGATGAACGCCCGGAGCGAAGGTCAATAAAGGGAGGTCGCTTTGCACGCCGATCCCAAAGGAGTCCTGACCGGCATCCACTTCATCGACGGTGATCACGCCGCCTGCGAGGGTGCGCTGGCCGCCGGATGCCGTTTCGTCGCAGGCTACCCGATCACGCCGTCCACCGAGGTCGTCGAGCGCTTCGCCTCCCGCATCCCGCTCGTGGGAGGCACGTTCATCCAGATGGAGGACGAGATCGCTTCCTCGATCGCGATCCTCGGCGCCGCCTGGGGCGGCAAGAAGGTGATGACGGTGACCTCCGGTCCCGGGCTGTCGCTCATGATGGAGCACATCGGTCTCGCGGCCATTACCGAAACGCCATGCGTGATCGTCGACGTGCAGCGCGGCGGACCTTCCACCGGGCTGCCGACGCTGCCGGGCCAGGCCGACATGATGCAGGTGAAGTGGGGCTCCCACGGCGACTACGAGATCATCGCGCTCTCCCCCAACTCGCCGCAGGAGTGCTTCGACCTGATGGTCAAGGCGTTCAACCTTGCCGAGACGTACCGCGTGCCGGTGTTCTTCATGATGGACGAGGTGGTCGGCCACATGACCGAGCGCGTCGCCATACCGGGAGCCGAGCAGATCGAGGTCGCGGAGCGCAAGTGGAGCGCGAGGAAGCCCGGCGACTACCGCCCGTACGAGACCAACGGCGACCTCGTCCCGGAGATGGTGAAGGCCGGCGACGGCTACCGCATCCACATCACCGGACTCACCCACGACGAGCGCGGCTACCCGGCGATGAACGCGGGTGCCCAGGACAAGCTGGTGCGGCGCCTGGTGAACAAGATCCGCTCCAACGCCGACAAGCTCGTCGACGTGCGCGAGGACGGCGTCGAGGGCGCCGAGGTCGTGGTCGTGTCGTTCGGCATCACCTCACGGGTTGCCGGCGCCGCGATCGAGGCCGCCCGCAAACGCGGGTTGAAGGTCGGGCACCTGCGTCTCGTCATCACCTGGCCGTTCCCGGCACGGCGCATTCGCGAGCTGGCGGGAAAGGTGAAGGCGTTCGTCGTGCCGGAGCTCAACCTTGGCCAGATGGCGCTCGAGGTGGAGCGGGCGGTTGCCGGCCGCGCCGCGGTGATCCCGGTTTCGCACGCCGGCGGCACCGTGCACAAGCCCGAGGAGATCCTCGCCCGCATCATGGAGGCGGCGCAATGAGCAGCGAGCTGACCGAATTCGCAGACCTCGCCCACAACCCGGTGATGCCGTTCCTGCGCCAGGACCGCCTGCCGCACATCTGGTGCCCCGGCTGCGGCATCGGCACGACCATGAACTGCTTCGCCCGCGCCCTGGAAGAATCGCAGCTCAACCTCGACAAGGTGGCAATCGTCTCGGGGATCGGCTGCACCGGTCGGGTGGCGGGCTACGTCAACCTCGACTCGTTCCACACCACCCACGGCAGGGCGATCCCGTTCGCCACCGGCCTCAAGCTCGCCAACCCCGAGCTCAAGGTCGTCGTGTACTCCGGCGACGGCGACCTGTCCGCCATCGGCGGCAACCATTTCATTCACGCGGCGCGCCGCAACATGGACCTGATGGTCGTGTGCGTCACCAACTTCACGTACGGGATGACCGGCGGCCAGGTGGCGCCCACCACACCGCTCTCCGCCACCCAGACCACGATGCCGTACGGCAACTTCGAGAACCCGTTCAACCTCCCGTTCCTCGCCGACGCCTGCGGCGCGGTGTACGTCGCGCGCTGGACCGTCTACCACGTCAAGCAGCTCGCGCGGGCGATGAAGGAAGGGCTGACGAAGAAGGGGTTCGTCTTCATCGAGGCGCTCTCGCCCTGCCCGACTCTCTACTCGCGCCGTAACCGACTGGGCGACGGCGTGGACCAGCTCAAGTACTACAAGGAGAAGAGCACGGTGAAGAACGGGGCCGACACCAAGGAAGTCGGCCTGACCTTCCAGGGCGACATCACCGTCGGTAAGTTCGTCGATCGCGAACGCCCCACGTGGCACGAGTCGCGCAACGAGCACTACGCGAAGGTGTTGGGCGAGAGGTTCAGCCCGGACGGAGCGCCACATGGACAAGACTGAGATCCGCGTCGGCGGCCTCGGCGGTCAAGGCGTCATCCTGTGCGGCATGATCATCGGCAAGGCGGCGTCGATCTACGACGGCAAGCACGCCACGTTGATTCAGGCGTTCGGCCCCGAAGCACGCGGCAGCGCGTGCAGCGCCCAGGTCACAGTGGCAGAGGAGGCGATCGGCTACCCCTACGTGACGCACCCCGACATCCTCATTCTCATGTCGCCCGACGCGTACACCCAGTTCGCCCCGACGCTCAAGCCCGGCGGCACGCTGCTCTACGAGAACGAGCTGATCACGCCTGACGACAAACTTCCGCAGGGTACGAAGGCGCTCGGGATTCCGGCCACCCGCTTCGCCGAGGAGCTGGGTCGGCGCCTCGTCCTCAACATCGTGATGACCGGTTTCTTTGCCGGCGTGACCGAGTTGGTTTCCTTCGAGGCGGTCGAGAAGGCGGTGCGCGACTCGGTTCCGCGCGGCACCGAGGACCTCAATATGCGGGCGCTGCGCAGCGGCTATGCGTACGGCCAAGAACTTCTCGCCAAGGGCAACTAGGCGATGGAGGCCCCAGTGACGGTGGAAGGATTCCCGCAGCACTTGACCCTGCGCGACGGCGCCGAGGTAGTCGTTCGGCCGCTTGAGGCGGCAGACGCCAACGCTCTCCTCGAATTCTATCGCTCCCTCGCGGAAGCGGACCGACAATTCCTCACGGATGACGTGACGAAGCCGGAGTGGTTGGAGCGCTTCTTGCACCGGGTGGCCGTCGGTGAGGTCGTTTCCTTGATCGCCGAGCACCAAGGGAACTTGATCGGTGAAGCGACCCTCTATCGTGCCTTGCACGGCTGGACCAGCCACGTCGGGGAGCTGAGGGTTTCCACCGCGCCCGAGTTCCGGCGCAAAGGACTTGGAACCGTTCTCGCCCACGAAGTGGTCCGGGTGGCTACCAGCCTCGGGCTCGAGAAGCTCATCGTCGAGATGGTGGAGAACCAGGTGGCCGCCCGCCGCACCTTCGCGAAGCTGGGTTTCAAGGAGGAGGCGGTGCTGCGTGGCCATGTCAAGGACATCCACGGCGTCAAGCACAACCTCGTGGTGGCCTCCAACGACGTTTCGCACATCTGGGAAGCCATGGAAGCCCTGGTCGCGGACTTCTCGCCCACCTCCGGGTAGGGCAGGCTTCAGCAACAACAGGCTTCAGGCTGCAGGAAGAACAAGACCAAAGGACAGAACCCAACACCGCTTCGGGTGCCCCGGAGCGCGATCCCGTCCCGTGCGGATTTCAGGCCACCGGCCGAGATGACTCCAGGGCGGTCACGCTCCCCCAGCGCGCGGCCCGTTTCACGCTGCACCGCGCGGCTCCTCATCGCTTCATGTTGATCGTCGTCGGGTCGGCCGAGGCGTTGTCGATCACCGAAGCGTACGCGATCACGCCCGAGCCGGCGTTGACGATGACCTTGGCGTACCCCTTGGCGATGTCGGTGCGGCCGGCTCCCAAGCGGTACGGCTCCTGGTACTGGTAGAACTGGCCGGGCGTGTAGTCCCGCGTGTCGGACCAAAGCTGGTTCCCGTTGAGGTCGTAGAGCGTCAGGGTCACGTTGGCGTTGGTGGCGCCGGCGTTGGTGATCCCCACGTTGGTCCGGTAGGTGCCGACCTGGCCGGCGATACCGCTCTGGGTGAGCTGCGGCAGCGACGCCGATTGACCGGCGGCGAGACAGTCCGCGCTCGCCAGGCCGTCGTACCCTTGGCCGTAGGTCAAACCGGAGGCCTGCTGGTTGTAGGTCCTCGAGGTAACGACGAGGGGCTGGTCGGAGTGGACTTCCAACGCCGCGGACCCGTTGGTGAGCCCGAGTTGCGCCGCCACGTCTGGGACGATCTCCTGCCCTCCCGCTGGCACGCTAGCCGTGCCGCTCAAAACGCCGCTTGAAGCATGGAGGAGCAGCGCAACGTGCGCCGGCGCCGCAGCCGAGCGGTTGAGGAAACCGGTATCGCTGCGCCACTGCGCCCCACCTGCCCCGCCCGAATGGCTCACGACCGGGACCCAGGCCACGACCTGATTGCCGCCGATCACGATGCTTCCCTGCGTCGAGCACGAGTTTCCATTCGCCGACGCGGTCAGCTTCCAAACGTAGGCACTCGGAGCCGCGTAGGTGTGGGTGGCGTTGGGTCCGGTGCCGTGAGGAGAGGCATCGCCGAAGTCCCAGTCGTAGCTGACGTAACCGGAGCAACCGTTGGCGGTTGCCGTGCCGGTGAACGTCACGGGAACGCCGAACGAACTAGTCGGCGGCGCGCTGGCGTTGCAATTTAGGTTGCAGCCCACGGCGACGGTGGCACTGGCCCCGCAGCCGCTAGAGTTGTCCTCCGCTCCGAAGAACGGGAAGTAGAGCCCTTGCTGCTGGTAGGTGTGGGTCGCGGTGGCCGAGTAGGCCTCCGAACTTCCATCGCCGAAATCCAACATGTAGCTTGTGCCGGTAGACATCCCCGTCACGCTACCCACCAGAGAAACGGTGAGCGGTGGCGGCCCGCTCTGCGGCGTAGCGGTGAGCGAACAGGTGAGCGAGGGCGCCTGGTTCGCGTAGATTGCCACGTCATCGATGCGGGCGCCAAACCCCGATGGCTCAGTTGGCCACCTAAACCCGAACTCGAGGCGGTTGCACGCGAACTGGGCCAGGTCGCCGATGCCGATCCACTGCCTGAGGTTGGTGACGACGTGAACCCAGCAGCAAGACGGCATGTTGCTGGGGAAGTAGTAACCCATGAAGTAGCCCTTTGGGTCGGCGGGATGCTGAAAACCGAAGTACAACCCGACACCGACGCCACTCGGATAGGTGGCATGGAGGTATGCCTCGGCCCACGCCTGTGAGGCGCCGTAGATGTTGATGCACTGCGGATAGACCAACCAGTTTTCGACGTTCGCGGGGAAGTCCGCGCTGCACGATAACGAGCGCCCTCTGCTGCCGCCGCGCACGGCGTCCACGGAGTTGTTGCCGCTGTGTTTGTCACAGGTGACCACTCCCCACGTGTACTTCCCGCTCGAGCTGTCGTAGAGCTGCCAGTTTCCAAGTCCGTTCTCGAACCCATCGCTCACGACCACGCCGGAGGCGGTTGCGGACCTTTCTGGCGCCGGTTCGGGCGGCCGCAGTCCCTCGGGTGGCTTCTCCCATGCGGGGAACTTCATGAGGTACTGGACCGTGTCGGGGCTTGCCAGCTCGGGCGCCTCCACCTCAAGGTAGGTGAGGAAATCGGGCAGCGTCGTGACGCCCAGGGTCTCGCCGCGCTGGGTTGCAGCCGCGGCGGTGCTCGAGCCGGGCAACCTGGACGCAACTGACGCCGGCAGCGGCTCTGAGTCAAGGGCCACCGCGAGGATGACCTCGCCGCGATCAGGTAAGTAGACTGCCGCCTGGGCCTGGGCGAAGAGTGCGTCCATCTCGTCCTGTGAGACATGCTGCACCCTGATCAACACGTACGGCACGCTCTGCTCCTCGACCGGGAGCTTGGCCAGGAGCGCGGCGCCAATCTTGCCGACTTTGCCCTGCGCTGTTGCTGCAGCCAGCAGGATGCCGATCCCAAGAAGTTTCGCGAGCGTTCTCATCGCCTTCCCCCTTCCGTCCCAAAGTCCCACAGATGTACGGCCCGAGAACGGCGAGCGACAAGAGTGCAACCAGGCTGCACCGTCCCGGACC
Source organism: Thermoanaerobaculales bacterium (assembly GCA_044447965.1). Taxonomy (GTDB): domain Bacteria; phylum Acidobacteriota; class Thermoanaerobaculia; order Thermoanaerobaculales; family Thermoanaerobaculaceae; genus DATIYW01. The sequence goes on along the minus strand of JBIOGJ010000030.1, from coordinate 7,704 downwards.
CACCGTCGCTGGTGGCAGATGCGACGACCAGCGATCCAGCATCGACGCCAATTGAAAATTTGGCGCGCACCGCTGCGGCGGTCACCGGTAGTGATCCCTCTGTCGAAAAGATGAATCCCAAACATCCAACCGTCAAGAGTCGCATCTGGCCATTGGCTTTTGAGAACCGGCATAGGATCTCGCGCGGCGTTGTGACCAGCGGTCACCCCGAACACCCGAAATCATGGCATGGCCCTCCTCGACTTGGAACTGCAGCGTCGCGTGGGCGTTATCGGGAGCGAACTCCGACCCGGCGTCCCCTGCCGTGTGGTTGGAACTGGAACCTCCCGCGACCTGTCTCGGTGCGAATAGGTTTCGCCCGGCCCGTGTTCAGGCGGGGTGGAGAAGAAAACCCGATGAGCGTGAGCACCCTACCAGCGCCGACGACCGCGACAGCGGCAGGCGTGCGCGTCAACGACTTCACGATCCGAGTCGCGACCGTCAACGGCACCGGCTCGCAGAGCGCCAACACCGTGCTGCTGCGCACCCTGTTCGGGATGGGCATCGCGGTGACCGGCAAGAACCTGTTCCCTTCCAACATCGCGGGCCTGCCGACCTGGTTCACGATCCGCCTGAACCCACACGGCTACCTCGGGGCCAAGCGCGAGGTCGACGTGCTCGTCGCCTTCAACCCCGAGACCGCCGCCGAGGACCTCGACAGCCTCGCGCCCGGCGGGATGGCGATCCTCGACGTCAAGCTCAAGCTCGGCGGGAGGCGGTCCGACGTGACCGTCCACGAGGTGCCGTTCGGCGAACTCGCCACTGCCTGCTGCCCCGACGTGAAGCTCCGCAAGCTCGTCGCGAACATGATCTACGTGGGCGTGCTGGCCGATCGGCTCGGCCTCGAGCCCGAGGAAGTCCAGAAGTCGATCGGCCGCCAGTTCGCCGCCAAGTCCAAGGCGGTAGACCTCAACGTGGCCGCGGTGAGGACCGGCCGCGAGTGGGCGGCCGCTCACCTGCCTGGAGGGAGCCGCTTCCGCGCCGTGCGCCTGCCCGAACGCTCCGCGAAGATCCTCGTGGAGGGGAACACCGCCGCGGCGTACGGCGCGATCTTCGGCGGTGCCAGCGTGGTCGCGTGGTACCCGATCACGCCCTCCTCCTCGCTCGCTGAGGCGATGATCGAGCACGCCCCGCGCCTGCGTACCGACCCCGCAACCGGCAAGGCCACGTATGCGATCGTTCAGGCCGAGGACGAGCTCGCCGCGCTCGGCATGGTGCTCGGCGCAGGCTGGGCCGGGGCGCGAGCGCTCACCGCCACGTCAGGCCCCGGCATCTCGCTGATGGCGGAGTTCGCCGGCCTCGGATACTTCACCGAGATCCCCGCCGTGGTCATCGACGTGCAGCGCATCGGTCCCTCCACCGGCATGCCCACGCGCACGTCGCAGGGCGACATCCTCTCGCTCGCGTTTCTCTCCCACGGCGACACGCAGCACCCGATCCTGTTCCCCGCCGGGCCACGCGAGTACTTCGCCGACGTCGTAGGCGCACTCGACCTCGCCGCCCAGCTCCAGACGCCGGTGTTCATTGCCGCGGATCTCGACCTCGGTATGAACTTCTGGATGGACGATCCGTTCGACTACCCCGCCGCACCGATCGCGCACGGCAAGGTGCTCTCGGCCGAAGACCTCAATCGGCTTGGGGGGTTTAGCCGCTACCTCGACGTGGATGGCGATGGTATCCCCTACCGCACCGTGCCGGGAACGCCCCACCCCAAGGCGGCCTACTTCCTGCGCGGCTCCGGGCACAACGAGCACAGCGGCTACTCGGAGCGGGGCGACGACTATCAAAAGCTGATGGCGCGCCTGAAGCGCAAGATCGAGTCGAACCTTCACCTGCTGCCGGCGCCGATCCTCGAGATCGAACCAGCCGCCCACGTGGGCGTGATCGCCGCCGGCACCTCGCACTGGGCCACCGAGGAGGCGCGCGAACGTCTCGCGGCGCAGGGGTTGGCCAGCTCGTACCTGCGTATTCGCTCGTGGCCGTTCAACCGGGAGGTTCGTGACTTCGTGGCGAACCACGACCGCTGCTACGTCGTGGAGCAGAACCGCGACGGCCAACTCGCGCAGCTTCTTCGCCTGCACGCTCCCGAACACGCGGCGCGCGTGCGCTCGGTGGCGCTCTGCGACGGGCTGCCGCTCACCGTGGAGGCCGTCGAGGAAGCCATTCTTGAGCAGGAAAGGAGCGCCTGAGATGACTGCCACACCCGAGAGCGGACCCAAGGTCAACCGCATCGGCCTGCCGATCGCCGAGTACAAGGGCGGCAAGTCCACCCTGTGCGGCGGGTGCGGGCACGACGTGATCACCAACGCGCTCGTGCGTGCCTGCTTCGAAAACGGCGTCGCCCCCGAGCAGGTCGCCAAATTCTCCGGCATTGGCTGCTCCTCGAAGACCCCGGCGTACTTCTTGAATCGCGCCCACGGCTTCAACGGCGTGCACGGACGCATGCCCTCGCTCGTCACCGGCGCGGCAGTCGCCAACCACCGGCTCGTGTGCGTGGGCATCTCCGGCGACGGTGACACCGCCTCGATCGGCATGGGGCAGTTCATCCACCTCGTGCGCCGCAACGTTCCGGTCCTTTACCTCGTCGAGAACAACGGTGTGTACGGCCTCACCAAGGGTCAGTTCTCCGCGACCGCCGACTACGGCTCTCGCCTCAAGACCGGCGTGCTCAACGAGCTGCCCGCGGTGGACCTGTGCGGCCTCGGCATCGAGCTGGGCTGCTCGTTCGTCGCGCGCTCCTTTGCCGGCGACGTCAAGCAGCTCACCGAGATCTTGAAGGCCGCGCTCGCGCATCGCGGCACCGCGTTCGTGGACGTGATCTCGCCGTGTGTCACCTTCAACAACCACCCCGGCTCGACCAAGTCGTACGACTACGCCAAGGACCACGAGGCGCCGGTGCACTCGATCGAGTTCATCCCGTTCTTCGAGCACCCGATGGTTGAGCAGGTCCCCGGCGAGGTGATCGAGGTCGAGATGTACGACGGCTCGCGGGTGCGCTTCCGCCCGGTCGAAGAGGCGTATGACCCGCGCGATCGGCACGGCGCCTGGCACCACCTCAAAGAGGCCGACCAGGCGGGCGAGATCCTCACCGGCATCCTCTACCTCAATCCGAGCAAGCCGGATTTCGACTCCTTGCTTGGCCTCACCGACACGCCGCTCGCGCAGCTTTCCGACGAGCTGCTGCGTCCGCCACGCGAGGCACTCGAAGCGGTCAACGCCTCCCTGCGGTAAGACCGCGTACGGGTCCGAGTGACCCCTTGTGGGAGCGGCTTCCAGCCGCGACTCGAACCAAGCCGGTCGCACCTGGAAGGTGCTCCCACGGAGGTTGTTGGAGTTTCGTGGGAGCGGCTTCCAGCCGCGACCGCTTAGCGTGGGGCGTTGGTCAGCAGCGCGTAACCGGGCGTGGTCGCGATCACGCGCCCGCCGCCGAATCCGTCGCGATCGATCCCTTCGAGCTTGGACCGCGACACCGCCAAGAAGACCCGGCCCGGCGACGCCCAGACCGCGCGGAATTCCTCGACGGAGGGAAATCGCTCAGAGCGCTGCGCGCCGGTGAGATGCGATGCGCCGAATGTCAGCTCGCCGAGGTAGCCGACCACCCCAACCGGCCGTTCGAGGTAGACGGGCAAGCTCTCGGGGAAGTCGCGGTAGCAGAACACCCGATCGCCGGGTTGAAGCTCTGCGCGAAGCGCCGACGCGATCTCACGGCTGCTCCTTTCCCGCGCCACGACCGGGCCAGTGGCCATCACGGCCACCACCAGGGCGCAGCCGGCGGCAAACAGCACGAGCAGCTTCGCCCCCCAGTTGCGCGCAAACGAGACGACCACCACGACGATGGCCAGCGCCAGGACGATCCCCCCGGGGACGAGCAGCGCCGGCGAGATCACGCCAGCGAGCCCTGGTCTTTGGACACGCCCGAGGCCCGCGACGAGGAACAGCGCGCCGTACGCGGCCACGGACAGCGCCGCGCCCACCACGCCACCTGCCTCAAGCCTCGACCCCACAACGCGGCGGTCCAGTAAGCGATCGAGGTGCAACCCAACCAGCACCGCAAGCGGCGGCACGGCCGGCAGCACGTAGGGGATGAGCTTCGAGTGCGAGAGCGAAAAGAACACGAGCACGAAGCCGGCCCATATCAGCAGGAACAGCGGCGCCTCGGCGCCGGCAAACCGCTCGCGCCAGCGCGCGCCGCGCAGTGGCCGCAGCGAGGCGGCCACCATCCCCGACCACGGCGCGCAACCAACGCCGAGCACCGCAAGGAAGAACCAGAACGGCTCCTGTCGTTCGGCAATTGGCGTGAGATAACGGAGGAGATGCTCGTGGACGAAGTAAAACCACAGGAAGTCCGGGTTGCGGACTGCTGCGAGCACGTGCCAGGGCGCCGCCATGACAAGGAACAGTGCGGTCCCGCCCATCCAGGGCACGCGCCGCAACACCCGCCACTGTCGCGTTGCAAGCAGGTAGAGGAACACAATCGCGCCAGGGATGACGATCCCGATCAGCCCCTTGGCGAGGAGCGCCAGCGCGGCAGCGCCGAACGCACCCAGCCAGAGCCAACGCGCCCGCCCGCGGTCCTCCTCTCGATGAGCCAGCCAGAAGCAGGCCAGCGCTGCGGAGAGGCAGAACGTGAGCGTCATGTCGATGGTGGCGAGGCGCCCGAGCGCAACGTACAGCGGCATCGTGCCGAGTGCCGCAGCGGCAATCACGCCGGCGCGCCGGTTCCCCATCGCGCGGCCCAGCGCGTACGCGAGGCCCAGCCCAGCCAGACCTAGCATCGCGCTCCATAAACGGGCGGCGAACTCGTTCAAACCGAAGGCAGCGATCGCGGCGGCGTTCGCCCAGTACACGAGCGGCGGCTTCTCGAAGTACAACACGGCGTCCAGGTGCGGGGTGACGAAGTCGTGGGAGGCGAGCATCTCGCGCGGGATCTCGGTGTAGCGCCCTTCGTCCGGCTCGAGCAGAGGCACCGCGCCGAGCCGCCAGAAGAAAAGCAAGACAAGCAGCACCGCCAGCAGCACCACCGCTCGCTTGCTGCCGGCGGGCGCGGGTGTTGCGGGCGACGCCACGAATTGCATGGGCGCTTTGTAGCATGCCGCGGCCAAACCGTCGACCGGCCTGCCCTACTTCGCCGGCATTCCCGTGCCCCAGTAATAGGCATCGAAGAACGGCTTCCAGTCCTTGTTCGTAACGGTCTTGAGCACCGCCTCCACCATCTCCGTGCTTCCGAACTTCCAAGCGAACGTGGCCTGGCAAGAGCGCAGGAACTTGAAGAATGCCTCATCGCCGATCTCGAGGCGGATCGAGTTAAGAAGCGCTGGGCCTTTCCCGTACAGCAAATTAGTCCTTGCGATCCACGCGGCCCGGTTATCCGCCTCGTTCCTGATGCGGTGGGCGAGCGGGATCGGAGCGATCGCTGTCGCCTCTTCTGCCTGTTCCCGCCAACGTTTGCTCAGCCAGTCGAACTCGGTCTTACCACCCGTCTGCACAATCAAGAGGCCAGCGCTGACCTCAGCGAATGACTCGGTTAGCCACTGCTCCTCGAGGCTTGGCATCTTGGCAACGTGGCCCCAGTACTGATGCGCGATCTCGTGCGCGAGGCGCTCGTTGATGCTGCTCGAGGCGATGCGGCTGGTCCTGACGCGAAGCGGGCTGAATGCCTCCGAGGTGATGAACATGAACGCCGGAGGAGCCTGCCCGAACCCCAACGCATGGATCTCTACAATGTTGAACTCGTCGAATGGAAACGGGCCGAGCAACGACTCATAGCACGCGATCATCTCGCGCGAAAGGTCGATCAGGCGCCGCAGGTTCACGCTTTTCCCCGCGTACGACGCAACACGTATGGTGAGCCCGTTCTTGGTCTCTTCCTCGTATGCGTACTTCCCGGCCAGGATGACCATCCATTCGACTGGCTTGCCTATTCGCGTCTCGAGAACGTTGTACTTTCCCTCCTCGGCTCTGCGAATCGTCTTCCCCGGCGCGAACGGCACGAAAGGCTTTGGGACCCTCACCACCGTGTGGACCTTGTAGTACTGGCCTGAGAGATCTGGTTGCGGGAACCACGGCCGGGTCCCCAGTTCCCAGTAGCTATCCCCGCGTGGGCTGTAAAGGATGTCGCCCTCGAGCTCGAAGCGGAGCTTGACCGAGGCGCCGGGGACGAGCGGCGCGGGAAGGCCGACGGCGAGTTCGTCCTTGCGGTGGTCAAACGGCACCGCGCCACCGGCCTCATCGAAGATCCCCTTCACCCGCAGGTGGCGCTCGTCCAGGGCGTCGCGCCCGAACTCGGTGTCGTCGAGTTCGAGGAGCAGCACGCCGGTGCGCCCCGCCACCGCGATGAACGTCTCCGTCGCGGAGAGCGACACGTCCTTGCCCGCAGACGCGGTCACCGCGATGTCGACGTCGCTCAGAGCAAAGCGAGGGATGATCGGATCTCGCCGCTCTCGTCCGACAGGCTGGTCGGAAAGCACGACCAGATCGAGGCGATGGCTGATCTGCTTGTTCTTGCGCAGCGCACAGAGCGATTCGCTCTTCGCCTCGGAAGCGTCGAGAAGGTAGATGAGGTCCTCGGCCACACCAGAAATCTCGGCGCGCACGAGCGGCCGTGCACCGCCGTTGCGCCGCCAGGCGGGAAACTGGTGGCAGGGTGGCGAGGTGTGGGCCATGCCGAACTTCTTCGCGTGGCGTGCGAAGGATGCATCGAGCGAGGGAGCGTCGGGGCCTGCCGGCAGAACGGGCAGCTCGGCCCCGGCGGCGAGCCAGAGAACCTCCTCGAAGGTGTCGCGAATGGCGAGCTGCTTCGCCTCCTTGACCACCTTCAGGCTCGTGTTCTTGTCGACGTTGTACGAGACGATCGGAAACTCGACGGGATCCCCGGAAAAGTACTCGAGCGAGCCGATGCCGCGGAAGAAGAGTCCCACCACCTCGCCGCCGACCAGCACCGGAGCCGCTCGACCCTTGACGAGCACGAGTGAGACGTGGCCGGCCGAGAGCTTGACGTTCTCAACCGACTGGCTTGGCGATTGGAGGGACGGCTCCAACCACTGTTTGACGAGCTCGGGGAACGCCGTTTGCGCACCTGCCGCCGCTGCACTCATCGCCAACTGGAGCGCCACGATGACGACTAAACCCCACCACATTGGCCTACTCAATCGGCCCTCCCCGATCGCGGGAACTCCGGCAGAATCCACTCGCGCTTCTAGTATCTCAAGATCTGCAGCGTTCCAACTTGATCATCGACCCGCCTCAGCCACTGTCTTGGAGCGCTCTTCCGCGACCCATAGCCCCACGATGATGACGGCAGCGGCAGCGAGCTTGGCCGGCGGGACCGGTTCCCCGAGAAACACTCTTGCCAGCAGCAGCACGTACACCGGGACGAGAAAGATGAACTAGGAGCCTGTCTGGGAAAGCGGGTGGGCCGCGTTGCTGGCGCCGCGGGGCGAGATGCCAGGCGCCGCGACGAAGGCAATGTTCCCCCATTGGCGAGGAGCGGCAACGCCGCAGATCGCCCCGCGCCGCCGCAACCCATGGGCGCAGGGGGGTTGCGGGCGCATGCTGCGTTGGGGGGGGGGCCCCCAGCAACCCGCAAACCCGGCACCCCCCGCCCAGGCGGCGCCACCCCCAACCCCCCCGCCCCCCCCCCCCCCCTAACCACACACGCACCGAGTT
>JBIOGJ010000029.1:0-55893 GCA_044447965.1 Thermoanaerobaculales bacterium | reverse complement strand
GATTGAGTGCCCCCACCCTGCCAAAGCTCACACACACCATGAGCCTCGCCTTTGCGGAAGCCAGCAAGAATATTGGGTGGGGGCACTCAATCCACACCTCGGGTGCGATGCGGCTATCCCTCCGGAGCGCACGGGTACCGAGCGGGCGGACCGCGGCGGGGTGTCGCTGACGCAGCTTCATGCGGACAGCGAGGGGCCCCGCCGCGGGCCGTCCCTGCTCGGTCGTGCGCAAAGGAGTCTCGGCCCGCAGCTCGCGGGGGCGACCCAGGGCCGAGAGCCGCAGCACCTCAGGGGCATGAGAAACGAGCCGTCGTTCTTGTCACGAGCCCAGTTCCGTCAGGCGAGCGTAGAATGGCGTAGCCGTTGTCGCTTCGGGAAGGAGCCCCTCCCATGGACGTCAACCTCGAGCCAGACTTCCTCCGGGTAACCGAGAAGGCCGCGATCGCCGCCGCACGTACGATGGGCTACGGCGATCGCAAGCACTCCGACATGATCGCGGTCGAGGCGATGCGCCAGGAAATGGACACGCTGGCGATCAACGGTACGATCGTGATCGGTGAAGGGGAGCGCGACAAGGCGCCGATGCTCTACGTCGGCGAGAAGGTGGGCGCCGACAAGCTGGGCAAGCTTGGCTTCCCGGAGATCGACATCGCGGTGGATCCCCTCGAGGGCACCAACCTGTGCGCCACCGGCTCCAACAATTCGATTGCGGTGCTGGCCGCGGCGAGTAAGGGGGGGTTGCTCTACGCTCCCGACATCTACATGCAGAAGATCGTCGTGGGACCCACCGCGAGGGGCTGCATCGACATCGATGCGCCGGTCAAGGAGAACCTCGGCCACATGGCGAAGGCTTTCGATCGCGAGGTCAAGGACCTCACCGTCGTGGTGCTCGAGCGTCCCCGCCACAACCAGTTGATCGCCGACATTCGCGCCGCCGGCGCGCGGGTCAAGCTGATCAGCGACGGCGACCTTTCGGCCGGCATGTCGAGCGCGATCCGCGGCACCGGCATCCATGCTTTGATGGGGATCGGCGGCGCGCCCGAGGGCGTGTTGACCGCGGCGGCGATCCGCTGCCTCCACGGCGAGATGCAGGGCCGTCTCGTGGTGCTCGAGGACTGGCACCGCAAGCGGCTCGACGAGATTGGCATCAAGGACCACAATCACGTCTACTCCGAGAAGGAGCTGGCCTCCGGCGAGGATGCGCTTTTCGTCGCCTCCGGCGTGACCAAGGGCGACCTGCTCGAGGGGGTGCGCCTGTTCGGCGGCGGCGTGCGCGTGTCCTCGGTGATCATGTCGCTCACCACCCACACCGTCCGTTTCATCGACTCGGTCTACATGGACGAGGACGGCGTGCTCGAGGTGATGCGCTAGCCCACCGCGGACCTCCCACTGCGACGTCGCGCTGATCGTGAGTCTCGGCTAGAATGTCGACTCGTTTCGCCGTGGCGACCACGGCGGCCTGAAAAGGGAGGTGTAGCGTGCCGAGTCCTCTGGAGCAGTTGGAGCCCCGCCCGGTATGGCGCCACTTCGACGCCATCCGACAAATCCCCCGGCCCTCGAAGCACGAGGAACGCATCGCCGAACACGTGGTGAGTTGGGCGCGTGGCAAGGGTTTCGAGGTCAAGCGCGACGCTGCAGCCAACGTGGTGGTCCGCGTGCCTGCCACTCCCGGGCATGAGCGGGCGGCGGCGGTGGTCCTGCAAGGCCACCTCGACATGGTGCCGGAGAAGAACTCGGACGTGGCCTTCGACTTCCTCAAGGACCCGATCCAGGTGCGCATCGTCGGCGACTACGTATACGCCACCGGCACCACGCTTGGCTCCGACAACGGCATCGGCGTCGCGGCTGCGATGGCGGTCGCGGACGATCCAAGCGTGGTGCACGGACCGCTGGAACTGCTCTTCACCGTGGACGAAGAGACCGGCCTCACCGGCGCGATGCAGCTCGACGGCGCACTCCTGACCGGCCGCACGCTGCTCAACCTCGACACCGAGGAGGACGCCGCGCTCTATATCGGTTGCGCCGGCGGCGCCGACACCCACGCCAAGTTCGCCATCACGCGCAAGGACACGCGGCCGGGAACGCTTGCCGTGCGCATTGCGGTGCGCGGGCTGCGCGGCGGACACTCCGGGGTCGACATTCACGAGAACCGCGGCAACGCGCTGAAGTTCTTGGCACGCACCCTTGACGCCATCCGCCAGCGCGGTATTCGTTTCGCGGTCGTGTCGTTGGCCGGTGGCAGCAAGCACAATGCGATTCCGCGCGAGGCCGACGCGGTGGTGCGCATCGCGCCGCACAACCGGGCCAAGCTGCGCAAGGTCGTCGAAGCCACCGCGGCGATGCTCAAGGACGAGTTCGGTGAGATCGATCCGCACGGTCGGGTCGAGCTGACGCCAGTGGCAGACGACGCGGCGAATCGGCTGGTCTGGCGCCCCGGTGATGCGAAGCGCGTGATCGACGCCCTGCTGGGGTGTCCGCACGGCGTCCTCGCAATGAGCCGCGCAGTGCCGGGGCTGGTCGAGACCTCCAACAACCTCGCGGTGGTCGCCTCCGAGGGTGACACCGTCAACGTCACCACCTCGAGCCGCTCATCCGTGATGCCGTCGCTCGTTGCCACCACCGGGCAGATCGCCGCGTTGTTCCGGCTTGCTGACGCGGGGGTGGACCTTCAGGATGGCTACCCGGGTTGGAAACCCAATCCGAACTCGCCCGTGCTCAAGATCGTGGAGCGCATCTACGAGCGTGAGTTCGGCGCCAAGCCGCTGGTCAAGGCGATCCACGCTGGCCTCGAATGCGGGCTGATCGGCGAGCGCCTCCCCGGCATGGACATGGTTTCGCTGGGACCGCAGATCGAGTCGCCGCACTCCCCCGACGAGCGGGTCAAGATTTCGACGGTGGGAAAGTTCTACCAGTTCCTCAAGGCAATCTTGGCCGAGCTAGCCTAGGCGTTCGCTTCCACTCGGGAAATGCGGGCGGCCACATGGCCGCCCGAGTGTTGTTGGTCTCGGGGGCCGCAGATCCCCGTTGGCTGGCAATCTCAGGCGAGCAGCTCGCCGCGCAGCACGGTGACGGCGCGGCCGCCGAGGAAGACGCGGTCGCCCGCGACGCGCACCGTGAGCACGCCGCCGCGGGGGGACGCCTGATAAGCGCGCATCTCGCTCTTCCCCAGGCGCGCCGCCCAGAACGGGCCGAGCGCGCAGTGCGCCGAGCCGGTGACGGGATCCTCGTTGACGCCGGCGGCGGGGGCAAAGAAGCGCGAGACGAAGTCGAACTCAGGACGGCTCGACGGCGCCGTGACGATCACGCCGCGGACGGCCACGGTGCCGAGCAGCCGAAAGTCAGGCCGCAGGGCGCGCACCTCGTCCTCGCTGTCGACCAGCACGAGGTAATCGAACTGATTGCGACCGAGGTAGCGCGGCGCACAGCCAAGCGCGGCGAGGAGATCCGCGGGAGGCTTGGCGTGTTGCTCGCGCTTGGCCGGGAAGTCCATCTCGATCGCGTCGCCGCATCGGGCGGCAGTGAGGGTGCCGCTGCGCGTTGCGAAACGCGCCGCCTCGTCGTGGCGGAGGATGCCCTCCTCCCACAGTGTGTGGGCGCTCGCGAGCGTCGCGTGGCCGCACAGGTCCACCTCGATTGCAGGGGTGAACCAGCGCAGGTCAAAGCCCTCGCCGTTGTCGACCAGGAATGCGGTCTCCGACAGGTTCATCTCGCGCGCGACCGCCTGCATCCAACTCGCCTCGTGGGCTGCGGGGAGCAGGCACACGCCAGCGGGGTTGCCGAGGAACGGCTCCAATGTGAACGCATCAACCTGGAAGATGTTGATCCCCACGGCTACGCCTCCTCTTTGACGGCAGCGGCGATTGCCTCGGCGCCAACCTCGGCGACGAAGCGCACGAGCCCACGGCAGGTCTGTGTCATGACGCGCTGCTTCTCCTCGGGTGCAATCGCCTGCGTGAAGTCGACGCCGGTGAGGGCGCGGCAGTCGAAGGTTCCGAACGTCGCCGCGAAGCGATCCATGACCTCCTCGACGACGCCGTAGGTAATTTCTTTGCTCATTTCATCGTCGGGCACGGTGCGGCCGAGCCGCAGCCCGGCGGCGATCGCGCACCCGGTGAGGCAGCCGCAGGTGAGGCCGCGCCTGGCGATCCCCGCGCCAAATGCGGTCGCGACGCGCTGCAACGCCGGCACCTCGCGTAGGGCGGAGGGCGCCAACGCGCGCACGATCGCCTCGGCACAGTTATAGCCGCTCTCGAACAGCCCCACCGCCGTATCGCCGGCGGTCTGCTCCGTTGGGCCGGGTTCGCTCATTGCCGCTCCTCGCCCGAGCGCGTCGGGCTCATACGATGGGCGGCGTGCCGCCGTCCCCGCCGGCGGCCCGACGCGGCTTGCATGCCACCGCGCGCACCGCGTCCATGAGCCGCTTGACGCCCTCGCCAATCTCCTCAGGCGCGGGAAAGGTGAAGTTGAGCCGCAGGTAGTTATCGCTCGGTTCCGTGGCGAAACAGGTATCGCCGGGGAGATAGGAGACGCCGCCCTCGGCCGCCTTGGCGAGCAGACGCGCTTGTGCGATCCCGTTGGGGAAGCGGCACCAGAAGTAGAACCCGCCGGTCGGCTTGATCCAGGACACGTCCCCGGGTGCCTCCCGGCGCAAGGCGGCATCCATGAAGTCGCGTCTGCGCTGGTAGTGACCGCGCACCATCTTGACGTGCCGGGCGTAGTGGCCGTCGCGGATGAACCGTTCAAGGAGGAACTGCCCAGATGTCGAGGAGTGAAGGTCCATCGCCTGCTTGGCCAGCGCGAGCTGGCGGACTGCCACGCGGGGCGCTGCCACGAAGCCGATGCGCATTCCGGGGAAGAGCACCTTGGAGAACGAGCTGAGATAGAGCACGTGCGCGTGCTCGTCGAGCGCGGCGAGCGACGGCAGCGGCGCGCCGTCGTAGCGCAGGTCGGCGTACGGGTCGTCCTCAAGCACCGGCACCTGGAAGCGGTAGGCCAATTCGAGCAAATGGCGGCGCCGTGCCAGGCTCATCACGCTCCCGGATGGGTTCTGGAACGTGGGCAGCGTGTAGATCAGCTTGGGTCGTTGGCGCCCCAGCAGCGCTTCGAGCATGTCCGTGCGCATCCCCTCGCCATCGACCGGCACACCGAGTAGGCGCACCGGGACGCGGCGGAAGATCTGGAGGGCGCCGAAAAACGATGGCTCCTCGACCACGACCGTGTCACCGGGCTCGAGGAAGACCCTCGAGACGAGGTCGAGCCCCTGCTGTGAGCCCGAGGTGATCAGCACCTCGGCCGGCGTGCACTGGATGCCACGGGCGACGAGGAGCTGGCAGATCGCCTCGCGGAACCCGCTCAAGCCCTCGGTCGGGCTATGCAGGAGCAGGGGAGCGCCGACCTCTTCCAGCAGCGACGCCATGATCCGACGCACGAGATCGAGCGGCAGCAGCTCGGCGGCCGGCAGGCCGACCGAGAGGGAGATGATGCTGGCGCGTTCCGTGAGCTCGAGTAGGTCGCGCACGAGCGGGTCCTGCGCCTTGGGCCCGCCCTCGCGCGCCAACTGCCGCCACTGGATTGGCTGGATCGGCGCGGCGGGGGAAGGTTCGGATTGGCGAGGCAGGACCATGGTGCCACGGCCGACGTGGGCGTCCACCAGCGCATCGGTCTTTAGCTCGCGGTAGGCGGCGAGCACCGTGCTGCGGTTCACACCGAGCGACCGGGCCAGGCGACGCTCCGGTGGGAGCCGGAAGCCTTCCGGGAGCTTGCCGCCGAGGATCAGCTCCTTGATCCCGCCGCTGATCTGGAGGTAGATCGGCACCGTCGAGTCACGGTCGATGTGCATGTCCACGGGCGTTCTCCTTGCCGCAACCAGGCGCCGTTCCAAAATTGGACCAGGCCTAAAGTCAATCTACGCCCTAAGAACGGTCATGCAAGCACCATTTTTGCTGGGCCAACACCAGCCAATACGGAATCTGCAACGCTAGGCTGAAAAGCCCGATGCAGCCCAGCGTGGCCGTTTGGAGCTGTGGCGGGCAGGGGCGCGCCCAAGGGCGGTTGGAAGAGACTGCATTCGCCCCTGGTCCAGACCGGGGCGTCCGGAAGGTCCTTGCCACCCGGCCACGCGCGAAACTTTTCCCTCACTCGCGGATACCTATTTACGCATGGCGTGGCTCTGAGCGAGGGGAGCGGCGATGGCAACCAGCGCAGAAACGATGGGGGGTCCCCACAATGCCGATGACGGCAGAGCGATTGCTCCGTGGTGGCACACGGTGCTCCTGGTCGGTCTCTTTCTTCTCATCACCGCGGCCGGAGCTGTTTTTCAGCATCACGTCCAAACTGCGCCGGGAACATCGCACGAGCACCCACACCTTGCGCCCCTCTATCTCTCGCTCATTGCGATGGAGTGGGGGCTCGTGCTCTACGTCCGCAAGGGGCTGTGGCGGAGGGGTGTGCTGCTCCACGACCTGATCGGGAGGAGATGGGCCAGTTGGAGGGACATCGTCCGTGATCTGATCCTCGCGTTCGGGTTCTGGTCGTTGTGGAGCCTGGGAGGTGCCGCTTGGCAACGGTGGGTCCGCCCGGACCATGCGGCGTCCATCCAGACACTGCTGCCGCGAGGGCTGATCGAAGGGGTGCTCTGGGTGGGGCTGTCGATCAGCGCGGGGATCTGTGAAGAGATCGTGTTCCGGGGATACTTCCTGGTGCAGTTCAGGGCGCTCACGCCGGGCGTGCTGCCTGCGATCCTCCTCCAGGCTGCTCTGTTCGGGATCTCGCACGGCTACCAGGGCGCCCAGGCAACCATCGAGATTGCAGCTTACGGCGCCCTCATGGGGCTTCTGGCAACGTGGCGTGGGAGCCTGCGGCCTGGCATGATTGCTCACGCCTGGACCGACATCTTCAACGGGCTGTTGGCAAGGTAGCTGATTGCCGAGCCAAGACGAGGCCGAGAGGTGACGGAATTCAGCACGCTTTACCGCAAGTACGCCCCTGACGTATTCCGCTTTGCGCTCTATCTCTCTGGCGACCGCAGCGATGCCGAGGACATCACCTCGGAGACGTTCGTGCGCGCCTGGACCTCGCCGGAGCCGATTCGATCAGCTACGGTGAAGGCGTACTTGCTGACCATCGCGCGCAACCTCTTCCTGCGGGGCCTGCGCGCGAAGAGGCACCGTGCGGCCCTGCCCGAGGAAGCGTGGGGCCAGATCAGCGATCCGCAACCGAGCCCGCACATGGTTGCCGAAGGTAAAGCGGAGTTCCGCGCCGCGGTCGCGGGGCTGCAGCGGCTTCCCGAGACCGACCGCGCCGCCCTCCTCATGCAGGCCTTCGAGGGGATGCGCTACGAGGAGATTGCAGTTGCGCTCGGGATCCCGCTCGGGACCGTCAAGGTGAAGATCCACCGGGCGCGCCTGACGCTTGCAAAGGTACGCGGGAGCTAGGAGGCAACGAGAATGAACGTAAGCCGAGACGTGATCCTTGACCTGCTGCCCGTTTATCTCTCCGGCGAAGCCAGCGCCGACACGAGCGCACTCGTCGAAGCGTTCCTGAAAGAAAACCCCGAATTGGCGAGTCGGCTCCGTGACCGACGGCTTGAGCAGGTGTCTGCGATGGCGCCGTTGGACGTCCCGCCGGACCTCGAGCTGAAGGCCCTGTCGAGGACCAAGCGGTTGATCGCATGGCAGCGGTGGCTGATGGGCTTCGCGATCGCTCTCACCTCGATCGCTTTCAGCGTGCGGTTTGACTTCAACGGCGGGCGGCTTACCGACTTCCGGTTCGCGCTGCAGGACTTCCCGGCGGAGTGGGCAGCATGTCTTGGGCTTGCTGCCGCGCTCTGGGTCGGCTACTTCCTCCTGCGCCACCGACTGCGCACGTCGGCCCTTTGATCTGCCCCCCCGCGGAGTGTCCGCTCGTTGTAATCCGATCGCGGCGTCTCGCGTGAAGACGCCCTCCCTCACGGTGGCGATACCCACAGCTCTAAACCGGCGGCCCACTTGCGGCGGCGCGAAACCTCTCGCGACGCCGCAAGTGGAGAAGCAACAATCAACTCATGCCCGGAAGGCGAATCGGAGGACGGCCGCGCCAGCGAGAGCCAGTAGGCCGACGAGGCCGATCAGCGGGAGTTCACTCGCGGTCTTCGGCAACCGCTTCAGCGTGCTCGGCGCCGTGCTCTGCTCCGCGGTCGAGTTCGCGTCGGTGGCCGTCGCCTCGACCGGCCGGGTTTCCTGCGCCGAGTTGGTCTCCTGCGCGGCGCTTGCGACACCGGCGGAAGGTTCGGAGGATGCTGTGCCCGAGCTCTGGGCTTCGGCGGGGATCGGCTCCGACGGTGTGGTTGCGGTGGATGCCGACTGGACGACCGAGGCCTGGGCCGTCCCCGGTGCCGACTTGTAGTAAAGCGTCACGGTGGCGCCCTCGACCACAGTCGGGCTCAGATCGGTGTCCGAGGTTACGGCGAAGCGTTGGAGACCCGTATCCGTGGCCACCACCACCTCAGAGGGCGTGATCATGACGACCTTTCCCGTCACAACCGTTTCGTCTGGATTTGGGGCGCGCAACGACGAAGCGGAACCGACCGTGAGAGGACCGCCCCCCGACACACCAGCCAGGCGGGCCTCGGAAACGGGTTGCCGCGCCTGCGTTGCCAGCGTGGGCGACGCAGCAAGCAGCAGAATCGCCAGCATGAGTCCCATTGCAGTGCGTGTCATCTCAATGCTCCTTTCGTCCTCGACCACGAAGCTGTTATCCCCGCCATTGGCCGCAACGGCGGCAACTATTCAACTCCGCATCCAACGAAAAGGAGCGCGTAGGGGTCCGTTCCTCGTGCTGCCCATCATGGGCCGGCGTCGTGACCTCGCATACGGTCGCAACGGACGCTTGGCTCTCTGCGGGAATGGCACCTACACGCTAGGGACCACCTCCCTGACTGGAGTGACAACGGAGCCGTTGCGGAGGCGTATTCCCGCCGCGCTGCCCGCAGCTTGTCTCGGTCGGGTGGAGCTCCCCGTCACCCAGGCTCGCAGCACGCTGACAGTCGGGCCGGCGGCGGGCGTCGCGGGAGCCCAGGAGCTGCGGATTGCCGAGGTCCGATGGCTCTAGGATTGACTCAACCCGGATTCCCTGCGGGCGTTTCGCTTGAGCCGGCTGATGACCAGAAGCAACCTCACGGTGCCGTATGCGAAGAGGGCCATGAGGAGCACTTGTATCAGAAGAACGATCGGCACCCCGGCAACCGTCAGGTGCGATGCCCCGCGACTCACTGTCGATGCGGCCTGCGACCCCATCACAGCCATCATTGCGCACATGATCGCGATCACTCGCCGGTACATGGCGATGCGGGACTGGGGATCGGTGTAGATCTCCGGTGCCGTACCGTCCACCGCGGCTTTGCGGAAATACTGCCACAGCCCCCGCTTCCCCACGTGCTCCCAGCCGGCGTCCCGGAAGAGGCCGAAATACTCCGATCGGTCATGGAATCGTGACGGACCGAAATCAAGCCTGTACGCCACATCGGCAGGCGCCGCCCTCTCGAAAACGTATCCGCCGAAACACCTGACGGCTTTCAGGTGCCAGCCGGACTGCTCCTGCTTCGCAAGCCATCGCCCTTCCTTTTCATCGTTCCATGGCATGAGCATCCGGAAAACTCTCTTTGTCGCTTGGTCGCCGTTCATCGTCCACCTCCGAGTCGTTTCGCCACGTCCGAGGCCAGCCGAGAGAGGGTAGCGAGCCGCTCGCCCTCGAGGACCAGCACCTTTTCGCCCAGTGACGTTAGTGCATACACTTTTCGTCGCTCGTTGCCTGCGCCCGTCTCGCCGCACCGCCGGATCAGCTTCTGTCGCATGAGGTTGGTTAAAGCGCCGTAGAGCGTTCCCGGACCCAGCTTCACCCGCCCGCCGCGCACCGTCTCCACGTCCTGCATGATGCCGTAGCCGTGCCGGGGCTCGGTCAGGGACGCCAGGATGAGATAGGTCGCTTCGCTCAGCGGCAGGAACTTGCGGGCGGGTTTCTCCAGGTCTGTCATTCGGTCGCCATCCCTATCTCGTCAGTCGTTATACCGCCACTCGGTATATCGACATCCGACATAGTAGTGACGCAGACGAGCCGTGTCAAGGGGCTGGCGGAGGCGGAAAGCATGGGTAGCAGTCGCCGCTGTCGATCTTGGTCCCGTGGTTTGCGTGGCGTGCGTAGCGAACGGTCAGTCAGGAAGGAAACACTCGAAACAGATCGCCTTGGGCAACCGGGTCTTGACCCGGTTTCGGAACCTGGCTCCACACCTGCTAAACTCTTCAGGGGGAGGCAGGGCATCGAACCGTTCGCCGGGCTGCGCCTGGCCGCCGGCGGTGATCGATCAAGGGTTTCGATCGTTCGCGCCGAGGCGTTCCATGTCGCTGGCCCACGGTGTCTTGCTCCGCTCGCGATTGCACCATGCGATGGCTTGGCCCCGGGCCGAGACGCCCTCTGGCTCGCAGGGATGTCGCCATGGGGGTCGCGTGCGGCGGTTTCCCTAGGAGGTGTGCCGTAGCTTTACCGATGATTATCCAGGGTGGGATGGGCGCCGGCGTATCCAACTGGCTGTTGGCACGGGCGGTCTCGTTGGAAGGCCAGCTCGGCGTAGTGTCCGGCACCGGCGCCGAAGCGATCATGGCGGGGCGCATGCGCTCCGGCGACGAGGGGGGTCACACCCGTCGAGCGCTCGCGGCGTTCCCCGACCAGGAAGTCGCAGCCCGTATCCTCGCAGCCTACTTCGTCGAGGACCCCGCCGATCGGCGCTCCGCCAGGATGCCCAGGCAGCATGTGTTGCGCGATCACGAAGAGCTCATCCAGGATACCGTTGCGGCCAACTTCATCGAGGTCTTTCTCGCCAAGGCGGGGCATGACAACCCCGTCGGCATCAACCTCCTGACCAAGATCCAGCTCCCCGTGTTGGCCAGCCTCTACGGCGCGATGCTGGCCGGGGTGGACGTCGTGATCATGGGCGCCGGGATACCTCGTGAGGTTCCGGCGATCCTCGACGGGTTGGCAGAGCACCATGACGTCTCGATGGCGTTGCAGGTCGAGGGTGCGACCGCCCAGGATGACTTCCGCGCGCACCTTTCGCCGCGTGGGGTGCTGCGCGGCGCGCCGCGGGAGCTGTCGCGGCCGATCTTCTATCCGATCGTGTCCTCCAACGTGCTCGCGCTCACCATGGCGAGGAAGGCATCTGGCCGGGTCGATGGCTTCGTGATCGAGGGACCCACGGCGGGCGGCCACAACGCGCCGCCCCGTGGCGGTCCCACCCCGGATGCGGACGGCCAGCCCGTTTACGGGCCCAGGGACGCCGTGGACGTCGCGAAGATCCGCGAGCTGGGACTCCCGTTCTACCTCGCCGGCGGATTCGGCGAGTCGGGGAAGGTCAAGGAGGCTCTCGCCCTCGGCGCGGCGGGTGTGCAGGTCGGGACGCTGTTCGCGTTCTGCCGGGAGTCCGGCCTGATGCACTCGATCAAGGAGAGGGCGCTCAGGATGGCTTCGCAGGGACTCGGCAAGGTGATCACGGACGCCTTCGCGTCGCCGACCGGATTTCCGTTCAAGGTCCTCAGCCTCGAGGGCACGCTGTCGGAGATGGGGGAGTACCTCAGGCGCCCGCGCGTCTGCGACCTCGGTTTCCTGCGCCGCATCTACAAGCGGGAGGACGGCGAGATCGGCTATCGCTGCCCGGCGGAGCCGACTGCGACCTGGTTGGCCAAGGGCGGTTCCCCAGCCGAGCTCGAGGGGCGCAAGTGTCTCTGCAACGGGCTCATCGCGAACCTTGGTTTTGCCCGGGAGCGGCTCGGAGGGTACCTGGAGCAGCCGCTCATTACGGTCGGTGATTGCTTCAGGCAGCTCAAGGCGTTCCTGCACCGGAAGGGCGAGAGCTACTCCGCCAAGGACGTCCTCGACTACCTGCTGCGCGATTACACTACGTCGCCAACCGCCGGATAGATCGCCAGGGGTGCAAAGTCCAACGATAGCTGCCGACGCCTAACCGCGTTGGCGCGCCGCCTCTGCAACTCGGTTGTCCGACGTTGTGTGCTGCGTGCCCGGCATCGCTGCCCCTAGGCTGCGACCTCGAGAACTGAAGGCAGCGCAACCGGCTGACTGCGCGAATCAGCTCAGTCAGTGGGCGGCGATGAACGCGTCGATCTCGGCGTGCCACTCGTCAGGCTCGAAGGTCCCAGCGGTGGTCTCCTCCCCGAACAGGAGGTCGACCATGTAGCGGGGACGCTTCCCGCCGATGTGCATCGCCTTGCGGCACGAAACGCACTACACGACGACAGCGTTCCTCCAGGGCAGCGGCCCGGATGAGCCTTCCCGCGAGGAAGCAGGGTAGGCCGTAGCCGGCGTCGCGGCTACCGAAAAATGGACGACCAATTCACCCGCTCTGCGTGCGTGGGTTGCGACCGATGAGCGGAAAGCGTAGCGGGTACCTGTTTGGCGCATCTCCTGGACAGACCTCGAACCTCGCGGAATGCCGATTCGCCCGCCGTCCGTTCGCCGTAGGAGCAGGGGCAAGGTTCCGGCGCGGTCGGGTCCGCCCCCTGGAACCGGAAAGGAGATACGACGATGCGATTCATGGTGATAGTCCCGGCAAACAAGGATTCCGAGGCGGGCGTTCTCCCGGACCAAAAGCTCATCGCCGAGATGGGCAAATTCAACGAGGAGATGGTGAAGGCCGGCGTGATGCTCGCCGCTGAGGGGCTGCAAGCCAGCTCGAAAGGCGCCCGCATCGAGTTTTCCCGCGGGAAGACCACGGTGTTCGACGGGCCCTTCACGGAGTCGAAAGAGCTCATCGCTGGGTTCTGGATCATTCAGGTCAAATCGAAGGATGAGGCGATTGGCTGGATGAAGCGCGCGCCCTTCGGCGACGGCGTGGTGCTCGAGCTCCGCCAGGTGTTCGAGGCGGACGACTTCGCCGAGAGCGACCCGACTGGCGAGCTCAGGGCGCAGGAGAAGCGGCTGCGATCTCACGCCCCACGCGCGAGGCGCTAGTCGGGCGGTTCCACCTCTAAGGCTCGGCATTGCGACGTTGCGGCGGGCCTACGACGAGAAGTGAACCGGTGTGAGTTCGGTGGTGATGAGGAGGCGCGGAACTCGTCGCGCGCTCGAAGCGGTCCGAGTCCCCAGTGTGGATGCGTGTGGGAACCGGGTGTGGCAGACTGCGCCGCTGTGGAGGGGTAAAGATGACGCCGCTGCTCCGCACCGGGGTGACGATCGTCGTGCTGGCGCTCGCCAGCTACACGGTGGGTGTCGTCATTGAACAACGCGCGCGACGGGTTACCGGGCGTGCGTTGGCGTTTCTCGTCACGGGCGTGGTGTTCGACGTTACCGCCACCGTCTGCATGATCCTCGGCTCGGGCAAGGTCTTGACGCTGCATGGCGTCCTCGGCTACTCGGCGCTGGCCGGGATGCTCGTCGAGACGGTGTTCGCGGCGCGCCACCGTCTCCGCGCGGGCGACGCGGCGGTCCCGCGCTGGCTGCACCTTTCCACGCGGGTCGCTTACTCGTGGTGGGTGATCGCATTCGTGTCCGGCGGCATCCTCGTTGCGACCTCGAGGTAGCGCCCGCGTCGCGGCGCACCGACGACATCGCCGCACCCGTCGTCCACATCGCATCCGACGCACGGAACGCGTCACGTGGTCAGGTCCTGGTACGTCGTCCGGTAGGGTCGTGTCGCGGCGTTGACGGTCGGCAGCGCGTAGGTCGGTGACGAACGGAATCTCGTCTCGGAATTGTGATGGCTGCTTTGCCCGTTCTCTTTAACGGTCTGATGACAATCAGTGCGGGAACGCGTTTGGGGCCGTACGAGACCCTCGTGCCGATCGGTGCTGGAGGAATGGGCGAGGTGTACCGCGCTCGCGACCACAAGCTCGACCGCGATGTCGCGCTGAAAGTGTTACCAGCCGAGCTCGCAGGCGACTCGGTGGCGCTCGCGCGGTTCGAGCGAGAAGCCAAGGCGGTAGCCTCGCTTTCGCACCCAAACATCATGGGTATCTACGATTTTGGGCGCATCAACGGGATCGCCTTCGCGATCATGGAGCTCCTCGAAGGCGAGACACTCCGCGACCGTCTCGCGCACGGTGCGCTTCACGCCCGCAAGGCCGTTGATCTCGCCGTGCAGATGGCGGAGGGTCTTGCCGCGGCGCACGAGAAGGGGATCGTTCATCGCGACTTGAAGCCGGAGAACGTCTTCGTCACCCTCGAGGGACGCGCGAAGCTCCTCGACTTCGGCCTCGCGAAGAGGGCGGAACCGGTCAGCAGCCCGGGTTTGGCTGCCCAGGCGCCCACGGAGCACACCGGTCCCGGCACCGTGATGGGTACCGTCGGGTACATGTCCCCGGAGCAGGTGCGGGGCGGTACGTTGGACCACCGCTCGGACATCTTCTCGTTTGGCGCGGTGCTGTACGAGATGCTGACCGGGCGGCAGCCGTTCGCGCGCGAGACGGCGGCGGAGAGCATGACCGCGATCCTGAAAGAGCACCCGCCGGAGATCGCGGCGAGTGGCTCCGGACTGTCGCCTGGACTGCAGCGCATCGTGCACCATTGCCTGGAGAAGAAGCCGGGCGAGCGTTTCCAGTCGGCGCGGGACATCGCCTTCGCACTTCAGGCACTCTCGGGGTCGGCCGTCACGAGCGGGCCAGCAGCCACTGCTTCGCACAGGGAGAGGCGTCTATGGCTGGTGGGGTTCGCGGTTGCCGCCGCGCTGGGTGCTGCAAGCGTCGCGGCGTACCGAGCGGGGCAGAAGGCGGAGCGGCGTTCGGCTGCGGGAATCACTTTTCGCCAGATGAGCTTCCGCCCGCAAGCGATCTTCCAGGCCGCCTTCGCGCCGGACGGCGAGACGATCGTCTACAGCGCGGCGCTCGAAGGCAACGTTCCGGAGCTGTTCACGATCCGACCCGAGTATCCCGAGCCCAAGCCGCTCGGCCTGCCGAAAACGCACCTTCTGTCGGTCTCCTCCAAGGGGGAGCTGGCCGTCCTGACAAACGCCCGCTACATCTGGCAGCGGCTGTTCACCGGCACCCTCGCGCGTGTCTCGCTCGGAGGTACGGCGCCGCGGGAGATCCTCGAGGATGTCCGTCAAGCGGACTGGTCGCCCGACGGCTCCGAGTTGGCAATCATTCATGCAGCGAACGGGAAGGACCGCCTGGAGTTCCCCATTGGCAACGTGCTCTTCGAGACCGCGGGCTACCTAAGCGACCTTCGCGTCTCACCCCAAGGCGATCGAATCGCCGTCTTCGAGCACCCTGCGAAGTTTGACGACCGCGGCTCCGTCATCGTCGTCGATCGGGAGGGAAAGCGCACGTTTCTCTCCGGTGATTATGAGGGGGAGCAGGGCCTTTCTTGGTCGCAGGCCGGCGATGAGGTCCTCTTCACCGCCAGCCCAAGCGGGGGCGGTCACGTCCTCTATGGCGTCGATCTTTCCGGACACCGCCGAGTCTCCTTGACGAGCGCCGGTGGCCTGACGCTGCACGATGTCTCGCGCACCGGGCGCTACCTCATGACTCGTGACGACCTTCGTGACGAGATCTCGGTCCTGGCCCCCGGCGCGAGCGCCGAGCGCGATCTCTCCTGGCTCGACTTCTCCAACTCTCCGTTTCTCTCGCCGGACGGGCAGATGCTGCTTTTCACCGACGCCTCCTCTACCGCCGGCCCGAACTATGCGGTCTGCATGCGCAGGACCGACGGCGGTCCCGTCATGCGCCTGGGTGAAGGCCAGGCATTTGGTCTCTCGCCTGACCGAAAGTGGGCCCTGGCCATCGTGTTCACGCCGCCGCAGCTCGTTATTTACCCAACCGGTCCCGGGGCGGCGCGCCGCCTTCCGCGCGAAGGCTTGGAAGCCTACCAATCGGCGAACTGGTTCCCGGACGGAAAGAGCGTCCTCTTTTGCGGCAACGAGCCCGGCAAGGCCTCGCGGTGCTACGCGCAGAGTATCTCGGGTGGCCCCCCACGGCCGGTCACGCCGGAAGGAACAACGAGCGGCGTCGTTTCAGGGGATGGCCAGCGAATCCTCTGCTCGAGCCCCGGCGGGAACTACTCCCTCCTGCGGAGCGGAGAGGAGACAGTTCAAACCGTGCCCGGTCTGACCACGGCCGACGAAATCATCCGCTGGAGCACTGATGGCCGCTCTGTCGACGTTTTCCGCGCCGCGGACATGCCGTTCCAGATCGAGCGATTAGATATCGCCACCGGCCGCCGCACTCTGGTTCGGGAGGTTGCCCCGGTCGACCGGACGGGCGTCCTCAGGGCAAAGGACGCTACCCTGACGGACGACGACAAGAGTTACGCGTATCGGTATTTCCGCATGGTCTCGCAGCTCTTCCTCGTGGAGGGCGCGCATTAAGGAGCGGATGCCGATGTTCGCGGGGCGCCGGATGCGGTGGTGGAATTGGGGCGGGCGAGGTTCTGTTGGCCCAGCCAAGTCTTCCTACAGGAAAGGGGGCATCATCATGAAGCGTGCAGGTCTGCTTGCGTTGGTTGTCGTCGGTCTCGGGTTTGTGGCTAGGGCAGTTCTGGCCGAGGATCCCGTCAAGGTCGCGCCGAACGTCTACAAAGTCATTCTCGAAAACGAACACGTGCGGGTGCTTTCCGTGACGCTGAAGCCCGGCGAGAAGTCGCCGATGCACTCGCATCCCGCCAACGTCGTGTACACGTTGAACGACTCGAAGGTCAGGTTCACGATGCCGGACGGCAAGAGCGTCGACGCCGACCTCAAGGCCGGGAACTGCATCTGGAACGAGGCCCAGACGCATGCGGGGGAAAACATCGGAAAGACAACGGTGCACGCTCTCGTCATCGAGCTGAAGGAGCCTGCGAGCGCGCCCGAGAAGTAACGGATCGTGGTTCGGTCGGCGCGTGGCGTGTGGCAACGGACAGCGTGCGCCTGGCTCGCGCTCGATGGAGGCTCAACCCGCCTTGCGCGGCGTGGTGATTCTTCGGGGGCCGCGAGCGGTCTTGGCAGCGCGCTTCCACGGCTGGCCCTGGGCCCGCGGTGGCGGTGTCGGGCGCGGCGAAGGCTCCTCCTCCGGTGGCGCTGGCGGAGGCGCAGCACTGGTCTGCTGCGCCCGCGAGGCACGCTCAGCCTCCTCGTCCTTGGCGAGACAGCAGTGCTTGTACTTCTTTCCGGAGCCGCAATGGCACGGCTCGTTACGACCCGGGTGCACTGCACCTGCCTCAGCCATCGCTCGCTCCCCTCGATTGCTACCTTACCACGGTGTCGTCACGCGGCAGGAAGACGCGGGGGCTCTCGGCGAGACGCGGGGCGGGCGAATGATGGCGGCGGATCCGGCGCACGCGGGAATTGAGTCGCGCGGCACACCGTTCGCGCAAGTACGATGCATCGAGACCAACCAACGCAGTGCCGTACCGAAAGGAGCCGTGCAATGACCAAGAGAAACCTGGGTGTGTTCCTTCTTCTCCTCGGCGCGAGCGTGTCGCTTGTATCTGTCGCGATGGCGGCGGGGCCGATGCCCACCGGCCTCAAGGGCGAGATGCTCATGAACATCTCGGGCGCCGAGGACAAGCTCAACCAACTCGCGGCGGCGATTCCCGAGGACAAGTACTCGTGGCGTCCCGGGGAAGGGGTGCGCTCGCCCGCAGAGGTGTTCATGCACGTCGCCGGGGCAAATTACGGCATCCCCAGCTTTTGGGGCGTCAAGCCACCGGCAGGGTTTGACTTCAAGACCTACGAAAAGTCGCTCACCAAGAAGGCCGACATCCAGAAGGCGCTGGAAGCGTCGTTTGCCTACATGAAGGCCGCCCTGGAGGCCGCCAGCGACGAGGACCTCGCCAAGCCCGTGGAGTTTTTCGGCTTCAAGACCACGGTGCGCGGCGGCTACCTGCTGGTGCTCTCCCACGCTCATGAGCACCTCGGGCAGATGATCGCGTATGCGCGCATGAACGGCGTCGTGCCGCCGTGGACCGCCAAGGAGCAGGCGGCGGAACAGGCGGAGATGAAGACGAAGGCCAAGAGCTAGGAGTTTCCCGCCGGCCTCCGGCGCCGTGCGCTATGCGAACGGGGGTCGGCGGGCGCGGCATCTCGCCGCGACAAGTCGGCTCTGGGAAGCTTTGCTCGCTCGCGCCTGGAAAGTGCTCCCTCGGGCTGCTTGTCGGAGAAGCCTGCCCGGGTAGGCGGGTGCACTCGCGTTGCAAGCGTCGCGGGGCCAGAGCTGCGCTCGCAAACGGGCTCTCATGAACCACTCAGCCCAAGGAGAATCGCGGCGATGAGTCAGAATTCGAGATCGCACGCGCTCCGCTCGGTGTCCGATACGGCACTGCTCGTGGCGTACCACCGCGCGATGGAGAGCAAGCGCCCAGACGCCCTCTTCCACGACGAGTTCGCCGTCGAGGCAACCGCGGGACGCGGCGAGCAGATCGCGCGCGGGCTCACGTACGGACGACGCATGGCGTGGACGACGATCGTCCGGACCGTGCTGTTCGACGAGCTCGTGCTGCGCCTCCTGTCGCAGGGTACCGACACGGTCATCAACCTCGCGGCCGGTCTCGATGCGCGGCCGTACCGTCTCTCGCTGCCGGCCTCATTGCGCTGGATCGAGGTCGACCTGCCCGACATGATTCGAGAGAAAAGCGAAGCGCTGGCGGCCGAGACGCCCCACTGTCGCTTGGAGCGGATCGCTCTCGACCTGTCGCAGGCAGGCCCACGGCGCGACCTATTCAGGAAGCTCGGCGCCGAGTTTGGCAACGCACTCGTCCTCAGCGAGGGCCTGCTCGTCTATCTCTCGCCGCAGGTGGTCGGCGAACTCGCCGACGATCTCCATGCCGTCGCGAGCTTCCGCCACTGGGTCATCGACCTCGCGACACCGATGATCCGGAGGCGGGTGAATCGCTGGTGGGGAATGAAGCTGCAACGGGCGAACACGAAGTACCAGTTCGCGCCCGAAGAAGGCACGAAGTTCTTCGAGCCTCATGGCTGGCGCGAAGCGGAGTTCCACGAGCTGTTCGAGCATTCGATACGGCTCGATCGCTCGATGAGCGGGGTCTGGATGTTCAAACTGATGGGGAAGCTGATGCCGCACCGGACCGCCCAGATGCGCGAAAAGTGGCGGGCGGGCGTCGTCCTGCTCGAGAGACGGCAACAATCGGCCCCGTAGGTACCGCCTCACGGCACGTCACCATCTTGTGCTGTTCTCACCCGATTGGCTGCGGAGGCCTGATCCGGCACCTGCGGCGTGCGGGGTTTTGCGCCGCGACGCAACACCGGGAACCGCGCGCGTGGCGCCGATCAGGCTCCTAGAGCCGCTTGAGCCGTCGTCGAGGCTCATGGTTGACTGTCACCGTTACCGTCAGGGAATCCATGTGCCCGCACGCGTTGCTCACGTGGACCCAGTACCTCGTCGTGGTTGTGAGCGGGCGAGTGCTGAACACGCTCGCATCGCTCCCGACCGGTGTTGAGGTGTCGCCGCTGAACCCCTCGTACCACTGGTAGGACCGCGGCGACGTGCCGCCGGCGGCTAGCGAGATCGCGGCCGCCTGCCCGCTCAAGATCGTTGCATCCGGCGGGTACGACGTGATCGAAGGCCAGGAGCATCCCGGCGAGCATTCGCTCGTCAGGATGGTGCCGAAGGCTCCGACGGCCACGAGCCTCGTGCCGGTCGAGGCGGCCGCGGACAGCGGCGCGAACGTTCCCAACGTTGGAACGCTCCAGGTCATCCCGTCAGGGCTCGTCAGGATGGTCCCGTAGTTCCCAACGGCCACGAGCTGCGAACCGGTCCACGTGACGCCCTCAAGCATCTGCAGCGGGGTTGCGGAGAATGGCGTGGTCCAGACCACCGCGTCTGGACTCGTGAGGATGCCAGAGCGACTGGCTACCACGAGCAGTGACCCGGTCCAGGTCACGCCCGTGATGAAGTGGTCGGTGGAGATGCCCGAGCTCTGTGCCGTCCAAGTGATCCCGTCAGGACTCGTGAGGATCGTGTCGCGGCCCACCGCGACGAGGAAGGTCCCGGTCCAGGTCACGCCGTAGAGGAAATCCGAACTCCCCGTCGCGGTCGTGGCCCAGGTGAGGCCGTTGGGGCTCGTGAAGATCATCCCGGTCTCGGGCCCGGTAGGCCCTTGCCCGACCGCAACGAGCTGCGAACCGGTCCAGGTAATGGCGAACAAGCCGGCGTCCGTTTCCAACGATCGTGAGGTCCAAATGACGCCGTCTCGGCTCGTGAGGATGGTGCCGTAGTCCCCGACGGCCACGACCTGCGAGCCGGTCCAGACCACGCCCCACAACATCCTCGTCGTTCCAGAGATCTGGGTGGTCCAGGTGAGGCCATCCTCGCTCGTGAGGATCGTTCCGAGATGACCCACCGCCACGAAGTGGGTGCCGGTCCATGTAACCGCGCGGAGGTCCTCCGAAGTCACCGAGGAAGAACGCGCCATCCAGGTGACCCCGTCGGGGCTCGCCAGAATCGTGGGACCCATCGTCCCTCCAACTGCCACCAACTCCGCGCCGCTCCAGGAAACGGACAAAAGGTAGTTGGAAACCCCTGATTCCTGCGCCGTCCAGGTCGTCCCGTCGGTGCTGATGAGGATCAAACCGGACGTCTTCTCGCCTGCTTGGCTGGTCTCGTACAGTCCGCCGACCGCGACGATGAGCGAGCCGGTCCAGGTCACGCCAAAAAGGTAGGGTTGGATAGAGAGTCCCGCGCTGATGCCCGAGTTTTGTGCCGTCCAGGTAACCCCGTCGGGACTGGTGAGGATCGTATCGCCGCCTACCGCGACGAGCAGCGTGCTCGTCCAGACCACGCCCGTGAGCGATTGAAATGTCCCTGATATGCGCGCCGTCCAGGTGATTCCGTCCGGGCTCGTAAGGATCGTGCCGTAAGAGCCGACCGCGACGAGCTGGGTGCCGGTCCAGGTGACAGCGTAAAGATCTTCGACCGTTCCCGGATCTCGGGTGGTCCACGTCCGCCCGTCCGGGCTCGTGAGCACCACGCCGGGCCTGCCGACCGCGACGAGCTGGGCGCCGGTCCAGGTGACTGCGTACAGCGGGTAGACGGTGCCCGAGGCTCGAGTGGTCCACGTCACCCCGTCCGGACTCGTGACGATCGTCCCGAGATTGCCGACCGCCACGACTGCCGACCCGGTCCAGGCGACTCCGCTGAGCTGCACCCCGGTGCCCGAGTTGCACGAGGTCCAGACCACTCCGTCAGGGCTCGTCAAGATCGTGCCCGGTTCGCCGTAGCCGCCCACCGCCACGAACTGCGTCCCCGCCCACGTGACGCCGGCGAGTGCGTTGCCTTGCGGCAAGGGGTTCGCCCACGCCCAGCTCTCGCCGCACGCGATGGCGGTATCCCCGACGATGTCAGCGCCGGATGGAGAGGGGGCCGCGATCGCGCGACCCGTCCCGGTGCCAAAAACCACTGTCAAGAGCATCGGACCTATCGTCGGGTGTCGCGGCATCGCCGGCTCCGTTCGGTATCGAGGTGCGCGGAGCACGCAGCATACCTTGAGAATCGCCGACGGCGATTTGGATGGGCGCCTGCCGTGGCCCTGGTCCCAAGGAGTCCAGCGTCACCGCTCCCGAGTGGCTAACCGCGGCGACCACGTGCGTGGCGCCTGTCCACCAAGGCGGTCTATCCGACGATGTGTGGGGGGTGAGGTGACCGCGACCGCTCGTTGCCTTCGCTACCGAATCAGGCTCCACGGTGAATAGACATCGGGCCGGACGAGCGCTGGACCCTGGGTACCGGTCGTCTCGGGCAGAGGGAACTCTTGTAGCTTGTCGCTTGCCCGCCACGCGCTAATGTCCGTAAAGTCACGGGGGTCCTCGTCTCGAGGATGAGGCTCAATGAAGACAGTTACGACCTCGGCGTGTCCATCGCAGTCAAGGTCGATGACCGCCACCGGCCACCCGTCCAACTGGTTCCGGCTGCCTCCGTATGGGAGGTGAAGTGTCAGAACCTCGGCCGAGGCAGATCCATCCTTTGGCGCGACGACTTGCAGAAAAGGCTCGCGAAACGGGAGATGGCAGAAATCGACAAGCATGAGGGGCGCGGGAGCGTTTGGTGCCGACTCGATTGGGTACACGGCAACGACGCCCTTTTGGACCCAGTCAGCCACCGTCGGCCCACCGAAGTAGTTCTGGCTCCCGGTCAGCTCGTGCATCGCTGTTTGATCGAGATCTGCCCGCACAATGGAGTCAATGTAGGCGGCTACGCCTTCGCTTACCCCCACCAATCTGGCGGGAAGAAACGAGGGCCAAAAGGTCGGCCCGAGTGGTATTCGCCTAACCGGGAGGCCGCAGGGCCGCCGCGTAGGTCCACGCACATCAGGTGTGCGCGTCGACGGAGTCCAAACCCTCATCAGCGCCGAGACGTAGGAGTGCCACTCGTGGTGCTCGATCGCGATGTCGCCCGCATCTCGACCACTCCGGTCCAACCTGGTGGCATCTGCGCTGTGCTGGAGTAGGAAGGCCTCAGCAAGCACGTCGCCAGCGGCGGCGAGTTCCATCAATGGTGTCGTCCCGTCCTCGGATACGGCGTTGACATCGGCGCCGCAGGTTAGCATCTCCTCGGCGAGCGGCCAGAGTTGCCGAAGCAGGACGAAGCTCAATGGGCAGTATCCTTCATCAACACGTTGGTTTGGGTTGGCACCGACGCGCAGGAGAGCCGACACAGTTTCGGTGAAGCCTGGCTGCTGGGCGGTGTACCCCCACATGGCAGCCTGCAGCGGCGTTTTCCCCTTTGCGTCCCGGGCGGCGGGGTCGGCGCCGCTGGCAACCAAGAGTGGGACTGTAGCCGCACGGCACGTGGCAGCCGCGGTATGCAACGCGGTCCATCCCTTGTCGGTTGCTGTTCTTGGGTTAGCTCCGTGCTCCAGCAAGAGAGTCGTCATGGCCTGGGGCTCGTCGCCGGCGACTCCTTCCATCAGAGGCGTTACGCCATCGAAAGCTCGGCTATTTGGATTCGCTCCGGCTGCTAAAAGGATCCGTGCGGTCCCTAGGGCGCCCTTGCGTGCTGCGTAATCGAGCGCGTCCTCACCCTGGTCGTCGATGGCTGCAAGGTGGGCCCCAGCGCCGAGCAGGAGATCGACGCTGGCTGAGTCGTTGAGGCAGGCTGCGAGCATCAGTGCGGTCGTGCCGTGGGAATCGCTGGCGTCAGGGCTCCCCCCCTCAGTGAGGAGGTCAAGAAGTCCTCGTACGTCACTTTCGCAAACGACTTGAATGATCTGTTCGTCGCAAGGCGGTGAAACCACGCGGTGCGTTTGGGCAGACACGAGCATGAGAAGAGAAGCAGTTGAAAGAATCATGAAGAAATCCTAGCACCGCGACGTTGTGGAGTTGGTCTCTTGTTGAAGTTGGCGACGTGGACGTTCCGAAGGAATCGGCTCGCTGCCTGGCAGGGGTGCGGTGGGAGAGGGCGGCGAACGGCTTGGGGCGGAGCGGGCCTCCGCCCCAAGGTCCGTCGCGCTACCGTCGCTACACGGTAACCAGCTCGGGTTTCTCGCTCTTTGCCTTGCGGGTCGCCGCCGCCTTCTTCCCCGCGTTGCGTTGCTTCGAGGTCCGGGCCGTGCGGATGGTGATTCCGATCTTCTCCAGGAGCTGCGGCTGGTCCCGTAGCGCCTGCTTTGCCATCGAGCGGAGCGCGCTCATCTCCGCCCCCAAACGCCGCCATCGCCCCGTCCGTCCAGCCCTAAGAGATGCTCCGGTGTTACGTTCAGAGAGCTCTGAGTTGCCGGTGTGGCCACGGCAACGGTATATCCTTTCCCGGGCCGAAGTACGACAACGCGCGTGGAACGACGGTCGGGTGCAGCCTGGTTGATTGGCGGGATGGTTCTCGTCCCGTATGCAACCGTGCTCGTACCGTTCGAGTTCGGGTTGCGTCTACAGGTCGCTCTCATCATCGTCGTGCTCGCCGTCGCGGCTTGGGGCGGACGGCAGGACCTATTGGAGCGGGTCCGTTTTCTTCCAAGTCCTATTCGGCTGGGCCTGGGACTCTACGCTGCCGCCGCGCTTTGGGGCGCGGCCGTAGGGATCTTCGCAGGGAACCCCACTCGTTTCGTGGCGAGTCAGGCTATCTCCATGGCGCTCTTTCCAGCCGCGGCGGTGGCCTTCTCCGTGCGGCGCGACCTCGACGGCAACACGCTCTTGCTTGCGCTGGGGTGGGCCGCCATGCTGGCGCTCGTGTTGCACGGCACGGCGCTCGCCGTTCCCCAGCTTGGCGGCGAGGTTCCCGGGCACTTCGGTTTCGACCTCCGCAACGGTGTCGGGGCGGGCGCGGTGGCGCCGCTCATTTGGCTCTTGGGACTGGCCTGGGTCGGCGCCGGCTCGCGCCGCTGGTCCCTGGCTGTGCCGAGCGCCGCGGCGATCCTCTGTCTGTGGGCGCAGTCGCGCGGCGCGTGGGTCAGCGCGTTGATCGGGACCCTGGCGCTCCTCCTGCTAATGGCTGGCCAGCCTGGCCGCGCTGCCGCGCTCGCCTCAGGGATGGCGCTCATGCCAGTTGCCCTCGTGATTGCTGCGGGGGTGCTCGTGACGCGCTGCGAGGATCGGGCTGGAATGTCGCCTTCCACCGTTGCCGGGATGCCCGTTCGGCTCGAGTCGTCAGCCGTGACGGAGACGGTCCGAGAGACCGTGGCCTCACGACCGTTCGAGGGTGCCGCGCTGCAGGTCGGGGGAAGATCGAGCGGCGGCCGCGGCACGAGCCTGTGGGTGTGGGCCGAGTTCGTCGACGCGGCGGGCCAGTCTCTCGGGACGAGGCAGGCCGAGATCGTCGGTACGGGGCGATGGACGCGGTGGGCGTCAGTGTTGGCGGCACCGCCTGCGGCCCGGATGTTCCGTGGCGGCCTCCGGCTCGACCCCAATCAGGGGGTGTGGCTTGTCGACGGGTTTGGTCTTTTGGTCGTGCGATCGGAGATCGAGGCGCTCGGGCGCCAGTTATGCGTGCGAGTCTCCAGCCTCGGCGGCGCGATCGCGGATCCGCTTGCCGATAGCGCACTCAACTATCGCATGGCCGAGTCGCGGGCCGTTCACGCGGTCTGGAGCCGGACAGGTCTCGGGCGTCATGTCGCCGGTCTCGGCCTTGGCGCGACGTTCGCATTCCCGAACGCCTCGCTCGACAGCAAGGGTTGCCGGGTCGTGCTTTCTCAGGCCAGCTACATCCACGATTACTACCTCTTCCTCTTGTTCAAGCTCGGCCTCGCAGGGGCCATCGCGTTGGTCGGCCTGACCCTCATCGTCGCGTGGACGGCGCGCTCGGCCTTCACCCTTCGCGGCCGTCATGAAGGTCAGTGGCTTCTCGGAGGGGCCACGACGGCGTGGTTGGCCTACCTCGTGTGGAGTGTGACTTCCCCGGAGATCTATGACTTCCGCATGGCGCCGATTTGGGGCGCGTTGGTGGCGGCGTGTTGTCGCGAGGTCGAGACCGGAAACGCCGTCGCAAATCTCGGTGGCAGCCGCGCCGCGCGCAACCGCCCCGCTGCGGCAACACGGGCACGCCGCTCGGCCAGATGTGAGACCCTTCGAGACCGCTGGCATTCCGCGTTGCTCGCGGTTCGCGGCGCGAGTGACACGCGCGCAGCCGTGCGACATGCGCTGCGCTCCTGGCCGAGGGACAGCGCACCGCGAGTCTCGGACCGAGTGCTCCTCGCTCGGCTCGCCGCCAGGCAGGCCCTTCACCACCGGCGGCTCGTCGGGATAAGGCAGCCGCGATGACGGGACCTCGGATCCGGGACCCGAGTCCACTCCTGGAGCCGGCTCGACTCGCGGACGCTCTCTCGACGACCGGTCTCACGCTGGTCGGCAAGTCCGCCGGTTTCCTGGTGCCGTTCTTCATCGCCTCGTGGTTCGGCTTGTCCGCCGGCACGGACGCGTTCTTCTTCGTCTACGGCGCCGTCCTTTTCCTGGCTGGGGTGTTCGGTCCCATGCTCGAGGTGGTGGTCCCGTTCGTGGCCGAGTCGCGAGGAGAGGATGCGAGTCTCGGCCGCTTCATGAGCCGCCTGCTCGCTACGGCAACGATCGCCCAGCTCGCCGCTCTTGTGGTCTTCCTGCTGGCCCTCGTGCCGGCCCTCCCGTTGGTCACGAGGTTCGATCGCAATGGACTTGCCCTGGTAATCCGGCTCTTGGTGGAAACCTCTCCGCTGGCGGTGCTCCTGCTTTGGACGAGCGTGCTGTCCGGCTATCTCAACGCCCGGAAATCATTCGCCGTCCCCGCCATGGCGCCGGGAGTGAGAGCGGTGGTGAACGTCGGGTGCATCCTGCTGCTCAAGGGGAGCTTCGGGGTTCACGCCCTGCCGCTCGGCTACATTGCTGGCGAAGCGGCGCGCCTGCTCGTCCTCGGCCTCACCGTTTGGCGGTGTGCCCCGTTCCAGTTTCGCCCTGCCTTTCGTGTCGACGCGCGGCTGGCTGGCTTCTACCGGACCTCGGTGTATCCAATCTCTGCCATGGTCTGGACGCTCATCAACCCGGTTGTGGATAGCGCCATGGCTTCGTGGCTCGCTCCTGGCAGCGTCACGGTTCTTCGCTACGCGGAGAACCTCTATATGATTCCGTTCAGCCTCTTCACGGGAGGGCTGGTGACGGTGCTGCTCGCCCATTGGAGCGAGCAATACCACGGCGCAGGACGGGCGGGGTTTGAACGCGACGTTAACCGGAGCGCCAAGAGCGTCCTCTGGCTCGCCATCCCAGTTGCCGGAGTCCTCATTCTCGCGAGCCGTCCAATCGCCAGCCTGCTCCTCGCGCACGGCTCCTTCGATCGAGCAAAACTGGGCGACGTGGCGACCGCCTGGGCCTGCTACCTGGCAGGGTTCCCGGCTCAAGCGATGGCTCAGCTCCAAGTAAAGGCGCTGTTCATCCTCAAGCGGACGAAAGCGGTGATGACATGCGCGCTTTGCATCGCCCCCTTCAACATCATTCTGGATCTGACTCTGATGAGAATCTTCGGCGTGGCTGGAATCGCGTTGGCGACCGCGGGCACGTCCGTTGCCACGGCACTGTTCCTGGCGCGGGGGCTAAAGGCCGCCTTCGCCGAAACCGGGCTCGAAAAGGGGGGGTCACGATGACCTCGCTTCCAACTGACGGCAAGCGCGAGGCCACCATCGCCCATCTCATCAATGGCGAGAACATCGGAGGCATTGAACGCCTTGTCATGACACTCTGCCGGCTGCATCGCCGCGTCCAACCGAAGATGGTCTGTCTCATGGACGGTGCGATGCGACGCGCAACCAACCCGGTCCCCGACCTCGTGCCGATGGCGCGCCGCCTGGACTTGACGGCTGCTGTCAGGGTGGCGAGGTATGTCCGGGAGCAAGGCGTGGACCTGCTCGTCGCCCACACGCTGCGGGCGAACCTCGTGGGGGCCGTTGCAGCGCGCCTTGCGCGAGTCCCTGTCGTGGCAACGATCCACAGCCCGATCGCGCGCGACACCGAGGAGCGGTGGAGGAACTTCCGAAACGCCAGGCTCCAGAAGCTACTGATCCGGTGGACGGATGCGTATGTCACGGTTAGCGATGGATTGCGGAACGAGATCGTGTCGAAGGGCGTGCCACCATCGCGCGTCACGGTGGTGCGGAACGGCGTCGACGCCGACCGCTACGATGCGGGGGACGGGGCGGCCTTCCGTCGCTCACTGCCAGGTGTCGAGGACAGTACGCCGCTCGTCGGGACGCTCGCTCTGCTGC
Source organism: Thermoanaerobaculales bacterium (assembly GCA_044447965.1). Classification (GTDB taxonomy): domain Bacteria; phylum Acidobacteriota; class Thermoanaerobaculia; order Thermoanaerobaculales; family Thermoanaerobaculaceae; genus DATIYW01. The sequence continues at coordinate 28,272 of JBIOGJ010000029.1, read as the reverse complement.
GTCCGCGCAAGGGAATCGAGTTCCTGCTGCGCGCCGCACCGGTCATCCTGCGAGAGTGCCCCTCATGCAAGTTCGTTGTCGCCGGACAGGCGGAGAGGGCATCCTACGCGGCAAGGCTCAGCCATCTGTGCCGGGAACTTGGCATCGCAGACCGCGTGTTCTTCACCGGGCACCACGAAGACGTCTCGAGCCTGCTCGCGACGCTCGACGTGTTCGTACTGCCGTCGCTGTTCGGGGAGGGGCTGCCACTGGTCGTCCTGGAGGCGATGGCCGCGCGGAGGGCCGTCGTGGCGACAGACACGGAAGGCAACCGTGAAATCATCGGGCCGGGGGTAACCGGCTGCCTCGTTCCGCCCGGCGATCCACAGAAACTCGCCCACACGGTGGCCGCGCTGCTCGCGGATCCGGTCTGCCGGCGCGAGATGGGAGACGCCGCTGGCGTGGCGGTGAGGCAGCGGTTCAGCGCGGCGCGGATGACGGCGGAGGCCGAGGCCGCCTACCTCCAGGTGCTGGCGGAACGCAGATCGCGGTAGAGCGCGGAGTAGAGCTCCCACTGGCGTTTTGGGCTGTGCTCCGCAAGCGCGCGACGGCGCGCGGCCTTGGCCATCTCCATCGCCCGTTCGGGGTCAGTGAGTATCGCGATCAGGCCCCTAGCAAGTGCTGCCGGATCGGACGGCGGGACGAGAAGGCCGGTGATCCCGTCGTCGAGGAGCGCTCGGTTCGCCGCGATGTTCGACGCGACCACCGGCCTGCCGGCCGCCATCGCTTCGAGGAGCGACAACGACAGCCCCTCGCGCACCGATGGCAGGCAGACGACATCGGCGGCGGCGAGCAGGTCGGCCACATCATCGCGATTCCCCAGGAACCGCACCTGGCTGGCGACGCCGGTGCGCCGCGCGAGTGCTTCGAGTCGCTCACGGTCCGGACCGTGCCCCGCGAGCAACGTCACGGCGCCAGGAACCCTAGACAGCAAGCCGGGTACTGCCTCGACGAGATGGCGGCAGCCCTTCTCCTCGGCGAGCCGCCCAACGAAGAGCACCGCACGGGAGCTGGAGTCCAGCCCGAGGTCGGCGCGTACCTCCCCCGCGCGTTTGCGGGGTTCGTACTTCCTGGGGCTCGGTGCATTGCCGATGACCCTGGTCCTCACGGCGGCGGGCCCGAGCTGCCCGACGACCGAGTCTCGGACGGCCTCCGATACGGCAACAATTGCATCTACCCTGCGTGCTGTTGCCCGGTAGAGCCAACGGCACACAAGCCGGCGCAGCCGCAAGGTCGGGCCGGGTCGAAGCGGCAGGAAGTCCGTCCCGTGGAACGTCCAAACCACCGCGGGCGGGTGAGGGATGCGCCGCAATCTGAGCACTGCCGAGTCAAGCACGGTCAGGAGATGTGTCTGGACGATCTCGATGCGCCATTCATCCACGACGGTGGCGAGTTCCCGGACGATGCGCCGGCGCTCGGATGCGTAGCGAACCGGATTGGAGAACTGGCATCGTGGGCCCGGCACCATGGCACACTGGGCGCCGGCGGCCTCCAGCTTGGGCCAAAGTGGGCCATCGGCCAGCGTGCAGACGAAGAACTCGCTTCCGGCAGGCCGGCTCTCCGCCAGCGTGCACAGCACCGCCTGGGCACCTCCTTGGTCCAGGTTCCGCGTGACGTGCAAGACCCGCGGCTCAGCGTTCCGGTTCATCGGCATCCACGCGAACGGCGATCAGTCCCAGCACCAGCCCGCCGAGACCGAGCGATAGCGCCACATATCGGAGGTCCACGAGGAGGCTGACGACGGCGAGGAAGATTGCGATCGCCCAGAGTCCGACGAGAGGGCGGTCCCGCCAGAGGGTTTTTCGGCGGTGGACCATCGCGCCGACGAGCCTCGCCGCGGGGAGTGCAAGGAGACCGTAGCCGAGGACCCCCATCTCCGCGAGGATCGAAAGGTGGGTGCAGTGCGAAGCCGCCTCGTTCTTGTCCCACTCCGTGGGGACGAAAGGCCCAACCTTTGCAACGAACTCATGAGCATGGCGATCGTACGAGCCGAACCCCCACCCGAGCAGCGGCCTCCTGAGAAACATCTTGAGACCCGCAACGTCCAACACGATACGGTCCCTGATCGTCCAAGTCATTGTCAGGCGGGTGGTCGCGTAGCTCTCGTTCTCCCTGGCTGGGGCGGCCGTGGCCGGCCCCGACGCCGGGAGCCTCGCTGTCCCCTCGTGGACGCGAGACAGGCCCACGACCGCCAACACGATCACCACGCAGGGAACAGCAAGCTTGCGGCCGTAGTTGGCGACGAGGATTGCGAGAGCCAGCAGGCCACCCAACCAGCTCGCTCGCGAGAAGCTCAAGAAGACGCCGGTGAAAGCGAGCGCGATGCCGCCGCCAGCGAGAGAGCGAGTCAGCCTGGAGGCTGCGCCCGCGCCCAGATTGGCCAGAGTGGTCGCGCAGAACACCATCACAGCGGCGTAGAGATCGGGCTGTGGCAGTGTACCGGTGATTCGCACGCCCCCCGTTTCTTGAATCGAGCCGGGCCAGAAACTTGGCAACGCTGGAGGATCCAACCAGGCGAGAAGGCCAACTGCCAGCTCGATCGCACAAAGTGCCGCCAGCGGTACCGCCCAGCTAGCAAGCCCTTTTTCTCGCGGCCGCGTGAGGCGGATCGCCCAGAACGCCGCGACAGGAACAACGAAGGTCCGCCACAGGTCGGCCAGGTTCTGTCGAACAACCGCGCCCGGATCGTGTTGCAGCGCGATCGAGGCAACGGCCACGAGCCCGAACAGCGCTAACCCAGCATCCGAAACCCTGACACGCAACGCCCACCGGCGCCGAGAGCGCAAGACGCAGTCGAGGAGGGCGGCGCCGAATAGCGCCGGGAGCAGAAGGTACGTGTTGACCAGGTACACGGGCCGCAGCGGGGAGAGCCGAGGGACCAGCGCTGCCAGCACGATCCAGGCGACGAGAACGGCGGGCGTCAGCCTCGCAACGAGGGAACGCATCGTGGGAGGGATAGTGCACGAACCCCACCCACGATGTCTACGGCTCCTGCTAGAGTGTGCGTGGTCGTACGACCAGCATGCGAGCGCTCCAGCCCCCCACTGCCGACCAGCCCGCGCCGGTGGCAACGCAACCGGCCATCGCTGACTTCGAGAAGGCTGTGTTCCTCGGCGTCGGCATCTCGCGTGTCGACCACTTGGGCCTCATTCGCTTTGTGGTCGAGAGCGCCGCCACTCATCGCAGGGCACTGGTCAACAACGTCAACGTCCACGCGATGAACCTCGCTCGCAGGGATGCTCGCTTCGCCGCGGCTCTCAATGAGTCTGATGTCGTTTTCTGCGACGGCTTCGGCCTGAAGCTCGCGGCCGACTGGGCAGGAGTTCGGCTCGGCGAGCGAATGACTCCGCCGGACTGGATCGACGCCCTGTTCGAAGCGTGCGCACGGACGCGGCTGTCGGTGTTCTTTCTGGGCGACGAGGAGCGAGTGGTGGCTGCATTCGCGGCCGAGGTCGCGCGGCGGCACCCCCGCCTGCGCATCGCGGGCTGGCACCACGGATTCTTCGACGTGGAAGGCGAAGAGAACCGCTGCGTCGTGGAATCGATCAAAGCCTCGAGACCCGACGTCATCGTGACGGGGATGGGCATGCCCCGCCAGGAGCTTTGGGCGCACGACAACCTGCAGGCGCTCGATGGGGGCGTCATCGTCGCCGCAGGTGGCCTCTTCCGGATGTACACAGGGCTCGTCCGCCGCTGTCCACCGTGGCTGTCCCGTCGCGGTTTCGAGTGGGCTTGGCGCCTCGCTCAGGAGCCGCGCCGGCTCTTCGCGCGTTACACCTTCGAAAATGCCGCCTTCCTCATGAGGGTCATTTACGCGGTGTGGCTCAAGCGCGTCCTGGATCTCGTGATTGCCTCCGGCCTCTTCGTGCTCGCTCTACCGGTGCTCGTTGTTTGCTGGGCGTTGGTGAGGCTCGAGAGCGCTGGACCTGCCATCTTCGCCCACGAGCGGGTGGGGAAGGACGGACGGCGCTTCCGGATGTACAAGTTCAGGACGTTGCCGGTGGGCTTTCCGGTCTATGCCAGGAAACAGCAGGTCAAGTTGTCGGAGTCGACCGCCGTCGGCCGCTTCCTACGGAGGACGGCGCTCGATGAGCTTCCCCAGCTCATCAACGTGATCAAGGGCGACATGGCCCTGGTGGGGCCACGTCCCGAGATGCCGTTCATCGCGGACGGGTATCGCGATCGCGAGCGGGTGCGGATCACCGTCAAGCCCGGCGCCACGGGCCCGTGGCAGATTGCGCGCCTTCGTGGGGCTGTCGACGGCCGCACGATCCATGAGGACCTTTCGTACGACCTGGGCTACCTTCGACGGGTGGGCCCGTACCTGGACCTCAGTATCCTCACCGAAACTGCGGTGTGCATGGCCGCACTCTCGTTGAGAAGCCTGACGGAGCCTCCTCGCGACCTGGGGTCCACTCGCGAAGGTCGACACTTGCCAACTTGAAGATCTCATCCCTCGCAGGCCGCCTCGAGCCGCCCTTCCTGATCCTAGATCCGGAGTGGTCCAGTCTTCCGGGCCGGGTCAGCAATGGGAGGACTCACATCGAGCCCGCTACCACGGCCGGTAGCGGGTCGCATCGGGACGTTCACTTGGCTAGCTGGCTCTGCGGGCGGGTCCCACGCCAGCGGGAGCGAGGCTCATGGCATGAGCCGACCAACATGCGGAGGAGTCATTGAAGAATCTGTCCGTGACGATCCGCGAGCGGCTCCGTTGCCCAATCTGTGGGGGAAGGCTTGGACCGCAGGGCGAGGAGCTGGTCTGTACCAATGACCCTTGCGGCGTGGCATTTCCGGTCGTTGATGGCGTGCCCGTGTTGCTCAACGAGAAGCGCAGTCTGTTCTTGATTGCAGACGTCATTGCCGGCGCCAGGTCGGATCAAGAGCGCGCGGGCAGCGCGGCGGGGCGGGCGTTGCGGCGCCTGGCGCCAGCCATGGGGCGTAACGTCAGGGCAGGCGCCAACTACCGGAGGCTCGTGACGCTGCTGTTTGACCGGGCGGTGAAACCGAGAGTCCTCGTCATAGGTGGAGGCGTCCTAGGTCAGGGCATGGAGTTCTTGTCGAGCGCTCCCGGCATCGAACTGGTCGAGACGGACGTGATGCTTGGCCCTCGCACGATGCTGGTCTGCGACGCACACGATGTTCCATTCGAGGACCGGGTCTTCGACGGGGTCGTGGCGCAAGCTGTCCTCGAGCATGTGGCAGACCCATACAGGTGCGTCGAGGAGGTGCACAGATTGTTGAACCCTGGGGGCCTCGTCTACGCGGAGGTTCCCTTCATGCAGCAGGTCCATATGGGTCGCCACGATTTCACCCGGTTTACTTACCTTGGGCTTCGGCGGTTGTTCCGTGGGTTCAAGGAGATTGAGAGCGGAGCGACATGCGGGCCGGGCATGGCGCTCGCCTGGGCGTACGAATACTTCTTGGCGAGCTTCTTCAGCTCGCGCCGGCTCAGGTCGGTGGTAAGGGCATTCGCGCGAGTGACCTCCTTCTACCTCAAATACTGTGACTACTACCTGGTGCGCAAAGCCGGTGCCCTCGATGCAGCCTCGAGCATCTTCTTCCTGGGAGAAAGGGCGGGCAGTGTGATGTCCGACCGGGAGTTGATCCGTCAATACAGAGGCCTTTCCTAGTAGCCTGGCCGAGCAAGCGGGTGGGCCGCGTTGCTCGCGCCGCAGGGCGAGATGCAAGGCGCCGCGACGTAACCGCGGCAACCGCGTGCCCGGCGCCCGTCGCTGCAGGCAAATGCGGCGTCACTTCGCGAAATCGGCGAGCTTGCTCAACTGGAGGGTGGGATCGCTCGACACATTGTGACGTAGCCAGCCGAGATGTCCCGCCCCGAAGATCACCAACACGCGCTCGCTTGGCGAATCCACCAGGCGCACCACGTTGCTGTAGATCCGCATGTTCCGGCGCCAAGAACCAGTGCCAAGAGCGTTGGACCTATCGTGGGGTGTCGCGGCATCGCCGGCTCCGTTCGGTATTGAAGTGCGCGGAGCACGCAGCATAGCTTGAGAATCGCCGAGGGCGATAGGGATGGGCGCCTGCCGTGGCCTTGGTCCCGAGTGGTCCAGCGCCACCGCCCGCGAGCGGCCAGCCGCGGCCACTGTGTGCCTGGCACCCATCACTGCCCGGCATGGCTGCGGTGGCGGAGAGCTGCAGGCGGCCGAGATGGCGGCCGCCTCGTTGTCTTCAAACGCGAATCCTTCAGCGGGAGCTGTGCATCACGAAGGTGTCGTAGGTCTTGAATACCGGCTTGCCGTTGACGGTGAAGGTGCTCGGGTCGGCGTTGGTCAGGGCCTTCCACTCGGCGGTGGCGGTCTGGCCGTAGACGGTCACGAGGAGGTAGCCCCACATCGGCCGCAGGTCACGGTTGTTCGGTACGACGTTCGAGGCTGCGGCGCCGGGCGCGTCGGCGCCGGAGGCTGCTCCCTCGGGAGCCTTGCCGTGGGAGGGCTCGGCCTTGGGGGGCAGGCCGCCGTTCGCGAACAGGATCTGCGGCACGACCTTGCGATCGTAGTCCGCGTTGCGTGCGACGTTGTCCGCCACGTAGAACGGCGCGCCCGCGCAGCCGACCACGAGCTGATAGACGTCGTGTCCGGCGGCGTCGGGAACGATCGCTCGCCAGTAGCCGTGGTCGTGGCCGCAGAAGTAGACGCCGCCGCCGGCGCGGGCGCCGAGCGCATCGAGCAGTTGGTCGCGGCCGACCGGGTCGTTGGCCATGCAATCCGTGTGATGGATGATGAACATCGGCTCATGCGCCGCGACGAATACCCACGGCTGCGGCGCGCTCGCGATCTGCGTGATGACCCACGGGTCGACCGTGCCGCTGCTGACCTTGCTGTCGTACTGCTCGCTGTCGTAAGTCGACTTGCGGCCGAGGTACTGGTCGAACACGACGAAGCGCGCGTTGCGGTGATCCACGAAGTACGTCGCGTCGAGCTGCGACGCAGGTCCGTTCTGCGGCAGGTTCGGGAAGATGGCCTTCCACGCGGCGAGGTTGGCCAGCTCGACCGCGCTGCCCGGCGTCGGCGAGATCTCGTTCTCGAGCACCTCGTGGTTGCCGCGCGACACGTAGATCGGGATGCCTCTATTGAGGAGCGGCGCCATCACGTACTTCCACTGCGTCAACTGCGTGCGGATGTCGCCGTAGTCCGGCGAACCGTTGATCTCATCGCCTGGGAAGAGCACGAGGTCCACGCCCTCGGTGGCAATCTGCGTCGCCAGCGGCGCGAGGATCGCGGTGCGTACCCCATACTTGCTGCCCTCCTTGTCGCCGCGTGAGTCGGCCAGAACCGCAAAGCGCCACGGGCCGGCTGGCTCCTTGGCGCCGCCAGCCCATGCCGCGAGCATCGTCAGACTCAACGCAATCGGCAGGCCTACATGCCGGAAAGCTCTCATGCTCTTCCTCCCCGTCGTTCAGTATCTCGCAGCCGTGTGCGGCCTCGCTGCTCCGGTGGATAGAAAGCAGCTCTCGCCACGTCGATGGATCATAGCCCCGTCGAGGCTCGGTCCGCGCGTTCAAATGCCCGGCGCCGATTCGGAGCTTCGTCTCGCGTTATTGCGTTGGGGCTGGCAAGGTGTATTCGAACTCGTACGAGTGCTTGCCGGCGGCAACGGTGATGGTCATGGTTCCCGCGATGCCGGCGAGCTCTCCTGCGCCCGAACCGGGCACGACGGTGACGGCGAGCTGCACCTTGCCTTGGTCCATGGTACCGATGTGCTGGAGCGCGAAGGAGCCGCTGCGACCGCCCAGGGTTCCGGTGACGTGCTCGATGGCGACGTAACCGGCAGTGCCCTTGGCGGGGTCGCCGGCGCCGAGCATCTCGCCTTTGCTCGCGGCCTCGAGATCGCCATGGAATTGCTTGTCGAGAGCGAAGCGGCCGATGGCTGCGCCGCCGGTGGCGTCGTCCTGCGGGAGCGGCGAGGTCTTCACCTCGAAGGTTCCGGCGGCGTGCTGGGCCATCACAGTCTCCTCCAACACTCCGGCAGTGGGAGCACCTTCCAGGTGCGACCGAGCAAAGCTCGCGAGAGCTGGCTGGTCGCGGCAGGATGCCGCTCCCACGGAGGTACTGCTTCATTCTTCACGATGCCGGCGGCTGGCATGGAAGCTCCTTGTGGCTTGGTTGCGTGGCTGGATGCTGCGCTTGCGCCGTGGCAGACGGAGCCAGGCATGCGCAAAGCACGATGCCCGCGGGGGCGCAAGCGGAAGGGACAAGGAAAAGGAAGTTCCTTTTCAACGAGCTTGAGTGTGGCGTTGGCGCAAAGAGGTGTCAAGGCCGCGGTTGAAGCGCACCCATTGGAGCAGGTCGCGCTTCTTATTGTCGTGGGCGACGAGGGCAATCCGCTTTCGTGGCCCCAACGGTATGGAACGATCAGGCATGGCGCAACTCTCCCCGCGAAGGAATCTGGTCCGCGGCCGTGAAGGCCCGGCGCAGACGAGGCGTTCGATCGCTGCATCGAATCTCGCAGCCGTCGGGTCCATCGCCACCATCAACGTGTGGCTACCTCGTGAGCTTTCTCCACGTGATCCGGTGCGGCCGCGTGGTCACGTCATACCCGCGCCTCAAACGCGGCAACCGCGTTCCTGGCACCCATAGGACACGCTTCTTCGTGCCAATCGCGGTACAATCTCAACGAGGAGACCAAGCACGTGCAACTGGGCAGCCGCCTCGGGCCGTACGAGATCCTCGGCCTCATCGGTGCCGGGGGCATGGCTGAGGTGTACCGCGCCCGTGACACTCGCCTCGGGCGGGACGTCGCAATCAAGGTGCTGCTGGGGCACCACGCCGAGGACCCGGCGATGCGCGAGCGCTTCGAGCGTGAGGCGCGCGCCATCTCGGCGCTCTCGCACCCTTCGATCTGCACGCTCTATGACGTAGGCGAGCACGAGGGGACGCACTTCCTGGTCATGGAGTACCTGGAAGGCGAGACGCTCGCCGCGCGGCTTGCCCGTGGGCCTCTACCGCTCGATCAAGCGCTCCGGATGGGGACGGAGATCGCCGAGGCGCTGGCCGCGGCGCATGGCCACGGGATCGTGCACCGGGATCTCAAGCCCGGCAATGTCATGCTCACCAAGAGCGGGCCGAAGCTCCTCGACTTCGGCCTGGCGAAGCTGCACGCGGCCAGCCACGGCATCGTGGACCTGGCCGCGCAGGACACACTCTCGGGGCCGCTGACGGAGCAGGGGGCGATCCTCGGGACGTTGCACTACATGGCGCCGGAGCAACTCGAGGGGCGGGAGGCGGACGCGCGCAGCGACATCTTCGCGTTCGGTTGCCTGCTGCACGAGATGATCTCGGGGCGGCGTGCGTTTGCGGGCCAGACCCAGGCTAACGTGATCGCGGCGATCCTGAAGGGTGAGCCGGCGGAGCTCTCGGCCTCGGGCAGGAGCATCCCGCCGGCGGTTGATCACATCGTCAAGCGCTGCCTGGAGAAGGACCGGGCCGACCGGTTCCAGACGGCGAACGACATCGTGTTTGCGCTCTCGCAGGCGTCCGCGCCGGCCATGACAAGCCGCCCACCGGAGGTCGCCATGCCACCCGTCTCGACAGGCGGGTGGAACAAACGCCGGTGGCAGGTTGCGGGTGGCGTTGCGCTGGTCGGTATCGCCGCTGTGTCCCTTCTCGTGTGGCGCGGCAGGGGTCCGCAAGGTCCAGCCACGGCAGCGCAGGCGGCGCCAGGCCGAAAGCCAGTGCGGATCGTCGTGCTTCCCTTCGACAACCTCGGCGCTCCTGAAGACGCCTACTTCGCCGCCGGCATGACTGAGGAGATCACCAGCCGACTCGCGAACGTGCAGGGGTTGGGCGTGATCTCCCGCACATCGGCTCTCGGCGACACACGCGGTGGGAAGACGGTCAAGGAAATCGGGACCGAGCTGGGCGTGGACTACGTGCTCAAGGGCAGCGTGCGTTGGGAGCGCCGCCAGGGCCACGAGAGCCGGGTGCGCATCACTCCGCAGCTCATCCGGGTCGCCGACGACACTGACGTCTGGTCCGACAGTTACGACCGGGTGATCGCAGACGTCTTCGCGATGCAGTCGGAGGTGGCGGAGAACGTCGTCAAGGCGATGGGCGTCACGCTCCTGCCGCATGAGCAGACCACGTTGAAGGAAGCTTCGACGAACGATCTGGAAGCCTATGACCTGTACCTCCGTGGTCAGGAACTGGCTAAGGGTGGTGAGGACAGATGGCATGTCGAGGGTGGCCTGCAAAAGTTCCAGGCGGCGGTCGATCGGGACCCCCACTTCGCACAGGCCCTTGCAGGGCTCGCCACAAGCCACCTCTTGATGTACTGGTATTACTTCGACCGGAATCCGGAGCGGCTCGGCAAGGCGAAGGAGGCGGCGGAAAGGGCCGTCGAGCTGCGGCCCGACCTGGCGGAGACTCACACCGCACTCGGTTTCTTCTTCTATCAGGGCTTGCTCGATTACCCGCGAGCCCTCAACGAGTACGCCGCGGCCCTCAAAATCCAGCCCAACAGCAGTGAGACACTTGCCGGGGTGGGCTATGTCTTGCGCCGCCAGGGCCATTGGGCGGACTCGGCAGAACAGCTGAGCAAGGCGCTCGAGTTCGACCCGAAGAACGCCGACCTGCTGGTTAACTTTGGCGAAACCTGCGCGCTCGCTCGCCGGTACGCCGACGCGGACCGCGCCTATGCGCTCGCAATCGCCCTGAGCCCACAGTGGGCCGAGCTCTACGCAGATGAAGCATGGCTCCAGGTTCAGTGGCACGGCGACGTGCAAAAGGCTCAGGCGGTGCTGGATGAAGCCGGACAGGTTGCCGGGCTCACGGACGATTCGGGATTCGTGGCTTCGTCGGCGCTGGAACTCGCCCTGCTTCGCCGTGACTTCCAAGGGGCGCTGAGGCAGCTTGAGTCGGAGACACGCCACGCCTTCGACAACCAGTTTCAGTACTTGCCAATCCCTTTGCTTCGTGGACAGGTCCAGATGCTGGCGGGCGAGCACGATCTTGCGCGTCGGTCCTTCGAGGCCGCACGCCTCGAGCTCGAGCAGAAAGTCGCGGAGGATCGCGCCGATGCCCGCTTCCACAGTTCCATCGGGATCGCCTATGCGGGGCTCGGCCGGCGCGTAGAGGCGGTGCGAGAAGGAAGGCTCGGCTGCGAACTGATGCCGGCCTCGAAGGATGCGTATCGTGCTCTCTCTCGCCTCGAAGATCTGGCCCTTGTCTACACGATGGTCGGGCAGACCAGCGAGGCAATCGTCCACTTGGACGACCTGCTGGCGCGGAGCGGCTGGTTCACGGCCAACCTGCTCCGCCTGGAACCCAGGTGGGACCCGCTGCGGTCGGACCCGAAATTCCAAGCGCTGCTCACGAGGTACAAGGTCACGCCATGATTGGCTCAGGCCTGGGTCCCTACGAGATCGTCGCCCCCGATCGGCGCCGGCCGGCTGGTCGAGGTGGGCAGCGCCCAACAGCAACCCGAGGTAGCTTGACCTGAGGCGGTCACTACACCGTCTCCACGTCCCCTCCCGCGATTGGTCGAAGGTCCTCGGCCAACTCCGATCGCGTCAGTCTGATGTCGGTTCGGGCCAGTCGATGGCGCGGAGCCAGGCGCCATCGGGTTGCTGGCGCGCGACTTGGATCCTAAGGCCCTTGCCGTCGCGACGGCGCGTCGTGGTGAGCGCGAGGTCCCCCTTGCGAAGCGTGGGGAGCGGCTCCTCCGGCTCGAATCGACTCACCTTGCTGAGCATCTGTTCGAAAAGGCGACGAATCGCCTGACGCCCGACTGTCGATCGCCCGGGAGGGAACGCAAGCACCGCGTCCGGCTCGTACAGCTCGGCCAGGCCCGCAGCGTCGCCACTGTTCGCCCGCTCCACGAACAGCCGCGTGAGATCCTCGGGCACCTGTGCGTGCTCTCGCTTGTCGCTCATCGCCAGCCTCCCTTCTCGAGACGGCAATTCTCGCACGGCAACTGTCCGATCGGCCAACTCCCGCCCGCATTGCTCTTGGGCAGTCCGTCAACGGAGAGTGTCGGGAGTCTCGACGGTCTTGCCTTCAACAACGAGGACGTGGGTCGCGATGCGATCGTGGGAAATGACGACGACACACCCAGCGGAGAACTCAGGGGCCGACAACAGGCTGTCCAGAATCAGGTCTTCCGAATTGGCTGAAGAAGCATCTCGACATGCGCGCGCCGCTCGCTGAAATCGATCAGGGGCGTCACCTGCGTCTGGGCGACCGTCCACAAGGGAAAGCTCATCACGAGCTGGTCGAGCTGCTTATGTCTCCACGTTCGCGATGAAGCGCAGCGCGATCCGCCCCGCGACCGGCCCGCCGGCAATGATGCGGCCTTCCGTCACGAGCTGTTCGGCCCTGGCGAGTGTCGGGAAGATGATGCCTTGGATGAATGCGCGGGCGGCATCTCCAGTGGACGGCTGGCCTGTTTTGACGTGGTCGAGCTCGACGAGGAATCTCATTTTCGAATCCCTCCTCCGGAAGGTACGAACGAGATCTGAGCATCAGCGCTTCCGGCACAGGGCGGGGATCAAGGACCAAACCTGCGTGCGTCTGAGGTCTTGGATCGCCGACCATCCACCAGCCACCGGCCCACGATCACTCCGGCTGCAGCATCTCCAGCGCCACGGCCGTCATCAGCCGCACGCCGAGCGGTAACACGTTCTCGTCAATGTCGAATCGAGCGCTGTGGTGAGGGTGGGGCCGGCCATTTCCCATTCCCAGCAGCGCGAACGCGCCCGGGACGCGCTGCAGGTAGTACGCGAAGTCCTCGCCGCCCATGACCGGCGCCATGGTCTTGACCGAGTCGCTGCCCATCTCCCGCGCGGCCACGCGGCTCACGAGATCGACCGACGCGGCGTCGTTGATGAGCGGCGGGTAGCCCTCGATGTAGGTGAATTCTGCGGTCGCGCCGAACAGCCGGCAGGTTGCCTCGCAGACCTCGCCGAGTCGCTGTTTGACCGCGAGCTGCGTCCCGGTGTCGAGCGTGCGCACCGTGCCGGTCATCTTCACCGTGTCCGGGATGATGTTGTGGATTTGGCCTCCGTGCACCGTCGTGAACGACACCACGACGGGTTCCAGGGGATTCGTGAAGCGGCTGGCGATCGTCTGCGCGGCGACGACGACGTGGGAGGCGACCACGACCGGATCGACCGTCGCCTGCGGCTGCGAGGCGTGGCCGCCCCGCCCCTGCACGACGACTTCGAAGTTGTCGGCTTGGGCCATCAGCGCGCCGGCGCGCAGGCCGACGACGCCGGTCGGCTCCGGCTCCCAGAGGTGGATTCCGAAGATGCGGTCCACGCCGTCGAGAGCGCCGTCCGCGATCATCGAGAGTGCGCCGCCCGGGAGCTTCTCCTCGGCAGGCTGGAAGAGGAACACGACGTTCCCCGGGAGCGTGTCCCGCCGCCTGGCGAGGATCTTGGCGGCGCCCATCAGGATCGCCATGTGCCCGTCGTGCCCGCACGCGTGCATCACGCCGGGGTTCTCGGAACGATAGTCGTGGTCGGCGATCTCGGCCACCGGCAACGCGTCCATGTCGGCCCGGAGCGCTACGGTTCGACCCGGCCGCCCGCCGCGGAGGACGCCGCGGAGCCCGGTGCGGCCGCAGGCTCGGACCTCGATCCCGGTGGACTCGAGGAACGCCCGTACCACTGCAGACGTCCGTTGCTCCTCGAATGCGAGCTCGGGGTGGCGGTGAAAATCACGCCGCCATTCGACGAGCGTTCCGGTCATCGACTCGATTGCGGCTGCGAGGCTGTCCATCGTTCCGTCCTCCCCTGGCGCTGCGTTTCGGGAGCCTGCCCGCCGGCTGGCGCCCTGCCGTTCAGGATCGCGATCGAGATGAGGGTAACCGTTGCGTTGACGACCAGCGCGACGAACCCGGCGTTCATGCCCAGGAATGGATCGTAGCCGCTCCAAATCAGGCCGACCACGACCGCGATCCCGGCCACCAGCCCGCGGATGACGGGACGGGCCGTGACGCGGCGGACGAACACGCCGAGCACGATGCCGGGGAAGAGCTGCGCCACGCCGTCGTAGCCAAGGATCAACAGCCTGACCAGCTCGTGGGGCGACCACAGCGCGAGCGCCAGGGCCGCGACGGCAATCGCCAACATGAAGCCGCGCGACGCGCGCATGAGGTGCTGGTCGCTGACGTGGCCGCGACGCAACGGCCGGTAGAGGTTCTTGGCGACCAGCGTCGCTGCTCCGAGGAGGAGCATCGCCGCGGGGACCATCGCGGTGACGGCGCCGGCGCCCCCGATGAAGCCGGCGAACCAGGGCGGATAGCTGCGGGTGACCAGCGCCAGCAACGCGGTATCCGGGTTCTTCAACCCGGGCATCACCAGCAGTGCCGTGAACCCGACGAAAAAGACGAGCAGGACCGGCAACTGGTAGAGCGGCATGATCACCGCGTTGCGCCGGAGCGTGCGGTCGTCCTTCGCGGAGAACGCCGACGCGAACGTGTGCGGCCAACAGTAGAAACCCATGCCGGTGAGCAGGACCGTGCTCACCACCCAGCCGACGCCCATCGTCGTTGTCCCGCCCGGGAAGGTAAGGTGCGAAGGATGCTGGCGCGTCAGCTCGGCGAACATCTTGCCTACGCTGCCAAAGTACATCGCTGGCAGCCCGATCCCGATGATCGCGACGGCGACGAGCATGGCAACGTCCTTGATGATCGCGACCCACGCGATTCCCTTGATCCCGCTCGTATAGACGAACAGGCAAGTGGCGGCGAACGCGACGACGATCGCGACGTTGGACGAGATCGCGCCCGCGCTGGCGATCTCCACGATCATGCCGAGGCCGGCAAGCTGGAGCTGCAGGTAGGGGACGATCGACACGACGGCGATGAGCACCGCCAGGTTGGTGAGCGCCGGGCTCGAGTAGCGCGCGAGAAAGAAGTCCGGCTGTGTGTGAAGGCCGAGGCGCTTCGCCATGCGCCACACCGGCGGGAGCAGAAAGAACGAGACGATGTAGGCGATCGCGCCGTAAACGAGGATGTAGAACGCGGGCGCGCCGCGCGAGTACGCCCAGCCGCTCGCGCCCAGGAACGTGAAGGTGGTGTAGATCTCGCCGGCCATCAGCAGCCAGACGAGGATTACACCGAACCGGCGGCCGCCGACGCTCCACCGCTCGACGTTCATCTCGCCCCGGCCGCGGCCGACGACGCCGATCAGCGCCGACACGAGGACGAACCCCACGATGACGAGCAGGGGAGTTGTCACCGTCCGACTCCGTCCGCCATGCGATCGGACTTCGGCTCCGCGAGGACATACGCGACGCCCAGGAACACGGGCGTGATCAGTACCCAGCCAACGATCCAGAAAAGGAGGAACGGCAGGCCGAGGACGATGGGCTCGAGCCGGTTCACAAACGGCAGGTCGGCCACCAGAGCGAGCGCAGGGACGAGAGCCGAGACGACTGCAGCGATGGGATGTCGCTTTGCCACGATCCTGATGGTACCCCTGCTCAAGGGGTGGCGAAGGCGTCCGGAGGGCCTGGAGGAATCCATAGGGAACAAACACGCGGGCGTCTGAGATCGCTGGCTGCGGTCGCTACGCCTGCTTCCGGCTGACCGCCAGGCTGTAGACGAAAGCAGCCCCGGCGGTGAGCAGCCCCACGACGGCGAGCGGCCCGACGAACGGAAAGACGGCGACCGAGATGACAAGCGATATCCACGGCAGGGACCGCTTCACGCCACGCACCTTGAGGAGCTTCGTGCCTGCAGCCGAACCGATCACGTAGACGAGGACCGCGGCGCCGCTCGGGATCAGCAGAGCGGTCTGCAGGTCGACATTGAAGACGTAATAGATGGTGAGCATGGCCAGGGCAAGTGCCGTCAACAGGGTGAGGCTTCCCGTTGGGGCGCCGGTAGACCTGCTCACACGCGCAAACGGGCCGGGGAGCGCTCCGTCCCTCGCCACGGCCAGCGCGACCCGCGACATGCCGGCCATGTACGCGTTCGCTGTCGCGAAGATGATCACCACCGCCAGAATGGCCGTCCCCGCAGCTCCGTAGATGCCCAGCACGTTGGAGAACATCGCGGCGAAGGGGGCGACGCTCCCTCCCGCCTCATACGCGCGGGTTCCCACAGTGACGAACGCCACCGAGAGGTAGAGAAAGCCGATGAGCACGACGCTCGCCACCACGCTGCGGTGGAAGTCCCGCTTTGGATCCTCGAACTCCTCGGCGACGTTCGACACGTTCTCGTAGCCGAGGTAGGACCAGAAGATCAGCGCCGCGGCGGTGCCGACGGGCAGCAGGCCGTGCGGCATGAACGGCGCGAAGTTCGCGGCCTTCACGGATGCGATGGAGAAACCCACCGCGAGCACGAGCAGCGCAATGATCGCTGCCACGATCCCGAGCTGGATGCGGTTGCTGAACACGATGCCCCGCAGGTTGATCAGGTAGGGAACGACGATCACGACGCAGGCGAAAAGGTGGATCTCGAGTCGTCCCAGCGGAAATGCGTACCCGAGATACGAGCCGGCAATCAGAATCACCGCCGGCGCGCCTGCGATGTACCACAATCCGAAGAGCCAGCCTGCCACTGCGGCTGCGTGCCGCCCGAACGCCTCCTTGGCGAACGCATATACCCCGCCTGATTCCGGGTTCCTGGCCGAGAGCGATGCAAACGTGTACGCAAAGGGAAAGCTCGCGAGGGTCAGGAACGCCCAGGCCAGGAGTGAGGCCGGCCCTGCTAGCCGGGCCGCAAGCCCAGGCAGCACGAGAACGCCTGAGCCCAGGACGGAGCTGACGTACAACGCGACTGCATGGCGCAGGGTGATCGCTTTGCGGAGCGTGGCTCCTGGCGGGTATGTTTCAATTTCGACCGCGCGCATGACGCTCTCCTTGACCTTTCCAAGCCAGCAATGAGGCTCGCGATAGGGGTGGGATCAGGCGCCGGTTAAGACCGAGAGCTTGGGCGGGGACTTCAACGTCTGCAGGATCACGCAGTATCGCTCGGTGGTCTGGACTATGCGCTCCAGCTTCGCCGCATCGGCGTCGCAGTCGATGTCGAACTTCAGGGTAATCTCGGTCAGCCCCACCAGCACGTCGCGACTGACGCCCAGAGTTCCGCGGGCGTCCCAGATTCCATCGGCGGAAATCTTCCCGCGGCGGATCGCGACCCCCATTGCGGTGGCGACCGCCCGGAAGGTGACGCCGGCACACGCGACGAGCGCCTCCAGCAGCATGTCCGCCGAACAGGCGAGCTCGCCGCCGCCGCCGCAGGCCTTGTGCAGGCCGGCGGTCACCTCACTGTGCCAGGTCCGCACGGCGATGGCGACATCCTTGGAATCGAGGATGCCGACCGCGTGAGCCGGGACGCGCGCCCTGTCGGGGTTGTCGCGATAGAGCTCCTTCAACGGCGCCTGGATTGCTCGAATTTCGTCGGCGTTCATGGTCCCTCCCGCTTCTCGTGGCGGCGCACACGTCGGACCGGGTCGCTGGCGGGCAGCCGAGTACGCTCCGGCCCGCAGGGTGAGCTATTGCCGGATGTTGCCCCCCCACGTCCGCCGGCGATTGCCAGTGGGCTCGTGGGGAGGGCACCTGGATTAGCGGGCCGCCACGCTGCCCTCGCTACTTGGTCTTCCAGCTTCCTTTCCAGGTATCCCCCGTCCGGCCATCCTTCCACTGGTAGGTCGGCTGGTAGGTGCCGCCGCCCTCGACGTTGGTCCACTTTCCGGTACCGCCGAGGAAGCCCCAATGGCCGCCCGCCTTCTCGTCAATCCGCCACCAGTAGAACGCCACGTCGCCGTCCTTGTCGACGGTGTCGCACGTGCCGGCCGACCGCACCTCGGTCTGGTCCTTGCGGGCGATCGAAGTTCCAGAGCAGGTCATGCTCGCCAGCCGAAGCGGGTTTGACGGGTCATCCGCCATGATGAAACCAACCAGGCTGATGCGGTTCGCTGTCGTGCCATCCGCCAGGCCAAAGCTCTCGTTGACCTTCGGCACGAACGCGTTGATTCCCGAAGCTTTCACTTCCTGCGCCGATGAGGTCGACGCGCCAACCACCATGACTGCGAGCACGAGGCTCGCCGCGGCCACTGTTTGCTTGGACATGATTCCCCCTGTGCTGGAGAGAAGCAGTCCCAACGGGCAAGAATTCCCATGATCGCCTTGACTGACGGCATCACGGTTGGAATCGCGTTGAGGACGCACGCGCCGGACTCGATATCGCATGCAGTCGCCCGTGAGAACCGGCTGTGGCAGACTGTGCCGTCGTCGAGCGGAAAGGATGACTCCACTGCTGCGGACCGGGGTAACGATCGCCGTGCTGGCGCTCACCAGCTAAACGGTAGATGTCGTGATCGAGCAACGTGCGCGGCGGCTTGCCCGCCGCACGGCGCACCAACGACCCGATTCTCTAGCGATTGCCGCGGTTCGCAAGCCAGGCGAGCAGCTTCTTCTTCGGCCAGCAGTTGATCACGTCGGCCTTGGTGACCCAGGCGCGGCGGGCGATCGCGACGCCGTAGAACAGGTTGTCGAGGTCCGCCTCGGAGTGGGAGTCGGTGTTGATGCTGAGGGGGATGCCCAGCTCCTTGGCGCGGCGGGCGAAGACGTCGTCGAGATCCAGGCGGGCCGGGTGGGCGTTGATCTCCAGCGCGACGCCGGTCTCGGCGGCGGCCGCGAGCACCGCGTCCATGTCGAGATCGGCAGCCTCGCGGTCCGGGATGAGGCGGCCGGTCGGGTGCCCGATGATGTCCACATACGGGTTGCGGATCGCGTTGATGAGGCGGTGGGTGACCTTCTCACGCGGCTGCCGGAGGCTGGTGTGCAGCGAGGCGAGGACCAGGTCCAACGTGGCGAGAAAGTCGTCGGGATAGTCGAGCGCGCCGTCCGCCTTGATCTCGACCTCGCTCGCGTGGAGGACGAGGATGCGGTCGCCGAGCGTCTTTTGCACCTTCTCAATTTCGGCGGCCTGCTGCTGATGCCGCTCCAGGCTCAACCCGCGCGTGACGCCGAGGCTCACGGAGTGGTCCGTAAAGGCGATGACCTTGATGCCTCGCTTGGCGGCCGCGCGCGCCATCTCGAGCATGGAGAGCGTGCCGTCGCTCCAATTGGAGTGAACCTGCAGATCGGCCTTGACGTCTTTCACCTCGACGAGGTGCGGCAGGCGGCCGGCGGCGGCGGCCTCGATCTCGCCGCGCCCCTCGCGCAGCTCGGGCGGGATCCACGGTAGGCCGAGCGCTTCGTACACCTCCTCCTCTGTGGCGCAGAGGATCTCGCCCTTGCCCTTGACCTTCGCGAGCGCGTGCTCCGAGAGTGACAGCCCCTTAGAAAGCGCCCGCTGGCGGATCCCGACGTTGTGGTCCTTCGATCCGGTCGCGTACACCAAGGCGGTTCCGAACCGTTCGGGCGGGTGCACCCACACTTGGGCGCGCACGCCGTCGGCGAACTCGATCGAGGATTTCGTATCCCCCTTGCCGAGCACGCGCACGACGCCGGGCAGGCCGGTGAACGCGGCCATCACAGGCGCCGAGTCCTCCGCGGCGACGAGGATGTCGATGTCGCCGATCGTGGTGCGCATTCGCCGCAGGCTCCCGGCCGGCTCCGCTGCAACGACGCCCTTGACCTTCCGGAGCGCCGCGATGATTTCCTGCGCCAGCGGATACGCCCGCCCGAGCGGGATCCGCCCCGAGCGCCGGCCCAGCGACTCGATCCCGGCGACGATCTGCGCCTCGGACTTGGCGCCCATGCCAGGAAGCACGCGCAGCGCGCCCGCCCGCGCGGTCTTCAGGAGCTGGGGCAGGGTGCTGATTTTCAGCTCCTTCCAGATCAGCGCGACCTTCTTCGGCCCGAGTCCGGGCACCTTGAGCCACTCCGTCAGGCCAGGCGGGACCTCCTTTTCGAGCTCCTCGAGGAAGCGCAGCTTGCCGGTGCGCAGCAGCTCGTCGATCTTCTCGGCGATCGCCTTGCCGACGCCGGGGATCTCCTCGAGCGTGCCCTCCTTTCGGTACTCAGAGGCCTCGCGGCCGAGGCCGGCGAGGTTCTCGGCCGCCCGGCGATAGGCGAGCGTCTTGTAGATGACCTCGCCCTTGATCTCGAGGAGATCTGCGATGAGCGCGAAGGTGTCGGCTAATTGCCGGTTGTTCATCACGATAGGTTCTCGCGTTGAGTGAATCATACGCCGGGCCCCCGTTTGCATGCGCGGCGCGCTGCTGCAGGCACACCGTTTGCGGGCTGGAAAGCGCCCCCGCTATTGCGGCTGCCCGCGTTGAGGCGGGCCGGCCGGCGCAACGGTGCAGCCTCTGAGGTGGTAGACGCCCATCTCCTGGGAGAGGCTCGGGACGTAGAGCGGCTCGAACGGTCCAGATTCGTCGCGCAGCCAGCCTAGCTCCTGCCTGCTCTGCCATTCGGTCAGCACGGGCCCGACCGCCACCGTGCAGACGCCCTCGCTGCGCAACGCCGCGACCCACCTCGCGAGGTCGTTGCCCTGCGGCGGCACCCAGCGCACCGGGCGAGCAAGGTCGGGGCCGTAGAGCGGGTAGGCGCGATGGCTCAGGATATAGCCCACCGTCTCGCCGGGCGGCACCCTCCCTGCGATGTAGGTGTACGCCGTTCCGTAGGCCCGGGAGCGCTGCTGTTCCCTGACCTTTGCGGCAGCGATTACGGCGGCAAGCAGAGCGCCACTCACGAGGACCGCGCTCCAGAGCGCGATTGAGCGCGGCGGCCTGTCTCCCCGCTCCGGCGCACTCCGCCCCCAGGCCGCACGACTCAGGTAGCAGAGAACCGCGACGGCACCTACCACCACGGCGGCGACCACCAGCGCAGCCGCGAAGTAGAGACCTCCCGTCGAGCTGGCGGGCTTGATCCCTGACCCGATCATCGACCTGTCGAACAGGATGCGTCCGACGACCGATGTGGCGACAACTCCGAGCAGCACCGCGATGGTCCGATCGCGCACCCCGAGGCGTGTGGCACCCGCCCCTGCCAGGGCGCCAAGCAGACCGAGGCACGGGAACGCGTAACGGAAAGCCTGACCTGTCCAGGGTGTGACCTGGAATCCATGATCCCCACCGTCGCCGGTGAACGGTGTGGTCCAGTACAGGAGCGCTGCGGCGACGGCCGCGGCGACCAAGAACCAGCGGTCGCGTCGACGGGAGCCGAAACCGGCCGCGATCAACGGCAGGGATACCAGGAACGGTAGCCCGAGACGGATGAAAGACTCACGTCCGAGGATGAACCAGTGGTGCAGGTTGGTCGGGTCGAAGAGGTGTGCGAGCGTTGTGCGCCTGAGGAACGCGCCGAGGCCCGGATCGCCAGCGACAACAGTAAACCCTCCAAACTGGACCTGAATCTCGCCCAACGGGTTGCCGCAATGCGAGACGTTCAAGACATACCAGAAGGCGCCGACGAAGCACGCCACGACCGCGATGCCAGCCGCCATGACCGAGACGTGCCGTTCGGCTCGAGCCGCTGGCGGGCGTCCAGGCTCCCGATGGGCTACGCCCAGCGCGACGGCGAGCGCGATGAGAACCGGAACATACGCGAGCCCGGACATCTTCACGCCTGCCGCCAGCCCGGCGCACGCAAGGAGGAGCACAAGATCGATCCTGGAGCGGGTGACCGACCAACTCCACGCCGCGACGCACCCAGCGAGGAAGAAAGCCGCGAGCGGGAGGTCAACTTGCAGGGCGTTGACCTTCTCGACCAGAAGCGGCGCGCAGGGCAGGAACAGCGCCGCGAGCATCGCATCAACCCGTCGAGCGCCGATTCGCGAAGCAAGCCGGAAGGTGGCGAGCGCGAGGATCGCAAGTGTGACCAGGTTGGGCAACGTGGCGAGCGTATCCCGCCCCACCGCGACCAGCGGGAGCGAGCACACGGCCTCCCATCCGTATGGGTAAAAGCCCACCTGGTCTGCCTGGAACTGGGCGAACGCTGCGAGGCCGTGGTGCTGGACCCACTCGGCCATCTGTGGAAGGTGATACGCGAGCGAGTCGTAGTCGTTGACCGGGTTCGCCACGTTGGTCCAGCACAGGTAGACTCCCAGCGCCGCGTAGGCCGCCCCGAGCAGGCGCTCCGTTGCGGAAAGCGGCACCGTCGGCAGCGGCAGCGCGTGCCAAGTGCAATGCTGACGCCAACAAGGAACCGCGAACGTCGCGAGCCCGACCGAGAGCCAAACGGTCGCGCCGATCGCCACGCCCGAGCGCGTCAGAGCTCCGGTCACGAGCAGGACGAGGGCAAGAGTCTCCTGCGCCAGGCACCAGACCAGCAGGAACACCAGGGCACGTTCGGACCAGGACTCTCGCACGGCCTCGCGCTCCCTGAGCAGGACGACGGCCAGCGCGAGGGGCACAGGGCCGAGCGCGACCAGCACGGAAACCGCGAGCGCCACCGGTGTCATCGGCGCTCCAGAGGCCGAGGCGCGGCACCGGCTTCGGTGGCTCCTGTGCGACCCGCCCCGAACCATGATCGGACCACGCCGCCACTATGACGTTTTCCGACCGAAATTCAACGCCCCGCACTTCGACGTCCTCGAACCGGGCCTCGTCGGCCCAAGATGGGCAAGGGTGAGGTCTCACAACGCATTCGATGCGCTGGTGCCAGTGGCCTTGGCGCGGGAACCCGCGTCGTGCTGCCTGCCAATCCGCCGCAAGTCTTCGTCGAAGGAGGCTATGCCGCATTCCTCCCGAGCAACATGGTGAAATCGCGTTACCTGGCCCCGGTCCGATGCTCGTATCGGGGTTGTTTCGTGGACGGGCGCTTCCGAGGAGAATTTCCCTGGTGGCGGTCGTGCCGAGAATGTTCGCAAGGATGGTGAACGCCTCCAACAGAGACGCAAGAAGCGTGAGGTCAAGATGATCCACGCATCAAGTTTCTTTCGCTTCCGCAATCAGTTGCATTGTCTCAATGTCACCTTGTAACTAATTGGTGCCATGTGCATTCGCAGTCCAGGGGCGGCTGGCACCAAGGTTGCTCAAGCGCTCTCTGGTGATCGTGCGGCAGTGCACATCGACGCCGGGTGCTAGCTGAATGCAATGCCAGCACGAGAAAGGAGAAAGAGAGATGACAAGCAGAATCCTCCCACTCGCAATATGTGCCATCGCTCTTGTGACGGCGCCGTTGCTCGCGCAGGAGAGCGCGCCGCCAGCCACCAACCCTGCGGCGACCGAAACATCCACTGAGCAGTCCGCTCCGGTGCAAGTCACCGGAACTGTGGCGAGCTTGGGTGACGATCACCTCGATCTGAGTGTCGAGCACGTGGTCGCCGCGTCGCCCGAGGTTACCTCGGCGCTGGAGGGCAAGACCATCACCTTCAAGCTTGACGCAAAGACGGAGAAACCCGCCGACCTGAAGGCGGCCGACCGGGTGGACCTCTGGTTCATGGAAGCCGAGGGAGCGCATCTCGCGACACGCATCGCCCCGGCGTTGTCACATAACGAGTCGGTCGGGTCCGCCATTGGACTGTCCGCGGCGGGCGAGCCGCCCAGTCCAGCCGCCGGGCAGAGCGCCTCTCCACCGCCGCCGCCTGCAAACGAGCCGGGAACTGCCTCGCCGGCGCCTCAGGGGGCCGTGAGCACGAAGGAAACCGTCAGCCAACCCAACCCTGCCGCGAGCCAAACAGTCGAGACCTCGCCGGCACCAAAGCGGGCCGCAAGCACGAAGAAGGCTGTCGGCAAACGAGACCTTGCCACGAGCGTCGAGAGCGAGACGGTCGCGCCCCCGGATACGGCCAAGGTGGTCGCGAGCACAAGCGACAACGTCGTTGGCGAGGCCAATCCAGGAGCGAGCGTGCCGGCTACGCCGCTGGGCACCTCCGCCGAGCCTGACGCCGGCACGGAGGAGGGGCCGGGCTCGCCCGAGGCCATTTCCTCCACGCAGCTCAAGGTCAAGCCAGATAACGGAGATCAGTGGCAGCTCCTGGTCGGAATCGGCCTCGTGGCGTTGTCAGCCCTGGTAGTGCTGCGGCTGACGCTGGGTCGGAAACAGGCCGTCGTGAGTCTCGATTTGGGCCGCAGCCCGCAGTGGCGCTGAGCAAACGCCAGCCCTCGGAAGTCAGGACCGGGGCGGCCCCCGCGGCCGCCCCTTTTCCTGCTGGTCACGCCTGCATACTTGCCCGCCCTGCACGCCGCGGTGGACTCTTCTAAGGCAAGACGGTGAAGCGGTGATATTTGGTACCGACGGTTGAGGTCGACAGCGGCAGCGGACAAATTCGCAAAACTCGTCGGCACCCGCACCCAAGCATCTGGTACCCCGCCGATGTGCCTCGGAGGCTGCTCACCCCTTCACGTACGCGCACTTCGCGGCTACCTTTCCATCACGCACCGTGAACACGTCCACGCCGCGAAGATGCCATGGCGCGCCGTTGCGCATTTTGTGATAGACCCAGAGCACTACGGCTCGGTTACCGCACACGACCATCTCCTCCGCCTCGAACCGGGCGTCGGCGTTGCGCGCGAACCATGCCCGCCAGAATTCGACCACGGCGCTCTTGCCCTCGATCCGCCGGCCGTCCGGTGCCGGGGACGTGTCCTCGAAGACGGTGTCTTCCGTCAGTAGGGCAGCGAGCGCGTCCGCGTCGTGCCGATTGAACGCGGCATTGAAGTGTTCGATCACCGTGCGCGTCGTCTGCTCTGCGGACTCCATTTGCATTCCCTTGGTCATGGGGACCTCCGGCGGCTTCTGAGCCGCGCTCGCGCTGAAAAGCAGGAGCCCTATACCTGCGACAGTAAGGGGCGGATGGCGTGCCAGCAAACCGGGCATCGTGTTCTCCTCCGTCATAGTGAACACAAATCCTCGAGTGTTAATGCTCTCGGAAAACAATCCTCCGTTGAGTGGGTCTGAGGCTGAACTCGATCAACGATGGAGGCAAGGCGAGAGAGGGGATTGCGTGAGCCAGTCTTGGGCAGGGGGACCACTGCGACGAGGTGATCGATGTTGCCCGAAGAGGCTGAGCAGGTAGCGGCTCAGGGCTTCGCCGCGCCTGCGTCCATGATGATCTTCTTCACCTGATCGAACACGCCGTTGGGGATCGGCACCGACAGGTTGTACTGCGCGATCTTCCAAACCCGTCCGTCGTGAACGAGCACGCCGCTACCACGGCACGAGCCGAGGTTCGGCGTCGCGAGGTCCTCGTCGAACCACGCAACCGCGCCGTCGGCGGAGAAGCTCACCCCGCGGTGGACGGACCGAAAGCTCCACGCCTTGCCCCTGGCGAAGTGCGGGTGCGCGTAGGCGCGGAACTGAACCTTGGTCCAGCGCTCGGAGGCGTCCGTCCCCAGGAAGACCGCATCCTCGGTCATGTGTCCGAAGTAGCGATCCTCCTCGGCGGCGGCCGCCGCAGCGTGCCAATCGTCGAGAACCGTGGCGACCGCCTGCTCGTTCGCGCGCACGTCGGCGCCTCCGCCAAGCACGACAACTGCGCCGACGCCGATGAGCACCACGGCGGCGATTCCGAAAATCAATTTGGTCATCGGTGCCTCCAGCGCAGGCGACAGAACTTCCTCGCTTGCCCTGCGCGATTCTATCGGTGGGAGCTCTTGCAAAACCCTCGGGCGGTTGCCGCGTCTGTCATTCCCAGCCCCGAGCGAAGACGGGGCCAGGCTCCGGCGGGAATCCAGGGACGTCATTCCCGCGCAAGCGGGAATCCAGTGATGGCGAAGATCCCTGGGTTCCCGCTTTCACGGGGACGACAGGGAGGAACGGTGCAGGGACCTTGGTGGACAGACGACAGTCCAGGAAGGAGCAGGCACACAGCGAGCAGATTCATGCGTCAACACGACGACAACTCAGCTCGATGCGCAAGCGGGCATCTCGTTGGCACCTATCATTCCCGGTCAGGCATCGCGGCCCCGCTTGAGCCGTTGACGATAGCCCTCATAGTCCGGCAGCAGGCGGTCATACGCCTCGTCCATCAGTGGCGACGAGATCATGAAGTCTGCCGAGGCCCGGTTGCAGGCGACCGGGATGTTCCACACGACCGCGATGCGCAGGAGCGCCTTGACGTCGGGGTCGTGCGGTTGCGGCTCGAGCGGGTCCCAAAAGAAGATCACGAAATCGATCGATCCCTCGGCGATCTTGGCGCCGATCTGCTGGTCGCCGCCGAGCGGACCGCTCTGCAGCTTGACCACCGGTGTCTCGAGCGCCTCCTCGAGCATCGTGCCCGTCGTGCCGGTCGCGAAAAGCTCGTGGTTGGCAAGAAGACCGCGGTTGAAGCGTGCCCATTCGAGCAGGTCGCGCTTCTTGTTGTCGTGGGCGACGAGGGCAATCCGCTTTCGTGGCTCCAACGGTATCGAACGAGCACTCATGGCAAAAGTCTCCCTAGAGGCGAGTTTAGTCCTAGGCGGTGAAGGCCCGGCGCAGGCGCTGCTTGCTCTCGCAGCATTGAATCTCCCAGGTACCGGGTACTCCCCAGCTCACCTTGTGGCTGGCTCGTCAGCTTCCTGTACGTGATATCGGTGTGAGCAGGTGACGGCGTCATACCCGCGAGTCAACCTCGGCAACCGCGTGCCTGGCACCCGCGACAGACAGCGGTGAGGGAAATAGCGCGTTGGAGCAGTGCGTTCGTGAGGCATGGAAATCGGAGGGGACACGATGTCGTGGAACCGAGGCTGGCGCGGCCTGATAACGATGCTGGACGAGCTTGGCGATCGCGGTCTCCGGACCACAGTCGGGGCCGTGGCGCTCGTTGCCTGCGGGTTGTGGCCATCGCAGGCGGGGGCGGCGTTGGTCCCCAGCCAGGACGGCCTGACCGTCTACGACACCGTCAACAACATCACCTGGCTCGCCGACGCCAACCTGCCGGCGAGCAACCGGTTCGGCCTGCCGGCATGCACGGGTTCCGGCCCGCAGCAAACGTGCGTGAACCCGAGCGGCTCGATGGACTATGCGAGCGCGGCGGCGTGGGTTGCGGCCATGAATGCCGCCAACTATCTGGGGCACACCAACTGGCAGCTCCCAACCACGCCGCCCCTGGATTCCGGCTGCGGCAAGACGGGACCGAACGGGAACTCGTTTGGCTACGGTTGCTCCGCGAGCGCGATGGGCTCCCTGTACTACAACGCATTGGGCCTCAAGGCGCCCAGTACCGCAGTGCCGATCCCGACCAACACGGTCGGCCCGTTCACCAACCTCCAGCCGTACCTCTACTGGTCACAAACCAGCGCCGGCAGCCAAGGTTACAACACGTTCTCGTTCGACACCGGGTGGGAGGGCGCGAACACCGCGCCTCATGTCATGTACGCGCTGCCGATCCTCCCGGGCAAGATAGCGGGAACTCCGCCCGCCAACGGCAACGGGCTGCAAGTCAATCCGGGTGGGCAGACCGTCTATGATCCGGTCGCGAACGTCACCTGGCTGGCGAACGCCAATCTCGCGGCCACCAACACCATGGGCCTACCACCCTGCCAGAATCCCACCACCCCCACGATCTGCGTCAACGCGGACGGCGCGATGAGCTGGGATTCGGCGAACCAGTTCGTCATGAACATGAACACCTACAACAGCACGGGCTACCTCGGCCAGACGACCTGGGAGATACCGCCGATCGACCCGAGCTGCTCCGGCTTCAACTGCGGCAGTGCCGGCAGTCCTATGGGGGAACTGTTTTACGGTCAATTCGGCCTGCACAAGGGCGCGGCTGCGGTCGCGACCCCCAACGTGGCCGTTGGCCCGTTCAACAACGTGCAGCCCTACCTCTACTGGTCCTGCCTCGGCGCCACGATTCAGTCTGCGTGCCAGACGGATGGCCCGGCCCCCAACTTCGAGTGGAGCTTTTCGTTTGGAAATGGTTTCGAGGGCACCGATGTCCTGGCGAACGACATGTTCGCCACCGCCTATTTTGTCGGTTCTCGTGCGCCCACCATCAGCGTCTGGCTTCCGGTGGCAAGCCATGCGGGCGGCCTCAACGGGAGTGAGTGGCGTTCGGACGTCGGCGTTCTCAATCCCAACCCTGTCACGGCGAACATCGAGGTTGTGCTGTATATCCCCGGCGGCACGAAGACCAACAACACGCAGGTTGCGCCGGGCAGCCAGGCGATCCTGACCGACATCGTGAACCAGCTCGGCTACACCGGCTCCGGAGCGCTCGAGGTCCAGTCCGACCAGCCGGTGGTCGTGACCTCGAGGACCTACAACCAGTCGGGGAACGGGACGTTCGGCCAGGACTACGCCGCCTACAGCTCCGCGTCCGCCCTTGGCACGGGGCAATCGGCATGGCTGCCGCAGTTGAGCGAGAACGCGGCGTACCGGACCAACATCTCGCTCACCAACACTGGGTCCACGGCGGCCTCCGTGAACGTGACGCTGTTGGACG
>JBIOGJ010000028.1:0-55942 GCA_044447965.1 Thermoanaerobaculales bacterium | reverse complement strand
CGCTCGGACTCGCTCCCGGTGTAGCGGACCATGACGTGCTCGCCGGGTTTGAGCTCGGCGAAGGTCGATGGCTTGCCGTGCTCCATCACCTTCGCGTCGTCCTCCAGCTTGAACGTCACTTCATCGTTCTTCCCCTTGACCCTCAAGGTCTTGGTAGTGGGATCCGCGGCCGAAACCCAACCGCGCGTGGCGCGCGACCTCTCCAATGCACCGGCCAGCGAAGCCATCCCGACACCGAAAACCAACGTCGTCGCGAGCACTCCACCTCTAGGGATGGTGTACCCCCCCTTTGCGCCGCCACCCCACGCGCGAACACTGGAACTCTTGGCAAACTCCGTGCCAATGCCGCCTAACGCTCCGAGGCACCGACGCCCCGGCGCGATCAGCGCGCCCGGGAGCAGGCCGCTCTTGCGGCAGCCGAATCGGTTTGGGGCACCACGGGAAGCCGGCGCGGCTCTCGCGGCGCGAGGTATGACGAAGCAAGTCTCCAGAGGGGATCGGTCGCAGCAGGCTGCCGCTCCCGCCGGGTAAGGCGGAGCCGGGGGCCGCGCTTACGCACTCCCCCCGCATACCGCAGGGCGGGCCAGGTCTGAGCTAGAGGACCGGGTTGATCGTGGTCGGGTCGTTGGTGATGTTGTCGAGCACGGAGGCGTAGGCGAGCACCCCTGAGCCCGAGTTGACGGTGATCTTCGCGTAACCGGCCGCCATCGCCGTCTGGCTCGGCGTTGCCTTGTTCTTGAACGGCTGCGTCACCTGCTGGAACTGCCCGGGACCCAAGCTCACCTGGTAACTCCCCAACAGATGCCCGGTGGCGTCGTAGAGGTACACCGTGGCCGACACGTTGCCGTTACTCGTGTTCGTCAACCCGATGTTGGTCCGGTACGCTGCGCTCTCGGTCAACTGCCCCAGCCATGCGGTCTGCCCCACCGACAAACCCTGACTCGTCGTCGCCGCGAGGTAGTCCTGCCCCTGCGTGCCGTTGGGGTAACAACTCGCCGTGGACGAGACCTGGTTGTAGGTCCGAGCCGTGACCTTGAGTGGGTGGTTGGAGATCACCTCGATCGCCCCCGAGCCGCTCGCCGCGAGCTGCTGCCCCACCACGTCGGTGAGGATCAACTGCGCCCCCGCGGCCACCACGACGTTCTTGGTGAACACGCTGCCGCCGATGTAGCCCTTGATCTGCACGCTGGCGCTGGCGGCGCCGGTGTTGAGCAGCCCGAGATCGCTCCGGTACTGGCTGTTGTTGAGGCCCGACGCGTGACTCCCAACTGGAATCCATACGTCGGTACCCGAGTCCGCAGCGAGCGGGTTGATCGTGGTCGGGTCGTTGGTGATGTTGTCGAGCACGGAGGCGTACGCGAGCACCCCTGAACCCGAGTTGACCGTGATCTTCGCGTACCCTGCTGCCATCGCCGTCTGGCTCGGGGTCGCCTTGTTTTTGAACGGCTGCGTCACCTGCTGGAACCCCCCGGGACCCAAGCTCACCTGGTAACTCCCCAGCAGATGCCCGGTGGCGTCGTAGAGGTACACCGTGGCCGACACGTTGCCGTTACTCGTGTTCGTCAACCCGATGTTGGTCCGGTACGCGGCGCTCTCGGTCAACTGCCCTAGCCACGCGCTTTGCCCAGCCGAGAGACCTTGACTTGTCGTCGCCGCCAGATAGTCCTGCCCTTGCGTGCCGTTGGGGTAACAACTCGCCGTGGAAGAGACCTGGTTGTAGGTGCGAGCCGTGACCTTGACCGGATCCGACGTGACTTCGATCGCTCCCGAACCACTGGCGCCAAGTTGTCCGACCACGTCGGTGAGGATCAACTGCTCCCCCGCGGCCACCACGACGTTCTTGGTAAACATGCTGCCACCGATGAATCCCTGAATCTCCACGTTCTTGCTCCCCGAACCTGCATTGAGAAGGCCAAGATCGCTCCGGTACTGGCTGTTGTTGAGGCCCGATGCGTGACTCCCAACCACGACCCAG
This sequence comes from Thermoanaerobaculales bacterium, assembly GCA_044447965.1. Lineage (GTDB taxonomy): Bacteria > Acidobacteriota > Thermoanaerobaculia > Thermoanaerobaculales > Thermoanaerobaculaceae > DATIYW01. The sequence goes on along the minus strand of JBIOGJ010000028.1, from coordinate 53,967 downwards.
GTTTGCTGCGCGCCGGCGGCCGAGATCGTGAGGCTCCCGTTCTTGTTGCAACTGCCGGTCCCGGAGGTCACGACGAGTGTCCAGGAGTAGGTCTGGGCTTGGCCATATGTGTGGGTGGGGTTCTGCGCCGTCGAGGTCTGCCCATCGCCGAAGTTCCACAGGTAGCTGACCGCCCCGCCGCAGTTGGACGCGCTGGCCGAGGAGGTGAAGCTGACCGCAACGCCCACCGTGCCGGTGCCTGGGACGGATGCCGTGCACGTTACCGTGCAGGTCCCGCTCGAGACATTGATCGTGAGGTGGCTATCGGTGGCGGTTGCCGTTGTCGCATCCGTGACCTTGAGAACGACGTTGTAGGAGCCGGCCGAGCCGTACAAATGGGTCGGGTTCTGCTGGCTGGAGTGTGCGCTGCCGTCGCCGAAGTTCCAATCGAAGCCGTACGGTGACGTGCCGCCGGCAGCCGAGCCGGTGAAGTTCACGGAAAGCGGCGCGGCGCCCGATGTCGTGTTGGCGCTCGCCGTGGCCGCAAGTGCCGCCGGTGCATTGCAGATATCGGTGACGGTGGCAGTCGTGGTGATGGGGCTCAGCGAGATCGCCGAGGTGGTGATGGTCCCATTCGTCACCGTGAGCGTCGTCGTCGCCGGCGTGATGTTGGTCGGAGTCACGGTCACCGGGAAGTTCACCGGCGTCACGGTCGTGGGGTGAACCAGCCCGCAGCCGGCAACCGCGGGTTCGGTCGTGTCCCAGGCATCGGCCGAGGCGCCCAGGCCACCGGCGAGTTGGCCGTTGGCGTCGAGAAGCGCCGCCAACATGTCACTGCCCCCCGCGCCCCACGAGTTGGTCGATCCGCTCAGCATCAGCCCGCCGCCGGAAAGCCTGGTCGCGACGAGGGAATCGTTGGCCGGGCCGCCGTACGCGTTCTGCCAGATCGGTGTGCCCGAGCCGTCGCTCTTGACCAACCATGTGTTTTGCCCGCCGCCACCGAACGAGCTGGTCGAGCCCTCCAGCAGAAAGCCGCCCGCCGAGTCAGGCAGGGCGAACAGACTCTCGTTCCCAGGTCCGCCGTATATCTTTGACGAGGTTACGTTGAGACTGGAACCGAGGAAAGCCAGCCAGCCGTCCGTGCCAGCCGCGGGAGGGGAGTCCGTCGAACCGGAGAGGACATACCCACCGCCCCCTAGGGGCTGGAGGAAGCCGAAGTCGTCACCGGGGCCGCCGATCGTTTCCTGTTTGGCAAGATTGCCCGAGGAATCGAGCTGGAGAAGCACCACGTCGGACTTGCCTGCCCCGAAGGAGGTCGTCAGACCGGAGATCAGGTAGCCCCCGCTGATGGAGAGGGCCGAGAACGCGTAATCCTGGGCGGGGCCGCCGTAGCTCTTCTGCCACGAGATGTTGCCGCCGGAGTCGAGCTTGACGACGAGGATGTTGATGTTCGAGTAGCTTGACCCTAGGGCGATCGTGCCGACGCTGATGAAGCTCCCATCAGCGAGCTGGCCAAACGCCAGGGTGATCGGGGCGGATGAGCTGAATTGCTTCTGCCAGACGATGTTGCCGGAGGAATCCGTCTTGATCACCGTGTCCACGAACGAGAGGCCCATGCCCGAGGTGTGAATTGACGTACCTTCGATAAGGAAACTGTTGTCGCCGAGTACGACGGCCGACACTAGCCCCTCCCCTCCGTTGCCGTACTGCTTCTGCCAAACGCTCGCAAACGAGCTGTTGAGCTTGATAAGCACAAACGGGTTGGTCTGGGAGGCCAGGCTGATGGCATACCCGCCGTCGGGCGTGGGATTGACGATGCCAGCCACGGTTTGAGCCGTCCCCCACACCTGCTGGAGGATCAGGTTGCCGTTCCCATCCAGCTCGGTGAGCCATGGGTTCAACATGCCAAGCCCGAACGAGTCGGTCGTGCCCTCGAAGACATAGTTGGAGCCAACCTGCCTGACGAAATACGCTTCATCGGCCTTGGACCCCCCGTAGGCGCGGGCAAACCCTGTCACAGCCAGGGGTGCCACATTGGCGACGCTAGCCTCGGCTTGGCCGACCGTGGTCGCCCACTGCCTCATCATGCGGATCCGGTCGGCATTGTCGGCAGCGCCCATCGACGCCGCCCCACCAAGAACGAACAGAATCGAGACCACGAGCCGCGTTCTGGATCGCATATTGACGTTCACGTTTCCCCCCTACCTGGACGTGGCGGTCTCCGCCTCTTAGAGCGAGCTGTCTCACCGTGCAGGTCTGGCTATCATAACCCCGCTCCAGGCACGGAAACTCCCGACTCGGTGGCGACGAGGCGGTGGAGGGTCTTCCCGGTAATTCTTGACAAGCTGACAGCCGACGCGGCGGACACCGCTCGAAGGCGGTGCGGAGGGGGTCGGTGGCGCGATCCGTTATGGCTCGAACGTGACTCGCTTGGTCGAGGCGATCACGACAAAGATGCGCTCGTTATTGCTCTGGGGGTCGATCGGCGTGATGAAAAAGCCGAGCTTCGTCGGGTCGTACGACTGGGTGAAGCCCGTCAGCACCTCGCCGTCGCGAAATTCGCAACGCACCTTGCGCCCGAAGCCTTTCGCCCCGTCAAACGCCTTCTTCTCACGGTAGGCCTTGTTCCCCTCCAAACTCTTAACGAAGAAGACCGCCTTGAGCTGGCTCAGTGGGACTTCGATGACCTTCCCCGCCGGGGTATTGAGATGAAACTTGCCTCGGATGGGAGAAAAGTTGGCGGTCGTCCCCTTGATGGGGCGCCCGTCGATGAATCTCGCCACCACCCGGTTGTCCATTTTCAAAATCTAAGGCCGGTCGCAGAAGCTGTCAACGCCGACACGATCTTGTCTTCGACCCCGACCAGGCCGCATGTCGTGCCGCTGCCGGCGGTGACCGCTACGCACGTGGTCGATGCGTCCGCGGGTTGCTCTTGCGCCGACGCTCCCTTTCCCCGCCCGCGAAGAGGGGTGGGCATAAGCCGCACTTCGTGATAGATTTCACGCCTCGGCGGGTGTTTTCGCCGCGGAGGTCACTCCATGTCCGATGTCCGGCCATTCCGGGCCCTTCGGCCCCGCCCCGATCTTGCGACTCGCGTCGCCGCGCCCCCGTACGACGTGATCACCTCCGATGAGGCACGGGTGATGGCCGAGGGCAACGAGATCTCGTTCCTGCACATCAACAAGCCCGAGATCGACCTGCCCCATGAGGTGGACCTCTACGACGACCGCGTCTACGCGACCGGCGTTCGCAACCTGCGCCGCTTCATCGCCGAGGGGGTGTTCCTGCGCGAGACGAGCCCGAGCTTCTACGTCTACCAGCAGCGCATGGGCGAGCACGTGCAGGCCGGCATCGTGTGCGCGGCTTCCTGCCAGGAGTATGCAGACGGGCTGATCAAGCGGCACGAGTTCACCCGCAAGGACAAGGAGGATGACCGCACCCGCCACACCCATGAGCTCAACGCAAACGCCGGGCCGGTGTTCCTCACGTATCGCCAGCGGCCCGAGATCGACGCGATCGTCGAGGGCATTCGCAAGGGTCTCACGCCAGTCTACGACTTCGTCGCGCCCGACGGCATCGCCCACACCGTGTGGATCGTGCCCCCGGAGCAGACCGGCGAAGTGCAGAAGGCTTTTGCCACGGTGCCGGCGCTGTACGTCGCCGACGGCCACCACCGCGCGGCTTCTGCCGCTCGCGTCGGCATCGAGCGCAAAGCCGCCAATTTCCGCCACCGCGGCGACGAGCCGTACAACTACTTCCTCGCCGTGCTCTTTCCCCATGACCAGCTCCGCATCATGGACTACAACCGCGTCGTGAGGGACCTGAACGGCCTGCAACCCGCGCAGTTCCTCGCCAAGGTGGAGGAACGATTCAGTGTGCTCAAGGCAAGCGACGGGCGCCCCGAGCACGTCCATTGCTTCGGCATGTTCCTCGGGGGGAAGTGGTACAGCTTGGAAGCGAAGCCGGGTAGTTTCCCCTCCGCCGATCCGGTGCGCTCGCTCGACGCGGCGATCCTCCAGGAGAACCTGCTCGCGGCGGTCCTCGGCATTGCCGACCCGCGCACGGACAAGCGGGTCGATTTCATCGGCGGCATTCGCGGTTTGGGCGAGCTCGAGAGGCGCGTCAAGCAAGGGTGGGCCGTCGCGTTCTCGCTCCACCCGGTCTCGCTCGATCAGCTCATGGCGGTGGCCGATGCCGGCCTCGTGATGCCACCCAAGTCCACCTGGTTCGAGCCGAAGCTGCGCTCGGGCTTACTGGTGCGAACACTGGACGCCTGGTAGGCGTCCGCAAGAAAGGGGGATGTCATGTTGATCTTGATCTGTGACGCATTCGACGCGTCCTTGCCCAAACGTCTCGAGCCGTTCGGCGAGGTGACCGACGACGCCTCTCGCCTGCGGGACGCCGACGTAGCGCTGGTACGCTCCAAGACCAAGTGCACCGCGGAATGGATGGCGGCGGCGCCCAGGCTCAGGCTGATCATCCGGGGTGGCGTGGGGCTCGACAACGTGGACGCCAAGGCCGCCAAGGAGCGCGGCATCGAGGTGCGCAACACGCCCGCCGCGTCCTCGGTGGCGGTTGCGGAGCTCGCGTTTTGCCTGATGCTGGCCGTGCCCAACAAGCTCATCGAAGCGCACAACGCACTCAAGGGCGAAGGCAAGTTCCTCAAGAAGGAGATCAAGCGCACCGAGCTGTTTGGTAAGACGCTCGGCCTCATGGGCATCGGTCGCATCGCCTCAGAGGTGGCCAAGCGCGCCGCCGCGTTTGGCATGCGTGTGCTCGCCTTCGACCCCTTCGTGAAGGCGTCCAAAGACGCGATCTTGGTCCCGACCGTCAAGGAGCTGTTCCGCCAGGCGGACTACCTCTCGTTGCACGTCCCGCTCAACGACGAGACCAAGGGGATGATCAACAAGGAAACGATCGCCGGGATGAAGGACGGCGTGGTGATCGTCAACACCGGACGCGGCAAGTGCGTGGTCGAGGACGACCTCGCCGCAGCGCTTGCCTCGGGCAAGGTCGGCGCGTATGCGACCGACGTGTGGAACTCGGATCCGCCCGACCCGACCTCGCCGCTGCTATCCGCGCCAAACGTGATCATGACGCCGCACATCGGCGCCAGCTCGAAGGAAAACCTGCTACGCATCGGCAACGAGGTGGTCAAGCTCCTTGGCGAGCGCGCCACGGTCAAGGCGTGAAGGGAGGAACGAACATGGCAACCACCAAGGTCCATCGGGTGATCAACTTCTACGCCGGTCCGGCAGCGCTGCCGCTGCCGGCGCTGGAGCGCGCTCAGGAGGAGCTGCTCGATTTCGAGCATACCGGCATGTCGGTGATGGAGATCTCCCACCGCGCCAAGGAGTACGACGCGGTGCACAACGAGGCGATCGCGCTCGTCAAGGAGCTGCTCCACGTCCCCGACGATTTCAAGATCCTGTTGCTCCAAGGCGGTGGCAACCTTCAGTTCGCGATGCTGCCGATGAACATCCTTTACGGCGGGCGCAAGGCCGACTACATCGTCACCGGCTCGTGGGCGAAGAAGGCGTACAAGGAAGCGAAGATCGTCGCCGGCGACGCCGCGCGCGTGATCGCCTCCACCGAGGGAGAGAAGTTCTGCCGCCTGCCGCGCAAGGACGAAATCAAGGTCAACGCGGACGCGGCGTACGTGCACTTCTGCTCCAACAACACGATCTACGGGACGCAGTGGAAGACGTTCCCGGAGACGGGCGGCATCCCACTCGCGTGCGACATGTCCTCCGACTTCATGTGGCGGCCGTTCGACGTCAAGCCGTTCGGCTTCATCTACGCCGGCGCCCAGAAGAACCTCGGCCCCTCGGGCCTGGTCGTGGCGATCATCCGCGACGACCTCCTCGCCGCCTGCTCGGACAAGCTGCCCTCGATGCTCCAGTACAAAATCCACGCCGACAAGAACTCTCTGTTCAACACGCCGCCGTGCTTTTCGATCTACATCCTCCGCAACGTGCTCGCGTACAACAAATCGATCGGCGGCCTCGAAGCGATCCACAAGAACAACCTCAGGAAGGGCGAGGTGCTGTACGGCTGCATCGACCGCTACCCGGCGTTCTACAAGGGCCACGTCACGGTCAAGGAAGACCGCTCGCTCATGAACGTGGACTTCTTCCTGCCCAGCGACGAGTTGACCGACGCGTTCGTCAAGGAAGCAAAGGCCAGCGGCATGGTCGGCCTCAAGGGCTACCGCGACCTCGGCGGAATCCGGGTCTCCATGTACAACGCGGTCACGCGCAACAACGTCGAGACCCTCGTCGACTTCATGGACCACTTCGCCAAGAAGCACGCGTAGCGGCAGTGGTTGGTGGTTAGTGGTTGGTGGATTGAAGACGGAAGGCGCGAAGACAGAAGAAACGACAGGGCGGGGCTCCTCCCCGCCCTTCTTCATTCGTCATTGCGAGCCCCGCCGCAGGCGAGGCAAAGCAACCTCGGCACCGCGCGCTACTGCCGGGTGGCCAGGGTCGCGCGCCAGATATCCTCCTGGACGAGGGTGCGGATCGCATAGATGGTGCGGTTGTCCTTGCTCACCGCGACGTACGCGTTGATCGGCTCGTCGGGGGGTGAAGCAATGGCGAGATGGCGCTCCTTCGTCCGGGTGTCGACGAGCCAGACCTGGCCCCGATCGGTGTAGAGCAGCCGGTGGCCGTCGCTCAGCCATTTCGGCTGGGCGCCGGGGTCGGCGACCTTCTCGTAGGTATGGGTCGCCAGTGAATAGATCGCGACCATGCCCGACTGCCCGCCGCTCGGACCGACCGTCCCGGCAAGGAAGGCACCATCGGGCGACCAGCCGAACGGCACGAACGAGAGCCCCTCGCCGGGCGACGGGAGCTGCTCTGGCTCCGCCTGGCCGGGCGGCTTGTCCATCCGCAGGAGAAAGCTGAGGTTCTGGCCACCGAACGACAACAGTTTGCCGTCGGGCGACCAGCGCGGGTACCACGGGGAGACGATGCGGGAGTTCATCAAGCGCGAGAGACCACTCCCGTCCGGTCTGATCGACCACAGTTCGTATTGCCCCGCTCGGTTGGAGTAGAAGCCGATGCGGCCGCCGTCGGGCGACCATGAAGGGCCGCGGTTGCGGAAGGCATCGTCGGTGAGCTTGCGCAGTCCCGAGCCGTCGGTGCGGAGAAGGAAAAGGTCCTCCTTCGAGCCCACGGAGCGCATCACGAGCGTGGAGCCATCGGGCGAGAGATCGGGATCTATCTGCAGGACCGAGCTGCGAAAGAGCGGCACACCGGGTCCAGTGGCTTTCCCAGCGACGGGGTCGAACGGGATCTTCTCCAACGCCGACACGTAGTGGCTCGATTGATACGCAACCGTCTTGCCGTCGCGCCCGAGACAGAACTCGCCGACGGTGGTGGCGGGGACGGTCACCGCTTCCGGCTCGCCGAGCACCTTGCCGGAAGCCTCGTCGATCGCGATCCGCCAGACGTTGAAGCTACCGCCGCGGTCGCTGGTGAAGTAGAGGTAGCGCCCATCGTGAGACCACACGGGATTCCAGTCGATCGGCTGGTCGTTGGTCACGGCGACCGGTGGCCCGGCCTTCTCGCCCGCCGCCGGCACCGTCCAGATATCGCGTTGCCCGGAACCGGTGGGGAGCGCCCAGTACGCGATGCGGGTGCCGTGAGGCGACCAGCTCGGCTGCACCGCATCGCCGAGGAAGACGAGGCGCTTGGCGCCGCTGGCGACATCGATGGCCCACAGCTCGCTCTCGGTGTTCCGATTGAGCGGGTCGTCCACGCCCTCGGTCGCCACCGCGATCTCCTTGCCGTCCGGCGACCACGTCGGCTGGAAACCGAAGTCGGTGAGGCGGCGGCGGTTCTCTCCCGTCGCGCCCATGACGAAAATGCCGCCGCCGTCGCGCTCGGAGCGAAACGCGATCTCGTCGCCGGTAGGCGAGAACGCCGGCTCGGTGTCGTCCTTCTGGTCTCCGGCCGTGAGGTTGATCGGCTTGGCGCCGCCGACCCTCTGGAGGAAGACGTCCAGGTTTCCGGCGCTGTCACTGACATAGACGAACGTGTTGCCATCCGGTGCCAGCGAGGGGGAACTGAGGGCACCGGAGGCGAAGGTGAGCTGGCGGACCGTCGAGGGAAAGGGCGCCGGGTCGACGTGGCCGTGGCGGCCGAACGCGGCGCCGATGATGAATGTGACGCCTACGAGCACCACCGCCGTCAGCGCCAGCAGCCGCAAGCGATGGAGCCATCCGCGCGGCGTCGCTCCGGGTGGTGGGGCCGCAGCGCCGGAGTCGAACGAGATCGCCTCGAGCCCGTACGCAAGGTCGCGCGCAGACTGAAAACGCTGGTTCGGATCTTTCTCGAGGCAGTGGTGGACGAACCGCTCGAGTGCCGGCGGGAACTGCCGGCTGCTCGAGGCCAGGTCGGGCGGCTCCTCGCGCAGGATCGCGGTCATGATCTCCGCGCCGCTGTCGCCGGAGAACGCACGCCGGCCCGAGAGCATCTCGTAGAGGATCACGCCGAACGAGAAGATGTCGCTGCGCGGATCGGAGGGTAGCCCTCGCACCTGCTCCGGCGCCATGTAGCCGGCGGTGCCCAGCACCGTGCCCACCTCGGTGGCGGCGACCGGCGGAGACGCGAGCGTCCTACCGGAGCCCGCGTCGATTGCTCCCACCTTCGCGAGCCCGAAGTCGAGGATCTTGGCGCGTCCGTCGCGGGTGAGGAAGATGTTCTCGGGCTTGAGGTCGCGGTGAACAATCCCCTTCTCGTGCGCCGCCGCGAGCCCGTGCGCGATCTGCACGCCGAGGTCGACCGCCTTGCGGACCGATAGCGCGCCAGCGGAAAGCCGCTCGCGCAGTGTCTCCCCGTCGAGCAGCTCCATGACCGCGAAGGTCACTCCGGCGATCTTGCCGAAGTCGTGAACCGCAAGGATGTTCGGATGGGAGAGAGCCGCCACCGCCTTGGCTTCGCGTTCGAGCCGGCCGAGCGCGTCTGCGTTGTCGGCGAGGTTCGCGGGCAGAACCTTGATCGCAACCTCGCGGTCGAGCTTGTGGTCCTTCCCGCGATAGACCTCGCCCATCCCACCGGCACCGAGGGGGGCGAGGATCTCGTACGGTCCGAGCCGTGTGCCTGGTTGGAGCGCCATTGATTTCGTCTCAGGCATAGCAAGGCAATTCCTGCCCGGCACATTCCTGACCCACGCTCCCGTCCTCGACGTTGAGCCGCGTCGTGGTGGCGGAGATTTCCGCCGCCATGAGGATGCGAGCGCCAATGTTGCAGCTCGGAGACCGTGGCCGGCGGTTAGGTGATCTGCTTGCCGGCCTCCAGGTCAGCGACCATCTTCTCGAGGCTCTTCCTGTTGACCTCGTCGGGCGCCTGCTGTACCGCGAGCTTGCCCGCCTTGAGCGCGTCCTTCAGGCGGCCCACCGCGGAGTATCCGCGCATGAGGCCGACGTTGACCGGCCACGCGTTCGGATGCTTCTTGGCGTTGAGCTCGAACACGCGAAGCGCCTTTTCCTTCTCTCCGTGGGCGAGGAGCGAGCGGCCGTACTGGTGCAGCTCCATCGCGGTCGCAGTCGGATGGTCGAGCGCCTTTTGCAGGGTCTTCTCGCCCTCGGCGGTCATGCCGTTGGCGACCTGCAGATCGGCGAGCGTGCGCAAGGTTGCGAAGTTCTCCTCGCCGATGAACGGCATGTCAACGGCGTTCTGCGCCCACACGAGGGCTTCCTTAAGGTTGGTCTTCTGATCGAGGCAGAACCGCGCCGCGCGCTCGCGGGTGCGCGACTCGAATCCGTTTCCGGAGGTGAGCTCGTGGCGCAGGTTGGCGACGTAAAGGTCAGTAGCGTTCGGCACGGAGATCGTCCACGGCACCGAGAGGTACTCCCACTTCAGCGCCACCGTAGCGCGGTCGAGACGGCGCTCGCTGAATTCGTACGTGAGCCAGTGGTTGTACTCGCACTTGGCGGGCTTAACCTTGACCCGCAACGCGTCCTCGGCGGGGTTGTAGAAAAAGCTGCCCCACGCCTGGGCGTTCTTCGAGAAGATGATCGTCCACTCGTCCTGACCGGGAATCATGTGCAGGCCGTAGGAGCCGGCCGCGAGTGGCTGCCCCTCGACCTGGACGTCGTGCGAGACGCGGAAGACCGTGTTCTCGTTGGCGCCGGCCCGCCACGGACACTGATCGCCGCAACTGCCGACCGGCTGTTTCGACATCCCGTAGGGCACGAGCTGGCCCCAGATCTTGCCGGTGCGATCCGCGCCGTCAGGGGCGGTGACCTTCGGGCTGTTGTACGTGATGTTGACCTCGACGAGGCCGATCCATTGCGACACCGACCCCTTCTGGTTGCCGCCATCGGGTGGCAGCGTGAGCGTCTGTGCCGTGGCGCCAACGCCAAGGACGCCGAGTAGCGCCGCCACGATGGGGATGACACGCGAGAGCCTGGTCATGTGACCTCTCCTTTCCAGTGCTCTCGTTGTACGGCGCGACAGAGACGAGGTTTCACGAACGGGCCGGGCGCGCGGCGGTCCCACAGACCGACCAGCCACTCACGTTCTCGGAGCGACGAATCGAGGCCGCGGCCCGGCGGGTTGCGAGGGTCCCCGGCTAGAGGGAGCGCTTACGACCCCGGGCGCCGCGGCGGCTGCCCTTGGGCCTGGAGAAGCGTCCTTCGACTTGGAAGAAGCTGGGCCCGGGCTCGGGCGCGGGCAGCCCGAAGGAACGGGGCCCCGACCGTTCGCGCGGACGTTCCTCGGCTAGATTCACCTTCAGAACGCGGCCGCCTAGCTCCTGGCCGTTGAGCTTCCCGACCGCCAGGGTAGCCTCGGCTTCGGTCGCGTACTCGACGAACGCGAAGCCGCGCGGCTTGCCCGTATTGCGGTCCATTGGCATGAACGTGTCGACGACGGCTCCCGTCGCGGATAGGAGCTGGGTAAGCTCCTCCTTCGTTGTCCGGAAGCTCAGGTTCCCCACGAAGATCTTTGCTGGAATGGTCCTTCTCCTTACCTTGACCCGACGCCTTGGATGCAGCCCGCCCGGTCAGGGTTGTCATTGTACAGGTAACGGCGTGAAGTCTAGCATTCTTGCCCCTCACGCACGCCGACGATCGAAAAAGGTGGGTCCGCGGCGGTGCTCCTACGACTCCACCGCGCATGAGAACGCACGGTCTTGACCGTTCTCTTCCAGTCAAAGGGCTGCGCCGCGCGTGATCACCTCCCGAAACGTTGCCAACTCCTTAGCCCCTAGGCAGCCGGCTCGGGCCGCGGCGCGGCTTCGGGCGGCGCCGCTCCTGGGCGCGTTGACGGATGAGCTGATGATCCGCGCGGCGAATCGTCGCCCCAAGGTTCTCGGCGCCTTTGCGCACCGCCCAGCCGTCCGAGAGCGCCACCGGTAACGCCCTGCGGCCGCGCTCGCGCAAACGACGCGCGACCTCCTCGGTCGAGGAGGCACTGCCATCTGCGAGCAGGAGGAGGAACTCATCGCCACCGATGCGCACCACGGCATCCTCCGCGCGGACCACGCTCATGAGGAAGCGGGAGACGCGCCGGAGCACGAGATCGCCGGTGTGGTGGTCGTAGAGGTCGTTGTACTCCTTGAAGTGGTCGATGTCGATGATGACAACCCCCCACCCCGAGTTTTCCCCCTCGAGCTCCGGCTCGTAGTTCGTGAGGAACCGGCGGTTGTAGCAGCCGGTGAGCGGGTCGCGCAGCGCCGCCTGGAGGAGCTCGCGCTCGAGCTGCTTCCGGTCCGAGATGTCGATGAGGATGCCGTGGTAGAGCGTCTCGCCCGAGCGGGTATCGGTGACCTGGTGGGCGGTGTCGAGCACGGTGCGCACCTCGCCGTCGGGCCGGCGCAGCTCCAGCTCAAAATCCCGCACGCTGCCCGCGGTGGCCAGGAGCGCCAGCTCCTCCTGACGCCGCTGCGGGTCCACCTGGAGCTGTTCGACCGTGTAGTTGGCCAGCTCGCGCACCGACCGTGCTCCGAACATGCGCAGGAACGCCGGGTTGGCATCGAGAATGACGCCGTCGGTGGTCGTGATGTAAACCCCCTCCTCGACGTTGCGGACGAACTCCGCGAGCGTCCAGGGGTCTTCGAGGCTGCGCAGGCGACTCTTGGGCGAGCTCCGCCGGCCACCTGCCTTCTGCCCCGCGCGGGCCCGCACCGGCATCCTGGTGGATCCCACGACCTCCTCGAGTCCCTCGCTTACAGGATAGTGAGTGTTCTGCCGGGTGGCAACGAGCGAATCTCAGCGTCCTCGGCGGTCGGGTTCAATGCAGCCCCAGCTCGCGCACCAGCGCCGCGATGAGTGCGTCGACGTCGGCACGGGTGTTGTACCCCTGGAGCGCCACCCGCACAAACGGCCGGCCGCCGTGTGTCGTGATCGGCACCTCGATACGGTGGCGCTCGAACAGCGTGGCTCGGAGCGTCTCCGCATTGCAGGGTGGCAGCGCAATGGCAAGCATCTGGCCAAAGTCGGTGGCGGCGCAGATCGGCCCAAGCCCGGTGACGGCACCGACGCGTTCACGCGTTTCAACCAAAAGGGCATGACACGCCCGACGCACCTCGGGCCAACGGTGGCGCTCCTGAAAATCGATGGCGGCCGGCACGGCGAGGAACGCGGAGATGTCGCGCGTGCCCTGCCATTGGTGCCGCCGCTCGAGCATGGTCGAGCCCGTGTAGGCATCGAAGCCCGTGTGCCCCTCATTCTCGGCGCAGTAGCCCCAGCTCACGACCACGCCGTCGAGGCGGCCGTGGTGCTCAGGCCGCACGTGGAGAAAGCCCGCCCCCTTCGGCGCGCACAGCCACTTGTGGCAGTTGCCGGCGTAGAAGTCGGCTCCCAGCGCGTCCAGCTCGAGTGGGACGTGGCCGGGGGCGTGGGCGCCGTCGATCATGGTGAGGATGCCGCGCCCATGCACCCGTTGGCAGAGCTCCTGCACCGGAAAGATGAGGCCAGTGGTCGAGGCGATGTGGCTTGCGAACACGATACGCGTTCGCGGCGTGATTGCCGCGAGTACCCGGTCCGCGAACTCCCCTGCCACGAAGGGCAGCGGGATCTCCACGCGAACGTACCGGGCGCCCGAGCGCCGGCACGCGAACTCCCACGCGGCGTCGCAGGCGCCGTACTCGTGGTCGGTGGTGAGGACCTCGTCTCCCGGCTGGAGATCGAGCGAGCGCGCCACGGTGTTGACGCCGGTGGTGGCGTTGGTCAGGTAGATGAGGTCTTCCGCCCGTGCGCCGAGGTAGGACGCGAGCCGCGCGCGCGAGTCGACCAGCAACGCTCCCGAGCGCCGGCCGAGGAACTCGACCGGGTTGCGCTCCATCTCGCGCTGCCAGCGTTGTTGCACCTCGAGCACCTCGATCGGACAGGCGCCGAACGAGCCGTGGTTGACGAACACCACCCCGTGGTCGAGGAGAAAGAGCTCTCGCATCTGCCTGTGACGATTCTAGCCGCATGAACTCATGCGTCTTCTGCTACGGGCCGAGTTCGAGTGTCTTCACTGATGCATGCCGTGCACACCCTCCCGCCGGAGTCGCCGTGCGGCGCTTCATTCGGGACCGAGGGGCAACGGCACCGCTTATTTCAGCGGCTTCAGGTTGACCTCGCGGACGAAGCTGGTCCCGATGTACTCACGCATGTCGAGGCGCTTGGCCGACATCGCCGCCTGCTTCTCCTCGTCGGCGGTCTTGTAGTGCTTCGCCTCGATCGCCTTCGCCTTCTCGTCGTCGCTCGCGTTGAAATCCAACGCCTTGCCGAAGCTGGGATAGAGGGAGCAGATCATCACGTCCCAGTCGTTCCGGCCGCTTGGCGGCTGGATGAACACCTTGGAATCGACAACCAGGCCTTGCTTCTTGGCCTCGTCAGTGGTGGGCACGAAGTTCTCACGCAGGTACTTCATGTACGTGTCGAACTGGCCGGGCTTGGTTCGGTAGGTGCTGCACTCCCACACCGGCCCCTCGGTCCAGTGCTCCTGCGCGATCGCCACCATCGCAAGTAGCGAACAACATGCCCCAGCGAAAAGTGTTGCGTACCTCATCGTTTCCTCCCTTTCTTAAAACGTGGTCGCATTATCAACGAAAGCAGAGAGCAACGTCAAGCCGACCCCCTCCTCCGGCGCTGACCGGAGCCGGAGCCTCTCTCGAATTGCCTCTTACCCGGGGGCGACCAACCGCTCGCGGGCACGCGCACTGGAGGCCGACCCTGGGATCGGCTGGCGAAGGTGCGAGAATCGCAGCATGGACGAGGCCGTGACGCTCGAGGCGGTGCGCCGCGCGCTGGCGGGGCTCGATCCCGCCACCGCAACCCCCGCGCCCGTCGGCCAGACTGCGGCTGTGGCAGCCGTGTTGCGCGAGCGCGACGGCGCGGTGGAGATGCTTTTCATCCTCCGAGCAGAGCACCCGCTCGATCCGTGGTCCGGCGATATGGCTTGGCCGGGGGGCCGCGTGGATGCATCCGACGCGAGCCCGCTCGCGGCTTCCGTGCGCGAGACACGCGAGGAGGTGTCGCTCGACCTGGAGCGTGATGCCACCTTGCTTGGTGCCCTCACCCCAGTGCGCACTCACCTGCGCCGCGGAGCCGGGCCGTTATGGGTCGCTCCGTTCGTGTTCGAGCTGCGCAAGGCCTCGGAGCTGGCACCCAACTCCGAAGTCCAGGAAGCGCTCTGGGTGCCGCTCCCCTTCCTGCTCGACCGCGCCAACCGCCGCACCTTCACCTGGACGGGCCGCGGCGTGCCAATACCGATGCCGTGCTACCGCTACGCCGGCCGTGTTATCTGGGGGCTGACCCTGCGCATGCTTGACGATCTGCTTGCGCTCCTAGGCTAACGGCCACGGGGGCTACGGCGCCACGAAAGGCGGCAAGGGAGCCCGCGATTCGCCACGCGAGACCACCTCTCGTCGGGCGATAGCACAAGTTGAATGCCGGCGACGATGCGACGGCACCCAGGCTCCTGTCGGTGGCCACGCTTCGCGTCTCGCCGCGGCCTTGCCGGGCCTCGCCTTGACACGATCAGGGATACGATCATAGTCTCGTTCGCATTCTTGGTCGCCAGCTCGCCGCCTGGCGGCGGCCTCTTGCCCCGTAGCCTGGCGAGGAGAGGAAGGATCGAAATGCAACGATGGTCTGGGTCTGCAACCCTACTTGTGACCGTGGTCCTGTTGGGCGCTTCGGCATCGCCCACCCCGGCTGCGGAGCAACAGGCCGTGGCACCCCCCGCGGCGAGGAGACATTTCGACCTCGAACAAACCGCCAAGCTCGTGCGGGTCGCCGACCCGCAGATCGCGCCCGATGGCAGGTCGATCGTGGTCGTGGTCTCGCGCCAGGATCTCGAGGCCAACAAGTGGGAGAGTCAGCTCGTTCGTGTGGACATCGCCGATGGAGCACAGCGCGTGCTCACGCCGGCGCGCAAGCGTGTCAGCCACCCGCGTTGGTCGCCGAGCGGCGACCGGCTCGCCTTTCTCGCCCCGGCCGGCGACGGAAAAGACGCCAAGTACCAGATCTTCGTCCTGCCGATGAACGGTGGCGAGGCGCAGCGCATCACCGATGCGGCCGAGGGGGTGCTGCACTTCGCCTGGCGACCGGACGGCGGCGCGATCGCTTACGCGGCCGCCGACGAACCCGCGGACAAGAAGGCAAGGGAGAAAGGCGAGGACGCCTTCGAGGTGGGCAACGACGACATGTTCATCGACGCGGCGCCGCTGCCTGCGCACGTCTGGCTCGTGCCGGCCGACGGTGGCGAGGCGCACCGCCTGACCTCCGGTGCGTGGAGCCTCCCCGTGAGCCTGCCGCCCAGCTCACCGGCCTCGCCCCTCGCGTGGTCGCCTGACGGCAAGCTCCTCGCCCTCGTGAAGCAGGCCACGCCTCACGACGGGGATGCCGACCAGACCACCGTGCAGGTGCTTGACGTGGCCAGCGGCCAGTTGCATGCGCTCACGGGCAAGAGCAGGTTTGAGGGCTTCCCCTCGTTCGCGCCCGATGGGTCGTCGATCGCCTACTGGGCGTTCCGCGACCGCGACCCCAACAACGTGAACGACGTGTTCGTCGCCCCCAGCAGCGGCGGCGAGGGCATCAACCTCGCGGTCGCGATCGACCGCAACTTCACGCGCTCGATCTGGCTCCCCGACGGCAAGTCGCTCCTCCTCGGCGCCAACGACGGCACCAAGGTCTCCCTCTGGATCGTGCCGCTCCACGGCCCGTCCCGCAAGCTCAACCTCGGACCGGCGGTGCCGTCGAACCCGTTCTGGGTTGACGCGACGGTCGGCCGCGACGGTGCCGTTGCGTTCTGCGGCAGTGAGGGCGGCCATCCCGTCGAGCTGTACTTCATGGCATCGCCGGACTCTCCCCCGCGGCGCCTCACGGATTTCAACCGCGAGACCGCCGCGCTCGACCTCGGCAGGGTGGAGACCATCGAGTGGCAGGGACCGGATCACTTTCACGAGGACGGCGTCCTCATCTACCCACCCGGCTACCAGCCCGGCTCGAAGCTGCCCCTCGTGCTGCTCATCCACGGCGGCCCCCAAGCCGCCTCCACCGCGGCGTTCTCGCCCCTCGGCCAGCTCATCGCGGCGCGCGGCTACCTCGTCTTCCAACCCAACTATCGGGGCAGCGACAACCTCGGCAACGGGTATCAGCGCGCCATCTTCAACGACGCGGGCGACGGGCCGGGCCGCGACGTCATGGCCGGGCTGGACGCGGTGAAGAAACGCGCGATCGTGGATGAAGGCCGCATTGCAGTCTCGGGCTGGTCGTACGGTGGCTACATGACGACCTGGCTGATCGGCCACTACCAGGGATGGAAAGCCGCAGTGGCCGGCGCCGCGGTGACGGACCTCGCTGATGAATACAACCTCGGCGACTACAACGTGCAGAACCACTACGGCTTTCCCGGTTCCGGCTCGCCCTGGCGGCCCGACAGCGCCCTCGCCTACCGGCAGCAGTCGCCGATCACGTATGCGAGCGTGATACGCACGCCGACGCTGATCATGAGCGACACCGGCGATGCGCGCGTGCCGCCGGTCCAGTCGTTCAAGCTCTTCCGCGCGCTGCGCGACAACGGGGTTACCACGCGGTTTGTCGCTTACCCGGTGACGGGCCACTTTCCTGGCGATCCGGTGCGCAGCCGCGATGTCTACCGCCGTTGGATCGAGTGGCTGGACACCTACCTCGCGGCCAGTTCGCCCGCGCACTAGCGCGGGAGGCGCATGACCGGCTCGAGCACCCACGCCGCTTGACGGGCATCTCGATAGATGCATCGCGCCTGCGGCGAAGTCGAAAGCCAACGCGTGAGCGCGGGATCGTCCTCCCCCCGCACGATCAGTACAACCGGGCGTTGCAGCTCGTTCCTGATCTCCAGCGCCGCCGCGGGCCGAGCAGGAGTGCCAGTTGCGCCAAACAGCTTCCGCACCTTCTCGCGCCGCCTGTCCACCAACGCCGCCGGGTAGCCCCGCACCTCCTTGAGGAGGTAATCGGCTGGCAGCCCAACCCCGTGGAGCATGTCCGGGGAGAACGGCACGTAGGTGGCACGCTGCGTGATCGTGGCGATGTCGAACGCCGTCTCCTGCGAGACGACAACGGCGTTGACCGGCGTCGCCGACCGGATGGAATCAAGCGCCCCTGACAGCGGCTCCTCGTTTGCCAGCCGCACCCCAAAGTGCGCGAGGTCGAGCTGCGGTCCCGGCCGGCCAACGATGCCGCCGCGCCCGAAGCCTTCGATGGCGGGCCACGCGAGGATCAACGCGGCTGCCAGCGCGAGCGGATAGGCGCCTTTCCTCAGCAACGCCAGCGAGCGGGCCAGCGCGATGGCGGGAAACGGCGCGAGGCACACCGCGGCCGTGAAGACGAACTTGTATTCGTTGGCGATGTGGGGAATGTCGGCCGCGACATAGATTGCCATCGAGGCCGTTGCGCCGCACAGGAGCAGTCCGGTCGTCCGCGGCGCCGCACGCCAATCCGACCGACCGTCGACGAGGAGCGCGACCAGCGCGGGCGCCAGAGCCACGAGCAGCGCTGCGGCCTTCACCATGAGCATTGGCGCATCGGAAACGCCGAGCACCGCGCCAGGGGCGCGATCCATGACGACCACCCGCAGATATAAGACCGTGGCCACTGCGCCCGCGCCTGCAGCCAGCGCGAGACCCACGAGCTCGCGCCGTCCCGAGGCGACCGGTCGCGGACCGCGCCGCGCTACAAGCACGAGCATGCGCCCGCCCACGGCGGCCAGCGAGGCGGGAAAGAGCAGCGGATAGAAGAGTCCCCCGGTCAGGAGCGTCGTGAGCACGAGCAACCAAGGGGCGCCACCGCGCTTCTCCTCGTCGTGACACGAGAGCACGTACAAAAGAGCGGCGAAGCTCGCGATCCCCAGCGCTGTCGGTTCAAAGATGCCGAACTTGCGCAGCCACGGCGTGTAGCGCACGTCGCCGAACATCAGGTTGCGCGCGACGACCGATGGGGGAAGCATCCGCGCACCGAGCGCGCCGAGCCAGTCGACGCCGAAGCACAGCCACGCCGACGAGGATGCCTGCGCGAGCAGCCCACCGCCGAGCCTGGCAACGAGCGCCGCCACGAAGACGATGACGGAGGCGAGCCACACCACGTTGATCGGCAGATACGCCACGCACGGCGGCCGGTCCCCCAGGTAGCTCACGACCCCTTGGTACACGTGCGCGAGCCACGGGTACGCAAGGCGCGCCCCGGCCAACAGCGGCTCCTCCGGAGACAGCCGGCCGTTGCTCAGTTGGTACACGATGTCGGTATGAATCCAGGCGTGGCCCCAGTTGGCGCGCACCTGCGTGTCCGCCAGCCACGTGGTCAGGTACATCGCCGGCCACGCGAGAAATGAGAGCCACACACCGACCGCCGTCCAGCCCGGCCACCTCGTCGTGCGAAGCGGCCGGACGATGAGGAGCACGGCAGGAAGGTTCATTACCGCGAGAGCCACGCCGGTAGTGGCGAACGACACCCCGATCGCGCGGAACGCATAGAATTCGAGCACGACAACTAACGGCGAAAGGACCACTGCAAGCGCCAATCGCGCCCGGAATGGATGCCCCACTGCGGGTCGTCCGAACGCGATCCAGCTCCCGGGCAGGAAGAGCAGCCCGGCCGCGGTCGAGACGCGCAGGGCCGACGCGATCGTCTCACCCATCTGCGATGTTCCGCATCAATGCCCCTCGACTATCGCACGCGAGCAGACTCGCGGCAAGACGCGAGACGCCCCGTCGTTGCCCACGCGTGTGCGGCGAACAGAACAACGCAGATCGCCCGCTATCGGTGGCGCACGGTTGCAACGATTCAAGTAGCGCCGAGGCTCCCGGCGCGTAGCCGCGGCGCCGCCGGAGGCCGACAGTCGATGCCGCACCGATCATCACGCTAGCCGCGCGGCCCGGATTGGGCCGGATGCAAGGAAGGCGAGCCGGCCGTAGACGCCGTAGGGGCGAGGCAGCGCCTCGCCCCTACACCCACCTATCGGGGACGCGGCAGACGGTCCGAGACTGGCCGCGCACTGGGAGGATCTAGAGG
Source organism: Thermoanaerobaculales bacterium (assembly GCA_044447965.1). GTDB lineage: Bacteria > Acidobacteriota > Thermoanaerobaculia > Thermoanaerobaculales > Thermoanaerobaculaceae > DATIYW01. The sequence continues at coordinate 34,502 of JBIOGJ010000028.1, read as the reverse complement.
GGTTTGGAGTAGATGCGGTACACCTTCGAAAGCTCCGCATCCATCAGCCGCACGGTCCGTTTCGCAAGCTCGTTGTCCTCGAGAATCCACGAGTACTCGCACGTCTTGTAGCCGCGGTCCAGTGCGGCCTGCAAACCCTCGCAAAACATCACGCCTTCGGCGCCGCGCAAACGGTACTGCTCCTTGACGCCCATGGTGATGAGGCGGAGGCCATTACGGCGGCGGCCGATGAGCGTGGCGCGCAGCAACCGGAGCGGATTCGCCAGCGTGCCGTTGAGCACCGCGAGGGCCGGGTTGACGTCCGGCAACGCGAGGAGGAACCCTGCCGGGTCGTCGCCCATGAACGCGATGCGCATGAGGGGAGGGTCCACGAGGGGCTTGAGGTCCTTGGCCAGCCAGGCGAACTCGGCTTCGCTGACCGGCACGAACCCCCAGTTCTTCTCCCACGCCTTGTTGTAGATGTCGCGGATGATCTGCACCTCGCCGGCAAAGTCCTTGAGGTTGACGGCGCGGCTGTGCAGTTGAGGCTCACGCCGTCGCGCGCGGTCGGTGAACCGTTGCAGACGCTCCAGGGACGCAGGGTGGACGGGGGACGAGTACGCGTTGAGGTCCTTGGCCTTGACGAACCCCATTCCCTCAATCAGCTCGGCGTAGCGCGGTGGGTTGTAGGTCATCATCACCGACGGCGGCGTATCAAACCCCTTCACGAGCAGGCCGCATTCGTAGTTGGTCGAGGGATTGGCAGGTCCGACCATCGCGTCGCAGCCGCGCGCCCGCAACCACATCGCCGCGGCCGCGAAGAGCGCTTCGGCGGCCTCGGAATCGTCCTCGCACTCAAAGAAGCCGAAGAACCCCCAGCGGTCGTCGTGCACACGGTTGTGGGCGCGGTTGAGGATCGCCGTGATGCGCCCCGCCACGCGACCGCCGCGCCAGGCGAGGAACACCTCGCGTTCGGCCGCGCCGTTGGCGTAGAAGGGGTGCTTTTCGTCAAGGTAGTCGCGAACCTGTTTCTTCAGTGGCGGCACCCAGCAGGGATCGCCTGCGTATAGCCGCCAGGGGAGATCCACGAAGGCGCGCAACTCGGCGCGCGAGCCCACCGGCATGACGCGCACCGCCGCCTCGGTCACGGGATGATCCCGACCTCGCGCCCAACCTTGGCGAAGGCGTCGAGGGCGCGCTCAAGGTGCTCACGCCGATGCGTGGCCATGAACGAGGTGCGTACGAGTGCCCGGCCCGGTGGGGTCGCAGGGGAGACGATCGGGTTAACGAAGATACCTTCCTCATGCAACCGCTTGGCCATGACGAACGCGTTGCGGTCCTCACCGGCCAGCACCGGGATGACCGGCGACGCCGAGGATCCCGTGTCAAACCCCAGCGACTTGAACCCCTCTGCCATGAAGCGGGTGTTCTCCCACAACTGTGCGCGGCGCTCGGGCTCGCGTTCGATGATCTCCACCGCCTTGAGCACGGCCGCCACCGACGCGGGCGGCGGGGCCGCGGAGAAGATCAGCGAGCGAGCACGGTGCTTGATCCAGTTGATCACCCGTTCCTCGCCAGCGATGAATCCCCCGACCGAGGCGAGCGACTTCGAGAACGTGCCCATGATGAGGTCGACGTCATCCTCGAGGCCGAAATGCTCCGCGGTGCCGCGCCCGTGCTCACCCAGCACGCCGATGCCGTGCGCATCGTCCACCATCACCCGGCAATGGTGAGCCTTGGCGATCTCGACCAGCTTGGGCAGCTCGACGATGTCACCCTCCATGGAGAAGACGCCGTCCACCACCACGAGCGCGGCCTTGCGCGAGTCGTGCACCTCGAGCCGACGGCAGAGATCGCCCATGTCGTTGTGGTGGAACTTCACGACCGCGCCAAACCCCAGTCGCGCGCCGTCGATGATGCAGGCGTGGTCGAGCTTGTCGAGGTAAACGATGTCGCCGCGCTCGACCAGGCAAGAGATGACTCCGAGGTTGACCTGGAAACCGGTCGAAAACGTCACGGCGGCGGGCTTGTGCATGAACTCCGCGAGCTTCTCCTCGAGCTTGACGTGGATGTCGAGAGTGCCGTTGAGGAAACGAGAACCCGCGCAACCGGTGCCGTAGGCGGCGATCGCGTCTTGTGCTGCCTTCTTCACCTCGGGGTGGTTGGTGAGGCCGAGGTAGTTGTTGGAGCCCAGCATCACCACCGGCTTGCCGTCGATCACGACCACCGGATCCTGTGCGGAGGAGATGGTGCGGAAGTAGAGGTAGAGACCCGCTTCCTTGACCACATCGGCATCACGAAACTTGTAGCACTTCTCGAAGATGTCCACGCCTCCTCCGAAGAGATCGCGAAATGGGGCACGTCTTACTGCTCGTGCATCTTAGCACGCGGCACCCAGCCGTGTTCGCGGTACCAAGCCCAAGCGACGCCAGCGCCGGTTGCAAACGGTACGAAGCCCTCAAGGCCAAGTACCTGCAGTGAGGCTGCCGTTTGCGCCGTCCAGTGCCGCCCGACGAGTTCTCGCGCCTTGTCGCTGGTGAGGGCGAAGCTGGCGACGCCGAACCGCTGCAGCATGTCCCCGCAGACACCACCTAGCCGTACCAGCAAGCGCGGCACCGGCACCACCCGGGCGTGCACCCCTCCGCTCGTGGCGATCAGCCTGATGAGGTCACGAATTTCCCGCGGCGCGGGCTCGCCGAGGTGGAGGATGCGGCCAGTCCCCTCCCCGGCTGCCGCTGCCAGGATGGCGCGCACCACGTCCGCAACGTAGGCGGTACTTAACCAGCGCTCGCCGGCGGGCACCGGCACGGCGCCGCGCGCGGCGAGGCGGAAGAACTGCAGCACGTCGGTGTCGCGTGGACCGAAGATCGCCGGTGGCCGGAGGATGACCCAGGGACCAGTGAACGTGCGAACCGAGTTCTCGGCGCCGAGTTTGGAGCGCCCGTAGGCCGAGATGGGCTGCGGCTTGTCCTCCGGCGCCCTGCCACTGGGATCCTTGCTGGGCCCGGTGGCCGACAGCGACGAGACGGCAACCAGCCGGGCGCCCCGGGAGGCCTCCGCTACGGCGGCAACCAGGTTCTCGGTACCGGCTCGGTTGCCGCGGTCGAACTGCCCCGCGCTCGCGGCACGAACCACACCGGCGAGGTGGAGCACCGTGCCCGCGCCGGCGGTAACGCGGCGTAGCGCGTCGCGATCATCCAAGTCGCCGCGCACGACCTCGACGACCCTACGTGCTCTCTCACCCAGCTTGGCCGGGTCACGAACCAGGGCCCGGGGGCGAATCCCTGCCGCCAGCAGCGCGTCAACGAGGTGGGAGCCGACAAAACCGGTGGCTCCCGTCATCGCGACTGGCTGCATGATCCGCGCCGCCCAGGCGGCCAGCTCCTCCCGGCCGATCTCCGGGGCCAACTCGCGCCACCTCGCCCCGGCGACCTCGATCACTCCACCGACCCCGGTTTCCCGTCCCTGGCCGACTCATCCTCGGCGTACTCGCCCCAGGTCGTTGCCGTTTCCCACACCCGCACCCGCTCGACCCGCACCCCTCCCGGCACGCGATAGGTCGCCGCGCCGTTCGCGAGCTCGACGCCGGGGTGGAAGGCGGCAGCGATGCGGCGGTAGAGATGACGGGCAAGGATCTCGGTGGTGGGATCGCCATCATCGAGCAGCACCACTCGCTCGGCAAACGGAGCAAACGCGTCTCGCTGCGGGTCGTTTGCGGCGAGCAGCATGGAGTGGTCAAAGCGCTCGAGTTCTTTCAGCACGACGGCCTTCAGCACCTTGTAGTCGCACACCATGTCGTTGGCATCGAGCGCTGCGGCGCCGAGCACGACCTCGACCACGCGGGTGTGGCCGTGGGGAAAGCGGCATTTCTCGGGGTGTTTCGACAGCCGATGGCCCGACTCGATTTCAAACCGCTTGGCGATCCTGAAGTAGCCCACTTGAGCGTGCTCCCGCGCCGCTGGCGCAGGCAGAGTGTAGCGGAGTCGAGCGCCAGTGCGATCCAAGCACGGCGTCGGCGTGAGGCGTGTAGCCGCGGGCCCCCATCCAATCGGCAACGCCGGAGCGATCACGCCGCTAGGCGCGCCGCCGAGATTGGGCCAGATGCTAGGCGCGCCAGCCGGTGGCATCGGAGGCGTACCCGGAGGGTACGTTGAGGATGCCTACCGGCGAGTGCAACAACGCAGATGGTCCGATATCGGCGGCGCACGCGAGCGAGACGCCCCGCGCCGAGCGGTCAGTACGCTAGTAGGTCACGCATTGCGACGCCGATCGTCTCCACCTGCGGCAAGATCACGTCCTCGAGCACCGGCGCATACGCGACGAAGGAGTCCTTCGCACCGACCCGACGCACCGGAGCGTCAAGGTGGGGGAACAGCTCATCGGCGATGCGCGCGGCGATCTCGGCGCCGTAGCCGAACGCCAGCGTGTCCTCGTGCACAACGAGCGCGCGACCGGTCTTGCGCACGGAGCTGGCGATTGCCTCCCAATCGCACGGAGACAGCGAGCGCAGGTCGAGCACTTCGACCTCGCCCACGCCTTCGTCGGCGATCCGTTTGGCGGCCTGCAGCGCGCGAACCACGGTAGCGCCGTAGGTGACCACGGTCATATCGCTGCCCTCGCGCACGATGGCCGCCTTGCCGAAAGGGACGGTGAATTCAGGCCCCGGGTACGCCGCCTTGTTGTGCGTTTGTCGGTAGAGGTGTTTGTGCTCGAGAAAGATGACCGGGTCGTCACACCGGATTGCCGTGCGCAGCAGGCCGTTGGCATCGAGGGCGTTGGAGGGCATCACGACGCGCAAACCAGGGATGTGGGTGAACAGCACCTCACCCGACTGCGAGTGGTAAGGTCCGCCGCCCTTGAGGTAACCGCCCACCGGCACCCTCACCACGACCGGCGCCGACCAGCTCCCGCCCGAGCGCCAGCGCACGGTCGCAAGCTCGTCGCGAAGCTGCATGTACGCGGGCCAGATGTAGTCGAAGAATTGGATCTCGACGACTGGCTTGAGGCCTCGCATCGCCATTCCGACCGCGCGGCCGACGATGTTGGCCTCGGCCAGCGGTGAGTTGAACACCCGGTCGGCACCGTAGAGGCGCTGTAGCCCATGCGTGACCTTGAACACGCCGCCCTTGCCCTTGGCCTCGGCGAGCGCGTCCGCGTGGGAGGCGTCGGCGACATCCTCGCCAAACACCACAATGCGCTCGTCGCGGGCCATCTCGTCGCGCAGGCAGGCGTTGAGCAGGTCAACCATGGTCTTTGGGGCCGGGTCCCCAACGACAGGCTCGCTCGCGAACTGGGTCGCGCTCGGGTCCACCCGCGGCGAGTAGATACCTTCCGCCCAGCTCTCCGGAGCGGGCTGTGGCGCGGCGAGGGCGCGTTCTGCTGCCGCGTTGATTTCGGCCTCGACCTCCGCTTCGAGCCGCTCCAGCTCCACCTGGTCGACCCCGTAGTGGTCGCGGAGCAACTGCACGGTGCGCTTCAACGGGTCGCGCTGCGTCTCGCGCTCGCGCTGGGCGGCGGTCTTGTAGAGCCGCTCATCGTCCGAAAGCGAATGGGAGTAGGGCCGCACCACATGGGCGTGCACCAACACCGGACCGCCGCCCGTCCGCACGCGCCCGACCGCCTCGGCAAGAACACGATACGATTCCGGGTAGTCACAGCCGTCCACCTCGTAAATCGCGAGGTTGGGGAAGCCGGTGAGTAGCTTCGAGATCGACCCTCCCGCCGTTTGCACATCGACTGGCACCGAGATCGCGTAGCCGTTGTCCTCGATCACGTAGAGCACCGGCAGGCGTCGGTTGCACGCGGTGTTGAGCGACTCCCAGAACTCTCCCTCGGAGGTGGTCCCCTCACCGAGCGACACCCAAATCACCTCATCAGGAACGGCCGCGGCTCGCTCTTCGGCCTTCGCCAGCGCGAGCAGGTAGCGGCCCGCCTCGGCGAAGCCCACCCCCTGCAGGCACTGCGTGCCGGTAGGAGAGGATCCGGTAGCGAGGTGTAGCCGGCGATCGCCCCAGTGATTTGGCATCTGTCTCCCGCGCGAGTCGGGTCCCGCTTGGGCACCCACGCTGCCCAGGAACATCTCGTACGGCGTGCCGCCGAGGCCGAGGACGAGGGCGCGGTCGCGGTAGTAGGTGAAGAACCAGTCCTTGGTTGCACCCAGATGGCGGGAGGCCGCGACGAGCAGTGCCTCATGGCCAGCACCGCTGATCTGGAAGAAGGCGAGGTTCTGCTGCTTGAGCTGGATCTCCTTGTCATCCACCCGGCGCGAGGTGAGCATGAGCCGGTACGCGTCGAGCACGTCCGCCCGCGCCAGCGCCGCGGTCTCGCTCTTTGCCACCGTCGCCATCTCCGATCCCCCTCCCTGCCCGCCGTCGCTCGCTGCGGGCGCGCCTCCATCTTTCGGCTGGCGCCTCATTCTATGATGAAGTGCCGTGCCATTCGCAGCATTCCCCACCTTGTCGCGCCCCTCGCCGAGCACTAAGCTGTGAGCGAGAGCCAGCAAAGATGCGGACGATCGCCCAGCTTCAGGGCGGCGCGGTGAACAGGGGCATGACGAGGATGCGAGGGGAACATGATCAAACATGTGGCCGTCGCACTTGACGGCTCGGCTCACGCTGCTGCGGCCGAGGGTCTGGCCGTCGCCCTCACGCAGCTTCTCGGCGCAGTGGTCCACGGCGTGCACGTTATCGACACGACCTTCCTCGAGGGCGCATTCATCACCGACGTTTCAGGGGCCATGGGGTTTGAGCCGTTTCTCAACCTCCAGGCGCAAATGCGCTCGACGCTCGATGACGTGGCAGAGGTTATCCGCGAGGAATTCGAGGGACGGTGCCAGACCGCACGCGTGGAGCACGCCTTCCACGTCGAGCGAAACGGGGTCGCAAACGGTATCCTCGCGGCCACTAAGCTCGCCGACCTGTTGGTGATGGGACAACGCGGCGTCAACGCGCGTTTCCACGAAGACATGCTCGGCCGCGCTACCGAGGTCCTTCTCCGGCGCTCCCTCGTACCCGTAGTAGTCGTCCCGGCGGAGGCCGCGTTGTCGCCGCAGCGCCTGCTTGTTGCCTACGACGGCAGCCCGAAGGCGGTGCGTGCGCTGCAGCATGCGGCCGATCTTGCAGGTGCGCTGCAGCGCGGCCTCACCGTTGTGACGATCGATGCCGACGAGGCGAGGGCACGAAGCCGCCTCGACGAGGCGTCGCAGTATCTCGCGCCCTACCCTGCGCCGGTGCACTACGAGGTCCGTCAGGGCGAGGCCGTCGAGCAGGAGATCCTCGCCCTGGTGACGTCTGGGCAGTTTGATCTCTTGTTCCTCGGCGCCCATGGGCATCGCCGCATCGTCGAGCTTGTGCTCGGTTCGACCAGCGAGTACCTGGCCCGCCGGTCTGGCGTGCCGGTGTGGTGTGTGACGCACGCCTGAGCGCCCGGGACCGGTCCTACTGCCACGAACCAATGGGGATTCCGAAGTGTGCGGCCGGCAGTCCGCTAGCTCCGAGTGGTTCGCCGTCGGCGCAGCGCTGGGGCGCCTTCTGCGAGGAGTTGGATCAGATCAGCATCCGCCGGCGGCGTGCTGAGGGTCGTGAGCTGCCGGGGAGCAAACCAGCCTACCTCCTGACCTAGGCGACCGGTCGGGGAGCCGGTGGTGATTCGTCCCTGGTAGAAGAGCAAGATCACGTCGCGCTGCTCGTCGCGGTGGAACGCGAACAGCAACGGGGACCCGACGGCCACGTCGATCGCGAGTTCCTCATCGAGCTCACGAACGAGCGCCTCCTCCGGCGTCTCGCCCGCCTCGATTGCGCCGCCGGGAAACTCCCAGAGCCCACCGAGGTGTGAACCAGGCAGACGACGACTCAGAAGATAGTGGCCGTCCCCCCGCCGGATGACGGCCGCTACCACCACGCGCCGTTCGCGCTCAGGGAGACTTGGGGGCATTGCCAGCCGGTTGGGTTGGCACGGGCGGAGGCACGGGCTTGGCAGCGGATGCAGGGTTGACGGTACCGCCGACGGGCGCAACGGGCGGCGGCGCTACCGGGGCCTCGAGCGCCGCCTTCACGGCCGGGTCAAGCGCCTCGATCTTGGCCTTGGCGCGCAGGTCCGCGATAAGCTTCCGGACCTTCTCATCCGCTTTGCGCGTCCTCAGCATCTGGCCAAGGTTCTCCTTGACCTCTTCAAAGGCCATCACCCCAGCGGGCCGTCGTTCGTCAACCTTGAAAATCACCCAACCGAACTTACCGTCAGCGACCTGGGAGATCGCACCGGGCTTGAGGTCCCAGAAGTACTTCTCCATCTCGGGCAGCATCCCCTGGCGAATCCAGCCAACCTCGCCGCCAATCGACTTGTTGGGGTGATCCGAGGTTTCCTTCGCGGTGGCGGCAAAGTCCGCACCCGTGAGGAGCTTCTGGCGGACTCCCTCAATTTTGGCCTTCAGGGCGTTCTTAGTGGCCTCGTCGGCATTCGATGGAGTCTTCGCGAGGATCATGCGCAGCTTGACTTGCTCGGGGTGCTTGAACTCGTCCGGGTGCTGGTCATAGTAGCCCTTGATCTCCGCGTCGCTAACGATCGTCTGGTCGACGACCTTGCCCTTCATGTAGGCTTGGAGGATCGCGTTCTCCTCCATCACACGCGTGTATTCCTGTTCAGTGACGCCATGAGCCGCGAGTTTCTTGGCGAAGCTCTCAGCGCCTCCGGCCTGGACGCGCTGCGCGTCAACGCTGGCCGCGACCTTGGCCGGATCGATCGTAACCTTCGCCTCTCGCGCGGCCTGAAGGATGAGCGTGCGGCTGATGAGCTGCTCGAGCGCGTTGCGGAATGCCTGTCTGTCGTCCGCTGGCCCGCCTTGCGCATTGGCAGCCGCAGGAGGTTTGATGCGGTCGACGTCGGCATCGGTGATTTCTGTGCCGTTGATGCGGAGCACCGGTTTCGCAGCGTACGCGCCGGCCGCAGTCAGAAGACCGCAAAGAACGAGAATTCGGGATGCTTTCATGGTATCTCCTCGAAGTTCCGCGCAGTGCGGAAACCGTGGCACGGTAGGCGTGGAGCGGCGAAAAGTCAAACGAACTGGGTTGACGCGCGGCCTTCCGGCTGCGCCAAACTCACTCCTAGCCGCGTTCCTCGGCCTTGGCGGCTTCCCACAACGCATCCAGCTCGGCCAAGGTCAGCGAGGCAAGCATCACTCCGCGCGCGCCGGCGCTCGTTTCCATCGCCGTGAAGCGACGGGCGAACTTCTCGTTCGCTCCCTGCAGCGCGGCCTCGGGGTCGATCCCTAGGCGCCGGGCGAGGTTAGCCATGACGAAGAGCACGTCGCCCAACTCCTCGCGCACCCTCTCGGCGCTGCGCTCGCCGGCCGCCGGCGCAAGCTCGGCCTGAAGTTCGCGCACCTCCTCCTCGAGCTTAGCGAGCACGTCGCTGGCACGTTCCCAATCGAAGCCCAACGCCGCCGCCTTCTCGGTGATGCGCAGGGCCTTGAGCAGCGCGGGAAGCTGGGCCGGCACCCCGGCGAGCGCCCCGCCTCGGGGCTTCTCACGCGCTTTGATCGCCTCCCAGTTGCGCACCACGTCCGCGGCCCCGCTCACAGAAACCTCTCCGAAGACATGCGGGTGGCGGTGCACCATCTTGTCGTGAATCCCGCGACACACGGCGACGATGTCGAACCAGCCCCGTTCCTTGGCCACTTGCGCCGCGAAGATGATCTGGAAGAGGAGATCGCCGAGCTCGCCAGCCAGCTTGTCCGCCTCTTCGCTCGAGATCGCGTCGACGACTTCATATGCTTCCTCGATGATGTAGGCCTTGAGTGAGTCGAGTGTCTGCTCGCGATCCCACGGACACCCGTCGGGTGCGCGCAAGCGCGCGCACAGCGCCACGAGCGCATCGAAGGGGTGATCGCTTTCCATGGCCGGCGAGTATACCCGTGCGCGGGCACGGGACACCCAGACGCTTTGACCGCTCGGGACGTTCTGGGCGGCCGCCGGCGGGAAATGGTCGCGGCGCTTAGCTTGTCCCCGCTTCGTGTTGGCGTAAGATGAGCAAAGCGGCGCGCAGCGGAGGCGGGATTGAGCGACGAGAAGAAAGACACCACGGTTAAGGTGATCGACCGTCGTTGGATAGACGCCGACGGCACGCCCAAGGACCCTCTCCCTTCCCGTCCAGCCGAGCCGGCGGTCGCCGAGGCCCCCGGGGTTGGCGAGACTCCGCCGCCGTCTCCTCAACCGATCGCTGCCCCAATAGGTGCCGACGAGCCGGCGAGCGGCGCAACAACCGCACCGCCCCAGCAGGTCGGATTTCTGGACCTTGTCGATTTTCTCGCGCAACAGGCGGTGGCGCTGATGTCTGGTCAGGTCCCGGGCCGGGGCCGCGACCCAGCGACCGCTCGTTTCTTCATTGACCTACTCGGAGTGCTACAGGAAAAGACGGCCGGGAAGCTTGGCCGCGAGGAGGCCAGCTACCTTGAGGATGTCCTTTACCAACTGCGCTCGCTGTTCCTGGCGGCGACGCGGTAAAGCGCTGCTTTTCGTCGTTCTGGTCGCGGCCGCTCCTCCCCGGCCCGTTCGCGCGGCGCACGGCGGGGACATCGAACAGGCATGGCTGCGCCTCTCGCAGAGCCTCGACCCGGTCAACCCCGAGGCAATCAGGGAGCGGGCCGACGAACTACTGCAAATCGCCGACCGAACCGATCTGGCCCGGCTCACGCCCCTGGCTCTCGCCCTGGTCTCGGCGGCACGAACGCATCCCGCGTCCGCCAACGTTCTCCTCACTCAGGCGGTGCGCCTCGATCCGCGCAGCCCGGAAGCCTGGTTTTCATTGGCCAAGCTGCAGCTCGCGCGCGGCGGCCTCCCCTCAGGGGTAGTATCCGTTGGCCAAGGTGTGTCAAGCCTCCTGGTGACCAGCCTGTTCCGCGATCTCGTCATGCCAACCATGCTGCTTGCCGTGGTCGTTGTCGGGCTGGGGGGGTTCGCCCTCTGGGGGGTGATGGCGATCCGCAGGGCGCTGCCCCGCCTGTGGCACGATCTCGCCGAGATGGGAGCCAGCCTGCGCCTCGGGCCGAACGGCGCCGTGCTCTCGATCCTGCTCCTCGGCCTCCCGTCGTTCATGGGCTGCGATCCTGTCTGGCTCATAGTCTGGGTCTTCGCCTTGTGCTGGGCGTATTTCTCACCAAGCGAGCGAGTGCTCGGATGCCTTGGCCTCCTCGTCGTCGCCGCGAGCCCTACCCTGATCGAGGTGGGCTTTCGCGAGATCACACATCCCCCCAACCCGGTACTCCAGGCGACTGCCGCGTTGGCGGAGCGCCGCTGGGACCCGCAGATTCTCGATTCGCTCGGGTCCTTGTCCGACGTGCTTGGCGACAAGCCCGACTATCACCGCCTGATGGGAGACTGCTATCGGCAATTTGGGCTCCTCGACGATGCGGCACTCGCGTACCGTGAGGGGCTGAGGCTGGCACCTAAGACCGGGCCTCTGTCGCTGGGGCTCGGCACCGTGCAATACCTGCAAGGGGCTTACGATGCGGCGCTGCAGTCGTTCCAGGCGGCGCGCGATTCCGGGTTCGACCCGGCTGTCAGCAACTTCGATCTCGCCTTGACGTTGGGGCAAACCTATCACTTTCGGGAAGGCGAGGAGGCGATGGCAGCCGCGCGGCTAGCCGATGGCGGCCGTCTCCAGTCGCTGATCAGCGGGAAGACGCATCAGCTCCTCGAGCCGTCGTTCCGGCGCGATGAGGCCGAAGCGATGCTTGCCCGTACCGATCCACTCCTCCTGCTCAACCGCGGCCTCGCAGACCCGCCCCTCTCGCGCGAGCGCACCCTGGGCCACCCGCTCGCCATCGGCAGCGTGCTCGCACTCGTCGTCGCAATCGGCCACTTCCTCGTCCGCCAGCACACCACTGGCATCGCAGCGGCGTGCATAAAGTGCGGGAGGCCGTTCTGTCGCCGGTGCCGCCTCTCCAGCGAGCGCCAGAGCTACTGCACCCAGTGCGTTAACATCTTTCTTAAGAAGGACATGGTGGCGATCGACGCCCAGTTGGCCAAGCGGCACCAGCTTGCCCAGCGCCAGATCTGGCTGCGGGCCGAGCGGCGTATCGCCGATTTGTTCGTCCCCGGCCTGGGGCTCGGTTTCTCCGGCCGTCCGCTGCTGGGCGGCGCGATCGCCACGGTGTCGCTGGCGTCGGTCACGCTGGGCGCGGTGTGGCTGCCGTACTTCATCGTGCCCGCGCTGATGTACACCTCTGCGTGGCCGCTCCAGGCCGCGCTGACGGTGATTTGGCTTGGCGCAGCAGCAGCGGCCCAAAGCATCCCCTTGGAGTCGAAGTAGACATGGCGCTCGAAGGCACCCTACGCGACTTCTCGCTCGCCGACATCTTCCAGCTCATCGGCCTGCAGCGGAAAACTGGCGTGCTCACCTTGCGCTCCAGCGAGGATGTCGTGACCATCTCGTTCCTCGACGGCAAGGTGGTCGGCGCCGATTCGCTCAACAAGCGTTTGGAGGACCGCCTCGGCCAGGTCCTGCTGAAGACCGGCACGGTGACCAAGATCGAGCTCGAGACGGCGCTCAAGGAGCAAATGGAAACGCTGGAGCGCATCGGCCACATCCTTCTGCACCACGCCGTGATCTCCCGCGATGAGCTCCGCAGGGCGCTGGAGCAGCAGATTCTCCAGATCATCTACCGGGTTTTCCGCTGGAAGGACGGGGATTACCATTTCTCCCAGGAAACCAGCGTCGATTACGATTCCGAGCTGGTATCCCCGCTGGGGTCGGAAAGCATCCTGATGGAAGGCGCCCGGATGCTCGACGAGTGGCCGATCATCGAGAAACGCATCCCCCACCGGGGCATGGTGTTCGTGGCAACCCCTGCCGCGAGCCAAATCGAGATCTCTCCTCAGGCCGAACAGGAGGAGCTGGAGGCGCGGGACCTCGACGTCAAGCCGATCGAGTCGCAGCCCGTGGTTACGGGCCGCGTCCGCATCTCCCCGATTGAGCATGATGTGTTGAGCCTCGTTGACGGAACGAGCGCTGTTGACGAGATCGTGCGCAAGAGCCCGCTCGGCGAGTTTGAAACCTGCAAGGCGCTTTACACCCTGCTCTCGCGCTCCCTCATCCGCCCGGCGACGCGCGAGGAGCTCTCGCTCGCAGCCCGGCTGGCGAGTGCCGAAGGACGGCAGCCACCGCCTCCGACCGTCCGCCTCCCATGGTTCGCACTCGGGCTCCTTCCACTCTTCGCGATTTCGCTTCTGCTCGCGCCGAAAAACCCCGTCAATCCGCTCCTGGGCCCCGCGCCAAAACTTGGCGCGCGCATCCTCGCCGCGAGCTCATGGAGCCGCATGTGGGGAGCCTGGGAGGCGCTCCACGCCCATTCCCTGATCGTGGGCAGCTATCCCGATACCCTCGCCGAACTCGCTCGCGACGGCACGTTGCCACGGAACAACCTCCTTGACCCGTGGGGACGGACCTACCGATACGTCCTCCGCGAGCAGTCCCTCCTCCTCGCCGGCAACAACGGTCAGGGGGTCCCAGACTCCAACCTCCTCCTCCTGCAACACCTGGGTACCGAAAACGACGACTCGGCACCGGGCCAAGGCGTCCTACTCGAGTCACCGCCCGCCGACCAGCCAGCAAAGGGGGCACAACAGGAAACGCCGCTCCCCCACTCGCGAGCAACCCATGCCCCGAAAGGGCAACCACCACGTCCCGGACCACGACCATAAGCTTCAATTTGATAGACACTTACTGAAGAGTAGGGAAGGATCCCTTAGCGCGCGTGCTTCCATGGGGACTTAAACTTGACGATAGTCGACTAAGGTCCTATCATGATGACGTGTAGTTGACCTGAGGAGGATCCAGTCAATGCGAAAGACCGTAGGAATCGATCTTGGCACCACCAACTCAGTCGTCGCGGTGATGGAAGGCAACAAGCCGGTGGTCATCGCCAACCAAGAAGGGAGCCGCACCACGCCCTCGGTCGTGGGGTTCAGCAAGAACGGTGAGCGGCCGGTGGGACAGATCGCGAAGCGGCAGGCGATTACGAACCCGGAGCACACGATCTTCTCGATCAAGCGCTTCATGGGTCGGCGCTACGACGAGGTCACGCAGGAGATCAAGATGTTCCCGTTCCACGTCGTGCGCGGCGAGAACGAGACCGCGAGGGTCGACGTAGATGGGAAGGTCTACTCTCCGCCGGAGATTTCGGCGATGGTGCTGCAGAAGCTCAAGGCCGCGGCCGAAGACTACCTAGGCGAGAAAGTGGAAAAGGCCGTGATCACGGTACCGGCCTACTTCAACGACGCGCAGCGCCAGGCGACCAAGGACGCGGGCCAGATTGCCGGACTAGAGGTCGTACGGCTGGTAAATGAACCGACCGCCGCGGCGCTTGCTTACGGGCTCGAAAAGAAGAAGGATGAGACCATCGCGGTCTACGACTTTGGCGGTGGCACCTTCGATATTTCGATCCTCGAGGTCGGCGAGGGCGTGGTCGAGGTAAAGTCCACCAACGGCGATACCCACCTCGGCGGCGACGACATCGACCAACGTTTGATCGAGTGGCTGGTCGAGGAGTTCCGCCGTGACCAGGGCATCGACCTTTCCAAGGATCGGATGGCGTTGCAGCGGCTGAAGGAAGCGGCCGAGAAGGCAAAGTGCGAGCTGTCCACCACGCAGGAAGCCGACATCAACCTCCCCTTCATCACAGCCGACGCCTCCGGGCCGAAACACCTCACCATCCGGCTCACCCGCGCTAAGTTCGAGCAGCTCGTCGAGGACATCATTCAGCGCACCGTCGGCCCGTGCCGGCAGGCGCTCAAAGACGCGGGGCTCGAGCCGAAGGACATCGACGAGGCGGTCCTGGTCGGGGGTTCCACCCGCATCCCGCGCGTGCAAAAGCTGGTCACCGAGCTCTTCGGCAAAGACCCGCACAAAGGCGTGAACCCGGACGAGGTCGTCGCTGTGGGGGCGGCGATCCAGGCCGGGGTGCTATCCGGCGACGTTACCGACCTGCTGCTCCTCGATGTCACGCCGCTCTCGCTCGGCGTAGAAACCCTGGGCAGCGTCACCGACGTGGTGATCCCGCGCAACACTACGATCCCCACGCGCAAGTCCAAGATCTACTCCACCGCGGATGACAACCAAACGCAGGTGGAGATCCACGTGCTCCAGGGCGAGCGACCGATGGCGCACGACAACCGAACGCTGGGGCGCTTTCACCTCATCGGTATCCCGCCGGCGCCGCGTGGCATCCCGCAGGTCGAGGTCACCTTCGACATCGATGCCAACGGCATCCTCCATGTCTCGGCTAAAGACCTCGGCACTGGCAAGGAGCAGAAGATTCAGATCACGGCGTCGTCGGGCCTCAACGAGGACGAGATCAAGCGGATGGTGACCGAGGCTGATCAACACGCTGACGAGGATCGGGGCCGGCGCGAAGAGGTGGAGTCGCGCAACCGCCTCGACTCTCTCGTCTACTCGACGGAGAAGCTGCTCAAGGAGCACCAGGGCAAGCTCCCCGAAGCGAAGAGCAAGGAGATCGAGAGCGCGCTCGCCGATGCCAAACGTGCCATTGAGGCGGGCAAGAAAGACGGCATGGACACCGCGTACGAGAAACTCACGAGCGCCTCGCACCGGCTCGCCGAGGAGATCTACCGCACGGCGGGACCGGCGGGGGCGGCAGGCGGTGGCGAACCGAGCGGGCAAACGCCGCCTCGAGCCGGCGGCGAGGGCGAGGTGGTTGATGCCGAGTACGTGGACGTCGAATCGAAGCCAGACAACTGACCAGGGTCCGCCGGAGGCGGATTCTGGTCATCCCGAGCGCAGCGAGGGATCTCGTGGGTGAGGGGCGACATGGCCGACCGAACAGATGGTGCTCATGGCCGGAGGCGGATTCTGGTCATCCCGAGCGCAGCGAGGGATCCCGTGGACAGGCCATGACGCCGCTTGCCGCCCCCGATGCCGACGGTCGGGGGCGCCGAACGAGGTCGCCCCAAGTCCCACCGAACCGAGTAGACTCGCAAGCGACGCCTCGGGCTAAACTGGTGGGGCCGGAGGCGCGAGGTCGCGCTTGGGGTGGGCGCCATGGCTGACTTCGATTGGCAGGCGGTGCGTGAGTTGGTCGCATTTGCCGCGCGCCTCCGCGAGTTGGTGGAAAAGGCGGCGCTGCCGCTCGGAGCGACAGCGTTGGCACGGCCGGCAGGGTTTGAGCCCCTGGTCGACGTATGGGAAGACGACCAGGAAGTGATCATCGAGGCGGAGCTGCCCGGAGCGCGCAGCAGCAACGTTGAACTCCGGCTCGAAGGCAATGCGTTGCTTCTCTCGGGCGAGCTCCCCGACAGTGCGGAGGCGGGCGGCACCTTCCTCCGCGTCGAGCGGCTGCGTGGTCGTTTCCACCGTGTGCTGCCGCTTCCCACGCCGGTCGGGGGCGAGCCCACTGCCAGTATGCGGGAGGGAGTGCTGCGGGTCCGCCTGCCCAAGATCTCCCCGCCGCGCCACGTGGCAGTCGTTAAGGAGGGACCGTGACCGGCAGGCGCTACCACATGATCAGTTGGGTGGCCGAGCGCTATGACATCCACCCGCAGACGCTCCGCCTCTACGAGCGTGAGGGCCTGATCCGTCCAAGTCGAAGTGTCGGCAACACCCGCCTCTACGATGACGAGACCTGTCAGCGCCTGGAGTTTGTTCTAACCCTGACGCGTGACCTCGGAGTAAACCTGGCCGGGGTCGAGGTTGTCCTCAACATGAGGGACCAGCTCGAGCAACTTCAGGAGGAGGTCGCGCGCCTGGCCTTGGTCATCGAGCGCGAGGCCGCCCGGCGCGGTACGGTGCCGCGCGAGAACGCGCTCGCCTTGCGCCCGCGCGCCGGTTTGGCCAAGAATGAAGGGGAATGAGCCACTCTGATCGACAGCATGACCCGGAGGCCGCGCTGCTCCGACGCTACCTCCACGAGATAGGCCGGTTTCAGCAGTTGACTCCGGAGGAGGAAAAAGAGCTCGGGCGGCTGGCGCAGGCTGGTGACATGGACGCGCTGCGTCGTCTGGTCGAGTCAAACCTCCGCTTCGTCGTCGCCTATGCCAAACGGTTTCGGCACTCGCGCGTCTCGCTGCTGGATCTCATCAACGAAGGAAACATCGGCCTCATGCAGGCGGCCAAGAAGTTCGACCCAGACAAGAACGTCAAGTTCATCACGTACGCGGTGTGGTGGATCCGCCAGGCGATTCTCCATGCGCTCTCCGAGCACGGCGCCACCTTCCGCTTGCCCCAGAAGCAGGCCAACGTGCTCTACCGCCTCGAGCGCTCGAAACAGGCGCTCGGCCGAGAGTTGGAGCGTAATCCGAGCGAACAGGAGCTCGCCGAAGAGTTGGGCATGGAAGCCGAGGAGGTGCGCCTGCTGCTCTCCTCCAACCAGAACATCCTCTCCCTCAACGAGCCGGTCGACGATGAGGGTGAGGCGGAGTTCGGCGACCTGCTCGAGCAATACGTCATCCCGGACACCGACCAGGAGCTGCTGCGCCAATCGTTCTCCGACACGCTCCGCGAGGCGCTTGCAAAACTCTCCCCTAAGGAGCAACAGATCATCGCGATGCGCTTCGGCCTGGCCGATGACGATCCCCGCACGCTGCGCGAAATCGGCGAGCTGATCGGCATCTCGCGCGAACGGGTCCGCCAAATCGAAAACCAGGCGCTCGCGAAGCTCCGCCGCGGCGCACAGTCCCGCGCGCTTGCCAGCTATCTCAACTGACGAAGACCTTCAGGCTTTCAGACTAACAGTCCGTCAGGAAACGCAATTCGGTGGGTTACCGATTCAAGCCGTCATCCGATGTGCGGCGCTTGTGACTTCCTGACGGCCTGATGGCCAAATGGCCTGTTCGTGCTGCAGCCTGCTCTTCCTGAGGCCCGGGGCCTACTTCTGGCGGAGGTTGCCGGGAAGCTCCTCGACGGCGAGACGAAGCGAACGAGCAAGCTCCTCGTTTCCGGGCGCCTTGAGCAGGCTCGCCACCGCGACGCGGTTGCGGCAAATCCATGAGAGGCGCGCCAGCCAGCGCAGGTGCGCCATGTCCTTACGCAGGGCGAGGAGAAAGAACAGGTGGGTGGGCCGCTCGTCCGGCGAGCCGAACGCCACACCCTTGCTCGAACGGGCGAGGAAGAGAAACTGGCGGGGAAACTTCTCGGCGGCGCGATGACGCGCGTGCAGGAATGCGACGCCGTTCGGCATCGCCGTCGGCACCATGCGCTCTCGTTCGGTCAGAGCGGTCTCAAGCCAGCGCGCGTCCGAGACCAGCCCACGCCCGGCCACGGCCTTCACCACTTCCGCGATCACGTCCTCACGGCGCGTCGCCTTCAACTCCGGAATCACGTGGGTCGGCTGAAACAGGTCGGTGAGAGCTGGATCGGCGGCCTCGGTTGCGGCTGGGTTCTCCCGTTGTTCCACGGCGACTCCCTTCTCCGCCCAGGCGGGCGGACGCCATTGTAATCCAAGCGAGCGAGCAGCGCCGAAGCGCCAGAGTCTCGGGAGCAGGTTGGCTTGGCGTGCCGCCTGGTCAGTTCGCGCTCGCCTGCTTGCCAAACAGGGGCTGCAGCTCCTCCGGCCGAGGGGGAGAAGTAAGCAGGCTCACGATGACAAGCGTGCCAATCGACACCAGCGCCGAAGGGTAAATGCTCGGGATACCCCACGGATCGCCCCCGCGGAGCACCGCGGGGAAAACGTTGGGTATAACCAACTCAAGGAGCAGCACCATGGCGGCGCCGGACACGATCGACGCCACGCCACCGGCGCGCGACGCGCGCTTCCACGTCAGCGCGGCAAGCAGCGCCGGGGTTATCGCGACGCCGTACACGGTGTAGGCGAAGTACGAGTAACGCAGGACCGAGATGCGGGCGTGGAGGACGGTAGGAACGAAGATCATCAGGAAGGCACACACGCCGAGGAGCACGACAAAGACCTTCTGCAGCGCGACCATCGTCCGCTCCGGGGCGGCAGGCCGAAGGAAGCGCTGGTAGATGTCACGCATGATGTTGGTGGTCGGCGACAACAGATAGTTCATCCCGGTGGATATCACCACCGCACACGCCGCGCCGAGCAACAGTAGCCCCACCACCAGCGTGAGTCCGCCCCGCGAGGCGAGGTCCTCGGCGGCCTGCAGCACCACGGAAGCGGGGTCGATGCCGACGCGGACCGACGCCACGGCGCGGGCGTCGTGCGCGTTGCCGAAGGCGGCGGCGAGGCGCGCGCGGAGCTGCTCTGCCTGCTCTGCGTGCACCGTGCCGAGGCGGGCCGACGCCGCCGCCAGTTCGGAGGCTTTGCTGGCTGCCTGCGCCGGGAGGAGCTGACCGGTCACCACCTCTTCCTTGACCTGGCCGGCAATCTCGAATGCCTGGAGGTCTGTCCAGTGCGCCGCCGCCGCGTAGACGGCGATCGCGACCACCAGCGTTTCCACCGCGATGGTGCCGACGATCCACAACGCGACCGCCCGGCGTGCCTCGGCCGGCGATTTGGCCGAGTAAAACTTCTGGTACATCGACTGGATCCCCATCAGCAGCAGCAGCGTGGCGAGGAAGTATCCCCCCGCCTTCAGCGCCGGATACTGTCCGAAGTCCGAGGAAAATACGGCGAAATGCTGGGGCGGAAGGGCGGCCGGAGCGGCAGCCCAGCCGCCCCCGAAGGCGACCACGAACGGCAGGGCCACGCAACAGGCGAGCACGATGATGATGCCGTTGGGCAGATCGGTGTGGGCCACCGCGACCATGCCGCCAAGCGCCGTGAAGAAAATGACGAAGCCGGCGGCGAGCGCCTGCCCCACTTCCACCGAGATCGCGCCTTTGGTGGCGACGTTGATGATGTACCCGCCGGCACGAAACTGGTAGGAGACGATGGTGGTGAAGGCGATGATCAGCGCGATGGCGCCGAACAGACGGGCGAATTTGCCATAGCGCACCTCGAGAATGTCCCCCACGGTGTACTGGCCGAAGGTGCGGATCTTGGCGGCGAGAAAGTAAATGACGGCGATGCCGAACCATGCCCCGGCCGGCAGCCAGAGCGACGACCAGCCCGCCCGCGCAGCGTACTCGGCGCCGGCGATGAACGTCCCGGAGCCGATCCAGGAGCACACCAGCGTGAAGACCATCGTGGTGAGCGAGAGCTTGCGCCCCGCCACCATGAAGTCCTCCTGAGTCTTGACCTGTCTCGCCCGGTAGAAGTTGAAGCCGGCAAGAACGAGGAGGTACGCCAGCACCACCCAGAGATACCAGCCCATGTTGCCTCCACCCCGCCACTCCAGGGCCCGGAACCAGCGCTCGGCGCACCGTCCCGGCTTCCACGCGCAGAAGATCTGCGAGCCGTAACCGCGCTCTTAGCCCACTTCGCTCTCGTTGATCTCGAGCTCGTGCTGCTCGCCCGCCGTGATCAGATCGCGGGCCTGGGCTTCGAATTCGCACGGGACCAGGATCGCAACTTCGCCCAGGCCGTCCAACGTCAGCCCGTACACCGAGCCGAGCGCCTCGCCACGGCTCCGGCACGGGATGCCGTTGGCCCGCAGTGCCGCGAGGATCGGTTCGGCGTTGATTGCGCCCTGCACGCGCAAAAGCTCGATCTCACCTTCGACCGGCTTGATCGCCGGTGTCACGCCGCCTCGATCAAGATGAGGTGTTTTTGCATCTCACCCGCCACCTCGACCTTGCCCTCTTGGGTGATGAACACGTTGATCTCGGAGCGCGCCGCCATCTCGCCATCGAGGTAGATCCCCGGCTCGATCGAGAAGCACACCCCAGGGACCAGCTCGCGGTCGTCACGGGTCTCGAGGTTGTCGATGTTGACCCCGTTGCCGTGCACCTCTTCACCGATCGAGTGGCCGGTGCGGTGAATGAAGTACGGACCGTACCCCGCCTTCTCCACCACCGCGCGGCAGGCATCGTCCACCTCCCAGCCGTAGAGCGGCCGGTGAGCTGGGAAGCGCGAGCGGATCAACGCCAGCGCGGCGTCCCGAGCGTCACGCACGACGTTGAAGATCTCGACGTACTTCGCCGGCGGGTTTGACCCCACGAAGCCGCACCAGGTGATGTCGTAGAACACGGCCCCGGGGTGCTTGAGCTTGGCCCACAGGTCGATCAGCAGCGTGTCGCCTTTGGCGATCGGACGCGCGTTGGCGAGCGTCGGCTCGAAGTGCGGGTCGGCGGGTTGCTCGTTCGTGCCAACGATAGGAAACTCGCCCATGCAGTCGAGCCCCTCCTCGGCGAAGCGGCGGACGATGAACTGCTGCACGTCGTACTGAGTGAAAACACGGCCGGCCCGCAACTCGGTGCCGACCAGCGCGAACGCCTCGTCCTTGATGCGCTGCACGCGTTCTCCGGCCTCCAGGTGCGAGCGGTATGCGGCCTCGTCGAGCACGGCCTGGAACGTCTGCACCAGGCCCGCGGAGGACACCACCTCGTATCCCAGCGAGCGGATGAGGTCGACCGTTCCCCCGTCCACGATCGAAACGTACGGAACGTTGGCCTGTGGCGAGTACTGCATCGCCACCCTTTTCGCCTTGCCGAGGGTCGCCTGCAGCGCGGCGTGCAGCTCCCGCCAGGCGAGGTACGGCCGCTTCGCACCCGGCAGCGAATCGAGCTTGCCGGCCTCCACCTTGGAAACGAGCTTGGTCGGCTCCCCGTGGGTTGGAATCCAGTAGAACCAACGTCGCGTGGTGAACTTGCCAAAGTCGAGTCCGAGAACGTGGTAAGCAATTGCATCGCGATTGCGAAAATCGTAGAGCAGCCAGCCATCCACGCCGGCCTCCGCGAGTTCCCGCTGGATACGGCCGATATCGGGCATCGTAACCTCCGCTTGCTAGGCCCGAAAACCCCAGTTGGCTTCTGCTCCGAGGGCGGATGCGGGAACACTGGCGAATGGTTGTTGAGAGCGCCGTTGAGCCCCCACCCAATCCTCCGCTAGGGGTTGCCACGGTGCGGACGCCCGCGTCACGCCGCCCGCCAATCCCCCGCGTGTCCTCGCCGCGCTGGCGGGCGTACTCGGGGCTCGAACCATTCCGCCGTACGACACAGTACGGCTCGGGTTCTCGCCCCTACGTGCGCCCACCATCATCGGCATCTCCGCCCTCTCCCAACGAACCCAACTGGGGTTTTCGGGCTGAGGCACGGTCGCACACCGCCTCGGCCGGAGTCAACTGCGCCCAACCCTTCCCGCCAGGCTTGCGCCAGGCCCGGATCAAGCAGGATTCCGGTTCCCGGCGCACAGCCCGCGCCACAGGAACAGACGAGAAAAGAAGTAGGGCGGGCGCCCTCGCCCGCCCGTAACGTTCGTAGGGGCGACCCGGCGGGTCGCCCGGGGCGAGGCGGCGCCTCGCCCCTACGTCATGAACACCCCGAGAGCTCCGACGCCGGCGGCGCCACAACCGCGGTGCGGGCTCACCACCATCCCACGCCGGTCAATTCAATACACGTACCTGGGCTCGACATTGATGATGACCTTGGCCACCGTCGGAAACGACTCTGCCATCGCGCCGCGTACCTGCAAGGCGATCGCCGGGGCCTGTTCGGCCTCCGCCTTGAGGTCGAAGATGACGTAGCACGGGTCTTCGGAGCCAACGATGCGGAGGTCGTGGAAGCCTTGCGCGCCGTCCATCCCCGGAATCATGTCCTGCAGGAACGACTCCACTTCCGGGAAGAGGGGGTGGCGGCGGTCTACCGGGTCAACGTGGACGACCGAAGAGCCACCAAAGGTCTCGTTGAGCTTGGCCTCGACCGCCTCGGCTATGTCGTGCGCACGGGTCACGTCGAGATCGGCGGTGACCTCGACATGGAGCGATATCGCCATGAACCCCCCGTACGAGTGGACGACGAGGTCGTGGACCTGGTCTACCTGCGGCACTGAGAGCGCCGTCTGCCGGATCTGCTGTACGAGGCCCGGCGAGGGCGCCGTGCCGATCAACGGATCGATCGCGTCCTTGGTGACACGGAACGCAGCGGCGGCGATGAAGCCGGCGACGAGCAAGCCGCCCACGCCGTCCACCCAATCCCAGCCCTGGTTGGTGGCGAGAAGCGAACCGATCACGACAGCGGTGGCGATGACGTCGGTGCGGTGGTGCCAGAAATCACCCCGCAGGGCACTCGATTGGATGGCTCCCGCAAGGTCGCGCGCAAACCGAGACAGCCATTCCTTGAGCACGAGCGTGACGCCGAGCAACACGAGCAGTAGCCCCGAAGCCTTGACTCCTTGGGGGTGCATCAATCGGATCACCGAGTTCTGCCCGACCTCCCACGCCACGACGAAGAGCAGAATGCCGATCACCAGCGTCGCTACGCTCTCGGCCCTGCCGTGGCCAAACGGATGCTCGCGGTCGGATGGTCGCGCCGCCGCCTTGAACCCCCAGATCACCACGCCGGAGGAAAGCACGTCTCCCAAGGAGTGGACCGCATCGGCGATCAGCGAAATGCTGCCGATGATCACGCCCGGCACGATCTTGACTGCAAACACGAGAAGGTTGACGAGGACGCTAACCCAGCCCTCGAGCACGCCATACCGCTCGCGGACACGAGGGCTCGCAACCTTGTCCTTGTCCTTGACGAACGCGGCAATGATTCGACGAGTCAACATGCTGTTCGTTATCCTATCACGGCCGCAGGACAGATCCAGATCTCGCGGAAAGTAAAAAGGAAGCTTCCCCGATCTTGAGCCAACGGAGTCTGCGTTGCGGTCCCATTTCCGCT
Source organism: Thermoanaerobaculales bacterium (assembly GCA_044447965.1). GTDB lineage: Bacteria > Acidobacteriota > Thermoanaerobaculia > Thermoanaerobaculales > Thermoanaerobaculaceae > DATIYW01. The sequence goes on along the minus strand of JBIOGJ010000028.1, from coordinate 10,850 downwards.
ATCGCAACCGAATCCCCACCCCTGCCTCGGCGCCACCCCGTGGTGTATGCTGTCGCGACCCGCGCGTAGCCAAGGGGCGGGCGAGGAGCCCCCGTGAGCGCCGTGAGCGTGCTCGACCACATCGGTAACACCCCCTTGATCCCGCTCCGGCGGATGACCACCGCCGGCATGGCCTCGGTCCTGATGAAGATGGAGGCGTGGAACCCTTCAGGCTCGCTAAAGGATCGTATCGTCAGATACATCATCGAGGAGGCGGAGAAGGCGGGCACGCTCCAGCCGCACCACGTAATTATCGACGCCTCCTCCGGCAACACCGGCATTGCCCTCGGCATGGTCGCCACCCTCAAGGGCTACCGTTCGCGCATCTACATGCCGGAGACCAAATCGGTTGAGCGTCGCAAGATCATGCGCACTTGGGGGACAGAGCTGGTGCTCACCTCAGGCGCAGACCAGAACTCCCACATCTGGGCGGCGGAGCAAGCCGCCCAGGACACGGATACCTTCTTTTACCTCAACCAAAACGGCAGCCCCGGTAACGTCATGTCGCACTATCACGGAACCGGCGCCGAGATCGTCGCTCAGACGGGTGGCCGGATCGACTGCTTCGTCGCCGGCGCCGGGACCGGCGGTACCTTGATGGGCGTGGCGCGTTACTTTGCCGACCACGGCTGTGCGGCGCGCATCGTGGCCGTCGAGCCCGACAACTCTCATTCGAAGATCGAGGGCTTGCTGCACTTCGACGGCACCTTCGTGCCGCCGATCTGGGAGCCGAAACTGGTCCACGAGCAACGACGCGTCAGCGACGAGGTGGCGTTCGCGATGGCCCGTCGTCTCGCCCGCGAAGAGGGGATGTTCTGCGGTCCCTCCACCGGCGCGATCCTCGCGTTGGCGCTGGAGGAGGCGCAGGAGCTGGGGCCCGGGCGCACCGTCGTCGCGGTCGCCTGCGATCGTGGCGAGCGGTACCTGTCCACAAAGCTGGTGCCCGAAGAATAGACACCGACAGACCTCAGGCCTCAGGCCTCAGGCAAGACAGGCTACCGGCTACGGGCTACAGGAACGACAAAGACGACGAGACGAACGTGAGTTTGGAATCTTCGTCTTGCCTGAAGCCTGTTCCTGCTGAAGCCTGTCGTTACTCACTGGCTACGGAGCTGGATCGAGCAACCGAGCGCCTTCGTCTCTTGCGGCGCGGGCGGCTTGCCCGCCACCACGGCATCAACAGCATCTTGCAAGTAGTGGTGGCTCACCTTTGAGACGTCGCGGGCGTTGTCGTCGATGGCGCCGTGATACGCGAGCTTGCCGTGGGCGTCAAACAGGAACACCTCGGGAGTATGGGTCGCCCCAAACGCTCGTCCAACCTCCGAGGTGCCGTCCATCACGTAGGGGAAGCCGTACCCTTTGGCCTTCGCGCGCGCTTGCATCTCAGCGAAGCTATCGCCGGGGTAGGCCGCCGGATCGTTGGAGTTGATCGCGATCACGCCGACCCCGCGCGCGGCGGCGTCCGAGGCCGCGGCAATGATGCGATCCTCCCAGGCCCGCACCCAAGGGCAGTGGTTGCAGGAGAAGATGACCAGCGTGCCGTGCGCCCCCGCCACATCGGCAATCGACAACCGGCGATCGTCCACGTTCTCCATCTTCACGGCGGCGGCCGGAATGCCATCGCCGATCGCCGGCGTGGCAGCGCCCCGAAACGCTAGCAAAGAGGCCACAACCGCTACGAAGAAGATCCAGGTCAACCTTTTCATTGCTCACCTCCGCGTGGCCGCCCCCCTCGCCCAACGTCGCGCACGGAGGCTTCCACGGACCGTCAACTCGGCGATGCGTGCGTATCTGCCCGTGCTGCCGCGCTAGCCGGTTTGGCCGCGCTGCCAGGCAACAAGGCGGAGACCCTGGCGAGGAACGTGTCGTAGCTGGTCTCGCCCTCCCAGAATTGGCGGCGCGCGCCACTTCCATCGAACAAGATCGTAGCGGGAAGCGCGCCGGACCAGCGCGGTTCGAGCGCGTTGATGAACTGGTCGTCGGCCTCGACCTTGAGAAACGTGGGAAAGTCCACCGCGCGGTCGGCGAGGAACCGCTCGACCTGCGGCCGAAGATCGGGGAAATCGGCGGAGACCAGAATCAGCTTGAAGCGCTTGCCGCGGAGTTCTCGGTTCAACCGCAGCAGCGCGGGGAATTCCTTCTGGCACGGCTCGCACCAGGTCGCCCACACGTTGACGAGCACCACGTCCCCTCGCGCTTGTTGCACGGCCTTGAGGACATCGGCGGATGTCGCCGGCAGCAGGCCTCCTCGTGCCTCCCCTTTCCCGTCGGACGTGGAGATCACTCCGGAGCGTTCGCGTCCCGCGCGGCCGCGGCAGGCACCGATCACTGCGACAGCCGCCAGGACGACGCAGGCGGAGACGGTCGCGATGCGGCGGGACATCGGCGCCAAGACGCGCCGACAACCTCGTTTCCTTCCGCGAGTGACCGCCATCGACCAGCGCCCCCTGCGCAGCGCAACGGCACTCGCCAGTGAGGCATTCCAGCACGAGTGCGGCTATGCTTGAGGTGATGCGGCAGAGCTGGTTCTCGGTCGGCGCGGCTTTGGTGGCGATCGGCGTGGCGGCCGGCGCCCTAGGCGCCCACGCCCTGCGCCCCCGGCTCGACGCCGCGTCGCTGTCGCTGTGGGAGACCGCCGTGCGTTACCTGATCGTGGCGGGATTCGGCCTGCTGGTCATCGGTCTCGCCGCACGCTTGCGGCCCGGACGAGGTTGGTCGGCCTCCAGTTGGGCGATCGCGATCGGCGGCGTGATCTTCAGTGGCACGCTGGGCGCCATCGCCCTCGGTGGCCCGCGGTGGCTGGGAGCAGTGACGCCCGCAGGTGGGCTGCTCCTCATCGCCGGCTTTGCCGCCGTCGCCGTTCTCGGCTTCAGACACTAGCCGCAGGACCCGCCTGGCTACCGGCCTCGACCAGCTCCCGCACGAGGCCGATTCGCGTTGGGCGAGCGTTGGGAAGCATGCGGCATTGCGCGGGGTTGCAGCGGAGTGTGCCCGGAAAGTCGCCGGCATCCCGACGCGCGCCTCCCAGCGATGCGCGTCGCGGGGCGGGGTTGGACGATGAGTGCCCTGGCGCGGTATTACGGCTCCACCCTGGGCAAGAAGCTCGTCATGGCGATCACCGGGATCGTGCTTTTCGGCTTCGTCCTCCTCCACATGCTCGGCAACCTCCAGATCTTTCTTGGCCGCGAGCAGCTCAACCACTACTCCCGGTTGCTCCGCGTCGAGCCCGCGGCGCTGTGGGCGGCGCGCCTGCTGCTCCTTGGCTGCGTGACGGTGCACATCGTCGCCGCGGTGCAGTTGACCGCACACGACTGGACGATGCGGCCGGTGGGGTACGCGAGACGGCGGTATCGCGCCGTCGGGTACGCGTCGCGCACGATGGTGTGGAGCGGGCCGATCGTCGCCGCCTTCGTCGTCTACCACCTCCTCCACTTCACCTTCGGCACCGTGCATCCCAGCTTCGTTGCCGACGACGTGTACCACAACGTCGTGACCGGCTTCTCCGTCTGGTACGTGTCGGCGTTCTACATCGTCGCGCAGGTGCTCCTCGGCATGCACCTCTACCACGGCTTGTGGAGCCTGTTTCAGACGCTCGGCGCGAGCCACGCCGCGTACGATCGGGCACGCCGCGTGCTCGCGCAGGCGTTCGCCTACCTAATCGTGGTGGGGAACTGCTCGATCCCGGTTGCGGTCCTCATCGGTCTGGTCAAGTGAGGTGCCCGCGATGAAGCTCGATCCGCGCATCCCGACCGGTCCGATCGAGGCAAAATGGACCCGCTACAAGGACTCGGTAAGGCTCGTCTCTCCCAACAACAAGCAGCGCCATACCGTGATCGTGGTCGGCACCGGGCTGGCCGGCGCGTCGGCCGCCGCCACCCTGGCGGAGCTGGGCTACCGGGTCACGGCGTTCTGCTACCAGGACAGCGCCCGTCGCGCGCACTCGGTCGCCGCGCAGGGCGGCATCAACGCCGCGAAGAACTACCGAAACGACGGCGATAGCGTGTTCCGGCTCTTTGTTGACACGGCCAAAGGCGGCGACTTTCGCTCCCGCGAGGCGAACGTGTACCGCTTGGCCGAGCTGTCGGCGGCGATCATCGACCAGTGCGTGGCCCAGGGCGTCCCGTTCGCACGCGAGTACGGCGGCCTGCTTGACAACCGCTCGTTCGGCGGCGCCCTCGTCTCGCGCACGTTCTACGCCCGCGGCCAGACCGGGCAGCAACTGCTCCTCGGCGCGTACGCAGCGCTCTCCAAGCAGATCGGTCTCGGCCAAGTGAGCATGCACCCCCGGACCGAGATGCTGGATCTCGTCGTGGTCAATGGGCACGCGCGCGGCATCGTGACCCGCGACCTCGTCACCGGCGACGTGCGAAGCTGGGCCGCCGATGCCGTGCTGCTGGCCACCGGCGGCTACTCGAACGTCTATTTCCTCTCCACCAACGCCAAGGGCTGCAACGCCACCGCGATCTGGCGTGCGTTCAAGCGCGGCGCCGCCCTCGCCAACCCTTGCTACACGCAAATCCACCCCACCTGCATCCCGCAGTCCGGCGACTACCAGTCGAAGCTCACCCTGATGAGCGAATCGCTGCGCAACGACGGCCGAGTGTGGGTGCCGAAGCAGGCGAACGACTCTCGCCCCCCCGCGGGCATCCCTGAATCAGAGCGCGACTACTACCTCGAGCGCCTCTACCCGAGCTACGGCAACCTGGCGCCGCGTGATGTCTCCTCGCGGGCCGCCAAGCGGATCTGCGATGAGGGCCGCGGTGTCGGTCCCGGGGCCCGCGGGGTCTACCTCGATCTCGCGGACGCGATCGCGCGTCTCGGTGAGGGCGTGATCCGCGATCGCTACGGCAACCTGTTCGAGATGTACGAGCGCATCACCGGCGAGAACCCGTACCGCGCGCCAATGCGGATCTACCCCGCGCCGCACTACACGATGGGCGGGCTCTGGGTGGACTACAACCTGCAGAGCACGATCCCCGGGCTGTTCGTGCTTGGCGAGGCGAACTTCTCAGACCATGGCGCCAACCGGCTCGGCGCGAGCGCGCTCATGCAGGGGTTGGCGGACGGCTACTTCATCGTCCCCTACACGTTGGGCGAGTACCTCGCCGGGACCAAGCTCGCCGCCGTGTCCGCGAGCGCCGCGCCATTTCAGGAGACAGAACGTGCCGTGGCCGGCCGCACGCGCAAGCTGCTCGCGGCGGACGGGGCGCGCACGGTGGACTCGTTCCACCGCGAGCTGGGCGCGCTCCTGTGGGAACGCTGCGGCATGACGCGAACGGCGGAGGGATTGCGCGTCGCGATCGGGGAGATCCAGGCCCTCCGGGAAAGGTTCCGGCGGGAGGTGCGGGTTCCTGGAATTGGCGCCGACCTCAATCAGGAGCTGGAAAAGGCAGGACGGGTGGCCGACTACTTCGAGCTCGGCGAGCTGATCTGCCGCGACGCACTCGAGCGCGACGAGTCGTGCGGCGCGCACTTCCGCGAGGAGTTTCAGACGGCAGAAGGCGAAGCGCGTCGCGACGATGCCCGCTTTTGCCACGTCGCGGCGTGGGAGTACACGGGCGAGGACCAAGCGCCGATCCGTCACGTTGAACCGCTCGAATTTGAGGCGGCTCACCTGGCGACGAGGAGCTATAAATGACCTGGAGCCGCCAAAAGGCGCTTCCAGGTCACCCCGAGCAACGCGAGGGGTCCCACCGGGGCCGCGTCGGTGGCTGGAGCCAACCATGAAACTCGAGCTGCACGTGTGGCGGCAGAAAGACCCTAACGACCCGGGGCGGTTTATCACCTATCCGATCGAAGGCATCAACGAGCACATGTCGTTCCTCGAGATGCTCGACGTCCTCAACCACGAGCTGATCAGTCGAGGCGAGGAGCCCGTGGCGTTCGAGCACGACTGCCGCGAAGGTATCTGCGGCTCGTGCGGCATGGTGATCAACGGAATCGCCCACGGCCCCGCCAAGGCCACCACCGTGTGCCAGCTCCATATGCGCCACTTCCGTGACGGCGACGTGATCTACGTTGAGCCGTGGCGGGCCGGGGCGTTTCCGGTGGTGAAGGACCTCGTCGTGGACCGCTCCGCCTTCGACCGCATCATGCAGCGGGGAGGGTTCGTCTCGGTGCGCACCGGCAGCGCCCCGGAAGCAAACAGCATCCCCATCGCCAAGGCCACCGCCGACCTCGCCATGGACGCCGCCGAGTGCATCGGCTGTGGCGCATGCGTGGCAGCCTGCCCGAACGGTTCCGCGATGTTGTACGTCGCCGCGAAGGCTTCCCACCTCGGCCTGCTCCCGCAGGGCCAGCCGGAGCGTTGGGCGCGCTCCCGTGCCCTGGTCAGCCAGATGGAGGTCGAGGGGTTCGGCTCGTGTAGCAACTACACCGAATGCGAGGCGGTGTGTCCGAAGAGCATTTCGGTGAGCTTCATCGCCCGGCTCAATCGCGACTTTCTCCGCGCCTCGCTGGCCGACCCGACACAGCTCACCGGCAAGGCGACAACTGCGCCGGCAATCCCGCCCGAACTCCCCGACGAACCCTGATGCGAGTTGTTCGTTCCAGGGCCGGAGCCTTCCCCGGCCCGCTGCTCGGAAAATCAGCCACCAGAAGTAGCGAGAACTCCGTGGGAGCACCTTCCGGGTGCGACCGAGCAAAGCTCCAGCGCCGACCGGTCGTGGCAAGATGCCGCTCCCAGCAGGCTTTTGTCTCATGGCTCTTGGTGCCGGGGACCGGCAGGAACATTCCTACCCGGAGGCTTGCATCCTGGCGGGCTCGATCCGGTTGCGGCCGAGCTCCTTGGCGCGAAATAGGCTGCGGTCGGCGAGCGCGATCAGGCGCTCGGCGGTCGGCCGGTCGTCGCGGCCGAGTTCGGCGAGTGAGCCCAGTCCGATCGCGACCGTGGTGCGGACAGCAGTGCCGTCGTCGGCCATGACCCGCACCCGCTCCACCAGCTTCCGAACCTTCTCCGCCACCACCACGGCGCCTTCCAAGCTCGTCTCCGGCAGCACGAAGAGGAACTCCTCCCCGCCGTAGCGACCGATCCAATCGGACGTGCGCAGGCCCGCCGAGAGTGCTTGCGCGACGCGCTTGAGCATCGTGTCGCCGACCAGGTGGCCGTGCTCGTCGTTGATCCGCTTGAAGTGATCGAGGTCGGCCATGCCCACGGTAAGGGGACGCCGATAGCGGCGCGCGCGCTCCAACTCGCGGTCGAGCTGATCGAGGATCCCCTCGCGGCGCAGCAGGCCAGTAAGGCTCTCATACGTCGCCGACTCGAACAGGCGCGCGTTCTCAAGGACGGAGGCGACGTTGTGGGAGAAGAGGTTGAGGAGCTCCACTTCCTCGGACGGGTACGGCTGCCGGCTCTCCTTCTCGCCGGTGAGCAGCAATCCCACGAGCTTGTCGCGCGAGAGCAACGGAATGGCGAGCACCGCCTGAAACACCTGCATTCGTTGCGCCAGCGAGGCGCTCCTCAGCCTCAGTTGGTGCAGCGAGGCTGGCCGGCGGGTATGCCGCAGCCAACGCACCCCAGGATCATCGGGCGAAAGCAGAAACGACTGATCGAACTCCCGCTCAAAATCCACCGAGTTCGCCGCCAGCGCGAGGAGGAGGCCGCTCTTGGGATCGGCGATCAGCAGCGCCGCCGCCCGGACCGCAAAGACCTCGCACAGTTGACCGACGAGATACGTGCCCATCGCCGGCAGCTTCCCGCGTGCCGCGAGGTCGTCCGCCAGGGCGATCAGGCGCTCACGCAGGGCAAAACGCTCGGGAAAGAACGTTCGATCGATCGATCGCTGCAAGAACGATCGCAGCGGCGCGAACAGCATGCCGAGGGCAAGCGTCGCGCCGGCGATGAGCCAAACCGAGCGCGCACCTCCCCCTACCAGCGCCGACACCATCGCGCCACCCGCACCGAGAGCCGCGTAGAAGGCCAGGATGAGCGTGCCGGTCAGCGCGGTGTAGACGAGGCCGCGTCGCAGCACCAACTCGAGGTCGAAGAGCTGGTAGCGATAGATCGCGATGAACACCGCCACCGGGTAGCAGAGCAGCAACGGCGACCACAGCGAGTCGACCCAGTCCGGTCGGTCTATGCCCAGCAACGTAAGCGCCGTGGTCCCGTACACGATGCCGACCCAGGGAAGCGCGCCCAGCAGGATCAGACCCGCCTGCTGGCGTCCCTGCGGCTCGGGGTAGCGCAGCGCCTGGCGCCCGAGCAAGAAGGTCACGCCGGTCGCCCACAGCGGCAAGCAAATGTCGTTAACGAACTGCTCAGCCTGGGCAAAACTCCACGGCAGCACCTGTGTCCCGAGCACCTGCTCGGCGACGAGAGCGGCGAGAGCACTGGCGCCACACAACGCGCCGCCGACGTAGTACAGCGGTACCACCCAGCCGCGCCCCGCGAGCCAGCGCTGCCGCGCGGGAATCACCGAAGCGAGGTGCAGCTCGACGCCGATCTGGAAACCGGTCAGCGCGTAGAAAACGGCAGTCTTGACCAGCGTCAGCGTGGGAAAGCCCAGCAGGGCGTCAGGGAGCGCGAGCTCAATCGAAACCGCCACGGCGAAGAGGAAGAGCAAGCGAGCGCGCAGGTCCTCGGAACGCTGCAGCAGTGCGAGCAGGCCAACGCCGAGGAAGCACAGCGAGCACACCGCGCCGAGCAGGAAGTCGGCCCATCCAAACCTGACACCCGGCTGAACCACGAAGGTGAGGGCTTGGTCGCCCCGGCTCACACGGTACGGGATGGGACGCCCGGCGCCAAAGCGGTCGGTGATGTGATCGTAGCCGTCGGGGCTTCCTACCGTGGTGCCATCTACCTGAAGCAGACGGTCGCCGACGCGGATTCCCGCAACGGCGGCGGGCAGGCCCGGCACAACTTCTTCGACCTCGAAGCTGGCCCCCGCTTGCTTGATGCTGATGCCCACGCGGCGGGCCGCGGTTTCCCTGCCTAACCGCAGTTGCACCCCTAGCAGGCCCACCACGCCGATGGCGGCCACCGCTGCAACGGCAGCGCGGAACGATCGCCGGGTCTGCAAGATGGTTGACTCGCCGGCGTCCCTCACGCAGGCGGTGTCGCCGGCAAAGCCAGTATAGGGCTCTTGGCAGGTGCCGCAAGCCGGCCTCGCCCGTGTCTGGACCGCGTCTCTTTGCGGTGGTCAGAACCGGATGACGAGCCCGGTGAGCAGCCGGGTCTCGTGCGAGTCTTCCTCGATGAGTCGCTCAGCGTTGATTAGGAACGAGAACGTGCGGGTCGCATTGATCATCGTTTGTACGGCGACGCGCTTGCTCTTGGGCCGAGTCTCCACCGTCACGCCATCGCTGCTGGTATAGCGGAACACCGACAGCGAAGAGGTGTAGTCGGCGCTCACATAGATCCGTGATCCCAGTGATCGGCCAAGCGAAACGTAGGTGGAATGGTAGCCCCCGGAAGAGGCGTCGATCTTAGAGTCGGTAGCCGTGAAATCGAGGCCCGAACCCACCACGTTGCCGGCGAAGAATCCCAGGTAGGTGCGCGGGTTCCGTCGGTCATCGAGGTTGTTGCGGTCCTCGCCGTAGCCGACCCAAACACGGGTCGTGCGTCCGAGCTGCGTGGTCAGCCGCACACTGCTGCTCTCGAACAGGAACCCATCCAGGGCGCGCGAGTCGACGGGACGACCCGCAAGCTCGTCGTTGGTGATCGTGCGCGTGTCGACCGAGACCCCATGGTGGTACATCGCTTGAATGTCGAACACCGAACTGGGAGCGTAGCGAACCGTCGTGAAGAAGTAGCTCAGCCCGCCGTGGCCCAGGCCCCCGGGACCCTGGAGATCGTACTCGGCCGTCTGGTAGACAAAGAACTTCAGCCCACCCGGGATGAAATTGTATGTGGTCAGCACCGACCTTTCCGTCAGGCCGCCGTTCCGGATCGTGACGTAGCCCAGCACGTGCTGCCGCCCGTTGGCCCCGTCGTACGCGACGAACCCGCCCGCCTTCTTGACGTTGGGGACGTACCCAGCCTCGAAGAGCTGCGGCTCGAGACCGCCAAACAGCGCAAAGCGGTACCTCCCGGTCCCCGGTTCAGCGGGCCCGCGGATCTGAAACAGGCCGCCCCCCAGCGACCCCAGCCCGCCCAGCTCGGTCAGCCACATCTGACCGACGCGGACGCCCACCTTTCCTTCGTTGATCCAAGTCCCCACCCAGGCGTCGTAAATTGACACGCTGTCGGGGTTGTTGGCCGCCCCGGGCGCCGTGGCGGCCCGCGCCTCGACCGCGTACTCCACGCCATCGCTGGCTGCTTCGCTCGATCGCATGCTGAGGTTGCCGATGAACTCGTTGAGGTTGGTCGATAGCCCCGAATTCTGATGCTGCTGCCAGGCGTCGAGGAACAGCGAGAATCGTCCCCACCCGCTTTGCTGAGCAAGCGCTTGGTGCCCAACACACACCGCAATCACGGCAGCCAGCGCCACACCAGCACGCCTCATGACCCCTCCACGATCAGTCGCCGCTCCCTCTCGGGTGGCACGAGTAGCACGCGGTTGAGTTGTACACGTAGCCCGCCCGCCCACGGTGTTGCGAATCCGTCTGGCTCTGCGGGTGGCAACCGGTGGTGCACGAGAATAGGGCGTAGTTGGCCGGGTTCGTGTGACATGCGGAACAAACGCCACCAGAGCTCCCGTGATTCTGAGGAAACCAAGTGTGGTTGAAAACTGCTTGCGTCCACAAGGTGTCGGAGAACTTGTGACAGGTGTCGCAGGTGGTCGGAAAGCCCGAGGCAACGTGGTTCACCGGACTCGTCGCGTTCTGATAGTCCGTCGCGTGGCAGGCGTAGCACGGGCTCGTCGGCACGGTCG
>JBIOGJ010000027.1:0-57110 GCA_044447965.1 Thermoanaerobaculales bacterium | reverse complement strand
GTCGCCCTCGCCGCCTTCACCTTCGCCCTTGCCAGTGTGTGTGTGGCGCTGGGGGTGCGGGCGTTCGGTCTCGAGGCCGATCGCGATCGTCGCGCCAGGGCGGGCCTCGACGGCGAGCGGGTGGTTCTCGGAAGGGTTCAACGGGAAGCGAAGCTCGATCACCATCACGCCGGCATCGTCGCCAAGGGCGGCCTGGATCGGATCGGCGTCGGCGCGTGCAACCGCGAAGCGGTCCTCCACGCCGGGACCGATCAGTTCGACCTTTGCGTCGTCAATGCTCGAAGCGAGATCCGGCGCCGGCGCGTTCTCGGCCGAGGGGCGCTCGCCCCGACCGCGTCGGAGCCCCGCGCCCATCGGGAAGCGGACGCCGTAGCCCCGGTCGTCCTTGCCCGCCCCGTTCACCCACACCGTCATGCCAAGGTGGGCGATCTGCTCCTTCACCTTTGGGTCGGAGGTCTTGAGGCAGAGGTAGAGGTAGGCGCCGTCGTTTTCAACGCCGAGGAGAATGGGGACGTCGGGCAGCGGCGCGAGGTGGCCCGCCCACTGGTCTGCCGTGCCGTCAACGCGGACTGGCGCTGGCGGCCACGCGCTCTTGGTTTCGGGGTCCTTCGCCACCGCGATGCCGGCAAACAAAACCGTCAATCCGGTGCAGACGAGAAGTCTCGCGATCGGCCTCATGCTGCCTCCTATGGCGCCCCCGCTCGGGGCAGCCACACGTCCGTCGCTGTGGCGCGCTGCCCCTGTGTCAAGACGACGCAGCGCCCGCGGAGTTGACACGGACCCGCTAGTGAGTGGCATTGCCCTTGCTCGGGTCCGGCGTGGGCGTCTGGGTCGGGGGCGGCGAGGCGACCCGTGCGTTGATCGCGGTGCGCGAGGGCAGGTCGGCGGCGCGCCAGCCCCCTCCCAGGGCCTTGACCAGGTTGACGCTGGCGATCATGCGCCGGGTGAGTAGGTCTACCGCAGCGCGCTCGTTGGTAAGCGCAACCGTTTGCGCGGTGACGACCTCGAGGTACGTGGTGATCCCGCCTTGATAGCGGTTGCGCGCGAGCGCGAGCGAGTGATCGGCGGCGGCGACGGCGGTGGCCTGCTGCGTCGCCTCCTCGGCGAGGATGCGCAATGCGGCGAGGTTGTCCTCGACCTCCTCGAACGCGTCGAGCACGGTCTCGCGGTAGGTGGCCACGGCGGCGTCCCAGGCGGCCTGCGCCTGCTCCTTGACCGCGCGCCTGCGTCCGCCGTCGAAGATCGTCTCGGCGAGCGCGGGCCCCAACGACCACAGGCGGTTCGGCAGCGTGAACAGGTGCGCGAGCGTGGTGTTGGTATAGCCTCCGGAGTCAGCGAGCGCCAGGGTTGGAAAATACCCGGCGGTCGCCACGCCCCGCTCGGCGTTGGCCGCGGCGACGCGCCGCTCGGCGGCTGCAATGTCGGGGCGCCGCTCCAGCAGCTCCGCGGGGAGGATCACCGGGATCGGCGGGGCGACGACGCGAATCGGTGCCGGCGCCAGCGAGAACTCCGCCGGCGGCTTACCGATCAGCACCGCGATCGCGTGTTCGAGCTGGGCCCGCGCAATGCCGAGATCCGTCGCTTGCGTGCGGGTGGTTTCGAGCTGCGTTTGCGCCTGCGCCACGTCGACGCCAGACACCACCCCCTGCTTGTAGCGGTTCTCGGTGAGCTGCAACGCGGTTTGGTAGCCAGCGACGGTGGTGTCAAGCAGTTGCCTCTGGGCGTCGAGACCATGCAGCGTGAAGTAGTCCGCCGCCAGCTCAGCCTGCAGCGCCAACCGCGCCGACTCGAGATCTGCGGCGCTCGCCTGAGCGCTCGCCACGCCCGCTTCGACTCCGCGGCGAATGCCGCCGAACAGGTCGAGCTCCCACGCAAGGTCGAGCGACGCCGAGTACGTCGTGACGGCAGGTGGCGCGGCGCCCGGCGCGACGGGTGTGGTCGTCTTGACGACGCCGCTTGAGCGCGTGACCGCGGCGCCCGCGGTCACGGTGGGGAAGAACGCGGCCCTAGCCTGGTGGGCGAGCGCCTGCGCACCACGGAACTGCGCTTCGGCTGCGGCGAGGTTCTGGTTGGCGACCGCGACCTGGTCCTCGAGCGCATCAAGCTCCGAATCGCCGAAGACTTCCCACCACTTGCCGCGAAGCACGGCATCGCTGGGCTGCGCCGGCTTCCACTCCACACCGGATGCCTCCGAGCCGGCGGGTAGCTCCTTGAACGCCGCCGGAGTCGGCGCGGCGGGTTTTCGGTAGTTGGGGCCGACGGCGCAAGCGACGGCCACCAGGGCGGCGCCGAATATCAACACGTAACGTGTACTCACGCTCCCTCCACGGCGGGGACGAGCCGGCGGACCAACCGCGCTCGGAGGCGTGCAACCCGCACCCGGAAGCGGTCGAGGTAGAGGTAGACCACCGGTGTCGTGTACAGCGTCAGCATCTGGCTGAAGATCAGGCCACCCACGATGGCGATGCCAAGCGGGCGGCGCAGCTCCGAACCGGTGCCGCCGCCGATCGCGAGCGGCAGCCCGCCAAGCAGCGCCGCCATCGTCGTCATCGTGATCGGGCGAAAGCGCAGCAGGCACGCGGTGAAGATCGCCTCCTCCGGGCCCTTTCCCTCGCCGCGTTCGGCGGCAATCGCAAAGTCGATCATCAGGATGGCGTTCTTCTTGACGATGCCGATCAGCAGGATGATACCGATCAGCGCGATCACCGAAAGCTCGGTGCGGAACGCGAGCAGCGCGAGGAGCGCACCGACGCCGGCGGAAGGTATCGTCGAGATGATCGTCAGCGGGTGGATCAGGCTCTCGTACAGCACGCCGAGCACGATGTAAACGGCGAGGAGCGCCGCTGCAATTAGCAACGGCTCGCTAGCGAGGGAAGCCTGGAAGGCCTGCGCCGTGCCTTGGAAGCTGCCCCGGATGCTCGCTGGCAGGCGCAGCTCCGCCTCGGCGCGGTTGATCGCGTCCACCGCGGTGCCGAGCGCGGCCCCGACCGGAAGGTTGAAGGAGATCGTCACCGAGGGAAATTGGCCTTGGTGGTTGACCTGGAGCGGCGCGGTCTTTGGTGCGAAGCGCGTGAAAGCCGCGAGCGGCACGGTGCCTGCCTGGTTGGACCGCACGTAGACATACTTGAGGCTGTCGGGGTCCTGCCAGAACTTGGGGTCGACCTCCATGATTACGTGGTACTGGTTCAGTTGCGTGTACATCGTGGAGACCTGGCGCTGGCCAAAGGCGTCGTACAAGGTGTCGTCGATCATCTGCGGCGTGATCCCGAGCCGTGACGCGGTGGCACGGTCGATAGTGAGCGACGCCTGCAAACCTTTGTTCTGCTGGTCGCTGTTGACATCGGCCAATTCTTTGAGCTTGCGCAGTCGGTCGAACACGCGCGGTGCCCACTCGAACAGCTCGTTCGGGTCGTCACCTTGCAGGGTGTATTGATACTGCGCGGCGCCAAACCGTCCGCCGACGCGCACATCCTGCACGGATTGCAAGTAGAGAGTGGCGCCCGGAACGTTCGAGAGCTTTCCCCGTAGCCGTGCGATGACCTGGTCCGCGGTCACGTTCCGGTCGCCCTTGGGCTTGAGGCCCACGAACACGCGCCCCTGGTTCACCGTGCCGCCGAGGAAGCCGGTGCCGCTCTCGACCGCGGGATCCTTGATCACGGTGCCGACGAACTCGGTGAGCTTCTTTTGCATCGCTTGGAACGAGGTGTCCTGGTCGGCCACGATCGAGCCGTTCATCCGCCCGGTGTCCTGCTGCGGGAAGAAACCTTTCGGAATCTTGGCGTAGAGGATGAGGGTAGCGGCCATCGTGCCGAGCGTCACCGCGAGTGTCAGCGGCTGGTGGTGCAGCACCCATCCGAGCGAGCGCTCGTAAAGGCCGAGGATCCAGGCGAAGGCGCGCTCGTTGGCGCGGTAGAGCTTGCCGTGCTTCTCGCGGTCGTGGGGGCGCAGCAGCCGTGCGCACATCATCGGCGTCGCGGTGAGCGAGACGACGAGCGAAACGCCGATGGCGACCGAGAGCGTCACCGCGAACTCGCGGAACAAGCGCCCGACGATGCCGCCCATGAGCAGGATCGGGATGAACACGGCGACCAGCGACAGACTGATGGAAACCACCGTGAACCCGATCTCCTTGGCGCCCACCAGCGCCGCTTCCATCGGCGCCAGGCCGGCCTCGAGGTGACGGGTGATGTTCTCGATGACGACGATTGCGTCGTCCACCACGAACCCGGTCGCGACCGTGAGCGCCATGAGCGAGAGGTTGTCGATGCTGTAGCCGAGCAGGTACATCACGCCGAACGTGCCAACCAGTGAAATCGGCACGGCGACGCTGGGGATCAGCGTCGAACGCACGCTACGCAGGAACACGAACACGACCAGGATGACGAGGCTGATCGCGATGCCCAGCGTGATCTCCACGTCTCGCACCGAGGCGCGGATGGTGCGGGTGGCGTCGATCAGCACAGACAGGTTGATGGTAGGAGGGATCGAGGCTTGGAGCTGCGGCAGCACCGCGCGCACGCCGTCCACCGTTTCGATGATGTTGACGCCTGGTTGCTTGAAGATGATGATGATGATGGCAGGCCGGCCGTTGGCGAGGCCGGCGGTGCGGACGTCCTCGACCGAGTCGGTGACGGTAGCAATGTCGGAGAGCCGGACCGCGGCGCCGTTTCGGTAGCTGACGACAAGCGGTCGGTACTCGGCGGCCTTGAGCAGTTGGTCGGAGGTGGACAACGACCAGGTCCGCGTGATGTCTCCGACCTCGCCCTTCGGACGGTTCGCATTGGCGGTGCTGAGCGCGGCGCGGACGTCCTCGAGGCCAAGCCCGGTGCTGTTGAGCGCGGTCGGATTCACCTCGACGCGTACCGCCGGCAACGCGCCGCCACCGACGAATACCTGCCCGACGCCCTTCACCTGCGCGAGCTTCTGCTGCAGGATGGTGGAGGCGATGTCGTACATGCGCGGCCTGCCGACGATGTCCGAGGTAAGCGACAGCAGCATGATCGGCGCGTCCGCCGGATTGACCTTGCGGTAATAGGGATTGTTCGGCAGGTTGGCCGGCAGTTGTCCGCGCGCGGCGTTGATCGCCGCCTGCACGTCGCGCGCCGCCGCATCGATGTTGCGGTTGAGGTCGAACTGGAGGGTGACGCTGGCGGAGCCCAGTGAGCTCGTCGAGGTCATCTCGGTGATGCCGGCGATGCGCCCGAACTGGCGCTCGAGCGGGGTCGCCACCGATGAAGCCATCGTTTCCGGGCTCGCGCCTGGCAGCCCGGCCGACACGCTGATGGTCGGGAACTCCACTTGCGGCAGCGGTGAGACCGGCAGGAAGGTGTACCCCACGCCGCCCGCCAGTGCGATGCCGAGGGTCATCAACGTCGTGGCTACAGGCCGGTGGATGAACGGCGAGGAGAGGGACGTGAAGGTCACGCGCCCTCCGCCGGCGGCACCTCGGCGGCCGACCCGATCTCCGCAACGCTCTGCCGGTTTGCGACTCGTTGCGCCAGGCGGTCAAACCCGAGGTAAATGACCGGCGTGGTGTAGAGGGTGAGCAGTTGGCTAAAGAGCAGTCCTCCGACGATCGCAATGCCAAGCGGGCGGCGCAACTCGGAACCCATGCCGCTGCCGAGCGCGAGCGGCACGCCGGCGAGCAGCGCGGCCATCGTCGTCATCAGAATCGGGCGGAAGCGCAGCAGCGCGGCTTGGTAGATCGCCTCGCCCGGCGGCTTCCCCTGCTTGCGCTGCGCGTCGAGGGCGAAGTCGATCATCATGATGGCGTTCTTTTCGACGATCCCGATGAGGAGAATGATGCCGATCAGCGCGATGACCGAGAAGTCGGTCCGGCACAGCATCAGCGACAGCAGCGCGCCGACGCCGGCCGAGGGCAGCGTCGAGAGGATCGTCACCGGGTGGATGTAGCTCTCATAGAGGATGCCGAGAAGGATATAGACGGTCACGATCGCGGCGAGGATCAGGAACGGCGTGTTGACGAGCGAGGCGCGGAACGCCTGTGCGGTGCCCTGGAATGCGGTCTGGATGCTCGCCGGCAGCCCAAGCTCCTGCCGGGCGTCGTCGATCGCGCGCACCGCCTCGCCGAGCGAGGCGCTTGGCGCGAGGTTGAACGAGACCGTGACGACGGGGAACTGCCCCTGGTGGTTGACGACGAGCGGTGCGCTCGCGGTTTGCACCGCGGTGAACGAGCCCAGCGGCACGGAGCCGCCCCCGCTCGAGCGCAGGTAGACGCTGCCCAGGTCGTCGGGCTGGCGCTGGAAATTCGGCTGGGTCTCGAGCACCACACGGTATTGGTTCAGCTCCGTGAACATGGTGGAGATCTGGCGCTGGCCGAAGGCGTCGTAGAGCGCGTTGTCGAGGTCCAGCGGCGTGATGCCAAGACGAGAGGCCGTGGTCCGGTCGAGCACGAGGTGCGCCTGCAGCCCCTCGGTCTGCTGGTCGGTCGCTACGTCGCGCAGCTCGGGCAGCGCTTGCAGTTTCGCCACGAAGCGCGGTGCCCAGGTGGCGAGTTCGCCGGTATCGGGATCCTCGAGGCTGTACTGGAACTGGGTGCGGCTGACGCGGTCCTCGACGGTGAGGTCCTGCACCGGCTGCATGAACAAGGTGATGCCCGCGACCTTCCCCAGCTCCGGCTGTAGGCGACGGATGATCTCGGAAGCGCCCGCCTTGCGCGTGTCCAGCGGCTTGAGGTTGATCTGGATTCGGCCGCTGTTGATCGTTGTGTTGGTGCCGTCGATGCCGATGAACGAAGACAGGCTTTCGACCGCCGGATCCTTGAGGATGACCTCCGCGAGCTCCTGCTGGCGTTCGACCATCGCCGGGAAGGAAACGGTCTGCGCCGCCTCGGAGATGCCCAAGATCACGCCGGTGTCCTGCACCGGAAAGAACCCCTTCGGTATCACGACGTAGAGCAGGATGGTCGAGACGAGCGTGGCGCCTGCCACCACCAGCGTCGCAGGCTGGTGCTTGAGGACCCAGGTGAGGGTGCGGCCGTAGAACGCGATGACCGCATCGAAGCCCCGCTGTGAGGCGCGGTAGAACCGCGTCTGCTCAGACTCCGGCTTGGTGCGCAGCAGCTTGGCGCACATCATCGGCGTGAGGGTGAGCGAGACGGCGGCCGAGATCAGGATCGTCACCGACAGCGTCACCGCGAACTCGCGGAAGAGCCGTCCCACGACGTCGCCCATGAACAGCAGCGGGATGAGCACCGCGATCAGCGAGACGGTTAGGGAGAGGATGGTGAAACCGATCTGCGCCGACCCCTTGAGCGCGGCCTCCAACGGCGGGACGCCCTCCTCGATGTAGCGCGAGATGTTCTCGATCATGACGATGGCGTCATCCACGACGAAGCCGGTGGAGATCGTCAGCGCCATGAGGGTGAGGTTGTTGAGGGAAAACCCAAGCAGGTACATGACGCCGAAGGTGCCGACCAGCGAGAGCGGGACCGCCACGCTCGGAATTACGGTAGCGGCCGCAGTGCGCAGGAAGAGGAAGATCACCATGACGACGAGCGCGATGACGAGCATCAGCTCGAACTCGACGTCGTGCACCGAGGCGCGGATCGTGGTGGTGCGGTCCGTGAGGATGGTCACCTTAACCGCGGACGGCAGCGAGGCGCGCAACTGCGGTAGCAGCAGCTTGATGCGGTCGACGACGGCGATGATGTTCGCGCCCGGCTGGCGTTGGACGTTGACGATCACCGCCGGGGTGTCGTTCATCCATGCGGCCTGCTTGACGTTCTCCGCCGCGTCGATCACGTCGGCGACGTCGGCCAGGCGCACCGGCGCGCCGTTGCGGTACGCGATCACGAGCGGGCGGTAGTCGGCGCTGGTGAGGAGCTGGTCGTTGGCCCAGATCGAGTACGACTGCTGCGAGCCGTCGAAGGCGCCCTTCGCCTGGTTGACGTTCGCCTGCGCCACCGCGGTGCGCACGTCCTCCATCGTGAGCCCGTAGGACGACAGCGCGGTCGGGTTGACCTGCACGCGTACCGCGGGCTTTTGTCCGCCGCTGATGCTCACCAGACCCACGCCGGGGAGCTGTGAGATCTTCTGCGCGAAGCGCGTGTCGGCAAAGTCCTCGACGCGAGAGAGGGCCATGGTGTCGGAGGTGAGCGCGAGCGTGAGGATGGGCGCATCCGCGGGGTTGATCTTGCTGTAGATGGGAGGGTTCGGAAGGTCGCGCGGCAGGTAGGTACCGGAGGCGTTGATTGCCGCCTGCACCTCCTGCTCCGCCACGTCGATGTTGAGGTCGAGCACGAACTGCAGGGTGATGATCGAGCTGCCCGCCGAGCTCGACGAGGTCATCTGGTTCAAGCCAGGCATTTGGCCAAACTGGCGCTCCAGCGGCGCCGTGATCGCCGAGGCCATCACGTCGGGACTCGCCCCGGGGTAGAAGGTCACGATCTGGATGGTCGGGTAGTCCACCTGTGGCAGCGCTGAGACCGGAAGCTGCTTGAAGCCGATCGCGCCGGCGATGAGCAATCCCACCATCAGCAGCGAGGTTGCGATCGGCCGCAGGATGAACTGGCGGGACGGGTTCATGAACGCCGCTTCGGTGCGCCGCCCGCCGGCGCGAGCGCGACCTTGCTGCCGGGCTGCAGCTTGTCCACGCCATCGACGACCACCGTCTCCCCCGCCGACAAGCCGCTGCGGATGGCGGTTTGATCGCCCTCGGTGAGTTCCACGGTCACGTCGCGCAGATCGACGGTGTCGTCAGACTTGACCACGAACACGTAGGTCGATCGCGGGCTGCGCTGGATGGCCGCGGTGGGGACCAGCACGGCGTTGCGGAGCGTGTCCACGAGCAGCCGGGCGTTGACGAACTGGTTGGCGTAGAGCGCGGAGCCCTGGTTGGGGAAGAGCGCCTTGATGCGGACCGTGCCGGTGGTCGGGTCGATCTGGTTGTCGATCGCCAACACCGTTCCGGTCTCCAGCTTGGTGGTGAGGTCGCGGTCCCACGCCTCGACCTCGAGGTGGTTCCCGGCCTTCATGCGCTTGAGCACCTGGGGCAGGTGATCGGCGGCGATGGTGAACACCACCGCGATAGGCTGCTGCTGCGTGATGACGACCAGACCGTTGGGATCGGAGGCGTGCACCATGTTGCCCGCGTCGACGAGGCGCAGGCCGACGATCCCCGCGATCGGTGCGGTGATGCGGCAATAAATGAGATTCAGCTTGGCACTGTCTACCTGGGCTTGGTCGCTCTTGAGGGCGGCCTCGGCCTGGTCGACCGTGGCGCGCTGCGTGTCGAGCTGCTGGCGAGGGATGGAATCCTCCTGGATCAAGACCTGGTAGCGCTCGAGATCGATCTTCGCGTTGGCAAGCGCGGCCTGGTCTTTTGCCAGTTGCCCCTCGGCCTGACTGAGCTGCACCTCGAACGGACGCGGGTCGATCTCCGCCAGCAGGTCGCCCCGGTGGACCAACTGCCCCTCGGTATACGCCACCCTGGTGAGCTGCCCGTCCACGCGACTGCGCACGGTCACGGTCGCGAGCGGCGTCACGCTGCCGAGCCCGTTCTGATACACGCCGAGGTCGCCGGTGTGCGCCTGCGCGCCGACCACGGACACCGCGCGAGGTGCGGCGCCACGGCTGGTCTTCGCGGCATCCGATTGGCCGAAGAGCGCCCGTAACAGGGTCAGCGACCCAAGCAGCCCGATCCCGACCAGGGCCAGGACGCGGAGGCGCCAGCGCGGTTTGGGTCGCGTGGCCGATGCCGTCGTGAACGCCGGCGCCGCCTTACCGGTCGGCACAGCACTCTCTGGTTGAGGATTCATCGCGTTGACACCTCCCCGCCCGCAACCCCTGATGGGCTGCACCGGGCGGGCGATGTTACTCCCGCGCCGGCCCGGCGCGCTCCCGCTCCGTCAACACAACGAGCGGTTCTCCCGCTTCCCGACTGCGCCCCACCGGTAGCAGACGCCAGGCGACACACTCGCTGTCAGGACGAACGTGACCGAGTTTCGTGCACACGTATTTCTTCCACGACCGGGAACCCTGGCACCCGTGGTCATGATCACCGGGCATGGAACTCGCGGTCGCTGGTGTTGGAGGCTTCATGAAGGCACGCCCGGCCACCCAGGTTTCGCTGCGAGAGCCACCGAGGCGTTCCGATCTAACCGCTGCGGCGCCCCGGACCGGGCGTGTGTTCATGGTTTCGAATCGCCTGCCGGTGACGATCGTTCGGAGCCGCGACGGGCTCGAAGTCCAGCCGTCGGCCGGCGGTCTTGCCAGTGCGCTGATGGCCAACCATGAGGCCAGCCTGGGCTTGTGGATCGGTTGGCCCGGAGAGCTTACGGAAGACGGTGTCAACACACGCAAGGTGTTCGCCGACCTGAGGCGGCGTCGGCTGGCGCCGGTCGCACTTCCGCCTGAGCTCGTCGAGCCCTTCTACCATGGCTTCTGCAACTCGACGCTGTGGCCCTTGTTCCACTACTTCGTCCAGTACGCCGTGCTGGACCGCGCTTGCTGGGACGCGTACCGGCAGGTGAACCAGCTCTTTGCCCGCGCGGTCGAAAGGAGTTGGCGACCCGGCGACGTGGTGGGGGTGCACGACTACCACCTCATGTTGCTGCCCGAGCTGCTGCGCGCGAGGCTGCCCAAAGCGCCCATCGGCTTTTTCCTGCACACGCCGTTCCCCTCCGCGGAGCTGTTTCGCATCCTGCCTTGGCGGCAGCAGTTGTTGCGCGGCGTGTTGGGTTCCGACCTGGTCGGGTTCCACACGTATGACTACCTGCGCCACTTCCGGATCACTTCGTCCAAGGTCCTTGGCGTCGAGGCCGAGTCGGATCGGATCCACGTGGCAGGTCGGCTGGTCACCCTCGGAGCTTTCCCAGTCGGCGTCGACGCGGGGCGCTTCGCCCGGGCGGTGACGGCGGACCGCGAGGTCGCGGCGGAGACAGATCGACTGGGGGAAGAGCTGGCCGGGCGCCGTCTGATCCTCGGCGTGGACCGCATGGACTACACCAAGGGGATTCCCGAGCGCCTGCTCGGCTACGAGCGCTTCCTCGAACGCCATCCGAGGTTCCACGGCGAGGTGGAGTTCATTCAGCTCGGTGTACCGACCCGTGGCGGCGCCCCGCACTACCGGGCGTTGCGGCAGCGCGTCGAGGAGATCGTCGGCCGTGTGAGCGGGCGCTTCGGCACCCCGGAGTGGACGCCGGTCAAGTACCTCTATCGGCCGATTTCCTTCCCGCGTCTTGCCGCCCTTTACCGCGCCGCCCACGTCGCGCTGGTCACGCCGCTCCGCGATGGCATGAACCTGGTTGCCAAGGAGTTCGTCGCTTGCAAGGAAGGGGGCGGCGACGGCGTGTTAATCCTGTCCGAGTTCGCCGGCGCCGCAGCCGAGCTCGCCGAAGCGCTGCTCGTCAACCCGTTCGACCCCGACGACCTGGCCGCCGCGATCCACCGCGCCCTGACGATGTCCGCCGAGGAGCGCCGCTCGCGTCTGGCCGGCTTGCTCGAGCGCACCCGGCGCGCCGAAGCGCGGCCCTGGGCGAGCGCGTTCGTCACCGCGCTCGAGCGCGCCGCCTCCGGCGCTCACGCGTTGCCAGGGGCGTGCCTGGGCCGCTCCGCCAACGAACTGCTCGCGGCTTGGCGCGCCGCCCGCCGCCGCGCGCTGTTGCTCGATTACGACGGCACCTTGCAGCCGATTGCGGCACGTCCGGAGTTGGCTCGCCCCGATCGGCCGCTGCGCGCGCTCCTGCGCTGGCTCGCCGGCCTCGACGGCGTCGAGGTTGCGGTGGTCAGCGGCCGCGACCGCCCCACGCTGGCGCGCTGGCTGGGTGCGTTGCCCATAAACCTGGTGGCGGAGCATGGCCGTTGGCTCCGACGGACGGGCGGCGAATGGGAAGACCTGCTGGGGGGGAGGAGTCCCGCCTGGCTGGGCCGCGTTTGTGAGCTGCTCGAGGCGGTCGCCACCGTCACGCCGGGCAGCTCGGTCGAGGTCAAGTCCGCCTCGGTCGCGTGGCATTACCGCGGTGCCCACCCGGAGCAGGCGGACCGGCGCGCCGGCGAGCTGCTCGAACGGCTGCGCCAGCTCCACGAAGAGCCTCCACTCGACGTCGTCTCCGGCAAGAAGGTGATCGAGGTGCGGGTGTTCGGTGTGAGCAAGGCAAGTGCGGTGCTCGCGCTGCTCGCGCGGCATTCCCCCACCGACTTCCTCTTTGCCGCCGGCGACGACGAGACCGATGAGGAGATGTTCGGCCAGCTCCCGCCGAACGCGTGGAGCGTCCACGTGGGCCCCGGGCCTTCACGGGCGCGCTTCGCACTGCCGGACGCAGCGGCGTTGCGCCGAATGTTGCGCGACTTTGGCACCGCGCTTGAGGAGGTCAAGCCATGACGGTCGCTCCCTTTTCCTTCTTCGACGCAGTGCGGCTCAACTGCCCAACCGGCGCGTCCGCCTCCACGCTGCGCGAGTTTCGCGATGCGGTGGAGCGCGCCGATGCGGGCGTCCTCCACCACCACCTGCGCGAAACGCCGCTCCGCTTCACCTTCACCACCTTCGAGTACCCGAACGACTTCGCCCTGTGGGTCGGAGACGCTCTCGGCCACCGCGCGCTCGCGGAGCGGCTGGCGATGCTCGACCCGTTCCACGCTCGCGTCCTCGAAGCGCTACGCCAGCGCGTGCTCGACCTCGTCGAGACGGCGTTCGCGGAGGAGGACGTCGCGAGGCCGGTGCCGCGTGGTCAAGAGTTCCACTTCTCGGCATCGGTGTCGGTGGAATTCGCGCTTGGCATCGAAGCGAGCACGGTCGGCGAACTGCGCGAGCGTCTCGCCGAGGTGCCTGGTAGCTCGATCTTCTACCACTTTTACGAGGCCAGGCTGCGCAACCCGGGCGGCGCCGACGACCTGTCGGCCTGGCTCGAGCTGGCCGGGCATGAGGCCGCCGCGTCCCGCTTGCGCGACCTCGACATCTACCTCCTGTCGCTCGATGCCTGCCGTCGCGTCGCGCAGGACCTGCTCGGGGAGGGGCGATGAAGGAGACCCTTGGTAATCGCGACGTGCTCCACCTCGAGCCTTACCTCGAACACGTTCCCGCCTGGGTCGAGCACGAGCTGCGATGTCTGGCTGCACCGCTCGTCGGCGCCTCGGTGCTGCACGTGAACTCCACGGCGGCCGGCGGTGGGGTTGCGGAGATCCTCACTCGCTTGGTGCCGCTCCAGCGCGGTCTCGGCCTCGACGCCCACTGGCTCGTGCTCGACGGCGACGAGGGGTTCTTCCGCACCACCAAGAAGCTCCACAACGCGCTGCAGGGGCATCCCGAGGACATCACCGTCGCGGAGTGGGAGCACTACCTTGAGGTCAACGCCGCCAACCTAGAAAGCGCGCGTGCCGACCTCGCGCGCGCGGACTTCGTCATCATCCACGATCCCCAACCTGCGTCGCTGCTGCGCCAGCTTGGCCGACCATCGGGTCGCTGGGCGTGGCGGTGCCACATCGACTTGTCGCACCCGCAGCGGGCGGTGTGGCGACGGCTGCAGGAGCTGGTCGAGCCGTTCCACGTCAGCGTGTTCTCCCTGGCTGCCTTCGCTCGCAGGCTCTCCCACCCGCAGGTTGTGAGCCCGCCCGCAATCGACCCTCTCACCGACAAGAACCGTCCGCTCCCCGACGACCAAGTGGACGCGGTCTGTTCCCGCCTCGGGGTGCGGCGCGACGTGCCGCTGTTCGTGCAAGTGTCGCGCTTCGATCGCTTCAAGGACCCGCTCGGCGTGATCGCCGCCTTTCGTCTGCTGCGCCGCCACCGCTCCGCGGCGCTCGTGCTCGCCGGAGGAGGCGCCAGCGACGACCCGGAAGGCCAGGAAGTGCTGATGGAGGTGCGCCGCGCGGCGGCCGACGACGAGGACATCAGGGTGCTCGAGCTGCCAGGCGACTCGAACCTCGAGGTCAACGCGCTCCAGCGCGCCGCGACCGCGGTGATCCAGAAGTCGCTGCGCGAGGGATTCGGCCTGGTCGTCACCGAGGCGCTGTGGAAGGGAAGACCGGTGATCGGGGGCGCCGCGGGCGGGATCACGTTGCAGGTCCGCGATGGTTTCACCGGCTACCTCGTGCGCACCGTTGAGGGGTGCGCCTTTCGCATGCGGGAGTGCCTGCGTCACCCCCACCAGGCCGCGGAAATGGGCAAGCGCGGGATCGAGCTTGTTCGCGGAAACTACCTCATCACCAGACAGTTGCGCGACGAGCTCGTGATCCTCGCACTGTTGCGGGGCAATGCCACGATCGGCGCCCCACCCTTCATCACGTGAGATCGCAGTCGGGGAAATCCGCCCGGGAAGAACCTGGTCGGAGCCTTGCTCCCTGCCTGCGAGTGTGTGCGTGATCCGGCATGCCACTTGCAGCGCCCCACAGCGGAGGAACCCGTGTCGCGTAGCTCGTGTCTTCGAGGCGGGCGGCTGCACCTTGGGCCTTGCCACGCCCTGGCTGCCCTCGCGCTCGTAGTGGTGGCGGGCTGTGTTTCGACGCGGCCAACGCCTCCGACCGGCGCTTCCGCTCTCGCCGCGAGTCAGGCGCGCGCCGTGCGCGTGGCCGCGGCCCGCCAGCGCGATGGGGGTGCGGTCGACCGCATGGAGCGGCACGCCGGGGTGAGATCGCCCGCGCCGCTGCTGCTGCTCGCGTTCAAGCAGGAGCGCCGCCTCGAGCTCTGGGGATGGGCCCGCGCCCGCTCGCGCTACGTCCTCGTCGCGACGTACCCAATCCTCGCCACCAGCGGCGTCCTCGGCCCGAAGCGACGCGAGGGGGACCACCAGGTTCCGGAAGGGTTCTACCACGTCGCCACCTTGAATCCGGCCAGCCTCTACCACCTCTCGCTCGAGCTCGACTACCCCAACCGTTCCGACCGCATCCTCGGCGACCCCCATGCGCCCGGCAGCGAGATCTTCATCCACGGCGACGCGGTCAGCGACGGTTGCATTCCGATCGGCGACCACGCGATCGAGCAGGTCTACCTGGCCGTGCTCGACAGCCGCGTCGCGGGCTACGACGTCTCGGTGGGAATCTTCCCGTGCCGCTTCTCGAGCGCCGCGTGTCGCGCTTTGTTGAGCGAGAGGAGCGCAGGGCGGCCCGCGCTCGCCGCATTCTGGGCCAACCTGGCGGAGGGATACGAGGCGTTCACGCAAACTGGATTGCCGCCACGGGTCTCGGTGGAGGCCTCCGGACGCTACGCCTTCGAGCCGGGGCGCGCAGCGACGTTGGCTAGCCAGCGGTACTGATGCGCTCCCGCACGGACGCGTTCCCGCGCAGGCTCACGCCGAGAAGATCCACGTAACGCACCGAGAGGGGGTGGTCCGAGTCGGTCTGGATGAAGACCTTGCGCAACAACGCGTCGTGCCCGGCGATCCGCACGATCGCCTCGGGACGGTTCCCCTTGATGCGGACCCGGATCGGGCGATCCTTGAGCGCCTTGACGGTGATCTGCGCGCCGTCCCTGGTGCTCGCTCCGACCTCTACGCCGTAGGCCTTTGCCTTCTCGATCAGGTTGAGATCCTCGCGCTGTCCCTTGTCCGCATTGAGCAGCCAGTACACCTCCACGGGGTGTGCTGGATCGAGACGTCCACGGCCGTCACGCACGGCGTCGTAGACGACCACGTTGGCATTGACGCTCCGCTCGATTACGAACAGGCGGTTCGGGTCCGTTGGCGCCGCGTCTTGCGCGGCGTCCGACACCACCGCGAGGATAAGAGCGCAAAGTGCGGTCCGTGCACTTCTGGAGGTCGAAACCATGGCGCACCTCCCTGGTTTCATCACATCTGACGTGTAAACAAAGCGCGGTCCGCCCCCGATTCCCCATCGAGAGAACGATGAGAGCCACGACTGGTCTTGATTTGCCCGTCGGGTGAAGCGGCGATCACTCCGGAGGCCGCGGGGACCCGGCGCGCGGATCGGCGCCGGGAGACGCTGGCCCCGAGCGGGCGTCTCCTCTGAGTGAGGGGAACAGCGAGGGTCACGCCGTTGAGACGCGCAGCCGGGTCGCGGCCGGAGGAGTTTCGGGCCGCGTCGCGTGGGGACGCGCAAGGCCCGAACTGCCGCGAGCCCGACGGGCTACAAGAGACCGAGGTTGCATTTGCTTTGTTGTGGTCTGCTGGATTTCTTGGCTTCGTCCACGGGCACCGCGGCACACGTCGTGCTCAAGCGTGCGAGCGAGGAGTGCCGCAGCACCAGACGGGCAAGAAGTAGCCGAGAGTGCAGTTAGCTGACCGGCTCGATGGTCGCGTCGCCGCTGCCGGTGTCGATGCTGATCCTCACCTTGCGGTCGCCGCGCCGGAAGCCAACCACCTTGTGATCACTGGTGACCTTCTCGGCGTCGTGAAAGCCGCACCGCAGGCCGCCGCTGCCCTGGTCGGCGTCGGCCTCGAAGGTCGCGTCGGCAGGCAGACGCAACGTGACCTCGCCGCTGCCGGTGTCGGCCCTGATGCGCCGCAGCCGCGGGCCGATCAGCTCCGCCTCGATGCCGCCGGAGCCCGTGTCGCCGCGAAACTCCTCGACGTCGACCGCCCGGGCGCGGATCCGGCCGGAGCCCGTGTCGGCGATCAGCCGCTCGGCCTTCACGTCGCGGATGCGCACCTCGCCCGAACCCGTGTCGCAGGAAAGCTCGGTGCCCACGAAGCCGGTCACCTCGCACGCGCCGCTGCCAGTGTCGCAGACGAACGACCCCTGAAGGTCGGACCCGTGAACATCGCCCGAGCCGGTGTCCGCCTTGACCTCACCCTTGAGGCGGCGCGCCGTGACGTCGCCGCGCGCCGTATCGAGGAGGATGTGGCCCTCGATCCCCTCGGCCTGCAGCGTCCCCATCAGATTGCGGAACGTGGCGTCGAGTGCGCGGCGTGGCACCCGGACCTCGACATCGGCGTAAAGCAGAGCGCCGCGGTCGGCACTCACCCGCACGCGGTGCCCGTCGTACGTCATCTCGGAGCTGTCCCAGCCGAAGATCGAGAACCAGTGCGTGTGGCGGTGGCGGCCGCCCTCCTCGCTGCCACCCTCGGCCTTGGTGCCGAGCGGGTAGCGGAGTGTCCGTTCGCGATCGAGCGGGTAGATCACCCGCAGCGTCGGCACGCCCTCCCGGTCGGGCACCTGCTCGAACCGCACCATCGCAGCCAGCGTGTCGTCCTCAGCGTGAATTGTGGCGACGGCGGTTACGCCCTCACCGTCGGAGGGCAGCACCGTCATGGCTCCGGCTAGGTTCTCGATCGCAAAGGGAGCCGCGGCGTCGCCGGTGAGGGAAACGCGTAGCGTCCGCGTTGCCTCCCCGAGAACCACTCCGCTGGGGAGCACAAGCAACATGAGAACGATCGCGAGCGAAGATCTGCGCATGGGGCATCCTCCCGGTCATCTGCACTGGATTAAACGTGGCGCGGGCCACAAAGGTTCTCGCGGGTTGGGAGGCTCGCTGCGTGCAGGGGTGGCGGGCGGTGCCAGCGGTGTCGCTCCCGTGCTGTAATTTGGGCGTGATGATCTCGGGTCGGTGGGTGACTCGTGTCGGACCGCTGGTTGCCCTGTCAGCGGGTCTGCTAGCTGGCGCGGCATTTGCCCAGCCGCAGCCCGCCGGATTGACTGCGTCGCACTCGAGCGGCCAGACGTTCATCACCTGGCAGGAGCGCCGCGAGCTAACTGGCGAGCGGTACCGCATCTACCGCCACACCGTCCCGATCAGTGCGAACACGCTCGCGACAGCCACACGTCTCGCCGAAGTGGGCAAGGGGTCGGGGCGGTTCTACGCGGATCGCTATACCACCGGAGACGGCGCGTGGCGCGCGCGCTACCTCGACCGCTACGTGCTCACCGACGACGGCCCTCCGCTGCCGACCGGAACCGGTCTCCTCGTTTGGACTCTCGCCGCGCAGGATTTCGGCGGCACCTTGCGCGGCGCAGGCTTCTACGCGGTGACCACCGTTTCCGCCGCCGGTGTCGAAGACACCCATGAGTTCTCGCCCGGCAACAGCATCGGGCCCGTCGCGGAGCGCATCGCCGACCCGCGGCCGGTAGAGGTCGACGTGCCTGGCAACGGCGGTGGTCACGTGTACATCCAGTACATGGACCTGCGCCATTGGAACGCTACCTTCCACGCTCCCAACGCCGGAAACCGCTTCTACGGCCTCGACCCCGCCGATCCCTCTTTTGCCGCCTCGCTCCAGTACGCGTACACCTACAGCGTCGGCGAGCCCGATCGAGCGGCCTGCGGCGACGCCAAGCCGGCAAAGGCGCCGCTGCTCGTCAGCCTCCACGGGTGGGGCGGGAACGTCTACCCTCCCGCGCTTGGCCCGACGCAGCACCTGTGCGCCTTCGAGCTGCGACCGGTGGACGTTTCCGAGACCTGGTGGTTCGGCTTCGCCGCGCGCCACGACTTCCGCCTCGACCAGGCCCCCACCGCGCCGGACACCGTGGCGAACTTCACCGAGCGCCGCGTCCTGCGCATGGTCTACGACCTGCTGCGCGATCCGGCGCTCGGGCCGCGCCTCGATCCGGAGCGGGTCTACGTCTACGGTCACTCGATGGGCGGCAGCGGCGCCCTCGCCTTCGCGATGCGCTATCCGGCGGTGTTTGCCGCCGCGTACGCGAACGAACCGATGAGCAACTACCGCACCGCGGGTGAGGCGGGCGGCGAGGACTGGCGCCCCGACGTGCGCCGGAAATGGGGCGAGGAAACACTCAACCTGCCGGTCGAGATCGGCGCCCCCGCGGGCTGGGCGCAGCGGCTCGCGCGCTACGACGGCACGGGAGTGTGGGATTGGCAGAACCACCAAGCCAACCTTGCCTCGCGCGCCGGCGACGAGATGGTTCCTTTTGGCGTCGCAGCGGGCCGCGCCGACACGGTCGTGGAGTGGGCGACGCAGGGGCGTCCGTTGTTTGCAGCCCTGGCGTCCGCGCGCCGCTGTTGGGCGGGCGCGATCACCGGCGCCGGGCATGCGTGGCTCGGCTGGGTCGGGTTTCCTCCCGACTTGCAGATGGACGATGCGCGGGTCCCGTTCTCGGGCTTGAGGGTGCGCTTGGATGAAAGCGTTCCCGGCCTTGCCAGGCTCTCGGGCGACCCGCCGCTGCCGCCCCCCACGGGTGGCACCAACATCGCCTACAACCAGGCGGTCGAATGGTCGGCGAGCTGGCACAGTTGGGATGGTGCGCCGCTTGACGAGCCGCAGGCGTGGAGGGTGAGCCTGCGTACCATTGACGGCTCGACGCGGACCGTCGACGTGACTCCGCGCAGGCTGCAGCGCTTTTCCATCGCGCCCGGCGCGCACCTGGCCTGGGAGAACCGGCGCGTTGGCGACGGTGGGTTGGTCGCCTCAGGTGGCGTTGCCGCCAATGCGGCCGGGCTTGTCACGGTGCCCGCGTTCCGGGTCACGCCGGGTGGCAACCGGCTGCGCCTGACGCCTGCCTCGCCGGCTCCGCGCCGCTCGCGGCCTGGCGCCGCACGGTAACGATCGTCCTCCTCCGGTGTTAACGGCTCATTCCCGCCGTGCGCCGTCCCGGGGCCAACAGGGCGGTGCTACCCTTCCGTCGAAGCACGGGTGAATCGCCAGCATGCACGCCGGAGGAGGGTCCGAGCGAATGCAGCCTGATAGGTCGCGAGCAAGACCCGAAGCAGCCTCGGCTGCGCTCATCCGCGGGGTCGGACCGCTCGGCGCCACCGCCCTCAACACCATCGACATGATCGGCGTGGGGCCGTTCATCACCATCCCGCTCATCGTCGGCGCGATGGGCGGCCCGCAGGCGATGCTCGGCTGGGTGCTCGGCGGCGTGTTCGCGGCCTGCGATGGCCTCATATGGGCGGAGCTGGGCGCCGCCATGCCCGGCGCTGGCGGCTCTTACCGCTACCTGGCCGAAATCTACGGCCCGCGCACGTTCGGTCGGTTGGTCTCTTTTCTGTTCGTTTGGCAGCTCTCATTCAGCGCGCCCCTGTCGATCGCCTCGGGAGCGTTGGGCCTGGCGGGGTACGCGGGCTACCTCTGGCCCAGCCTCGAGCACACGATCGCCGCGCACGAATTCACGCTGCCGCTGCCCTTGCTTGGCACGCTCCAACTGCAAACCGAGCTGACGCGCGGCACGTTCGTCGCCATTGCGGTTGTGCTGCTGGCGGTCGCGCTCGCGTATCGGCGCATCACCGTGATCGGAAGGCTCTCGACCGCACTCTGGATCATCGTCATGGGCACGATCGCTTGGGTCATCGTCGCCGGTCTCTCGCACTTCGACGCGGCGCGGGCGTTCAGCTTTCCGCCCGGAGCGTTCACCCCCTCGCACGCGTTCTTCACCGGCCTGGGCTCCGCCATGCTGATCGCCACCTACGACTACTGGGGGTACTACAACGTCTGCTTCCTCGGCGGCGAGGTGAAGGACCCGGGGCGCACCATCCCGCGCGCCGTGCTCGCCTCGATCGGGCTGGTCGGCGTCCTCTATGTCGTGATGAACGTGAGCATCCTCGGCGTGCTCCCCTGGCAGGAACTCGAGGCGGCGGCTCACGCGCACGCGGGGCTTTACACGATCTCGCTCTTCATGGCGCGGATCTACGGCCCCTGGGCCACCCACCTCGCCACCGTCCTGCTCCTGTGGACCGCGTTTGCCTCCGTGTTTTCCCTGCTGCTCGGCTACTCCCGCGTGCCGTACGCCGCCGCGCTCGACGGGAACTACTTCCACGCCTTCACACGAGTCCACCCGAGACACCGCTTCCCGACTGTGTCGCTGCTCGCTCTCGGCGGCGTCGCGGTGGCGTGCTGCTTCCTGTCGCTCGCCGACGTCATCGCCGCGCTGGTCGTCATTCGCATCGCACTCCAGTTCCTCGTGCAGGCGGTCGGCGCCATCATCCTCCGCATCCGGCGCCCCGACTTGCCCCGACCATTTCGGATGTGGCTGTTTCCCCTGCCGGCGGTGGTGGCCAGCCTGGGCTTTGTCTTCATTCTGCTCACCCGCCGCAATGCCCTCAAAGAGGTGCGCTACGCGGCGGTGATCCTCGTCGTGGGGCTCGCCGTCTATCTCGCCCGTGCCGCGCGCGCTCGCGAGTGGCCGTTCCGCCCGGCTTCCGGCGACGCTGGTGAGGCGGTCCCATGAATATTTCGATTCCTTGACAACCCTCTCAACGCGGGCGATTGTGTTGAGAAAGAGGTATCGCCAGCGCGCGCCGCGGGGGCGCTTGGGCGGGAGGTCGCTATGTCCACCATGGTGCGATGGAAACCGCTACTGCCACTCGGTTTGTGTCTCTGCCTTGGCGCGTGGACGGCGCTTCCTGCCGGTCTGGAGGCTGCTCCGCGACCAGGGACGGGCGCCGCCGCCGTCGCGAACATGCCGGGAGCGCCCCTCGCCGTCCTCCAAACCGCGGAGGATCCGGCCCCCGTCGAGGAAGCTACGCCGCCCGTAGGCGGCTGGATCGGGACCCGTGGCGTGACGCCGGGCATCGACAGGTGCGAAAACCTCCCGGCCAAGCAGCGGCCTTTGTGTTCGCTGCTGGGCGATCAGCCGGCCGGGTGGCGGCTGCCCCAAGCCGGCGTGGAGGGTGACGTCGCGGATCAATTCGACATCGGTCCATTGGGCGACGACAGCGGCGGCTTGATCGGTGCCAACCTGCCGATTTGTACCTACGCAGACGACGTCAGCAACACCGAGTCGCTCGACAGGTCCAGCATTGCCTACAATCCGAATGCCTCGCAATACCTGGTCGTCTGGCATGCGGTCTCGCGGGCGACCAACTACGACATCTTCGGCCGCTTCGTGTCGGCTTCGGGTTCGGTTGCCGGGACGATCTTCGCGATCAACCAGGATGCTGGCCTCCAGATCGCTCCGAGTGTGGCCTACGACTCCTCGGCGAACCAGTACTGGGTCACATGGTCCGATTTCGGTACCGGCAGCACCAGTAACGTGCGCCTGCAGCGCTTCTCCACCGCCGGTGTGCCGCTGAGCAGCGTGATCACGGTCAACGCGGCGGGGACGAACGGGTTCGCGAGTCGTGTCTCATGCGGCGCGGGGCGCTGCATCGTGGTGTGGAGCAACAGCGTCAACAGCAGTGTTTCGCAAATCCTCGCCCGCAGTTACGACAGCTCTGGCAACCCGGTCACGTCGGCGGCATTGCTCAGTGACTCAAACGGCCTGGCGGACGTCCCCGACGTCGCGTTCAACAGCATCGACGGCAACTTCCTCGTGGTCTGGGAGCAAGCCGTCAACGGTTGGTGGAACGTGCTGGGTATAGGCGTTAACTCGACCCTTCAGCTTCTTCCGAAGGTGACGCTCACCGCGGGTCCTTGGCACGAGCGTTATCCGCGCGTCGCCTACAGTTCGGGTGCCGGCAACTACCTTGTCGTCTGGGACGACGGCCGCAGCATGAAGACCTTTGACATCTACGGCCAACTCGTCAACCGCAGCTTCGCGCTGGCAGGGAACACACTTGCGATCTACGCCGGCACCTACACCGAGTGGGCCCCGGCGGTGGCTGGCCTCGACACCTCCTCGCAGTTCCTCGTGGCCTACCAGACTGACACCAACGGGGGCGGGTTGTTCCAGATGCACGCCTGCCTCGTCTCCGGGAACGGCAACGTGGGAGGGCAGTTCATCGTCCGAGAGTGGAACAACCAGCGCACGAACCCAGCAGTCGCCGCGCAGCTCGGATCGTCCAATTACCTGGTGACCTTCACCGACAACGGTATGACGACCCAGCCCGACATCTTCGGGCAGGTTGTCACCAGCAGCGCTCAGCTCGGCGGTTCGCTGATCACGGTCGCGAGGGGGCGAAAGGGCCAAGAGCTCCCGACCGTGGCGTATGACTCGGCACACGATGAGTACCTGGCCGTATGGATGGACTACCGCAGCGGTTCCGACTACGACATCTACGGGCGGCGCGTTTCCTCCAGCGGCGTGGTGCAGGGATCGGAGCTCGCAATCGGCAACCAGGCCACCTCCCTTCTCTACGGCTACCCGGTCGTCGCCTACGACCCCAGCGCCGACGAATACCTGGTCGTCTGGGCGGAGATTCACTCGCAGGCCACCGGCTACGACGTCTACGCCCGGCGCGTGAAGTGGGACGGGAGCTTTCCGGGCTCACCGTTCCTGGTCTCGCGCGACTCCAACGCCGGCAACGAGGGCAACCCCGCGGTGGCCTACAACCCGACCGCAAACGAATACCTGGTGGCCTGGAACGCTTACGACAGCAGCGGCCATTGGCGGGTGTGGGGCCAGCGCGTGGCGCCGGCGGGCACGCTGTCGGGATCCGGATTCGTCATCAGTGCGAGTACCGCGGACTGTGGGCCGCCACGACTCGCCTACAACCCCGCCACGAATCAGTACCTGGTCATCTGGGAAGATTTCCGCAACGGCGCCGATACCATCTATGACCAGCTCGTCAATGCCAACGGAACGGTCGCCGGCGGCAACTACGCCGTGACGACCGCGAGCGGGTCCAAGGCGGGATACTCCGTCGTGTACGGCAGCGCGGGCAATGATTTCCTCGCGGTCTGGGGCGACTCCCGCTCCGGTGCCGCCGTGTACGGCCAGCACCTGAGCAGCAACGCAGCGTGGGTCGGCAGCGACTTTGCCATTGCCGCCTCGAGCGCCCCGGCTTCCGTCCCGACCGTCGGCTACGACGCGAAGAACCACGACTTCCTGGTGGCCTGGCAGCAGCCTGGCACCACGACCGACTGGGACATCTGGGCACGCCGCGTCCCCGAGAGCGGCACGCCCGCCAATCCAGGGTTCGCTGTGTCGACGGCGGTTGACATTCAGGACTTCGTTGAGCTCGCGCAGGACACGGCCAACGGACAGTTCCTCCTCGTGTGGCAGGACTTCCGCGCGGGGAGCTACGACATCTACGGGCAACGTTGGGCCCAGTCCTCCTGCAGCCTTTCGCTTTCGTCGACATCGCAGTCGTTTGCCGCCGCGGGTGGCGCGGGCTCCGTGAGCGTGACGCTCGTGTCGGGAAGCAACTGTGCGTGGACCGCGACGAGCAATGCGGCATGGATCACGGTGACCGGTGGCGCGAGCGGCACCGACAACGGAACGGTGAGTTACTCGGTGGCGGCCGATGCCGGTGCAGCACGCTCCGGTACGATCACGATCGCGGGCCAGACGTTTACGGTCAACCAGGCGGCGCTCAGTTGCTCGTACGCGTTGAGCGCGCCGAACGCGAGCGTGCCGGCGAGCGGGGGGAGCGGCAGCTTCAACGTCACCGCCGGCAGCGGGTGCACCTGGACGGCCACGCCGAGCGTGGGCTGGATCCACGTCACGAGCGGCAGCTCGGGGAGCGGAAGCGGTACTGTCGGATTCAGCGTGGACGGCAACGCCGGGTCGGTGCGCTCGGGCACGATTACCGTCTCCGACGAAACCTTCACGATCAATCAGGCCGCGCTTGTTTGCACGTACGCGTTGAGTGCGTCGAGTACGAGCCTGCCAGCGAGCGGTGGGAGCGGGAGCTTCAACGTCACCGCGGGGAGCGGTTGCGCGTGGACGGCCACGCCAAGCGTCACCTGGATTCACATCACGAGCGGCAGCTCGGGAAGCGGCAACGGCACGGTCGGCTACGGCGTCGACGCGAATGCCGGGTCGGGGCGTTCGGGCACGATCGCTGTCGCGGATCAGACCTTCACCGCCAACCAGGCGGCCGGGGGCGGCACCTCAGGCTACAGCCACTGGCTGCCAGCCGTCATCCACAAGGACGTGCCGTCCAAGAACGCCAAGTGGAGGTCCGACATCGCCGTGCTCAACCGTTCTTCCCTGTCGACGACGGTGCAGATCTTTTTCTACTCCACGTATGGCGTGCTGACCACCACATACCCGCTCGCCGGCAACGCCCAACTCTTCCTACCGGACGTGGTTGGGCAGCTCAACTACGCGGGCGACGGGGCCGCTCTCGAGGTGCGCTCCGACCAGGACATCATCCTGAGCGGACGCACCTACAACCAGGTTGATGCCAGCCACACGTACGGGCAAGACTACGACGGCCAGTCGAGCGACGCGCTGTTGGCCTCCGGACAATCGGCCTGGCTGCCGCAACTGACGGAGAACGCGCTCTACCGCACCAACATCGGCATCACCAATACCGGCTCCACCAACGCCTCGGTGACAGTGACCTTGTTCGACGGGCAAGGCAACGTGCGCTGGACCGATTCGAGGTCCTACGCTCCGGGCGGGTTCTACCAGTACCAGCAGCCGTACCTTCTCGTGGGAGGCATCGACCAGGGGTACGCGAAGGTGACGGTGAACGCCGGGTCAGGGGTCGCGGCGTACGCTTCCGTGATCGATGTCGGCACCGGCGATCCCACCACGATCAACATGAAGCGGTAGGGGAACGAAGCGAACAAGCGGCGAGCGCGGCCCGCGCAAGTGGGGGCGCTCCGCCGCTCGCGTGCAGGCAGGAGGCCGCGCGCGCGTGCGAGAATCTCGGTTCAGCTGGAGGCCGACGATGGAGCAACCAACCAACGCCCTGGCGCCGGAAGCGCAGCGCCTCCTCGGCGAGTACTTCGGGAAGATCGAGCAGTGCGTGCGGCTGCTCTCGTACGGGCAGTTGTGGTGGCGGCCCAACCCGCGCTGCAACAGCGTCGGGAACCTTCTCCTCCACCTTTGCGGAAACCTCTCGCAGTGGGTCCTCGTCGGGCTCGGCGGCGCGGCGTTCGAGCGGCATCGGCGCGCGGAGTTCGCCGCTGCCGAGGGCGAGCAGGGGAGCGTGTTACTGGCGCGCCTCGGCGAGGTCGTCTGGGCATGCCAGCGCGTCGCGGCCGGACTCTCCGACGATGACCTCGCCCGCACTTTCGTGATCCAGAACTACACGCGGAGCGGGTTCGCCGTGCTGCTGCACGTCGTCGAGCACATGGCATACCACACCGGCCAGATCGTGTACGTGGCCAAGCAGCTCGTCGGTGAGCAGGCCGAGATCGAGTTCTACCCCCACCTCAAGTAGGGCCAGCGGACGGTCTGGGCGATGCAACCACGCACGCCGATCCGCCGTAGAGGCCCTCGGGGTCTCGCGCGCGGCCTTGTGCGTGCCCGCGAGGCTCCGGAGGGGCGGACGATGATGCGTGTGGTCAACATCGAACGGTATTTCGCGAAGTTCTCGGACACCTTTTCGCCCAAGATCGTCGGCGAGCTGAACGGGCAGCACGTCAAGCTCGTGCGTGCCGAAGGGGACAAGGTCCCGTGGCACACGCACGACCGCGAGGACGAGCTGTTCTGGGTCGTCGAGGGCGCGCTCGAGATTCACGAGAGGGACGGCTATGTGACGCTGCATTCGGGGGAGTTCTGCATCGTGCCCCGTGGCCGCGAGCACCGTGTCGTGCCACAGGGGCACGTCAAGCTGATCCTCTTCGAGCCGGCCGGCATCGCCCACACCGGCAACGTCCGCGCCGAGATCACGAAGGACCGCTTCGACTGGCTCGAGTGAACGCAGCAGGTCTGCCCGATCGCTTCCACCGTGCTCGACCCGGCCTGCCTGCCCGGACGGCCCCAGTTTAGGAACCTGCTCTACGCGGCCTGCGCAGCCCCACCCACGGTCCGGCCATCCTTGGTCACCCGCTCACCGACTCAAGAATCGCGTCCCCTCGGGGGGATCGAACCGCGCGCCACAACAATACCCCGCGACCGGGGGCGTGCCTGTCCCGCTCCGTTACGAATCGGCGCTGCCCTCACGCATTGCCTCCACACCTGAGGCGCTGGACATTCTCGATTTGAGGAGCCTGTGGGAAGCGTGGCATGATCGAGCCAGGAGGTGGGCCGTGCGGATCAAGCGCTACCTTCTCGCGTGCCTGACGCTGTTCCTCGTGGCGCTGGTGTGGAATGGCGTCGTGCATCTCGTGCTGCTGCGGCAGGCCGATCTTGCGGTGCAGCACCTGCTCCGCCCCGATTTCGCGAGCAAGGCGTGGCTCTCGCTCGTCGTCACCGCGGGGATGGTCATGCTGTTCGCGTGGGGGTATGGCCGCTTCGCCCGCGACGCCTCGGTGGCCGAGGGCGCGCGGTTCGCGCTGTTCTTCGGCGTCCTCGCCGGCCTGCTCGTGGACCTCAACCAGTACGTGCTCTATCCGTTCCCGGCGTGGGTCGCGGCGTGCTGGTTCGCGGGCGGTCTCGTCGAGTTCCAGCTCTACGCGTTGCTGCTCGGCAAGCTCTTCCCGCCCGTAAGGAGGCGCGACTCCCTAAACGATGTGAGCTAGTTGTTGCGCTGCTCGGGCGTTGGGGTTGGCACACTCGTGCCTGCGGTGGCGTGCGCGAGCCTCGTAGTCGCGGCGCGTGCCTGGGGCGGGAGGTGGCGCAAGCCTTGCTCGGGGTGCTTGGGCGGGATTCCACTCATCGTGTGCTCGGCGAGCGCGGTGATCGTGAGCGACGGATTGACGCCGAGGTTGGCAGGTACCGCGGATCCGTCCACCACCCACATGTCGGGATGGCCGAACACGCGGCCCCACTCATCCGCAACACCCTGATCGGGGTTGGCGCCGATGCAGGCGCCGCCGAGGATGTGGGCGGTGATCGGGACGTTGAGCGCCACCTCGTTGATCGCGCTCGAGGGGAAGCCGTCGATCTGCCGCGCCACCGCGCGCGCGGCCTGGTTAGCCATGGGGATGTAGCTCGGGATCCGTGGTTCGCCCGGGGCGCGACGGCTCGATAGCGTGCGTCTGAACGGCCAGAACCACCGGCGCTGGCGCACCAGCCGTAACGAGCTGTCCACCGTTTGCATCACGAGCAGGATGACCGTTCGCTTCGCCCATCCGAACGGGTTGAGCGAGCGCGCGAAGTCGAGGGGGTGGCGCAGGCAGGTCGCCAGCCACTTGAGCGGCCGCGAAAGACGAGTGCCGCCGTCGGTGAGAAGGGTGGCAAGGAAGCTCATGAAATCCGAGCCCTTCGGGTAGCGCACGACCTCGAGGTGGGTGTCGGCCGAGGCGTAGAAGCTGCTTGCGATCGCGATCCCTTCCGAGTAGTCCGCCGCGTCACCTCGCGCCGTGGCGCCGCAAATCACCTCGCTGTTGGTGCGCACGCCGTGGCCGAGCGTCGGCGAGAGGTCGGGTAGGGCGCCCGCGTCGCGACACTTGAGCAAGAGGTTGGTAGTGCCAAGAGCGCCGGCTGCAAGCACGACACAGCGGGCCGACAGGCGCTGCGTACGCCGGCGTAACTTGCCGGTGGCGTGGCGGGCGAGAAGCATGTACCCGCCGTCGGAGCAGGGCTCGATCAGCGTGACGATGGTCTCGGGCAGCACCTCGGCGCCGAGCTTCTCGGCGAAGAAGAGGTAGTTCTTGTCCAGGGTGTTCTTGGCGTTGTAGCGGCACCCGACCATGCATCCGCCGCAGGTGTTGCAGGTCGCGCGAGGCGGCCCCTCGCCGCCGAAATACGGATCGCCGACCTCCTCCCCGGGCCGCTCGCCGAACAGCACCGCCACGTCGGTATGCTCGAATGCCGACTCGCGTTTCAGCTCGCGGGCGAACCCGCGGAGGCACTCGTCTCCGCTCCACACTCGCGGGGTGCGCGTGACCCCGAGGATTCGCTTGGCGGTCTCGTAATGCGGCGCCAAGCGCGCCTTCCAGTCGCTGCCCGCAGGCCAGCCGCCACTGTGGAACGCTTGGTCTGGCGGGACGAGCAACGTGTTCGCGTACACCAAAGAGCCGCCACCGACTCCCGCCCCGGAGAGGACCAGGACGTCCTGCAACAGGGTCAAGCGCTGGATGCCGTAGCAGAACAGTGCCGGCAGCCAGAGGAACTTGCGCACGTTCCAGTTGGTTTCGGGAAAATCGACGGTCTCCCAGCGCTTGCCGGCCTCGATGACGAGGACGCGGTAGCCCTTTTCGACGAGGCGCAACGCGGCGACGCTCCCGCCAAAGCCAGACCCCACAACCGCGAAGTCATAGCTCGGCTTCGGGCTCGTGACGCCGCTGCCGCCGCTTCCCCCCGTCGGGCGCTCGACCATTGTCTGATGCAGTGTACCTCGCGTTTCGAGGTGGCACGGGTCCAGCCGCGTTGGAGTTGCACGCCGGTCCCCCTGGTCTGGACGGGGTATGCTGTGCAATAACAGGAGGCAACGATGGGGAAGCTGCTGGTGCGCTGGTTCATCGCCGCGATCGCGCTGCTGGCCGCGGCATGGCTGGTGCCGGGGATCCGCGTCGAAGGGAGCGCATGGAAGGCCTACGCGCTCATGGCGGTGGTGCTGGGCCTGGTCAACGCCGTGATCCGGCCGTTCTTGAAGCTGCTCACGTGCCCGCTCATCATCCTCACGCTCGGGCTATTCGTGCTCGTGATCAACGCGGCGAGCCTGCTGATCGCGGCGCGGATCGCGGCCGCGCTCGGGATCGGGTTTCACGTCGACGGGTTCGTGCCGGCGCTGTTCGGCTCGCTGATTGTCAGCGTCGTGACGGTGGTGCTGTCGACGGTCGCCCAGGAGGAGTGAGCTCGGGCCGAGCGCCGGCGTTCGTGTCCGAGGCGAGTACAGATCGGCGTGGCGGTCGGGCATACTCGCCGTGGGTGTATCCTCAAGCACAACCGCTCCTTGGCGCGCCACTCGTCGTGGTGCTGTTGGAATCGGATATGGACAATCGGAGCGGGGGGGAAGCGATGGTCAGCAAGCCCAGCAGTCGCAAGCCCGCAAAGCCCACACTCGCGGGAGTCGACGCGCAGTGGCACCGCACGTTCGACGCGATCACCGACGCCCTTTGCCTCGTCGATCCCCAGGGCGTGGTTCGCCGCTGCAACAAGGCCTTCGCCACGTTCGTGGGCCGCACGCCCGACGCCGTCGTCGGCGAGGATTGCTGCGCCCTCATTCACGGCGGCTCGGACCATCCGCCGGGTTGTCCGCTACCCCAGGCATTGAAAACCAAGGCTCACCAGGAGGGGGAATACCGTCTTGGCGAGCGCTACGTACGGGTGGCCGTCCACCCGGTCTTGGACGAGACCGGCACACTCACTGCTGCCGTGCCGATCCTCTCCGACATCAGCGCGAGCAGACGCGCTGAAGACGCAACCCGCGAGAGCGAGGAGCGCTACCGACACGCCCTTGACGCGCTACCAGACCCTGTGTTCGTGAAGGACGAGCAGCACCGCTGGACCATCCTCAACGACGCTTTTTGCCGATTCATGGGCTACCAGCGCGAACAGCTCCTCGGCAAAAGCGACTTCGACTTCTTCCCGCGCGAGGAGGCCGAGGTCTTCTGGGCCAAGGACGACGAGGTATTCGCCAGCGCCCAGGAGAACGTCAACGTTGAGAACTTCACCGATTCCAGCGGCAGGCAACACGTCATCTCCACCAAGAAGTCTGTCTACCGCGACTCCCGCACCGGAAAACAGATCCTCGTCGGCGTCATCCGCGACGTCACGGAGGCAAACCGCGTCAGCGAGGAGCTGCACCGCTATCGCGATCACCTCGAGGACATCGTGCGGGAACGGACGAAGGCGCTCGAGGAGGCCAACGGACGCCTGATGGGGGAAGCGGAGGATCGCGCCCGGGCCGAGGAGTTGCAGGCCGCCATCTACGAGATCTCCGAGGCGACCCAGGAGGTGACCAACCTCGAGCAGTTGTTCGTGTCGATCCATCACATCGTTGGCCGCCTGATGGCTGCACGCAACCTCTACATCGCGCTTTATGACGCGGCTGAGAACCTGGTCAGCTTCCCGTACTTCGTGGACGAAGAGGACGCGCCGGAGCCTCCACGCCCGCCCGGGCGGGGGCTTACCGAGTACATCCTCCGCACCGGCCAGCCTCTCCTCGCCACTCCGGAGGTATTCGAGGACCTGTGCCGCCGCGGCGAGGTGGAGTCGATCGGAGCGCCCTCGATTGACTGGCTGGGTGTGCCATTGATCGTTGGCAACCAGACCATCGGCGCGCTGGTAGTCCAAACCTACCGTGGAGGCGAGCGCTACGGGGAGCGCGAGAAGAACATCCTCGCCTTCGTGTCGCGCCAGGTGGCGCTCGCGATCGCACGTAAGCGCGCCGAGGAGGCGCTCAGGGACTCGGAAGCAAAGTACCGGACCCTGGTCGACAAGCTGCAGGAGGGCG
The DNA here is from genome assembly GCA_044447965.1 of Thermoanaerobaculales bacterium. GTDB lineage: Bacteria > Acidobacteriota > Thermoanaerobaculia > Thermoanaerobaculales > Thermoanaerobaculaceae > DATIYW01. The sequence continues at coordinate 26,186 of JBIOGJ010000027.1, read as the reverse complement.
TGGTCGTTGTGCGCAACGGTAAGGTGCTATTTGCAAACGCAGCGCTAGCAAGCATGGCAGGCGCGACCGTCGAAGAGGTGGTCGGCCGCGACCTGTTGGAGTTCATCGCCCCGGAGGACCGGTCCAGCTTCGCCGAGCGTCTCAGGCGGCGGACAGAGGGTGCGGCCGGCCCTTTCGAGTACGAGGTGCGCGGCTTGCATTCCGACGGCGTGACCCGGGCGGACCTGTACGTCCAGGCAGGGGAGATCACCTACGACGGGAAGTCCGCGGTGCTCGCGACCGTCCGCGACCTAACGGAAAGGAAGCGCCTGGAGGACCAGCTCCGCCAGGCACAAAAGTTCGAAGCCATCGGTCAGCTCGCCGGCGGGGTAGCGCACGATTTCAACAACTTGCTGATGGCGATCGTGGGGTCAACCGAGCTGCTGCGCCAGCGGCTCGGCGCAGGTGGCGGGGACCAAGAGCTGGATGCGATCCTGTACTCCGCCCGGCGCGCCTCCGAGCTGACCAAGGGTTTGCTCGCGTTTGCCCGCCGGCAGGTGCTCGAGACGGTTGCCCTCGACCTCAAGGAGGTGGTGGGACAGATTCTTCCCATCCTGCGCCGGGTCATCCCCGAGAACATCGCGATTCAGTTCCGACCCGAGGATGGGGACGCCATCGTGCGAGCGGACCGGGGCCAGATGGACCAGATCCTCATGAACCTCGCGGTGAACGCCCGCGACGCGATGGCGCGAGGTGGGACGATCACCATCACCGTGGGACCGACGTCGCTCGGGGAAGACTACCTCGTTGCCCACCCCTGGGCGCAGCCCGGTAATTTCGTCCGGCTCGCCGTGGCCGACACCGGAGTGGGGATGGACGAGGCGACGCTCTCGCATGTGTTTGAGCCGTTCTATACCACCAAGGAGCGCGGCCAAGGCACCGGTCTCGGCCTGGCCATCGTGTACGGCATCGTCAAGCAGCATGGAGGCATGATCGAGGCTTCAAGCGAGCCCGGCGAGGGAACGCGGTTCGAGATCTTCTTGCCCGCCGTCGCCCGGGGCGCGTCGCTGGTTGCACCGCCGGAGGCCACCGCTGCGCCGCACGGCGAGGAAACGGTGCTGCTTGTCGAGGACGAAAGCGAGGTCAGGCGCATCCTCGTCGCAGTGCTCACCGGGCTTGGCTACCGTGTGCTGGAGGCGGGGGACGGCGTAGAAGCGCTGAACCTGCTGGCCCGAGCTGAGGATCAAGTTGACCTTGTCCTTTCCGATGTGGTGATGCCACAGATGGGGGGACGGGAGCTGTTTGAGCGCGCACGGCGCCTTTACCCGAACCTGCCGTTCCTTTTCTCATCAGGCTACGGCGACAACCTCGTCGATGGCGATTTGGCACAGGATGGGCACGCAAGCTATATCGGCAAGCCGTACACCATCGATGACCTCGCCCGCAAGCTGAGAGAGTTGCTCGACCGCATGCGCGCGATCGATTCCTCATCAGACCCGGAGGCCAAGGAATAGCCTGGGTCCTCCGCGGTACTGCCCCGGTGGACTGTCAAAGGAAATTTCCTGACGGGCCGCATCGGTTTCCCAGGGCAGAGCGTAGCGGCGGATGCCGGCCTGGAGCAGGAGATGAGCGTCGTGAGCGTTGTCGCCCTCGCGGTGAGCGCGATCGCGCTGACGGTGGGTGTGTTGCTGATCGTGCGGCTCCTACGTGGCCAGATCGCGTCCCCCGGTCGTGCGTGGATGGTTCGGTCGGGTCAGGACCGCCGTCGGCGCAAGCTTCCAGTCGTGGCCGAGCGCCGCCGCGGCCTACGTCGCCAGGACGAGATCGCCGGGCGGTTCCTTTCCGAGATCGGCAAGAGCACGGTTACGCGACCGCTGGCGCCGCAGTAGCGGCGGTGGGGTGGCCAACCGACGGGTGACGTTGAGACTGCAAAACACTATCATGTGAGCAGGAGCCAACGTGCGGCAGACTTTGCTGATCCTGGGAACGGAAACGCCCGCGCTGCATCGCATCGTGCCGATCCTGCGCCGCGCGGACTTCGACACCTACCAGGCGGTGGGAAGCGAGGAGGCGCTTGAGCTCCTGCAGGATGTCAGGTTCGACCTTATCATCGTGCGCTATCCGCTTACCGGAGTACCGCTCGCCGAGCTGGTGGCGCGCCTGCGCGAGGCGGGTTCGGCTGGACGCCACGCCAGCCTGCTCCTGCTCGCGGACATCTCCGCCGTGGGCGAGGTGGCGTCGTTCCTGGGGCGAGGCGTTAACCGCGTCGTGAGCATCGATGCACCAAGCGAGCGTCTCCTCGAAGCGGTCGCGGATCTCCTCTCGGCTGAGCCGCGACGAACGCTCCGCGCGGTGATCCAGCTTGACATCAGGGTCGAGGGCGGCCAAGAGAGGACCCTCACCCTGGTGGAAAACGTGTCGCCGACCGGGCTGCTCGTGCGCGGCTGCCGCGAGTTTCCGATCGGTTCCCGGTTGCGCTTCGAGCTGCTGTTTCCCGACGGTGGCGAGCCGGCCCGCGGGGAACTCGAGGTGGTGCGCCATACGGACCGCGAGCGCGAGCGGGTCGATGGGTTCGGTGCCCGCATCGTGACCTTCACTGGGGATGGGGAGCAACGCCTGCGCAGCTTTCTTGATGGCCGTTGAGTTGTGCCCTCCCCAGGTGGGACTTGCCAACCCCCATTTTCGTCGTACGGCTGCACGGCGCTCGCACAGCGGGAAGCAAACCGGCGTGCGGGTGGTTGTCGGCTGCGATGCGGAGCGCTGGCATCGGCGTTGAAAGCAAATGGCCGGCCGCGTACCATCCCCCCGGAGTTGACGTATGGACTTGATTGCAATGGCACGCCGGTGCAGCCCCTGGGTGCTCGCCGCCTGGGGGGCGGGGTGCAGCCTGATACTTCCTGGCTGTTCGGTGAAGACGATGGCCATCAACGCGCTTTCGGACGCTCTTGCCGGCACCGGGTCGAGCTGGGCGAGCGACAACGACCCCGAGCTCGTGCGCGACGCGACGCCGTTTGCGCTCAAGACCATCGAGAGCCTGGTGCAGCAGTCGCCCCGTCATCGCGGACTGCTGCTCGCCGCCGCCAGTGGCTTCACCGAGTACGCCTATGCCTTCGTTCAGACCGAAGCGGATTACCTCGAGACGCGCGACCTGGAAGCCGCCACGGCGATGCGCCGGCGGGCGGTAAACCTGTACCTGCGCGCTCGCGACTACGGCCTGCGTGGGCTCGAAATCGGCCACCCGGGGTTGGGCGGCGCGCTGCGCACGAATGCGGTGACGGTGCTCGCCAGCGTCCGTGGCAATAAGGAAGACGTGGCGTTGCTCTACTGGACCGCTGCGCCGTGGGCCGGCGCGATCTCGCTCGCGAAGGAAAACGCCGAGCTTGCCGTTGACCTCCCCGTGACCGGCGCGATGATGCGGCGCGCCTTGGCACTCGACGAGGGCTTCGACGACGGGGCGATTTATGATTTTCTTATCAGCTATGACGGTTCTTTGCCGGCCAGTGCGGGCGGCTCGGTCGAGCGGGCGAGGCACGACCTCGACAAGGCGTTGGCGTTGTCGAAAGGTCGCCGCGCCGCGCCGCTCGTGAGCTTTGCCGAGGCGGTCTCGGTGGCAACGCAAGACCGAAAGGAGTTCGTGGAGCTTCTCAATCGGGCGTTGGCCGTGGACCTCGAGGCGGCGCCGCAGCAGCGCCTCGCCAATCTCATCGCGCAGAAACGGGCGCGGTGGCTGCTCGCCCGCGTGGACGAGCTGTTCATCGAGTAGCCCGGACTTGAGGATGAGCGCTCCAACGCTTCGGGTTCGGTGTGCGTAGGAGAGTCAAGGTGGCTATGGGAAATCGACAACGCCGCATCGGGTTACGCCACGCGCTGTTGATCACGGTGGTGGCGATCGCTGCCGCTTCGGCGCAGGGCGCGGGCGTGGTGCTCAAGATGGCCACGTTGGTGCCACAGGGCACCGTCTGGCACACCACCCTGCTTGAGCTCGGTCAGGCTTGGCAGAAGGCTTCCGGCGGGCAAGTCACGTTGCGGTTGTATCCCGGCGGGGTAGCCGGAGACGACACCGATGTCGTGCGAAAGATGCGACTTGGCAGCCTCGATGCCGGGCTGCTGACCTCGGCGGGGCTTGCCGAGGTGGACCGCGCGATCTTCGCGCTCTCGGTGCCGATGGCGTACGCCTCGTATGGCGAGGTTGACTACGTCCTCGACAAGCTCGGCGGGCAACTCGAGACCATCTATCAGGACAAGGGCTTCATCGTGCTGGGGTGGGCCGACGCGGGCTGGGTGCACTTCTTCGCTCGGTCCCCGGTCGTGACGCCGGACGACCTGCGGCGCCAGAAGCTGTTCAACTGGGCGGGCGACTCCCGAGCGGTGGAGGTGTGGAAGGCGGCGGGATTCAACCCCATACCGCTGCCGTCCACCGAGATCTCCACGGCGCTGCAAACGGGCCTCGTGACGGCCCTGCCGACCACGGTGCAGGCGGCGTTGCTGCTGCAGTGGTTCACCCACGCCCCGTACATGACCGATCTCAACTGGGCGGTGCTGCTCGGTGGCATCGTGGTGTCGAAGGCGGCGTGGGAGAAGGTGCCGGCCCCGCTTCGTCCCGCGCTGCGCGCGGCGGCGCTCGAGGCGGCCGCCAAGCTCCGAGAGCAGACTCGCAGCGAGGCGAGCGCCGACGTGGTGGCGATGTCCAAGCGCGGCCTGAAGGTGGTGCACGTTGACGCCACGGCCGAAGCGGCGTGGCGGAAGACGGTCGAGGCGGCGTACCCGAAGGTGCGCGGCAGCTACGTCCCCGCCGCGGTGTTCGACGCGGCGCTTGCTCTTCGCGACGAGTACCGCGCCAGCGGGGCCGGGAAGCCTACCCGTTGAAGGTACGTGCCGTCGCAACACGGCTGGAGAACGGCGCGTTGGTGGCGGCGTTCGCGCTCGCCACCGTGCTTCCGTTGATCGACGCGGTGGGAAGACCGCTGCGCGGGTTTCACGTTCCCGGCTCCGCGGTGTATCTCCAGCAGCTCACCCTCATCCTGGCCTTTCTCGGTGGCCTTCTCGCGGTACGGGAAGGCAAGCACCTGACCCTGTCGATCGCCGAGCTGCTCGGCAAGGAAAGCCGACTTTCTCGCGCCGCCAGGGTGTTTGGCGCCGCGGTCGCCGCAGCCGTCACCGCGGTGCTCGCCTATGGCGCCTTCGGTGTGGTGATGGCGGACCGGCAGGCGGGCGAGCGCCTGGGGATCGGTCTCCCCGTCTGGGTGAGCGAATGCGTGATGCCCCTGGGCCTCGCCCTGATGGCGCTGCGCTTCGCGAACCGTGCGTCAACGCGGCCACGCGGCAAGGTGGTGGCGCTGGTCGCGATCGCGGCGGTCTTTGGCCTCGGCCTGCTGCCGCGGCCCGCGGGCCTCGCGTTCTGGCTGCTCGAGGCGGCGATTCTCGCCGCGGTGCTCCTGGGCGCGCCGGTGTTCGTTGCCATGGCGGGTAGCGCGCTGCTGCTGTTCTTCGCCCAACACACGCCGGTGTCCGCGGTGCCCGCGGAAATCTACCGCCTGATCGGCTCGCCAACGCTGCCGGCGATCCCGTTGCTGACCGCATGCGGCTACGTTCTCGCCGAGTCGCGCGCCGCCCACCGCTTGGTGCGTTTCTTCCGCGCCCTGTTCGGTTGGATGCCCGGGGGACTGGCGGTGCTGGTGGCGGGGGTCTGCGCCGTATTCACCACCTTCACGGGTGGTTCCGGGATCACCATCATCGCGCTTGGTGGGCTCGTCTATCCGATGCTGCGCGAGGACGGCTACCCGGAGGGTTTCTCACTCGGGCTCGTGACCGCGGCGGGCTCGTTGGGCCTGCTCTTTCCGCCCAGCCTACCCGTGATCCTCTACAGCGTCGTGGCCAACGTTCCTGCGGACTCGCTCTACCTTGCGGGGCTGCTTCCCGGTTTCCTGCTCGTGGTGCTCGTCGCCGCGTACGGGATCACGGTCGGGCGGAAGGCACAGACGAGAACCAGCGCGTTCTCCTGGCGCGAGGTGGGGCGCGCCACGTGGGAAGCGAAGTGGGAGCTTGCGATCCCGCTGATGGTCATCGGCCTGTTTGCCTCCGGGGTCGCATCGCTGGTCGAGACCGCGGCGGCCGCGGCCGCTTTCGCGGTCGTGGTCGAGTGCTTCATCACCCGTGACATTCACCCCACCCGCGAGCTTCCACGGGTGCTGCTCAAGGGCGCGGCGCTGGTCGGCGGCGTGCTGATCCTGCTCGCGAGCGCGATGGGGCTTACCTCGTACCTGGTGGACGCACAGATACCCACGCACGTGCTGGCGACGGTCCAGGCGCACGTCCACTCGCAGACCGTCTTTCTGCTCGTGCTCAATCTGCTGCTGCTCGTGCTCGGGAGCGTGTTGGAGATCTATTCGGCGATCGTCATCCTCACGCCGCTGGTGGTGCCGCTCGGGGTCGCGTTCGGCGTGGATCCTGTCCATCTTGGCGTGATCTTCCTCGCCAACCTCGAGCTGGGCTTTCTCTTCCCCCCAGTAGGGCTCAACCTGTTTCTGTCATCGTCGCGGTTTGGCACGCCGATGCCGCGTCTCTACCGCACGGTGCTGCCGTTTCTCCTCATCCTCGGCGCCGGCGTGCTGCTGATTACCTACGTGCCGGCAATCTCGATCGGGCTGCTCAGGGTGTTGGGCAAGTAGCGGCGACACCTGCTCGACAGATGTTGGGCGGGGTATCATGCTCGCGGGATGAGCAAACCGAGTCGCGCAGAGCGGCCCGGAGGGGAGCGTCGATGAGGATCAAAAGCGGTCAATGGCAGTGGTGGATCGGTGGGGTTGCGGTCGGAGCGGCTGTGTTGCTCGCGCTGCCCGGATTCAGCGCGACCGAGGAGGCGAAGACGGCGGCAGGCACGGAAAAGGTGATCACCACGGCGTCCGGGCTCAAGTACACGGACCTCAAGGTCGGCGACGGAGCCCAGGCCAAAGCCGGTCAAACGGCGACCGTCCACTACACCGGCTGGCTGGAGGACGGCACCAAGTTCGATTCGAGCGTCGGCAAGGCGCCGTTCTCGTTCAAGATCGGCGCGGGCCAGGTCATCAAGGGGTGGGACGAGGGCGTCGCCGGCATGAAGATCGGCGGCAAGCGCAAGCTCACCATCCCCGGCAAGTTGGCGTACGGCGAGCGGGGGTATCCCGGTGTGATCCCGCCTAATGCGACGCTGATCTTCGAGGTCGAGCTGCTCGGCGTGAAGTAGCCACTATGCGCCGCCGGCGCCGGGCCTCTCGCGACGTTGCGGGTCAGTCCGGCAGAGTCTGCGGCGTGGTTGTCGTAGGGGCGAGGCGCCGCCTCGCCCCGGGCGACCCAGCGGGTCGCCCCTACGAACGCGGCGGGCAGCTCATCTTCCTTGCATCCGGCCTGACGCCATCGACCACGGTCGGCGCATCTCCGCCCTGCCTCTCGGCGGATCGGCTCATGTGCACGCAGGTCGAGTCCCTTTTGTTCCTGCAGCCGGTAGCGTGTCTATTCGGCGGCGCCCTTTAGTCCTCGAACGAGCTTGTCGCCAGCACCGCTCCTTTCGCGCGGGTGAGCTCCACGCGAACGGTGTGTGCGCCGTGCGGAACGTCCGGGCGGACGACGACGAGGAGGTAGTGGCCAGCGACCGCTCCCTGGAGCCGGGTCATCGCTTGGCCTGGGAACAGGTTGGTCTTGGCGTAAAAGCCACCCGTGTCGGCCGCGACCTGCTCGAGCCCCGCCTCGAGGTCGTGGTTGTCGGCATCGGTGACGTCGATCGCAAACACGGCGACGCGCGCCGACGCGAGCGCCGTACGGGCCGGCACGTACGCGCGATCCATCACCACCCACGGCGGCGCCAGGTGGCCGAGCCCCCAGCCAAAGAAGACCAGCGACTTGGCGCCCGGCAGGGGTTTCAACGCGTTCGCGGTAGCGAGTAGGCCGGCCTCGGGGCTGGCCGCTGCGCGAGCCGCCTGGCGATCAAACGAAGCGGCGAGCGAGGGTGGAGGACCGGGCAGGATGTGCGCTGGCTCCCCGGTCAGGATCGACTCGTGGATCGCACGCGTGATTCGGCCACGATCGTTCGTGAAGTCGAGGCGGAGCTTGAGGTGCGAATCGAAGGAGAGCACTGCGACCTTGTCCTCGGGTGGTAGCGTGTCGAGGAAACGAACCGCCCTGGCCTTCATGCGCATAAGGCCGGAGAGCCGCTCCTTGACGAAGTCCGCCTGGAAGAAGAACACGATCAGGCGACCAGGCGGCGCCGCCTGAACGCCGCCCGAGGCGGCCTGTTCGGGGGTGAGCCCCTCGGCGTACGGCTCCGTGCCGGACACCCATTCGACCGATTCGACTCGCGCCGGCACGCCGTCGACGAGGAGGCGAAAGTCGTCGCTGGTGAGGCCCTCGATCGGGCTCCCGCGCGAATCAACGACGCGGGCGTCGACGAGCACGCGCGGGACCTCGACATGCTCCTGCACGCGCAAGGCCTGCGGCGGGACGGCGGTTGCCGGAGGCGTGGGTCGGGCGCCGACGAGCAACGCCACAGCGATCAGCGCTAGGAGTTTCCATGCCGCCTCCCGGCACCACGAACAATGAGAAAAGTGCTTGTTGGGAGCGGCATCTTGCCGCGACCGGTGGGCTCCGGAGCTTTGCTCGGTCGCACCTGGAAGGTGCTCCCACGGGCTCATTTTCGGGGGAGCCGGTCCAAGGCTCGCTCCGGCCGCCGCTCGCACGGCATCATGCTGGCCCTCGCCTCATGGCGACCACGGCAGGTGATCGAGATCGACGTTTCCCCCGGAAAGTATCACCCCGAGGCGCTTGCCGGGAGAACGGAGCTTACCTTCGAGAAGGGCGGCGACCGGGACGGCGGCGGATGGTTCGATGAGGATCTTCATCCGCTCCCACACGTGGCGGATCGCGGCCACGATCGCGCTTTCGCTCACCGTGACGATCTCGGCGACGTGGGCGCGGATGATCGCGAAGGTAAGATCGCCGAGCGAGGTGAGGAGGCCGTCGGCGATCGTCTGCGGGTCAAGCGAGGGCACGATGCGGCCCGCGCGGAGCGAGCGGTATGCGTCGTCCGCTCCCGCAGGCTCGGCGCCGATCACCCGCGTTGACGGCGCGATCGCGGCGGCGGTGAGGGCGCTGCCGGAGAGCAGGCCCCCGCCGCCCACGGGCGCGAGCAACACGTCAAGGTCGCCGACCTCCTCGATCAGTTCGAGCGCCGCCGTGGCGGCTCCGGCGATGACGCGGGGATCGTTGTAGGGGTGAATGAAGGCCGCACCGGTGCGCGCAACCAGTTCATCGAGGGCGGCTTCGCGCGCAGCCTGGGTGGGCTCGCACTCGACGATGTGCGCACCGTAGCCGGCAACCGCCGCCTTCTTCACTGCCCGCGAGGTGCGGGGCATGACGATCATCGCGGCAATGCCGCGCAGCCGGGCGGCGAGCGCGAGCGCGGCCGCGTGGTTGCCGGACGAATGCGTCGCGACCCCGGACGCAGCCTCGGCGTGGGAAAGCGACATCACCGCGTTGCAGGCGCCGCGGAACTTGAAGGCGCCGGCCTTCTGGAAGTTCTCGCACTTGAAGAACAGCGATGCGCCCGTCATGGCATCGAGGGCGGAACAGGTCAGCACCGGCGTGCGGTGTGCGAACGGCAGGATCCGCGCGGCAGCGGCGCGGATCTCGGCCAGACCTGGCGGAGCGGTGCTCACTCGAACCTCCTCGCCAAGTCTACGCGCGTGGGGCGGGCGCCCCCGCCGGCCGGCCCGAAAGCAGGATCAGAACCTGTAGCCGAGCATCAGGCGGTAGTCTCGTCCCTGCTCGAGGTGCGTATTGAACGGCTCGATGTAGGCGGTGTTGCCGGCGTTCTCGACCGCCGCCTGAACCATCAACCCGTCGCTGAAGCTGTACCCGCCACGGAGGTCGAGGACGGCAAAGCCGGGAGTTTGGGCCTGGCCCTGCGGCACGCGATCCTGCCGCGCGACCATCCGTGCCGCCGCTTCGCCCCACCAATTGGTCCGCTGGTAGCGCAGGCCCAGCACCCCCTTGAGCGGCGCGATGAGCGCGAGCGGCTGGTCGGTCTGGTCGTCGGTGCCGCGGGAGTAGGCAACGTTGCCGAACGCGGTCCAGCGCTGGGACGGGAACCAGCTCAACTCGAATTCGGCCCCTTCGATCGTCGCCCGGTCGATGTTGCCGAAGTGGGCGAGGAGGAGGCCCGAGCTCGGGTCAGTGCCGGTGTACACGAGGTCGATGAAGTCGCGGGCCGCATTGCGGTAAATGTTGAATCCGCCGGCCCACTGCTGGTAGCGCACCTTGAAGCCCACCTCGCTGTTGAGCGACGTCTCCGACCTGAGCTGCGGGTTTTGTTCGATCAGGACGGTACCCGTGGTGTCGACTCCGAAGAACGAGCGCTCCTCGATGTTGGGCGCGCGGAAGCCGCGGCCGACGAGCGCGGTAAGAGCTACCGAATCCGTGACCTGGTAGAGCGCGGAAAGGTTGCCCGATCCCGCACTCTGCGCGAGGTCGAATGGCTCGCCGGTGTAGCGGGGATCGTTCCGGCTGGCGAAGCTGTAGCGGTCGCCGCGCACGCCGGCCATCAGCTTGAGCCGTGACGTGACGGGAAGTTCGTCCTGGACGTACAGGCCGAGGCCGCGCTGGTAGCTGTTCGGAACGGCAACGTTGGTGTCGGATCCCAGGATCGATGATTCCTGGGTGTCGTCATGAAGGTTGTCCTGATAAAAGTCGAGCCCGAAGGTAAGCCGGTTCGGTCCGGCATCGGCGCCGGAGTGGAGGTTGAACCCCCAGGTGTTGATCACGGAGTGCGTGAAGTTGTCCGAGAAGAACGTCGGGCCGAAGTTGAAGTCCAGAATGCTGTCCTTCACCACGCCCTGCCAGTACCCGCCCACCGACAGGCTCGATAACCCGAGCACGGGTCCCGAGTCGTAGGTCAGGCCAACCTTGTTGCGGTCGAACCTCGGAAACGAGATGTCGATCCCGGAGGTCGCGGGGTCGTAGCCGGGGAACCCGACGTCTCGCGCTTGCGTCGTCTGCACGTCGAGGCGCAGCACCGCGTTGTCGGAGACGAGGTAGCGCATGTTGCCGTCGAAGGCGCGCTGCTTCATCCCCGAGTTCGGCACGACGCCCTCGGGGCTCGAGTAGTTCTTGGCGTCGAAGTCGCTGGCACTGAAGTGGAACGTGACGCGCTCGCCAGCCCCGTTGAGGGCGAGCTGACCGCGGTTGGAGCTGGCGGAGTCGCTGTACTCGTAATTCAGCGCGCCGCCGAGCGTGAACGCCCCCTGCGTGAACGCTTGTTGCTTGGTGATGATGTTGATCACGCCGCCGATCGCGTCGCTGCCGTAGAGCACCGATGCCGGACCGCGCACGACCTCGATGCGCTCGACCTGCGAGAGGTCGACGAGGCCTGGCTGGATACCGGCAAACTCGGTCGACTCACGAGAGTTGTTGAGGCGTTGCCCGTCGACGAGGATGAGCACGCGGTTGCTCGACATCCCCCGGATCACGGGGAGACCGCGGAACGGTCCCTCGCCGGAGATGTCGACGCCAGGAAGCATCTTGAGCTCGTCGACCATCTTCGCCGGCATGTCGCGCTGGAGCTGGTCGGCGGAGATGACGCTGATCGGTATCGGGGTCCGGAACGAGTCCTCCTCGTAGCGCGTCGCCGTGACCTGGATCTCTTCATGGATCGGCGGCGCAGCGGGTTGCTTCTTCTTTTCGGATCCTTCGTTGGCTGCCTCACTCGATCCCGGCGCGCTCGCGGAGATCTCCTGCGGCGCGGGCGAAGGCGCCGCGGCGGTGGTTGGTGTAGACGCAGTGGCAGCAAACAGCACGGCCGCGATGAAAACCATATCCAATCTCCCCGAGGCCGGCCCTTTTTCGTTGTGGGCTGCGACCTTGCCGGTGCAATGTAGCAGCTTGTTTGTGTTTTGCAAGTCTTTTTTTGTCATGGAGTTGTCCTGATTCTCCGATACCGTTGCGTGACACTTCATGGCCCGTTGTGACGCGGTCAGAGGTGGCTTGACATTGCTCACAACTGAAACCGAGATTCGAGATACGGCACGATCCTTCGTGAAAGGGATCTTGCGGGACGCCCCGGGCGAGGAGGCGGTCGCGCCCGCGAGCGAGCTCGCGCGCCGCCGTTACACGCGCGCGACGACCACGATGCTGAGGTCGTCCTTGAGCGGTTCGTCGCCGCGGTGGGAGTCGAGCGCGGTGATGCAGCGGTCGTGGATCTCCTGCGGGGTACCGGGCACCACGAGCAGAGAGCGCAGGGCATCGTAGCCGAGCGCCTCGCCGCGAGGATCCACGGCTTCGGGCAGCCCGTCGCTGAAAAGCGCGAGGACGTCGCCAGGCTCCAGCGTCACCGCAGCGGGCTCGGGCGCGGTCTCACGCTTGATCCCGAGCAGCAGGCCACCGGTGCCAAGCTCGACGATGCCGCCATCGGCTCGTCGCAGGAGCGGGAACGGATGTCCGGCGCAGACATAATCGAGACGTCCAGTGGTGGGGGAGAGCACGCCGTAGAACAGGGTCATGAAGGCGTGGCGGTCGCCGGTGCGGCACAGCACGCGGTTGAGCAGCTCGGCGACCGTCACCGGGGCGGGGTCCACCTCCACCGCGAGCTTCAGCGCGGCGTTGGCGATGGCCATGAGCAGGCCAGCGGCCATGCCGTGGCCGCTCGCGTCGCCGATGACGAACGCGGTGCGCCCGTCCGCGAGGGGCAAGAAGTCGTAATAATCACCGCCCACCTCGTTGGCAGTCCGATACGAGTGCGCGATGCGGTACCCGGGGAGATCGGGCGCGGCAGTCGGGAGCAGGTCGCGCTGGAGCTGGCGCGCCACCTCGAGCTCGTCGCGCACCAGGACACGATCGACCAGCTCGAGCGCGAGGAGGAACACGAGCAACCCGATGCTGACGAGGAACCACAACGGCGAGAAGTCGATCTCGACGTTCCGGCCCTCGATCACCGCGTTGAACTTGAATAGCCCCAGGACCGCCGCCAGGATCGCAACCCCGAACAGGACCCGCCGTGCTGGCGTCAGCTTGAAGGAGAGGCCAAGAAACACCGTCTTGGCGCGGTGAAGCGAGCCCCTCAACTTGCCGCGCGACTCCCCAGTCTCCTTCTGATCGCGTGTGAGCACGCGGTAGGCGTGGGCGGCGTCATGGTCGAACAGCCGCTTGAGGTCCCGCGTCGTCACCCCGGCGGTGAACTCGCGCAGAAACCGGCCCAACCTTCCACCTCGCCCGTGCGGCCCATGCATACGGTCGATCATACGTTTTGACGCATGTCGCGGTTACCGCACGGCACTTTGGGAGGAGCAGGTCCTACCCTGGTGGTTGCCCTGCCGAGTGGCCGCGGCGCGCAAGGCGCGGTAGATTAGAAGCAGGTGGAAGCCAAGGTGGCGGGGCGACGAACCAAGGACACGACTGCGCGAGGAAGCTGGTGGCTTCTCCGGGTAGCATCCGTGATGGTCGTGTTCTTGTCCGCGAGTTGCGGCGGGTCCGGCCCCCAGGGCACGCTGACCGTCGCATTTGACCGGGTACCGACGAGCCTGGACCCGCAGCATCACAACGAAGTCGTGGGGTGGTCGCTGCTGTGCAACTTCTACGATGCGCTTACTCGGTTCACCCCGGAAATGCGCATCGAGCCATCGCTCGCTGTTTCATGGCGACAGGTCGACGCGACCCACATACGGCTTACCCTGCGCAAGGGGGTGACGTTTTCCAGCGGTGAGCCGTTCACTGCGGCCGACGTGGTGGCGAGCTTCACGCGCGCGCTGCGTGACCCCGCGTCGAGGATCCGTCATCACTTGGTCGGTGTCCAGCGCATGATTGCCGAGGACGACGCCACCCTCGTGATTGAAACCGCCGCGCCAGCGCCGACACTGATCAATCGCCTCGCGTTTCTTTTCGTGCTGCCGCGCTCACAGGCTGAGCAGGGCGAGGTTCGCACGCCGATAGGGACGGGGCCGTACCGTTTTCTCAAGCGCGAAGCGGACGGCACGGTCCTCGCAGAGGGGTGGCAAAGTTGGCGGGGCGCTCCCGCGGTGCCGCGCGTGCGCTTCGTTTTCGTCGAAGACGACAACCGCCGCTACGCCCGCTTTGCCGGCGGAAGCCTCGATGTCGCAGAGAACCTCAGGTACGACCGGGTTGGGGACCTGCAAAAGATGTCCGGTCTGCGCGTCAAGCTCCAACCCACCCTTGTCGTCCACCTGCTCGTGGTCAATGCGAGGGCGGCCACGGGGGTTGCCGGGCGCGTGCTGGCGGACTCCCGAGCGCGACACGCGTTGCTGCTCGCGATCGATCGCGCTGGCCTGGCTAACCGGGGACTTCGGGGAAACGGGACGGTCGCGACTCAGTTTGTCCATCCATTGGTATTCGGGTTTGACCCATCTCTTGCGCCGGCGCCGTTCGATCCGGAGGCAGCGCGACGACTGCTCGCGGCCGCAGGAGCGCCGGACGGGTTCGCCGTGGACCTAGCTCACGGCTGGCTCCCCCCCGCCTACCTGGACGGAATCGTCCAGGACCTGGCCCGCATCGGGGTTCGCGCCAAGCCGGCGCAGTTCCCGCTACGCGAGCTGTTGCGGCGAGCGAGGGACGGTGAATTCCCGCTCCTTCTCTACGGCCGTGCCTGCACGACGGGAGACGCGTCCGAGATCCTCGACAGCTCGATCCACTCCAGCGACACTGCCCATGGCTTTGGCCTGGAAAACTTCAGCTCATTCTCCGACCCCGACACCGACGCGATGCTCGAGGCAGCGGACCGTGAATTGGATTCCAGCCGTCGCCTCGAGCTCCTGCAGCGCGCGCAACGGAGGGTGCTCGACCAGTTGCCGCTGCTCCCTCTCACGCTGCGCTCGGAGCTTCTTGGCACCGCCTCGCGGGTCGATCTGAGCGCCCGGTTCGACGATTGGCTGTGGGTGTTCGGCTTCCGCTGGGAACGCTAGAGCTCCTGGTCGGGCCGAGTGCCCGCTCCCCGAGCGTACCGTTGCGCATCTGAGCGCCGCCTTTGCCCGCCACGGCGGCGGATCGCGAGTTAGATGCCACCTGCCCCCTTGGCCTGCCGTCACGCGCGCAGCGGAGGGTGCTCAAAGCGTTGCCGGTGTTGCCCCTCACGTTGCGGTCCGATCCAGCGAAGTGGAGGTCGCGAATATAGGGGGCGTGGGGAGCACCGGCCAACACCGAGAGAATGGCCCGCTCTGCAGAACGCACAGCTTGCCCTTTCTCATCAGGTCGGCGACAACGCGCGTGAGCGCCCGCAGGCCCTTCATCCCGTTATCGCGCCAGCCACCGGTACGCGGCGCGCTCGCTCAGGCCCAGGGCCTCAGCCGCTTGAGCCACCGTCCACCCTGCGACGACCACACGATTCACCAGGACCGCTCGACTCGCCGGACAGCTTCGGGCATTCTTGTGCAGGTCCATCCAGTCCCTCCAGTCTGCGGGTTTCGCCACCCACAGCATGCCGGAAGTGGCTCGGATGGACCACTCCTTTCACTGAACAACCTTGTGAGATTCCACACCTAGGTCCAGAGCCGCTCCGCGATCGGCGGCGCCTAGGGTGAACAGCCAATCCCCCGCGGCTCATCCAACACGTCGTCTCAAGATTACGGCGCCCAGCGCGGCGACCAACACTGCGAGTACGGTCAGACCAGCGAGCGACAAGGTCGGGATCGTGGGTCCTTGCACTGCCGCCGGACCACCGGGCTCGCTGATGACGCCGTTGGCGATCAGGTCGCTGTCGCCCCGCATGCCGTCGCACAAGTGCAGCACGATCCTCGTTCGGGTCGGGTCCTGGAAGATCTCCGCGCCAGTCGTCCCGTCGTAGGTGAAGTCGTACCAATGCGGCGCCGTGTTGTCGATCGTTGGACCGTACTTGTAGTAGGCGGTAATGGCACGGTTGGGAGGGTTGAAATAGAGCGTCACTGTGGTGCAGCCCCCCGGCGCCAGGCCGTTGAGGTTGAACTTCACGAGGCCATAGGGGAAGCTCGCGCCTGGCGGAGTATCTCCAGGGGACGGGTTGGGGATTGCCGTCACGCCGAAGAGTGCCTGGCCACTCCCGTCGGGCGCGGCCACCGTGACCCACCCACCGCCGGTGTTGGTTGGAAGCGAGGCAACGTTGGGCTCGGTCGTGTCGGGAATGCCGTCGCCGTTCCCATCGCCGGTGCCGGAGCCAGAGAGGTTGGGTACCCCCGCCTCGACTGTGGCGCTGACGCCCTTGCCGAGTGGGTCGGTGGGATCGAGGGTCATCTCGGAAAGGCCACCGCGGCCCAGAGCAAGCACGTGCAGGTGGTTGGCTGGGTCAACAGCGAGCGAGTCGACCACGGCCAGGTCGTTACCGTTGTTGTTGTTGAGCAAACTCCACGAGCCGCCGCCATCGGTCGAGCGGTAGACCGGGAAGGGTACTGCTCCTGCAACATGGTCCGAAGCGTAGAGCGTCGTGGTCGAACTGGGATCGATCGTCATGGCAAAGACGTTGCCGCTCGGGAGCCCACCGCTCGCGGAGACCCACGTCGCGCCGCCATCGGAACTCTGGAACACGCCATTGGTCGTTCCTGCGTAGACGGTCAAGGGGTTCGAGGGATCCGTCACCAGCGTTTCCGTGACCGTGCCGCCAGGCATGCCACTCGTGATGCTCCAGCTCGCCCCACCGCTGGTGGTGCGATAGGGGTCGTCGGGAGGGTGGCTGAATGCCCCAACCACCACGTTGGTACCAACGGCGTCCGTGGCGACAATCGGACCCCAAAAGGGGAAAGAGGAATTGGGCAGACCTGTGTTGACCGGGTTGAACGTAACACCGCCATCGGTGCTCTTGAAGACTCCGTCGATTGGTCCTGCGACGTACGCCGTCGTTGGGACCGTGGGGAGCAGGGCGAATCCCCATGCCTGCAAGCTTGTCCCGTCCACTGCGGGATTCAGCACCTGGCTCCACGTCGTCCCACCGTCTGTGCTCTTCACGAACAAACTGAAGTAGTTGAAGAAGCCGGCGCCGGCCCCGGCCGCCGTCTGTCCTGCTGCGTAGATGATCAGGTGATTGTTGGGATCGACCACCATCGCGCCATTTGCCGGATCGGTCAGGTTGCCATTGATCGGAGAGAACGTGGCCCCACCGTCGATCGTTTTGTAGATGCCGTGCTCGGAGCCATGGAAGTACCACGTCGAGGGCGTCGTAGGATCGAATGCCGGATTCCCGTTGTTGATCTCCCATGCGCGTAGGCCCGCGTTGATCGGCTGCCAGGTGGCGCCGGCATCGTTGGTCACGTAAAACCCTTCACCGAAGGCAGCGTAGACAGTGCTCGGCGATGCCGCCGGGATCGCTAGCGGCGCTGGTTGGCCTGTCCACAGGGTGCCTGTGGCATTGGACCAGGTTGCACCACCATCAGGGCTCTTGTACACATGATACGAGAACGTGGCGGGGTCCTGTCCTCCGAAGAAGAGGACATTCGATTGGCCCGGAGTTACCAGTAAGCCCTGGGAGAAATAAGGTATCGCAGTTGTGACCAAAGCCCAGGTCGCGCCGCCGTTGATCGATTTCCAGACATCCGGCCCTGAACTCGTCAGAACATACATCGTCGCCGGGGCCAACGGGTCGGCCGCGAAAGCGGCCAGGGGCACGCCGGACCCAGTAGAAGGCAGGTTCGTGTTGGATGGGCTCCAATTTGCGCCCCCGTTCACGCTCTTCATGATTCCAAGGGCAGCAGCTCGGACCCATAGCGTGGTCGGGGTAGCCGGGTCAATGAACAGCTCGAAAAGCTGCTTGCCAGCCAGATCAGCCGCCCCGATCTGCAACCAGTTGGAGCCGCCATCGGTGCTCTGGTAGAGGGAGGAGTTGAATCGAGCGTAGACGACGCTGGGGTCACCCCGTTTGAACTCGATCTGTGACGAGGACGCACCAATTGGGGTAGGAATGCCTCCGCTGCTTACGCTCCACGAGGCCCCCGCATCTGTGGTTTTCCATATGACCCCCTGGTAGGTGCACGCGAGGACCGTGCCGGGCGTTGTCGGATGGGCCACCACACTCCTTACGATACCTGCCACCGGCGCGAATACCCGCGCCCAGTGCCCGCCCGAGTCGGTTGTCTTGAACACACCTCCGTCGGTCGCCAACCAAAGCGTGCCCGAGGCGAACGGGTCGACGGCCATCCCATTCACGCCGCCTCCATAGGGCCCGAGGGGCGTCCAGGCGTTCACACCGCCCGACGCCGGAAGGCCGGCGATCAAGCAGAGAAGTGCGACCAGCGTTGCTGGACCAGACGCTTTGAACATTAGAGTCCTCCTCAGCCGTAGAAAGCCCCGTCGTTCTACTCAGATTTTCGTTCCTGTATTCTGTGTTCGTGTTATGACTTTGTCAAGGGTTGCCCCCCGTCGACAGGTGCCGGCTGGGCTGGCCGGGACCCGTGCGGAATGGGAGAGGCTTTTGACGCCACAATCGCATCGCAGGTTCGGTGCCAGAATGGCTGGCGTTAGTGAGATCAGCGATGCCGGCTTAATTTGGCCGCTAGCCGCATTTGGAAGGGACGAAATCCGTCGGGGGCGCTCGCCCTCGTCTGGGGTGGGCCGATGTCATGGCCCTGGCGGATCACACTCGTCACGGGTAGGCGGAAGAGGTTATCTGATCGGATAAACAGCTATGTCCAATTTGGTTCCATGGTGTCGAGCCCGGCGGGGTGCCGTGGGACGAGGTCGCCCTGCGCTATGCCGCGTTCGCCACGGGAGTCCAGGCATGCGCCATGGGCACCGCGAGCGCGACGCACCTGTGGCGGACGGCCGAGATCGTGGTGAAGGGGCCGTTGCCGGAGCGCACGGTAGCGGAGTTCGACGCCGCCTTCGCGCGTACGGGCGCCGGCTGGAGGGGGGCTGGTTTGAAACAGCCAGGCAATCGTGAGAAGGTGAGGACATGAAGCTGGCCCGATCGTGCGGCGTGCTGCTGCACCCCACCTGCCTGCCCGGACCGTTCGGGATCGGCGACCTCGGTCCGGCGGCGCATCGCTACCTCGACTGGCTCGCCAAGGCGGGCGCGAGATGGTGGCAGGTGCTGCCCATCAATCCGGTGGGCGCCGGTTACTCGCCCTACGCCGCCCTGTCGAGCTTTGCCGGCAACCCGCTGCTGGTAAGCCCGGAGCTGCTGCTCGAGCAGGGCCTGCTTGAGGCGGCGGATCTGGCGGACAAGCCGGAGTTCTCGCCGTTCGCGGTCGAGTTCGATCAGGTCGCGCCGTACAAGCTCGCGCTGCTGCAGCGCACGTTCAAGCGGTTCAGCCACACGAAACCCGCCGACCTCGAGGAGGCATTCGGTCGCTTCCTCGAGGAAAACGGCTTCTGGCTTACCGACTACGCGCTGTTCGCGGCGATCAAGCGCGCGCACGGGGGAAAGCCGTGGGTGGAGTGGCCGGCCGAGCTGGCGCTGCGGCGGCCCGCTGCGCTCTCCGCCTGGCGGCAAACGCATGAGCGCGAGGTGCGCTTCGAGGAGTTCTGCCAGTTCCTCTTCGCCTCGCAGTGGCGGCTCCTGCGCCGCGCTGCTCGCGAGCATCGCATGGCCATCCTCGGCGACGTGCCGATTTACGTCGCGGACGACAGCGCGGAGGTGTGGACCAACCGCGAGCTGTTCCGCCTCGACAAGCGGGGGCGGCCGATCGTGGTGGCGGGCGTGCCGCCCGACTACTTCAGCGACACCGGCCAACTGTGGGGAAACCCGCTCTACGACTGGGACGCTCTGGAGGCTACGGGTTTCACCTGGTGGATCCATCGCCTTCGCGCGGCGCTGCAGCTCGTGGACGCGGTGCGGCTCGACCACTTCCGCGGCTTTGCTGCGTTCTGGGAGGTGGCGGCGCGCGAGGAGACCGCCGCGGGCGGGCGCTGGGTGCCAGCTCCCGGGCGCAGGCTGCTCGACGCGGTGCGCAAGACGATCGGCGAGCTGCCGTTCATCGCCGAGGACCTCGGCGTGATCACCGAGGATGTCGTCAGCTTGCGCGAGAGCTTTGATCTGCCGGGGATGGCGGTGCTGCAGTTCGCCTTCTCACCGCAACCCCGCAGCACGTTCCTCCCGCACCACCACCGCAAGGACCTCGTCGTCTACACCGGCACCCACGACAACAACACCACGCTGGGGTGGTACCTCGGTGACGCGACGCCGGAAGAGAAGGACTTCGCCCGCCGCTACCTTGACTGCGACGGCCACGAGATCCACTGGGACATGATCCGCGCCGCGCTCGGCTCGGTGGCCGACCTCGCGGTCGTGCCGCACCAAGACATTGCCGGCCTCGGCGCGGACTGCCGCATGAACACGCCCGCAACGGCAAGCGGCAACTGGCGCTTCCGCCTCACCGATTGGATGCTCTCTCCCGCCCTGCGCGACCGGTTCGCCGAGCTGGCGTGGTTGTACGGGCGAGCGTGAGGGGCTCGAGCGCGCTCCACGGCTCGCGCGTTACCCACGTGAGGGCGCGCGGCGCTGGCGGATCACCTCGATGAGCGCCGGCATCATCGAGATCACGATGATCGCGATGATCACGAGCGAGAAGTTGCGCCGGACGATCGGGATGTTGCCGAAGTAGAAGCCCCCAAAGACCAACAGCAGCACCCACGCGAGCCCGCCGGCCACGTTGTAGGCGAGGAAGCGCCCATACGTCATCTTGCCGATGCCGGCGACGAACGGCGCGAACGTCCGCACGATCGGCACGAACCGCGCGATCACGATCGTCTTGCCGCCGTAGCGCTCGTAGAAGGCACGCGCGCGTTCGAGGTGCTTTCGGTTGAGGAAGCGGACGTTTTCCCGGTGAAACACCTTCGGACCCACTACGGCGCCGATCCAGTAGTTGGCGGTGTCGCCGGCAATTGCCGCCGCGGCGAGGACGAGCAGCGACGCTCCAAGTGCGAGCGAGCCACGCGCCGCGAACGCGCCGACCGCGAACAGCAGCGAGTCGCCGGGCAGGAACGGCGTCACCACCAAGCCCGTCTCGCAGAACACGATGACGAACAGCAACAGGTAGGTGAGGAGCCCGTACGCGGTGATGATCTGGTCGAGGTGCACGTCGATGTGGAGGACGAAGTCGATGACCTGGCCGATCAAGCCCATGCACGCTCCCCGGCGCCGGCCGTGACGGTCCGGCGCGCGGACGGGCCAAAGTAGGCGCACGTCGCGTGAAGGTCAAGGCGACTCTCGGTCTGCCCAGGCCACGGGCCTAGGGCCTGGAGGCTCACCTGTAGACCACAACCGGCCGGCTCTCCGCGCACGAGAACCTTTGCGTTGGGCGAAGACCAGCGGCGTGCAGGGCGGCGCCGAGCTCCGGATGGCCGCGGACATCCTCCTCGTAAAGGCAAACGGCATCGGCGCCGTGTATCGCTGTGGCCAGCTCGGTGCCGGAAGGTAGCGTCCCTAGTTCCCGGACCTTCGTTGATGCAGGGAGCAGGAGGCGATCCCCATACGCCCATGCCTGCGAGAGCACCACGGTCCGCGCGTTCGGGTCGGCCGCTATCGCTTGCGCGGCCTGAACCGCGGCCATCGAGTTGCCCGCGAGCAGCCGCACGGCGTTGTTCACGCCCAGGGCAAGCGTGAGCCCCACGATCGCCGTCGTCGTGCGGCGCCAGCCTCGATTGAAGAGGGCAACGGCCCCGGCGGCAGCGAGAATGCACAGGAATGGGATCACGCCTTGGAGGTATCGCAGCTCCTTGTGGGCAATCAAGGAAAGGGAAGCGACCGGCAGGAGGGCGAAGATCCACGCTGAACGTGGGGCTTTCCCGCCACCGGCTGCCGGGAGCAAAGGCAGCAGCGTAGCCGGCGCCCAGACGAGGAGCCTCGCCGCATACCACAACGGCGGCTGGAGTTCGACACGTGATGCGAAGCTCTTCTCGATCAGCGTGAGCTTGGCAAAAGCGACGAGGCTCGAAAATGGGACTCCCCATGTCAACCAGTCGAAGAACCCAACCGTGACGAGTGAACCGGCGATGAAACCGACGAGAACCCCGCTCGCCGCGCGCACCCGGTTGGCGGGCGGTCCAGGCCTCTGAACTGCCAGCAGGAGGAGAGGCGGCAGAAAGACCACCTCGCTGTACCGGCATGCGAACGCGACGGCCAGCAGCAGACCGGCGAGAAACCCGCGACGCGATTCCCTCGCCGGCCCCGAGAGAGCAATCGCCCCAGCGAGAAGGCAAGTCACCGCTGGAGGCCGTGGAAACGGCATGCTCGAGTACGCCAGCGGGAGCCAGTGAAAGGCGTAGAGGGTCGCGGCGACCACACCGCATGTGTGCGATTGAAGCCAACGACGCGCGAGATGGTATACGAGGATTACGTTCAGCGAGCCGGAGATGATGAAGGGCAGCGTGCCTAAGAACACGAGTGCCCTGACACCGGTGATGCCGAGGGCATGGCCGAGGATCGCCCACGGTGCCACGAACAGATCAGGAAGTAGGAGATTCCTGATGTTCCACGGCTGGTAGGGAAGATGGACCGCGACCCTGAACGCAGCCTCGAGGATTTCGACATCGTCGCCACCGCGAAAACCGAAGACCAACCCCGCGAAAACTACGCGAAAGGTGGTTGAAACGGCGACAATACCGGCCAGCACGAAGCCTGGCCGGCGCCAGAGCGGCCAATCGTTCTCGTGGGCCTCGCTCAAGACGGGTTCTTTGCGAGCTACCACGCGCGCGTCCCTCGGTTGCCCGGAGCTTCCGTCGTCACCCAACCCCGCAAGACCCCGTTCCCAAGCAGAGCCCGAGGATACTACGACCCCTGCGATGTGCGCGACCAGCCCGCCAACGGTGCGCCCCTGTTCCGCCCAGCGCCCGGTCGAGCCTGCCAACAGCTTGCCACGATCTGTGTCTCTCCCCGATGTCATTGCGAGCCTGCCAAACATCCGTAGGGGCGACCCGTCGGGTCGCCCCGGGGCGAGGCGCCGCCTCACCCCTACACCGAAGACGCCTCGTGCGAGAACGATTCATGCGGCTGGATTCCCGCTGGAGCCTGGCCCCGACTCCGATCGGGGCCGGGAATGACATCGGGCGCAGAAAGACGACCCCGCCATAGCAGTCACTGTGGGGCGGGCGCCTTCGCCCGCCGAAGTAAGGTCAGGATTGGCGCAACGCGTCCGCGAGGCGGGCGAGCGCCTGGGGACGCGCGGCGAGCAAGCCGGCCTTGCCCTGGAAGAGGCGGCCCGAGCCGCCGCCGCGACCTTCGAGCAGCGCGGCGATCTCGCGCCCGAGCGCTTGCACGTCGATCGCGAGCGCCTCGCTCGCGGCCAGCACGAAGAGTCCTTGCTCGCCGCTGCTGGCGGTGAGCAGGACGGCCTTGTCAGGAGCGGACGCCACGAGCTGGCGCGCGAGGCGCTGGAGGAAGCCGGCGTCCCGGCCGTCGAAGTGCGCCTCGGCAATGGCCCCTGGCCGCGCTGCGAGCAGCTCCGCGAGCGCGCCCGCAAGCTCCTCCTCGGTGGCGCGCAGGCGCCGCTCGGTAGCTTGCAACTGGCCGAGCTTCGCTTGGGCGACCGCGGCAAGCTCGTGGTCCGGGGCGCCGAGGAGCGCGCGCATCGTCGCGTTGCGCGCTTCATGGGCGGCGAGACGGCGGCGCAAGCGGCCGCCCGCAACGAAGTGGAGCCGGGAGCCGCCGCGCATCGGCTCGGCGCCGAGGAGCTTGAGCGCCTCGATCTCGGCGGTGGAGCGCACGTGGGTGCCGCCGCAGGTGTTGAGGTCTACGCCCTCGATCTCGACGAGGCGCACGTCGCCGACAAGCCCGGCCGGCAGCCCGCGCGTGCGCACCGCGAGGCGAGCGAGATGATCCGGGGGCACCCGCCGCGACGTGACCGGCCGCGCCGCGCGGATCTCCGCCGCCACCGCTTCCTCGAGCAGCTCCAGCTCGCCCCCGGGGAGATCGGCCACGGCCAGCTCGATGTCGCACAGCTCGGCGCCGAGGTGAAACGCCGTCGTGGGCCAATTGAAGCGGTCGTCGGCGACCGCGGAAAGCAGGTGCTGCGCGGTGTGCTGCTGCATGTGGTCGAAGCGGCGATGCCAATCGACGCGGAGCGAAGCGGGGCCGGGCTTAACCGGCCGTTCGAGGTAGTGGCGGATTACCGTCTCGCGGCGCTGCACGTCGAGGACCGCGATCTCGCCGATGAAACCGTGATCCGCCGGCTGGCCACCGCCCTCGGGGTAGAGGATCGTGTCTGCCAGCACGGCGAACGGCCGGTCGCCCTCGACACCGGTTTCGCGGACCTCGGTGGTGAGCTCGCGGAGGTAGGGGTCGGACTCGTAGCTGAATACGTGTTGCATGACGCCAATGGTACTGCGCCACCGGCGCGCCGCTACATCTCGGTGGGGACCGGGATGCCGAGCAGCTCCTCGAGGATCTGCGTCACGGTGGTCGCGAAGAGGCGGAAGGCGGCGCGGCGCAACGCGCGGGTCGGCTCGTCGGGAGCATGCAGGACCGGGTATTCGTGGTAGAGCTTGTGGAACGCCTGGGCGAGGTCGCGCGCGTGGGCGGCGAGCAAGGAAAACTCGAGCGAGTTAACCGCCTTACCGGCAATCTCGGGCGTTCTGGCGCAGGCAAGGACGAGGTCCCAGAGATCGTCAGGTATCTCGGCGGCCTCGGCGGTGCTTGCGTCGTCCGCCGGGGAGCTGGCAAGGCCTTCGACCGCGAGCTTCGCGAAGATCTTGTTGGCGCGCACCGCGGAGTACTGCAGGTACGGTCCGGTGTCCCCCTCGAACGCGAGCGCCTCATCGAAGTCGAAGGCGAGCACGCGGTTGCGTCCCTGGCGTGCCATCTGGTAGCGCAGAGCGCCGACTGCGATGTCGCGCGCGCGCTGCAGGGCGCCGGGGCTGGGCGGCGTGCCGCTCCCTTCCTCGCGGCGTTGGATTGCGGCGCTCGCTTCGGCGAGGAGCGTGTCGAGGAGCGCGTCGGCCTTGACGCCGATGCCGCGCCGTCCCGACATCTCGATGAACGGCTTGGCCATGTCGTCGGCGGTCAAACCGAAGTCGAGCTTGTGCGTCGCCTCCAGCCGGCGCACCGCCGCTGGGGTGAGCGCGACCATCTCATACGCGAAGTGCACGGAGCTGTCGGCGGCTTCAGCGTGCCCGAGGACGCGGATCGCCTCCTTGACGACTTTCTGCGGGTATGACTGCCGCACGTCGATGACGTTGTACACCTGCTGCCCGGCGCCGAAGCTGGCGCCGGCCGGATGCTCGGTTGGGTTCGAGGCGGTGCGATAAAGCACCCGCTCCCCCTCGCCATAGCGCACCGGCGCGGCCGTGGACGGCTGCGCGAAGCGGGCGAACTCGCGGTAGCCGAAGTCGTGGACGGTCCCGTCGGGGTCGCGGAGCAGGCCGAGCTTCCAGAGCTGATATGCGATGTCTTTGCCGGTGTACGTCACGGTGCCGTTGGAGCGCACGAGGATCTTGTCGGCGTCGGCCATGCCGGCAAACTCCGGCGATTCGGCGAGCGACATCACCCAGCAGCCGGCGTTCTTGCCCTCCGCTTCGAGGCGGATCGCGCCGGCCGCCTCGAGCAGGTTGCGGGCGCGCTCCCAGAAGCCGCGGTGGAGGATGTCCGACTCGTGCGGGAGCACGTCGTAGGCGATGCCGAGCCGGCCCATGGTGGCGAGGTGGCAGCGCAGGTTGGCCTCCGCGACCGCGGCGGCGAAACGAGAAACGGCGGCACGGTCTGGTTCGTGCGCGCCCTGGTCCGAGGAAGCGAGGCGCTCGATGGCGGTGGCGAGAGGCAGGTCGGCGGAGAAGCCACCTTCGATCGCGTGAAGGATCTCCGTGCGGTGCGCCTCGGCGGCGGGCTCGCTCTCGTACCAGCGCGTGACCCGCGGGTAGAGCTCCCAGCAGAGGTCGTCGAAGTCGTCGTGTCCCACCTCTGTCGCGATCAAATGGCCGGAGTCGGAGCGCCGTGCCAGCGCCCGCAAGACCTCCGCGCGGCTGCGTGCCGGGGCGACCTCGTCGGGCCAGAACGGCGAAACCGCTGCGGCAAGCTGGGGCTCCGGCAGGAAGAGGAACCCCACCACCACGTCGGCGACCTGCACGCCCGTGTCGTCGATGTAGTCCTGCACCTCGACGGTGTGCCCGAGAAAGCGCAGGCAACGCACCAGCGTGTCGCCCAGCACGGCGTTGCGCAGGTGGCCGATATGCGCGGCCTTGTTTGGGTTGATGTTGGTGTGCTCCACGATGGTCTTCGTTGCGGGGGGGCCGGCGACACTCCTCCCGCCCGCCGTCGCCTTGTGCCCCCCCGAACCCCCCGCGCT
>JBIOGJ010000026.1:0-57206 GCA_044447965.1 Thermoanaerobaculales bacterium | reverse complement strand
GGCGGCCTCCAAACTAATCAGCGAGAGGATTGCCGAGTTGGGTGACTGGAGAGGCGATACATTAACAAGGATGCGCGCCCTCATCAGGGAGGCCGACCCTGATGTTGTGGAAGAGTGGAAGTGGATGGGGACCCCGATATGGTCCCATGACGGGGGCATCTGCACGGGAGAGTCGTACAAGTCGGTAGTGAAGTTGACCTTCTTTAAGGGCGCTTCCTTGCAAGATCCTGCCCAGCTCTTCAACTCGAGCCTCGACGGGAACACAAGGCGCGCCATCGACATCCACGAGGGTGAGGAGATTGACACGAATGCGTTCAAGGCGCTCATCCGCGCGGCCGTCGCTCTCAATACTTCTGGCGGAAAGAAGTCCACGAAACAAAAGTGATTCCTGCGGCAGGGTAAGAGCCCGGCGCCGGCGGTACCTGCTTCCAACCCACCCTCCGATCCCGATGTGCGAGCCCTGCGCCGGAGCTGGGCGCAGCTCATTCGCCGTCTCTACGAGGTTGACCCCTTGGCCGGCCCACGGTGGGGGGCCTCGTCCCGCTCCTCCCTTGACGTTCTCGGCGCCACTATTTCGGGTTGCCTCGACCACCTTCTCGCCGTCGTCCCTCTCCCACATGGGACCTCAAGACACCTCGATTGGCACCCCGATTGGCCTTGACGCTATCGTTGAGTGGGTGCATCCTCGACCGCAGTGACGACCAGATTCCTATCCGTGAGAGGGGCGAAATGACTTTTCGACTGGGAATCGCAATCGCAGCGCTCCACTTGACTTGTTCCTTTGGTCCGACACAGCTCTATGGCCAATCGGCGCTTAAGCCAGCCATTCCTTATGGAGACAACAAGGATGCTGGTCATTATGCGGCCCTGAACGGTGTCCGTCTCTATTACGAAACGTATGGGCAGGGCGACCCTCTTGTATTAATCCATGGGAATGGCGGGAATATCGCCTTCATGGGACCTCAGATTGAATATTTTCGGAATCAGTACAAGGTGATCGTCTTGGATTGCCGCGGAAGGGGCAAATCCGAATTGGGTGAGGAGCCTCTTACGTACATGCAAATGACAAAGGATGTCGCCGTGTTACTAGACTCCCTGAAGGTG
Organism: Thermoanaerobaculales bacterium; assembly: GCA_044447965.1. Lineage (GTDB taxonomy): Bacteria > Acidobacteriota > Thermoanaerobaculia > Thermoanaerobaculales > Thermoanaerobaculaceae > DATIYW01. The sequence continues at coordinate 56,102 of JBIOGJ010000026.1, read as the reverse complement.
GAGTCCGCCTACATCGTCGGAAGAAGTGACGGGGGAATCATCGGCCTGATGATGGGGATCTACTTCCCTGAAAGAACCAGGAAGATCGCGGCATTCGGAGCCAATCTGACTCCGGATGCGACCGCCATTTATCCCCACATTATTGAAGAAATACATGCCGACCGCGTGCACGCGGGAGAAATGATGAAACGAGGGGACACTACAACAAATTGGCGTCTGATTAGGGAATTGAACAGCTTGATGGAATTTCAACCTCATATTTCGCCCGATGATCTCAGAAAGATTAAGTGTCCGGTATTGGTCATGTCCTGCGACAGGGATGTCGTCCGAGAAGAGCATACTCTGTATATTTATCGGAATATTCGCGAGGCGAATCTCTGCATTGTCCCCGGCGAAACGCACTGGATCACGAAGACCGATCCAGCGCTTTTCAAGGCAACAGTCGCAAAATTCTTCTCCGAACCCTTCAGAGGCGAAGAAATACGAAAGTGATAACGGGTGCCAGAACAACGGGTGCCGGGTACGCATCTAGCGGAATTGCCGCCTTCGGCGCCAGCTTCAGCCGCGATGCGGTCACGCCGGGCCTCCCATCCGCCCACCGCATGCCCTGCTGATACCTTGACACTAACGGGTGCCAGGTACGCATCTAGCGGAATTGCGGCCTTCGGCGCCGACTTCAGCCCCGACGCGGTCACGCCGGGTCTCCGATCCGCCCACCGCATGCCCTGCCGATACCTTGACACGCCCTCCGGTCGCGCTACGATCGCCCCAGGTGAGAAAGGAAATTCCAATCGATCCATCGGGAATGTGATGAATTCCGCGGGCCATGCCGAAGCGAACGCTTGAAACCGACTACCTCGTCGTCGGATGTGGCGCGGCGGGGATGGCCTTCGCCGACGCGCTCCTCGACGCCTCCCGCGCCGACATCGTCATGGTCGACCGGCGACACGCGCCCGGCGGGCACTGGCTCGAGGCCTACCCGTTCGTACGCCTCCACCAACCGTCCGCCTTCTACGGCGTGAACTCGCTGGCCCTGGGCAGCGAGGCGATCGACCGCCACGGACCGAACGCGGGTTTCTACGACCGCGCCGGCGCCGCCGAGATCTGCGGCTACTACGACCGCGTCATGCGGGACCGCCTGCTGCCGTCGGGCCGGGTCCGCTACTTCCCGATGTCGAGCTACCTCGGTGACTACCGGTTCGCCTCGGCCACCTCCGGCGAGGAGGTTGAGGTGAAGGTCCGGAAGAAGGTCGTCGACGCGACCTACCTCGAAGGGCGCTTTCCGGCGAGCTCACCGCCTCCCTTCGAGATCGCCCCCGGCGCACAGTGCGTCCCGGTGGGCGCGCTGGTGAACCTTCGCGAGCGGCCGGCGGGCTATGTCATCATCGGCGCGGGCAAGACGGCGCTCGACGCCTGCACGTGGCTGCTCGAGAACGGCGTGGCGCCGGGCGACATCCGCTGGATCAAGCCCCGCGAGGGTTGGTTCATCAACCGGCGCTTCGCGCAGGGTGGAGAGCTGGTGGGCACGCTGTTCGAGGGCCTCTCGCTGCAGCTCGAGGCGGCCGCCCAGGCCACGTCGCTGGACGATCTCATCGCGCGGCTGGAAGCGTTCGAGCAGTTCTTCCGCGTCGACCCGCGCGTCCCGCCCACCATGTACCGCGGGCCCACCATCAGCTTCGCCGAGGTCGAGCAGCTCCGACGCATCGAGGGGGTGGTGCGGCTGGGCAAGGTGCGGCGCCTCGAGCCGGACCGGATCGTCCTCGACGGAGGAACCCTCCCCACCAGCCCTGCGCACCTGCACGTCCACTGCGCAGCCGAAGGACTCAACCGCGCCCCCGAGACGCCTATCTTCAGCGCCGGGCGCATCACCCTGCAGTCGATCCGGATCGGCCTGCTCCCGTTCGCCGCCGCGCTCACCGCCTACGTGGAGGCCACGCGCGACGATCTCGAGGCGCAGAACCGCCTCTGCCCGCCTAACCAGCAACCGAACGTCCCCTTGGACTGGGCGCGGGGGACGATCATCACCATGAGGGCCGCCAACCGCTGGACGAAGGAGCCCGACGTCGCGGACTGGCTCGAGCGGTCCAGGCTCAACGCGCTCCGCGGCCTCCCGCAGCACGCCGAGGAGCCGCAGGTGCAGCAGGCGTTCATGCGCTTTGGCGAGCACGTTCGCCCGGCGATCGCGAACCTCGAGCGGCTGTGCGCCGCGGGAGACGCTCCGGGTGGCTGATCCGATCCGCGATCGCGACGCGCTGGCGTCGGCGCTTCGGCTGATCGAGCGCGAGGCCGAAAGCTTCCTCGCCGGAGTCGACGCCGCCCTCGTCCGGCCGCCCGGTCAACCCGCAATCGAGGGCGAGCTGCCCTCCGACGGGGTGGGCTCGCTCGCGTAGTCGACCTTGCGCCGCTGGCCCTCGGCCGGCCCGATCGCGACGCGGCACGCAACCGGCTTGTCGGTCACGCGGCGAGCATAGCGCAGAGGAGAAGGTGCGCGGGCCCCCCTCGGAGCCCAGATTCTTGACCCGTGCCGCTACACGATCTCGAAGGTGGCGGTGAAGTGGGGGAGGACCGCGGGGCGGTCGACGAAGCGAAGGCCACGGCATCAGAGTCACGTTTGGCCGTGTTGTGGTGGCGAGCAGCCGCCGGCTGTTCCCAGCCGCGCGCTTCGGTAACGCAGCGGCCCTGTCTCACTGAATGATCCAACGGTGGAGTGACGAAACCGAGCGATCCGAGCCTGGCCCGGCGCGCCTTTCTTATCGTGCGGAGAGCAGTCGCGGCCTCGGGACTCTCAGCGCGGCGACACTACCCGTTCCTTCACGCCTTCCGGCCCAACGTCCAGGAGGATAACGCTGCGGTCATCCAGGGTGCGGTTTGCCAATTGATCTGCACCGGGAGCCAAGGGGCTGAGCGACATCTTCCCACCTGCGCTCACCTCCACCGTGGCTCGGGGATAGGCCGTGATCCCGCGCTCCCGGTAGAAGGCGCGGAACGCTGACGCACCGTCGAAAGCCTCGATCTCGGCGCCGCTAACGACGAAGACGGTGTCGTCAGGCACCCACGGGTGAGCACGCGCGAGGTAATCGAGTACCGCCGCAACCGCGTGCCCGCGGTGGACCAGGTTGTTGGTGCCGCGTTCGTACTTGTCCCCGATCCCGGCCTGATCTTTGCGGAACACGTAGGCTCCTGCGGACAGCGTCTGCACCAGCAGCCAAGAAGCCACCAAGGCAGCAGAGGAACGTCCGCCTCCCTGGATCGCTCGATGAAACTGCCTCAAGACGAGCAGGGCGATGAGGAGAACGGCGGGGAACGAGTACGTGAGGTAGTACCGGTACCAGTGGTTGGCCAGAGGAAGAGCCACCGCTATTCCGGCAACGGCCCAGAGAGACAGGAAAGCCCAATGTACGGGAAGGCCGTCGGCCCGTCTCATCCTCGTGAACAGCGCCAGCGTCGCCAACGCGACCCCGGCGAAGACTCCCACGACAGGCTTGGTCGACAGGAACGGGACAAGAGCGCCGAGACTACATGCCGCGTAATCCAGTCCGTTGCGGACAACGCCGACACCTAGAAACGTGAGGTGGTATGGAAAGCCGCTCGGAAATGCGAACGGCGACAGGCCGGATAGCTTCAAGGGCAGGTACAGCGCCAGAGCGGCAAGGTGGGGTCCGAGGTCCGCAACGATCCCCGCCGAGGGCCTGGTGTTCTTCTCCCTCTCCCAGAAGAGCCAACCCAGCAGCACGACTGGTAAGGCGATCACGGACTCCTTGAAGAGGAGCCCCAGAAGGAACGAAAGTCCCGACCAGCGTGGTTTGCCCGACATCAAAAGCGCCAGTCCGGAGAAGAAGAAGAACGCCCCCATCAGGTCGAAGATGCCGACCATCCAGAGGAGCGGGTCCAAGTGAATCGTGGCCGCGGTTGCGTACAGCACCGCCACCGCCAGCGCGATGGTGCGTGAACGGCTCACCAGCAGCGCGATGAATAGGACCAGCACCGAGTTCATCACGTGCACGGTGAGGTTTATCAGGTGAAAGAAGAGTGGGTTGAGGCCGAAGGCCCGTTCGTAAAGGAAGAAGTAGGTCATGCCGAGAGGGCGGTAGAACAGTTGATGGGGCGGATAGAATGCGAATCTTAGCCATTCGCCAAACGATGATTCGGTCGCCCTGCTCAGCATGGACCAATCGTCCTGAATGAACGGATAGCGCAATGCCTCCCAGTAGACCGCCAGAACGCCGACGCTCAGGACGAGAAACGAGACGATGAAGAAGCGCAGGTTCTCACGAACGAGATGAGAGCCGCTGGTCGCGCTCATCCTGTCCACTCGACCGGTCGGGAAAGACTCAGCCCTTCGTGACCGTCGGCGAACAGCGTGCAGTGCTCGGGGTGGAGCGCGCTCGGGTAGTCCACCTGGCCCCGCTGCCCGCTCGCAGGCTTGATCGCGACCCTGCGCGAGACCGGCTTGTCGGTCACGCCGCGAGCATACCGCAGCGCGAAGGACTGCGGCCCGTGGCGCGCTACACGGGTCCGTTACTAAGCGCGACGTCGTCATATCCGAGAGCGTTAGAGAAGGGGGGAGCCGTGCGGGCGCCGCGCAGCGGGTGGTGTTGGCGGGCGGGCAGGTGTAGCTTTCGAGGGGGGAGGGACTGGCGGAGGCGATGGCGATGAATGTCGGCGTCGTCAGTTGTGCCCTGGCTCCGTTAGCCAAACGGGAGCGGGAAGTAGGCAACCTTCACGAGCAACCTCTGAGGTTCCCGCGACGCCCGACGGCGATCGACGCACACGAGCCGAACACGGCAGAGGTTAGAAGGTGATATCTGGTTCTTCAGGTAGCTGCGCTCAGTCGCGGCCCCATCGGTCGCCGTCCCGTTTGCAAAACTGGCTTGACATGCTCCAGGCTCGGCAGCCGAGAGCCGATCTTCACATGTTTGTAGCGCTTGCGGTGGCGATGCTCGCCCTCGCCGCCACACCGGTGGTCAGTGCGGTGCGAGGCCGCTGTCAGTACGACTACAACCTCTGGTACGTCACCGCCAAGGACTATCTACACAACCACGCCATCTATGCACGCGGTATCGGTGTCCCGTTTGAATACCCGCCAAGCGCAGCCGCCATGCTCGCGATCGCGGCGCTTCTCGGCAAGGCGGTGTTTGTCTTCGTGTTGGTCGCGATCAACTCGGTGGCATGGTTCGCATCCGTGGCGCTCACGGTTTGGCTCGTGACAGGTCGGGTCGGGCGACAACACCCCCTTCTGAGCCTGCTACCAACCCTGGCGATGACGTACTGGATCCTCGACACCTACAAGCTCGGTCAACCAGCCCTTGTCCTGTTGGCACTAATGCTGGGCGCAGCGGCGAGTCTGAGGCGGAGGCGGCCCGGCCTCGCCGGTGCCTTGATCGGGACGGCGGCGGCAATCAAGGCGTCCCCCGTGCTCGCCGTGGGTTATTTGGTCTACCGCCGCCACTGGACGGCCATGGCCGCCGCGATAATCGCGCTCTTGGGATGGCTGCTCGTCTTCCCTCTTGCCTTCCGCCCGGCTTGGGGCGTCTTCGACGACCTCTCCGCCTGGACAAAGACCGTGGTGCTGACGTATGACGCGAGGACGATTTCGCAGCGCGGATTGCAAGGCTACAGCTTCAAGAATCAGTCGATCGTTGGCGTGGCCAACCGTTTGCTGCGCCCTGTGCCGGCGGATGGGGAGGAAGCTTCTGGCTGGACGGTCAACCTGACGACCCTTGGCTTCGGCACCGTCAATGCCGTGATCCTCGCCAGCGTGCTCGGGCTCGGGCTATTCTTTCTCTGGTGCACCCCATCGGACCGGTCGCGAACCTGCCGCAGCGACACGATCGAATGGGCCATGCTTCTGCTCCTGATCGTAATGGTGACGCCCCTTTCGCTCGACTACTCATACGTGTGGATGCTCTACCCCCTCGGCGTCGCCACCGCGGCGCTGCTTGATGCCGAACAGGAGATCCAACCGCGTCGAGGTCTGTTCTGGTGGGTCGCCGCGTCACTGCTGGTTCACGCGCTGACGCTTCCGATGCACCATATGGCAGGGGCATACGGCAACCTTTTCCTTTCCGCACTCATCTTGTTTGTCGGCCTGGGGCTGGCCATGCGGAAGGCAACGTCTGGCCGGCAGGGCTCCCCCGCGTCGCCGCTGGGGTAGTCCTCACGCGCCTCGGCTGTGCCGGCCTTCGTTCGATAACCGACGGCCCCACACGGCGAACGCCGGTGCCTGCGTCGCGATTCCTCTTCCACGGATGTGAGATTGGTATCAAACCATCTCGAACGTGGCGGTGAAGTGGGGGAGCACGGCCGGGCGGTCAACGAAGCGCAAGCCGCGGATGGTCTTGCGCTGGCGGTGCAGCTCGTCGATCCCCTCGATCACGTAGTCCATGTGGCTTTGCGTGTACGTGCGGCGCGGGATGGCGAGGCGCACGAGGTCGAGGGCGGGCCACTGCCAGGCGCCGTCCTCGTCGCGACGACCGAACATGACGTTGCCGATCTCGCAGGCGCGCACGCCCACGTGCTCGTACAGCGCCACCGAGAGCGACCAACCGGGAAGCTGCTCGTCGGGCAAATGGCTGCAGAACTTCCGCCCGTTGAGGTAGATCGCATGGCCACCGAACGGCTTGAGCAGCGGCACCCCGCAGGCCTGGAGGTGCCTGCCGACGTAGGCGGTAGACGCGATGCGGTAGCGCAGGTAGTCCTCGTCGAGGATCTCTTTGATGCCGATTGCGAGCGCCTCGAGGTCGCGGCCAGCGAGGCCTCCGTAGGTGGGGAAGCCTTCGGTGAGGATGAGCAGCGTGCGGATCTGCTCCCACCACGCCTCGGAGTTGAGCGAGATCACCCCGCCGATGTTTCCAAACGCGTCCTTCTTCATGCTCATGAGCGCACCATCGGAGTAGGAGAACATCTCACGCGCGATCGCGATCGGTGTCTGCTCGCCAAACCCCACCTCGCGCAGCTTGATGAAGTACGCATTCTCGGCGAAGCGCGCGGCGTCGAGGAGCAGCGGCACGCGGTGGCGATCGCACACCGCCCGCGCACCTTTGAGGTTCGCCATCGAGACCGGCTGGCCGCCGCCGGAGTTGTTGGTCACGGTGATGAGCACGAACGGCACGCGCTCGGCGCCGACCTCGCGGATGCACGCCTCGAGCGCGTCGAGGTCGATGTTGCCCTTGAACGGGTGCTCCACCTCGGGGTCACGGCCTTCCGCGATCACCAGGTCGCGCGCCTCCGCGCCGGCGTCCTCAATGTTGGCGCGGGTGGTGTCGAAATGCGTGTTGCCCGGGATCACGTGGCCAGGCTTGACCACGGCGCGGCAGAGGAGCCGCTCACTCGCACGCCCCTGGTGGGTGGGGATGACGTAGCGGTGGCCGAAGATGTCGCGCACGGCCGTCTCGAAATGAAAGAAGCTGCGCGCCCCGGCGTACGACTCGTCGCCCTCCATGATGCCGGCCCACTGGTGGGTGCTCATCGCGCCGGTGCCGGAGTCGGTGAGCAGGTCGATGAGCACGTGCTCGGCCCTGAGGCGGAACGGGTTGTAGCCGGCCTCGCGGATGAGCGCGGCGCGCTCCTCGCGAGAGGTCATGCGGATCGGCTCGACGCTCTTGATGCGGAACGGCTCGATGATCGTCTTCACGTTGACCTCCGGGAGGGTTGCGACGCCAGACGAAGCCGCCTCGCGCTACGAGCGCGAATCGGCCAGGCGACGCATGGCCGTCTTCGCCGGACCGGCGCTGGCAGGATGCGCCCGCGCCGCGAGCTTGGCGGCCTCGTCAAAGTACTTCAGCGCAGCCTGCGCCTGTTCGTCGGAGTCGAGGAATGCCTTGTACCCCGCGGTGAGGGAGACGCCCGAGTTGAGCACCTCGGCGCGCAGCGCGATCTCGATCTCCCGGCGGTCGGTCGGATCGGCCAGGGCAGCGTCGATCTCCGCGGTCGGCAGCCACTTCTGTGCCACCACGCGGTCGTGGAACTCCTTGAGCACTGGCTCGGTGGCGACGAACTCGCGTGCCGCCGTGGCCTTGTCCGGCTTGTCGGCGAGGTAGGTGACGGCGTAGTTGAAGAAGGCCGAATTGGCAAGCAAACGGGCGAGCCGTTCCGAGTAATCGTTGAGGTGGACCTCGCGATCGGGAGCGATGCCGCCGCCGCCATATACCCTGCGGCCGGAATCGGTGAAGAAGACTGGCGTGCCCGGGGGTGGGGTGGGCTGCACGGCGCCCGGAGTCGGGACCACCTCAGGCGTGGGGTTGGTTCCCTTCGCTTCGTGGGGATGGATGTACTCGAAGAACGATTCGAAATCGCGCTGGATGCAGCGTCCCGAGGGTGTGTAGTACTTGGCCGTGGTGAGGGCAAGCCCGGCGTCCCGCACCGGGTAGATGGTCTGCACTACGCCCTTGCCGAAGGTGTTCTCGCCCACCAGCAGCGCGCGGTCATGATCCTGCAGCGCACCGGCGACGATCTCCGCCGCCGACGCGGAGCCCCGGTTAACCAGCACCACGACTGGGCCGCGGAAATGCTCGCCGTCGTGGGGCACGCGGTAGTCCTGGAACGAATCGGCGGTGCGGCCCTTGGTTGCGAACACCTGCTGGCCGGGTTCGAGCAACAGTGCCGAAGTGGTTACCGCTGTGTCAACGGTCCCGCCAGGGTTGTCGCGCAGGTCAAGCAAGAGGCGCGTCGCGCCCTCCTTTTCGAGCCGTTCGAGCGCCTTCTTGACCTCGTCCCCGGTGGTGCGGATGAAGTCGGAGATGCGGATGTACGCCGTGTCGTTGCCGATCATGAAGGCGTAGCGCACCGAGTCGGTAGGCACACGCGCACGCTCGATGGTGAAATCGAGAGGCGCGCCCATACCTGGTCGGCTCACCGTAATGTGAACCGAGCTTCCCTCTGGACCGCGCAAACGCCGGGCCGCATCGTCGATGTCCATCCCCTCGGTGGGCTTGCCGTCGACGGTCTCGATGATGTCGCCGGCACGCAATCCGACCTTCGCCGCGGGCGTGCCCTCGATGGGCGTGATCACCGTCACGCGGCCACCGCGCAGCGAGATGATCACGCCGATGCCGTGGAACGAGCCCTCCTGGCGCTCCCTCATGTGCGCGTACGCGTCGGGTCGCATGAAGCTCGTGTGGGGATCAAGCAGGGCCAGCATCCCGTCGATGCTCGAGTACACGAGATCGGCAGGTTCGGTCTTCTCGGGCGCGTGGTTGAGGACAAATTCGAGCAGGCTCGCGTAGCGCTGGAGGAACCGGTCTGATTGCACGAAGTTGTCGTGCTTGGTCTCGCCAGCGAGCGCTCCCGCCAGCGCGCCCGCAGCAACCACCACCACCACCAGGAGAATCCGCTTGAGGGACCGCATCCCGCCCCCTTTGAAGTCGAGACTGTATCACACTATACTCACCTGCCGGCGTGGTGTGGCGGCCACCGGGGGGTGTGCATGTTTGGATCCGTGGGGATTCCCGAGCTGATCATGATTTTCGTCGTGGCGTTACTGTTGTTTGGGCCCAAGAAGCTGCCCGAAATCGGCCGCAGCCTGGGCAAAGCGCTCGGCGAATTCAAGCGTGCCACCAACGACCTGCAGCGTTCCCTCGAGGAGGAAGTGGCGGCCACGGAGCTGAAGCAAACCAAACGTGACCTCGAGGACGCCCTCAAGCCCGGCGCCGCCGTCGCGGCAACACCGGCTGCCGCCCCGGTCGTTCCAGAACCGTCGAACGCCCCCACCGAACCGAGCACCGTCGCAGTGGAGCCCAAACCGTCGGCGACGGAGCCGAAGTAGGCCATGGCGGAGTCCTGGCAGCGCTCCGAGGGAGCGGGTGACGAGCTCAAGCGCATGACCCTCCTCGAGCATCTCGAGGAGCTGCGGCGTCGTATCGCGTGGTCGATCGGGGCGGTGTTTGTCGGCTTTCTGCTGTGCTGGGGCTTTGCAGACAAGCTCTTCGCCCTGATCGCAAGGCCGATCACGCGGTTCCTGCCATCGGGCGACAAGCTGGCCTTCACCGGCCTCGTCGATCCGTTCATGCTCTACATGAAGGTCGCGCTCCTGGCGGGGATCTTCGTGGCATCGCCGGTCGTGCTCTATCAGCTCTGGCTGTTTGTGGCGCCCGCGCTCTACCGGCGGGAGCGCAAGGTCGTGCTTCCATTTCTTCTCGTGACCACGGCGTTTTTTCTCGCTGGCGGCTACTTCGGCTGGGCGATCGCCTTTCCCATGGTGTGCCAGTTTCTCCTCTCGGTCGGGAAGGATTTCCGTCAGGTCATCACCGTCAACGAATACTTTGCTATGGCCAGCAAGGTGATCCTCGGCCTCGGGCTGGTCTTCGAAATGCCGGCACTGATTCTGATTCTCGCACGGCTCGGCGTCGTTACTTACAAGTTTCTGCTCAAGTACTTCCGCTACGCCGTGCTAATCATCTTCATCATTGCGGCGGTGATCACCCCGACCCCCGACATCCCCACACAGTGTGTCTTCGCCTTGCCGATGATCGGGCTTTACTTGATCGGGGTGTTGGTCGCCTGGATCTTCGGCAAGAAACCCGCACCCGAGAGCTCGTAGCACCGCCGCCGGTCGAGTGCCACTGCTCCTCCTTCTAGGTGGGAAATCCCATGTGACTGCAGCACCCAAAGGCAACATCATGTCTTCTTTTGCCCGTCGGGTTCGCGGCCATCCGGGCCTTGCGCATCCCCACGCGCGGCGGCCCGAAACTCCTCCGGCCGCGACCCGGCAGCGCGCCTCGCCGCCGTGACCCTCGCTGTTCCCTTCGCTGCGCTCCGGGCCAGCGTCTCCCGGCGCCGATCCGCGCGCCGGGTTCCCGCGGCCTCCGGAGTGATCGCCGCTTCACCCGACGGGCAATTCAAAATGAGTTGTTGCCTCTGTCTTCAGTCTTTCGAAGGACTCGTCATCCCGCTGCCATGGCGAGCGAGCGCCGAACTGCCGCGAACCAGACGGGCATAAGGGGACCGTTGGTAGTGGTTCGGCGGTCGTGCGCGAGTAGAGCCGCCCGAGCAGAGGAGTCTTCAGCGGAGCAGGCGTTCGTAGTGCTTGAGGTACTCCCGGGCAGAGGCGGTCCAGGAGAAATCGCGAGCCATCGCCTGCCGGCGCAGGCGCGCCAAGCGGGGGGCGTTGCGGAACAGCTCACGTGCCCGGAGTAGGGTTGCGGCTAGCTCGCTCGGCGTGAGTGCGGCGAGCACGAACCCGTTGCCGCCTTGGCTGCTCGCGTCGGTGACCGTGTCGGCGAGGCCGCCGGTGTGGTTGACAACCGGCAGCGAGCCGTAGCGCATCGCGATCATCTGCCCGAGCCCGCACGGCTCGTAGCGGCTCGGCATGAGGAAGAAATCGCTCCCCGCGTAGATGCGGTGCGCGAGGCGCTCGTCGAAGCGCAGGAAGATCCTGACGCGCCCCGGATATGCAGCCTCGGCGGCGCGCATCGCGTCCTCGTAGCGGCGCTCGCCGGTGCCGAGCACGACGAGATCGAACCCCATCCCGACGATGTCGTCGAGTGCGGCGACCACCAGGTCGGCACCCTTCTGTTCGGCGAGGCGCGAGACCATACCGAGCAACGGCCGCGGTCCGGCTGCAATCTTCGCCTCCTCGGCGAGCGATTCCCGTGCCGCGCGCTTGCCCGCGGTGACGTCGGCGGGTTGGTAGGCGCGGGGGATGTGGCGGTCGCGTGAAGGATCCCACTCCTCGACGTCGAGGCCGTTGAGTATGCCGACGAGCGCGTCGCGCCGCGTTTCCAGCACGCCCTCGAGGCGGCAGCCGAACTCAGGTGTGAGGATCTCCTTCGCATAGGTCGGCGAGACGGTGGTGATGGCATCGGCGCTCAGCAGTCCGCCTTTTAGGAAGCTGACCTGGCCGTAGAACTCGAGGCCCTCGAGGGTGAACAGACTGCGCGGCAGCTCGCACGCGTCCAGCACCCACGGGGCGAAAACGCCCTGGTAGGCGAGGTTGTGCACGGTGAGCACGCTCTTGGCGCCGGGCAGGGAATCGCGGGTTGGTGCATCGTGGCGCAGCAAGAGCGGCGCCAGCGCGGCCTGCCAATCGTGGGCGTGCACGAGATCGACCCCACCGAGGAGCGCCAGCGCTGCCAGCGCCGCTCGGGCAAAGAAGGCAAAGCGTACCGCGTTGTCGGGGAAATCGCCGTCGGGTAGCGAGTACAGCGCCGGCCTGACGAACAGTGGTGGACAGTCGAGGAGGACGAAGCGCACGCCGCGGTATTCGAGCACGCGCAGCCTCGCGGTCATTCCAAGCGCGGTGAACTCGCCGTGGACCTCGCCCGGCGGTTCGTCTTTCACGGCGGTGCGGTGCGCCGGTGCCACCACCGTCACCTCATGGCCCAGGGCCACAAGCGCCGGCGGCAGCGCGCCGACGACATCGGCCAGCCCGCCCGTCTTGGAGAAGGGCACAACCTCGGAGCTCAGGTGAGCTATTCGCACTGATTCGCTCCTCGATGCGGGCCTACCGCCAACCGTTCATCGCCGTCAGCGCCTCGCATTCAGCCCTTCTCCTCCACCGTCACCTCGCGCAGAAACCGGGCCGCCTCCTCGGGAGGGGTTGGGTTGATGGTGTAGCCGGAGCCCCACTCGAAACCGGCGATGCGGGTGATCCTCGGGACGAACTCGAGGTGCCAGTGGAAGTCGTACTCGATGGTCGTCCAGTAGCGTGGCTGGCCAGGGCGGGGGTGCGGGCTCGGTGCGGTGTGGAGGATGAAGTTGTAGGGCGGGTCGTCGAGCAGCACGCGGATGCGGCGCAGGAAGTCGCGCACGAGCTTGGCAAGGTCGCCGAGGAGCTCGTCGGTGCAGAGCGCGAAGTCGTGACAGTGCACCTTGGGCAGCAGCCAGGTCTCGAACGGGAACGAGGCCGCAAACGGCTCGAGCAAGATGAAGCGATCCGTTTCGAGCGCGACGCGGTCGCCGAACGAGCGCTCCTGCTGGATGAGGTCGCAGAAGATGCACCGTTCCTTGTGCGCCCAATGTTCGCGTGAGACGTTCAGCTCCTCCACCACGAAGGTGGGAATGATCGGCGTGGCGATGAGCTGCGAGTGCGGGTGGAAGAGTGATGCCCCCGCTTCGCGCCCGTGGTTCTTGAACAGGAGCACGTAGCGGATGCGGATGTCGCGGCGCAGGTCAACGAGGCGCTCGCGCCAGGCGCGCAACACCAGGGCCAGCTCCTCGGCGGTCATGTCTGCGGGCGAGCGGTGGTGGTCGGGGGTCTCGACGATCACCTCATGGGCGCCGATGCCGTTGACGCGATCGAAGATGCCGACCCCCTCGCGAGTCAGCTCGCCCTCGATGCCGAGCGCCGGGAACTTGTTCGGCACCACGCGCACCTGCCAGTTGGGTGTGTTGGGTCGCCGCCCATCCTTGCCAATGGCGAAGATTTCGAGAGGCGTGGCGCCTTCGTTGCCGTACTCGAACGGGCAGGCACCGATATCGCCGGGCGACTCGGGCGTCGGTCGCTTGAACTCGTGCGGGCGGAAGCGACGCTCGGTCGCGATGATCGACCAGCGCCGCCGGATCGGGTCGAAGCGCAGCTCTGACATTGGCTACTCCGGGCGCCGGCTCGGTTGCATCACCGTAGCGCCCCCAAACACCGTGCGATGTGCGACTGGGCTACAGGCTATAGGCTGCAGGATACGGGAATAACCTCCCGCGCTTCCCATCCTCAGTGAGGGGCCTTGCCTGTAGCCTGAGGCCTGTAGCCTGAAGCGTGTCTTCATGGCTCGTCCACTTCGATCAGGCTGAGGTTCCAAAACCCTTCCACCGGTAGCCGTTCGCCGCCGCTCTCGAGCGCGAGGAGCACGTTGCCGCTTGGGAGTGGGACCCCCGCCTCGAGGCAGCGTCCCACGGCGCACTCCCCGGGGAGGTCGTCCGGCAGCGTGAGGGTGGTGCGGTGGTCTCCGGCCACCACCGTAACGAGGAGGGGGAGCGCTGGCTGTGATCCTGGCCGCGGGTCGACCCTGAGCCACAGACGACCCGGCTCGGCACGCAAGGCCACCCGCGCGAAGCGGCGCTGGCTGGGCTGAGCCTCGACCCAGGCCGCGACGCTCCACTCGAAGTAGCTCGTCACGTTGCCATCGAGCACCGGCGCCGGCCACGAGCGCGACAGTGGCACCCTCAGGCGCACGGAGGCCGAGCGGACCGGCGCCGACAGCTCGGCAAGCGGTTTCACACCGGCCCGCGTGCACGCGTCACGCAGGTGGGCGCGAAAGAGCTCGTCGTAGAGCGGCGCGAGCAGGGTTGGGTTGTCGTCACCGAACCACCACCACCAGTCGCTGCCTTCCGCGGCCCACCATGACGACCCACCCCGCGACGCACCCAGCGCGCGGGCGCGGGCGAGCAGCTCCCAGGCGCGGTTCTTCTCGGGGTGACCGATCCAGGTTGAGAACGTCGCGCCGATCCACGAGCCGGGATGCAGGCGCTGGAGGCGCTGCGGCTGCTCGCTGGTGGCACGTTGCGCCAACGTGGCGGGCTGGAATTGGCCGGCGCCGCGCAGCTCATGCGCCAGCGCGGTAAGGAAGCCGCTACCGCCGCTCGGGAAGCTGGTCCAAGGATTCTCGCCGTCGAGCGCGATGACAACGCCGGCATCGCTGGGTAGGTGGGCCGCAGTGCGACGCAGGCGCTCGACGAACTCGCGCGCCGCGGCTGCCTCGTCGGCGAAGCGGCCGGCTTGGAAGCCGATGAAATCCGAGAGGTCGCGATGGCGAAAGAACAGCAGCGGCCCCCCGGCGGGGAGCTGCCAGGGCCGGAACAGCTCGACACGCACACCGGTCTCACCGGAGAGGCGATGGCCGAGCGAAGCGGCAAGGATGCCCTCGTCGGTGACCAGCCAGCACACCCCTTGTTCGCCGTAGAGGGCCACGGCCGCCTCCGACACCGAGCCTTCCGGTGGCCAACAGCCCGTCGGCGCAAAGCCGAGATCGCGCACCGACGCCAGACCGGCACGCAATTGAAGGGCGGCATCGTCGGGGGCGACGAAAGTGGGCACCGACGGCGCCGGGTAAGGCGCCCATGACTCGACGACACTGCGGGTGTCGATGAGGAGCGGCATGATGGGATGCGCGAACGGCGAAGTGGAAACCTCGATTCCCGGCTGCGCCGCGAGGCGGCGGTAACGCTCGATGAGTCGGCCGGGGCAGGCCGCGAGCCAAGCCACCGCCTGCGCGCGGGCGGCATCGCCGAAGCTCGCGCCGCGCTTGCCCAACTCGGCCACCTCGGGCTCCCACGGGAAGTTGGGCGCGGCGTAGGCGAGCACAAGCAGGACCTGCACGTCGGTGAGGTCTTGCACGGTGAAACGGCGCAGCAGGTCCGCGGGCGAGGCGTCCGCAGCGCGGGCCGCCAGCTCGGCCAGGCGCGGCCAGCGCCGCAATTGATTGGGGTGGAGCAAGAACGCCCAGCGCAGCAGCTCGCGCTTCGCTTCCGCCGAGAGTCGGCGCGCCGGCGTGCGCAACGCCTCGAGCAGCGGATCACGTGCGACGCCGTCGCGGTACGCCACCAATTGGTCGAGGAAAACCGGGGTGAGGTTGAGAACCTGCCCCTGCAGGCCGGAGGCGGCCAGCGCATGCACTAGGGTGAGGTACTCACCGCCGGCATGTAGTAGCACCCACGGGGCATGAACGTGGCCGTCGGCGGTACGGTACTGCGGTTGATGCAGGTGCCAGAGGAACGTCAGCTTCGCCATCTAACCCGGAAGCCCCCAGCCGGGTTCGTTGCGAGAGGGCGGAGCTGCCGATGATGGTGGGCAAGCGCAGGCACGAGGAGCCGAGTCGTATCGGTTGTGATACGCCGCAGGCTCCGAGCGCCGAGCACGCCCGCCAGCGCGGCGAGAACACGCGGCAGGCGGGAGGGCGGCGTGACGCGGGCGTCCGCGTCCTGGCAACCCCTTGCGGAGGATTGGGTGGGGGCTCAACAGCGCTCCCAACAAACGTTCGCCAGTGCCCCCGCATCCGCCGTCGCAGCAGAAGCCGGCTGGGGTTTCCGGGTTCAATCAAGCGCTCCGGACCAGACGCTGCACCTCATCACGATGCTTGCCGAGCAGCGCGCGAGCCGCGTCGCTGGAGTCCGACTCTGCGTGGAGGTGGAGCATCGGGGCGACCCGGTCGGGGCGAAGAAGGATCCAGCCCCCCTCGAGCTGCACCTTGATGCCCTCGAGGTAGGAGACCTCGTGCCCCTGGACGTGCTCGCCGAAGCGGCGCATCACTTCACCCTTGCGCTCGATCGGGCAGGGCACCGTGGCGCGCGCCGCCGGCACCGCGGGTGTCAGCGCGGCGACTTCCTCGAGCGGCCGGCCGGCGCGGGCGAGGAGCTCGAGCAGCTTGCCGACGGCAAACAGGCCGTCGGGCGCGTGGTGCAGGCCGGGGAAGATGAAGTCGCCTTCGCCGGCGGAAGCGAAGATCACGTCGCGCCCGCGCGATGCCTCGGTGAGCGCGCGCGGGGCGGAGAGGGTCTCGCGCACGTGGTGGCCGGCGCCGGCGAGAGCGGCGGCGAACGTTGACGGCGAGTACGCGGGCAGCACCACCTCTCCGGGGGGGAGGTCGGCGGCCACCACGGCGGCTACCATCAGGGCGGCCAGCTCGAACTCCACCCACACGTGCTGGTGGCGGTCGACGACCACGATCCGCTCGCAGCTCGGGTAGAGCCACACCCCGAGGTCGGCTTCCAGCGAGGTGACGATGGTCGCGAGGCGCCGGTGCGCGAGCGCGATCTCGCTCGCGAGCAACGCCTCGTGCACGCCCTCGGTGTGGGCGTTGAGGGTGACGACGTCGCAGCCGAGGTCGGCGAGCAAGCGAGGTAGCACCACGACGGCGGTGGAATGCGCGTAATCCACCACCAGCCGGAAGCGCCGGGCGCGAATCTTGTCGACCGCGAGCGCTTTGAGGAACGACTCGGCGTAGAAGTCGACGATGCGCGGGTGCTCGAAGATGACGCCGATCTCCTGGTGCTGGGCGCGGCGGAACTCTTCGCGCAGGAAGATGCGCTCCACCGACTTGGAAAAGCTCGTCGAGATGTCGAGGCCGTGCTCGTCGAAAAAGCGGATCGAGGTCATGCCGCGCACGAGCTGCACCTGCTGGAACGACACGCCGCCCACCTCGCCGAACCCCTCCAGCTTGTGGCGCATCACCGGCACCGGCAACATGCCGAGGTCGACCACGTTGACGCCGGTGGAGCTCATCCCGCCGACGAAGGCGCGCCGCAGCATGCGCGAGGCGGGGTGGTCGTCGCGGGCGGTGAGGATCGTGCTGGCAGGGGGCAGCAGCGATCCGTACGCCGCGCCCAATCGCGCCGCCACCTCCGGCGTCAGCTCGAGGTTGGTGAGGCCGGTGACGGCGCCCTCCTCGAACGCGGAGGTGCGCCAGCGCTCGGCGTAGACGAGGTTGGAGTGGACGACGGCATGGTCCTCGACCACCTTCGACGGCCAAATCTTCACCGCCTCCTTGATGCGCACCTCTTGGCCGAGAACGGTGTCGTCCGCCACCACGGCGCCTTTCTCGATCACCGTGTCGGCACCCACCTGGACCCGGGCGCCGAGCACCGACTGCTCCACGCGCGCGCCTTCGCCGAGGCGCGCGTCCTCCCAGATCACCGAGCGGCGTAGCTCCGTGCGCGCGCCCACGATGGTGCCGGCACCGAGCACCACGTCCTCGAGGCGAGCTCCCGCCTCGACGCGGCAACCCGGTCCGATCACGACCGTGCCACGCACTTCCATGGTCGCGTCTAGTTCGGCGTCACCCTCGACCCAGAGCGGCTTGCCTCCGACCTGGCGCAGCTCACCGGGCGGCACGAGGCGCAGCGCGCCGGAGAAATAGTCCTGATGGGCGGCCAGGTACGACTCCGGGTCACCGATGTCGCGCCAGTAGCCGCGCAGGACGTGCCCGTGCAGGGGCGCCCCGGCGGCGAGCAGGCGCGGGAAGAGGTCGCGCGAGAAGTCGAACGGCTCGCCGCGCGGCACCTCGTTGAGGGCGGCAGCGGAAAGCACGTACACGCCCGTATTGACCGTGTCGGAGAAGACCTCACCCCAGGTCGGCTTTTCGAGGAAGCGCCGCACACGCCCCTCGCCGTCGACGATGACGATGCCGAACTGGAGTGGATTGGCGACACGGGTCAGGCCGATCGTCGCAACCGCACCGTGCTCGCGGTGGGCGGCGACCAGCGCCTTGAGGTCGAAGTCGCAGATCACGTCGCCGGAGAGCACAAGATAGTCGTCCGCCGCCACAAGATCGGCGCCGTGCGCGACCGCACCGGCGGTGCCAAAGTCCTGATCGGCATTGTTGTAGCGCAGCCGCATGCCGAGTCTCTCGCCGTCCCCAAACCCGTTGCGGATCTTGTCCGGGTCGTAGTACGTGAGCAGGACGGCCTCGCGCATGTCGAAGCTCGCGAGGTGGGTGAGGACGCGCTCGAGGATAGGGCGGTTGACGATCGGCAGCATCGGCTTGGGACGGTTTGCCGACAGCGGACGAATTCGCGTGCCGAAGCCGCCGGCCATCACGATCGGGATCATCATCGGGCCCCGAGGCAGCGCGCCACCGCCTGCTTGAGATCTCCGAGGTCGGAGGACTTGACGATGTATGCGTCCGCCAGCCAGGACGAGAAGTCATCCTGGTAGCGGGCGTAGGCGGTGGAGAGCACGACCGGCAGGCGGGCGTCCCCGGCCTTGATCTCACGCAGGAGCGCAAGGCCCGAGGTCTCGCCGAGGCGGATGTCCAGCACCACGAGGTCGATGTTTCCCTCCGTGAGGCACTGGCGAGCGCCCTCGACTGTGCCCGTGGTCTCGACGACGTAGCCGTCGCGGGAAAACGCGGCGCGATACAGCTCGAGGAAGCCCTCGTCGTCATCCACGAACAGTAGACGCGAGCCACTCACGACCACCTCCGCAGGGACAGCGTGAAACGCACCCAACCAGGCTCTCGTTCATCGTACTCCACCTTGCCGCCCATTGCCTCGGCGAGCGTGCGCACGGATGCGAGGCCGATGCCGCTTCCCCCGCGGTGGGTGCTGATGCCGCCGGCGAATGGATCGACGCGCAGCGCGCCGGGAAGCGCGGGCCCGTTGTCGGCCACCTCCAGCCGCACCCACGGCCCGTCTTCGCGTACCGCCGTTTGGATCTCCCCGCCTCGTCCCGTCAATGCCTCGAGCGCGTTGACCACGAGGTTCTCGAGGCACCGTTCGAGCGATGGGATCACGGCGCTCGCCAGCACCGCTCGGGCCGGGTGGTAGCAGATGAGACGAACGCCTCGGCTCGCGGCGAGCGGGCGGAACGACTCGACGACGCGTTCCGCCAGCTCGCCGACCTCCACCGCGACCAGCGCAATGTGGTCGGCCTGGCTCGTCAGCCCTTCGACGAGCTCTGCCACGCGCTGCTCCGCCCGTGTGATGGCGCCAGCGGCGAGGGTGAGCTGGCGGGCGATCACCTCGCGGTCCTCTGGGATGCCGGCGAGCAGCTCCTGGGCGAGTCCACCGGCGAGGGCGAGCGGATTCTTGAGGTCGTGGGCGAGCGCCCGCGCGGTCTCCAGCAAGGTGGTCGCGTGCTCCGCGACCACGCGCCGCTGGCTCTCTTCCTGCAGCCGCCGCAAGAGCTGCGTGCGCTCAAACGCGGCGCGCAGGTAGTGGGCGAGGGTCTCGGCCGCTTCGAGCGTGCCAAAGTAGACCGGCGCACGGGTGACGAAGTTATCGGCAAGCACGACCCCCCAGGGCATCTGGGCGGCCATGAGCGGGACCACCGCGAGCTCCGGAGAGTCGAGCACCGACGTCCAGTGGCGCACGCACGCGTTGGGGTGGTTGGGGCGGGCGACGAACGCGCGCCGCCACGCCTCACAGCTCCGGACCATCGGGTGCGAGAGGGCGCCGAGCAGGGTGGCATGCCGCTGCCGCTCCGCCTCGACCACGACCGGATCCGGCTGGGTGAGGTGCTCGAGCGGCCGAACCCCGCGCATGCGGAGGTCCGCCCACAGCTCGCGCGCCTCCTCGCGGGTGCGTGGTCCGACTCCGAACCAGCCGCGCAGTTGCTCGCCGTCGGCGAGGAGGAGGAAGGCGCGGTTGAACCCCAAGCCTTCGCCGGCGGTGAACGCCACCAGCACGCTCCAGGCCGCGACCTCCGGCTCCACCACGGTCTCGAGCTCCTCGCTGACGCGGCGGAGGAGATGCAAGACCCGACGCGGCCGCGCGCTGCGCAGCGCCGGTCCGCGTTCCCGGAGACTGCGTACGGCTCCCGGCCGGCGCAGCGCCCGCATTGACCGCACCGAGAGGTGGCGGGTGCGACGGTTGCCTCGGTGGGCCTTCGTCTGCGAGGAAGAATGCCTGCTCATCGCGGTACCCTGGGGGTGGCACAGCTACGGATCAAGTCTACACGCGATGCCGCGTCTGGCCGTATCCTCATCCTTCAGGGGTCGCATGAATTGATCGTCATTGGGAGTGCTTTGACCTCAAGGCAGGCCGGGCAGCGGATCTCTTGCCGCATTCCTGATGTAGGGACGAGGCGCCGCCTCGCCCCGGGCGACCCGGCGGGTCGCCCGGGCAAATGTCGTTGTCCGCTCGCGCCCCTTGCGGCCCACTGACGGCTGCGGCACGCGGCCGTTCTTCGACCACGGACGTGGAATGGGTATCGGTCATATTCGCGCTTGGCCAAGGCCCCCCACGAGCGGTTCGAGGATCACGGTGCGGGCTCGAGCGCGCGGCGCGCACCGTCAAGCGTGGCGCGGAACCCCTCGAGGTCGCTCGCCGACACCTGCGCAATGAGCTGATCGAGCGCCAGCCTCGTGGCGCGATAGACCTCCTCGCGGTGCGGGTTCAGCCGTTGAATGTCAAGGTAGAGCGCGGGGTCCTCGGCGAGGACCGAAAGCGCGGTGGACGCCTGGCGCGAGAAGGTGGTCGAGGCGCACTCGTCCAACTCCTGCGCGGAGAGGCCCGAGTGCACCAGCGCCGCGCCGAACACCATCCCGGTGAGGTGGGCGAGGCCGAGTAGCCAGCCCATCAGCCGGTCGTGGTGGGTGGCGGGGATGGTGACGAAGTTGGTGTAGGGATGGCGCAACAGATCGTCGAGGCGCCGGCGCTCCACAGAGGGCTCGTCGTGGCAGGCGAGCACGAACGTGAGCGGCTCGTAAAGCGACTTGCCCGGCCCGAACATCGGGTGGAGCGAGCTGACCTCGGTTCCCCCCGCGCGTGCCTCCTCCAGCGTGGCGACGAGCGGAGCCTTGATCGAGGCGATCTCGACGACGATCCCGCGTGGATGCCGCCCGGCAACCTGGCGCACCACCTCGGCGGTGCGAGCCAGCGGCACGCTGACGACAAGGTAGTCGTACGCGTCGAGGTCGCCGACCTCACCCAGGGAGGCGAACCGCCCTTCGGCACGGTGAAGCGGCGCCCAGGCCGGGTCAAGCGCCTCCACCCGATGCCCAACCAGCGGCAGGAATCGCGCCAGCCAGCTTCCCATCGCACCGGCGCCGCCGAGGATCAGCACCCGCTTGCCGCGCTGCGAGCGCGCGGCCAGACCGACCCGGTGCTGGCGCTCCACCGATCCGCGCATGATCGCGTGGAAGATCTCCTCCATCACGTCGGTGGATACCCCGCACGCCTCGGCGTGCTCACGCGCCCGGGTGAGGACACGGTCCTCGACGTCCCGCACCACCACCGGCACGCCGATCGCCCCCTTGACGCGCCCCACCTCGGCCGCCAGCTCCATGCGCCGGCGCAGGAGCTCAAGGAGCGAGCGGTCCACCTCCGCGATTGCGTCGCGCAGCGTGTGCAGGTTCAGCTCCGTCCCCATGCTGCCTCCCCTCGGCGGGTGGCGCCCTTGCACCCCGGCAAATCTAGCACCCGAAGCGAGGGGAAACCGAGTGCAAGAGCTGGGAATGCGGTCCGAGGGGACGTGTTGCACTGCTAGAGAGGTGGAGCGCCCAGGGAGGACCGCCGCGAGCGCAGAAGCGCCCGCTGCCGCCCGCTTGGAACGCTCGATCAGGTGAGGCGCTTGGCAGCAGAGTTCATCACCCTGAGCCGTCCCGAGGAGATCCCGAACGGCGAAGTGCGCGCGTTCGAGGTGGGAGGCGTGAGCGTCGCGGTGTTCAACTGCGGCGGCACCTTCCTCGCCGCCAGCGACATCTGCACCCACGCCCAAGCATTGCTGCACGAGGGCAGCCTCGACCGCGTCCGATGCACGATCGAGTGCCCGCTCCACGGCGCGGAGTACGACCTGCGCACCGGGGAAGTGCTAACGCCGCCGGCGACCGAGCCGCTGGCGGTGTTCCCGGTGCGCGTGCACCAGGGCTCACTGCAGGTTGCCCTTTCCCCCCAGGGAGGCACAGATGGCTAGGTACGCGAACCCCGACGTGTTGGTGGAGACCACCTGGGTGGCCGACCACCTTACCGATCCCAAGGTGCGGATCGTGGAATCCGACGAGGACGTGCTTCTCTACGAGGCGGGCCACATCCCCGGCTCGGTCAAGGTGGACTGGCACACCGACCTCAACGATGCCCGCATCCGCGACTACGTTGATGCGTTCGGCTTTGCCGAGCTGATGGGACGGCTCGGCATCGGCAACGACACGACCGTCGTGTTCTACGGCGACAAGAGCAACTGGTGGGCGTGCTACGCGTTTTGGGTGTTCCGGCTCTTCGGTCACACCAAGCTCAAGGTGATGAACGGCGGGCGCAGGAAGTGGATCGACGAGAAGCGGCCTGTGACTCGCGAGACACCGTTCTATGAGCCGGTGCGCTACAGCGTCCGGAGCCGCCGTCCCGAGATCCGCGCCTTCCGCGAGGACGTCCTCGCGCACATCGGCAGCCCGAACGCGCGCCAGCCCGAAGTGAGGGTTCCGGCCAAGCACGTGCTCGTCGACGTGCGCTCACCCGGCGAGTTCAGCGGCGAGCTGCTCCACATGCCCGATTACCCGCAGGAAGGCTCGCTGCGCGGCGGCCACATCCCGGGCGCCGTGAGCATCCCGTGGTCGAAAGCGGTCAACGACGACGGCACCTTCCGCCCGGCGGACGAGATCGAGGGGCTTTACGAGTCGCAGGGGATCACGCCTGAGAAGGACATCATCACGTACTGCCGCATCGGCGAGCGCTCCTCGCTCACCTGGTTCGTGCTGCAGGAGCTGATGGGCTACAAGAAGGTCCGCAACTACGACGGTTCCTGGACCGAGTGGGGCAACGTCGTCGGCTTGCCGATCGAGAACCCGTCGCTCGAGCACACGACGCGCAAGGCGGCGCACGCCGAGGAGCGGCCGCACACGGGAGCGGTGTAGTCCGCCGAGAAATGAGCCGTAGGAGAGGCAGACTCTCCGTGGGAGCACCTTCCAGGTGCGACTCTTACTGAGAGCGCGAGGCGGCGCCGCGCATCTGCCGCCTCACGCGCGTGACGCACGCGGGAGGACATCATTGGCTGAAGCATGCGAACGCGAGAGACTGGGCGTGGCCCCGCAAGCCACGAGGCAGGAGATCGTTGACTTTCTGCTCGAGCAGGCGGCATCGCCGAGTCACAACGGCAAGCTCGATCCGTGCGACGTCACCATGGTCGGCGGCAACCCGGGCTGCGGCGACGTGATCACCGTCTACCTCAACGTGGACCGTGACCGCGACGCGGTGGCCCAGGCGAGCTTCGTCGGCGAAGGGTGCACGATCAGCCAGGCGGCCGCCTCGGTGTTGATGGACCAGGTGCAGGGGTTGACGCTCACCGCGATCGAGGCGATGGACGCCAACGACGTGACGGACTCGCTCGGCCGCGAGGTGGTCAAGAGCCGCCCGCGCTGCGCCACGCTCGCGCTCTCCACGCTCAAGGGCGCAGTCAAGGCGTACCGCAACCAACGGCTCCGCGAGGCCGCCGGCATCCGTTAGCTTCTTTCACTGCCCGTCCAAACATAGGCCACCGATGCGCGTGCCTCACCGGCCGCGCGTGTCGAGCGGGCGGCGCGGAGCGTGAGCCTTGACATGGCAGGGGCACGCGCCCATGCTGGAAGTGCGTCAACGTGGACTTGCGGCTCTCAATGTCGAAGCACGGTCGCGTGGGGGAGGTTCAAGCAATGAAGCATGCTCGGGTCTCACTCTTCGGTCTGTTCTCGGTCCTGGTGGCGGCGGTTGCGGCGGCGCTCCCGCCGGTGGGAAACGCCAACGGTTTGCTGAGTGTGCCGACACTCGAGGGCGTGGGGCTGGCGAGCCTAGCCGGGGTTTTGACGATGACCGGTGCCTGGCTCCTCGTCCGCAGGCGCAGCAAGAAGAACTGAGGCAACGCCGATCGCGCTTCGGTGGCCGCGCTGGCGAAACCACAGGCTCGCCTGGACGATTTTCCTCATCGGTGCGCTCCTTCCGCTGATTGACCTCTGGCGGTGGTGGAGCTTCCATTCACACGACAAAAAGGGCTACTACGGAGAGCGAGCGGATTGGTCGGCCGCGTTTGGCGGCGCCATCGACTTCTCGTGCTACGTCTTCCGCGACCGGAACCGCAACGGCGTGCTCGATCTCGGCGACGAACCGATGGCTTCCGTTGCCGTCGAGATGACCGCGCCGGACGGGAAACGCACGGTCGAGCGTTCGAACCTCAGCGGCTTTGTCAACTTCCCGATGTCGGCCGCCAAACGGAGCGTCGTGATCCGCCGCCCCGGGACATACGTTTTCCGCGTGATCGTCCCTCCCGGCTGGGTCGTTACCTCGGGAAATGCGAGCCAGAGCACGAGGTTCGTCGCTCGCGCCGGAGCGCCTGCGGACCTCGTTGCGGCCAATCCCACCAGCCCCGTGGGACTCGCGCCCGAGCTCTTCATCGCCGGCAGGATCGCGGCGCGGGGCACCGACGGAGGGTTCGCGCCGGCGTCGCGCGCGGCGCTTTCTGTCGTGGATCGCTCTGGCGTCAGAAGCGTCGCGGCCATCGGAGAGGGTGCGGCGTTCAGGATCCCCGCCGCACCGGGGCTGTGGATGCTGAACGTCGACGGGAACGGGACCGGCCTCCGCGTCGAGCGCCGTGTCATGGTCCGTGACGCCCCGGTTCAGGTGGGCGCGATCGTCCTCGGCGATCCGGACGGTAGGGCGGCCGCGGAGGCGCCACGCGCGAGCGTGACCGTCGATTTCGAGTCGGTCACGGGAACGCCGGTCGCCAAAATCCCGTCCGGGTTTGCCGGTCTCGGCTGGAACTACCTCAACGCGATCGAAGTCGTCTACGCGGGCGGTGTCGGCTACGTCAACACGCTGGCCTCGGGCCACTACGTCGGCTACAGCAGCTCCGGGCATCCCGTGTCGATTTTCCGGCCGGGAGGATTCGACTTCATCGGCGCCTACTTCGGTGCCGCATTGCCGGAAGCCGAGGGCGAAACGCTGCGCATCGAGGCGTTCCGCGCCGGCGTCGCGGTGGCGGAGGACGAGTTCAAGCTCTCCGATCTCGGGCCGGTGTGGTTCGACGCGGGGTATCGGAACGTCGACCGCGTCGTCTTCACCACGCTCCATTACTGGCAGTTCGCCACCGATGACATGGAATTCGGCATCCCATCGCTTTCGCTCCCGGCCAACCGGTGAGACAGCCTTACGATGGGTGCCAGGCACGCAGTTGCTGCGGTTACACCGGCGCAAGCTGCTAGACTCCAGGTACTGACCGCAGGACGCAGCAGCGTTGATGGCCAACACATACCCCGCCGCCACTCCGACAGCCGACCTGGCTGAAGGGAAGCGTCGGGCATTCGCGGTGCGCGTGCAGCGCAGTCGGGCCATGATTTACTTGGGCGCGACTGGCGTCTTGGCGCTCGCGAAGCTCTCTGGCCTTGTCGCGATATCGTTCTGGGCGATCATCCTTTTGTTCGCCGTCGCGTACCTCAGTGCACTGCTGTTCGGAGCGCTGTACCGGCGCGCTCCGGTGTCGTGGTTGGGTGTCCCTGTCCAGACGTGCTGGATGGCGCTCGACGTCGCGATCATCACGTGCACGGTGTGGTTCGCAGGCGGCTCGGCGAGCTACTGGTACGTGTGGTATCTCGCCAACGTGACCGCCGCGGTGTTCGTGGCCGGTCGGAGGGCCGCGGTCGTCACCATGATCGCGAACATCGTTGCGTACGCGGGCCTGGTCATCGCGACGGAGCCGATGAGCGCTCGCCTGCTCACGGAAGTCGTGGGCAAGATGGTGCTGCTGTACGGAGCGGCCTTTTTCGCGCTTCTCGGCATCAGCGACCTGCGGGCCAAGCGGCGCACGATCGCCGCCCTGCGCGAGCAAGAGCGCGAGCGCACGGCGGAACTGGCCGAATCGGAGGAACGGTTTCGGCGGCTGTTCGAGAGAGCGCCGACGCCCTACTTCCTGGTTGACGCAGGTACCGGTGCACTCCTCGAGGTCAACGGCGCGGCGGAGTCGCTTTGCCAGCGCGCCCGCCCGGAGCTGGTTGGACGCAGCGTGGGCGAACTCGGGCTCGGGTGGCTCGTTACGGCGGTGGCCCGAACGCCGGCAAACCACGAGGTCAGTTCCGAGACGCTGGCGGCGTTTCATGACACGAGCGCCGGCCAGCAGCGGGAGGTCGAGGTCCGCTCGCATCGGACGATCAGTCAGGGACGCGACTGTATTTTCGTGGCGGCAGAGGACGTGACGGATCGGCGACGCATCGAGCACGAGCGCGAGCGGGCCAACCGTCTCGAGTCGCTGGGGCTCGTCGCCGGCGGCATCGCCCACGACTTCAACAACATCCTCGCTGCGGCGATGGGCAACCTCTCGCTCGCGAGGCTACGGCTGATCGAAGGGTCGGAGGCGAGCGACCGAATGCTCGCCGCCGATGCGGCGCTGGGCCGCGCGAAGCACCTCACCGGCCAACTGCTGACGTTCTCGAAAGGCGGAGCGCCGATCCGGGCGGTGAGCGACGTCGCTGCGCTCATCAGGGAGTCGGCTTCACTCGTTCACGCAGGATCGAGGTCGCGGTGCGAGTGCAGGCTGGACGGCGGCCTGTGGCTGGCCGAAGTCGACCCGGGTCAGATTCGGCAGGTTATCTCCAGCGTGGTGATCAACGCCGACCAGGCGATGCCGGACGGCGGCCATATCGTGATCCACGCGCAAAACCTTCGCATCGGGGCTGCCGGACCTCTCCCCCTGGCGCCGGGTCCGTACCTCAAGGTGACGGTGAGCGATACCGGGCCGGGGATCCCGGCCGACATCCGCGATCGGGTGTTCGACCCGTACTTCACGACCAAGCCGACCGGCACGGGCCTCGGGTTGACCACGGCGTACGGAATCGTGAAGAACCACGGAGGCCACATCGCCGTTGATGCTACGGCCGAAGGCGGCGCCGAGGTGACAATCTATCTGCCGGCATCGCCGGAAGCGACCGCCCTGGCGGCAAACTCCGCCGCAACGCTCCGGCCCGCGAGCGGGCGATTGCTCGTGATGGACGACGAGTCGGCAATCCGCGGCGTGTACCTGCAAGTGCTTACCGAGCTGGGATACGAGGCCGAGGCGGTGCCCGACGGCGAGCAGGCCGTTCGGCGTTACCTCGATGCGCTCAGCGACGGGCATCCTTTCGCCGCCGTGATCACGGACCTGACGGTGCCCGGTGGCATGGGCGGAAGAGAGACTGTCGCGGAGCTGCGGCGCCACGACCCCTCCGTCAGGGCGATCGTCGCAAGCGGATACTCGGACGACCCGGTCCTCGCCGACTTCGGCAGGTTCGGGTTTGCGGCAGCGCTCACCAAACCGTTCACGATGGACGAGCTGGCCCGGACCCTCGCGAAGCTGTTGCAGCCCGCCGATCGAGAGGAGTGACGTCGGCGCGCGGCGGCGGCCACGCCCACGCCGGACAGCCGATGCTCTCCCTGTGGGCGCTCGGACCGACGAGAAGTGTAGTAGCCTTGGGCATGGCCAATCTCAGGTCTGAAGCGCCCGCTGCCTTGGCGCGTGTGGCTGTGGCCGAGACCGGGCCAAGCCGGGCCGATGCCGGAGGTCAGGCCCGCCTCGTAGCGGAAGTCATGATGGCTGGGACGGACGACGCGCGAACATTTTCGGGAGTGCGGTGATGCCATTCGAGATCACGTACCAGGGTGACTTTCTCTTCATGCGAGTATTCGGGGTCCTGACGAAGCGAGATCTTCTGAACGGTGCCGAGGAAGCGGAGATTGTAGAAAAGTCGTTACCGACCGAAATGAACCGCGCAATTGACGTCACTTCGGTGGAGACGTTTGAGATCGACTTCCCGACGATACTCGCCGTTGCAGAGCGGCGGCGTCGCAGGAAGTACCGGCGTCCCATCAAATCCGCACTCATTGCGCGACGACCGATTGAGGTTGGGTTTGCCCGGATGTTCCAGACGCTGAATGACCATCCTCAGATCGAGATACGGATCGTGCAGAGCCTGCAAGAAGCGAAGGACTGGTTCACAGAAGACATGACCGGGTCCCGACCCGAGGGCGATCGAAGCGGCTCTTGAACGAAGACCGCCGCAGGCGCCCTCCGGACCAACGAAGCGTATACTCATTGTTGCTACGGAGGTGTGCGATGAACGCACGGGTGCAGAAGTGGGGGAACAGCTTGGCGATCCGGATTCCCAAGCCTTTCGCGACCGAGATCGGGCTTGACGTTGACGCTCCGGTCGACGTGGCCCTTGAAGATGGCCGGCTTGTCATCACGCCGGCCGCGAAGCCGACGTATCACCTTGGAAAGCTGCTCGAAGGTGTGACTCGGTCGAACCGTCACACTGAGACATCATTTGGTAGGCCGCAGGGCCGCGAGGTTTGGTAGCCGCGATGGCTTACGTGCCGCAACGCGGCGAGGTCATCTCGCTCACGCTCGACCCTCAAGCAGGCCACGAACAGACAGGCCGCCGGCCGGCGATTGTGCTCTCGCCCGCCGCCTACAACGGCAAGGTGGGTCTTTGCCTGGTGTGTCCCGTCACTGCCCAGATCAAAGGCTACCCCTTTGAGGCCGTTCTTCCGGCGGGGCTGCCGGTTGCCGGCGCCATCCTGTGCGACCAAGTGCGGAGCCTCGATTGGCGGGCTCGAAAGGCATCCCTGCTGTGTTTGCTTCCACGCGAGGTCATCGCCGAAGTTCTGGGCAAGGCCGGCGCGCTGCTCAGTACCGAATGAGGGCCACGGCGATGAACGGGATGCTGTTCAATGTGCAGCGGGCGTCGTTCCACGATGGTCCCGGCATCCGCACGACGGTCTTCCTGAAAGGCTGCCCGCTGCATTGCCCGTGGTGCCACAACCCGGAAGGCATCGCGTTCATGCCGGAGGTACTGGTCAGCGCGGGCCGCTGCCTCTCGTGCGGCTCGTGCGCCGAGGTGTGCGCGCGTACGGGCGGGCCGCTGGCGGCCGGCGCGGTCGTGGGGTCGGACGGTTGCGCCGCGTGCGGGCGGTGCGCGCAGGCGTGCCCGAGCGGGGCGCGCGAGATCGCGGGGCGAACATGGACCGTCGAGGAAGTGCTCGCGGAGGTGCTGCGCGACCGCATGGTGTATGAGGAGTCAGGCGGCGGCGTGACGTTCTCCGGTGGCGAGCCGCTCGCGCAAGGTGATTTCCTCATCGCGTGCCTCGATGTGTGTCGTGGCGACGGACTGCGCACCGTGGTCGACACCTGCGGCTTCGCGCCCCGCGAGATCGTCATGGCCGTCGCCGAGCGCACAGACCTGTTCCTTTGGGACCTCAAGCTGCTCGACCCCGAGCGCCATCGCGCCCTCACCGGCGCCCCGCTTGATCCAATCCTCGCCAACCTCGCCGCCGTGGCGGAACGTGGTGTGCCGATCTGGCTGCGCGTTCCCGTGATCCCCGGCGTCAACGACGGCGAGGGGTGCATCGAGGCGATCGCGCGCCTGGCCGCGGCGACGCCTTCGGTGCGGCGAGTGAGCCTACTGCCGTACCATCGCATCGGCGCGGGCAAGCGGGCGCGTCTCGCGCGCGAGGAGCCGCTCGCCGGCATCACGCCACCGTCGTCCGAGCAAATGCACGCACTGGCCGCGCTGTTCGTGAACAGCGGCATCGAGACGCGGATCGGAGGGTGAAGCGATGAACGAGCGCACCGCACGCCTGCGGCAGGAGAGCCTCGACGCCGTCCCGACCATCTCCGTCGAGCGCGCCGAGCTGCTCACCGAGTTCTACCGAGAAAACCTCGGCCGTTGGTCGGCGCCGGTGCTGCGCGCCAGGGCGTTCCGCTTCCTATGCGAGCGCAAGACGATCTGGATCGGCGAGGGCGAGCTGATCGTCGGCGAGCGCGGCCCGCGCCCCAAGGCGGTACCGACGTTTCCGGAGCTGACTTGCCACAGCGTCGAAGACCTGCTCATCCTCGACACGCGGCCCAAGACCTCCTACCGCGTGCCGCCCGATTGTCTCGCGGCGTATGAGAAGACGATCATCCCGTTCTGGCGGGGACGCTCGCTGCGCGACCGCATGTTCGCGCTGCTGCCGACCGAGTGGCGCGCGGCGTACGACGCCGGAGTCTTCACCGAGTTCATGGAGCAGCGCGCCCCCGGCCACACGGTGCTCGACGGCAAGATCTACGGCAAGGGCATGCTCGACTTCAAGGCGGACATCGCGCACTCGCTCGCCGCGCTCGACCTCACGGCCGACCCGGAGGCGTACGACAAGCGCGAGCAGCTCGTCGCGATGGACATCGCGTGCGACGCGGCGATCCTCTTCGCCAAGCGCCACGCGGCGCTCGCCGAGCAGATGGCGGCGGAGCAGTCAGACCCGATGCGCCGCGCCGAGCTCGAGCGCATCGCCGCGGTCTGCCGTCACGTACCGGCGCACGCGCCGCGCGACCCGCACGAAGCGCTGCAGGCATACTGGTTCTGTCACCTCGGCGTGATCACGGAATTAAACGGCTGGGACGCGTTCAACCCCGGCCACCTCGATCAGCACCTGCTCCCGTTCTACCGCCGCGGCCTCGCGGACGGCTCGCTCACCGAGGCATCGGCGCGCGAGCTGATCGAGTGCTTCTTCGTCAAGTTCAACAACCACCCGGCGCCGCCCAAGGTCGGCGTGACCGCGGCCGAGAGCGGCACGTACACAGACTTCGCGAACATCAACCTCGGCGGTCTGCTCGCCGACGGCGCGGACGGCGCGAACGAGGTCACCCACTTGCTCCTCGACGTCATCGACGAGATGCACTTGCTGCAGCCCTCCTCGAACCTGCAGCTCTCGCGCAAGACGCCGGATGCGGTGCTCGCGCACGCGCTGCGGGTCGTGCGCAAGGGGTATGGCTTCCCGTCGCTGTTCAACGCCGACGTGGTGGTGGAGGAGCAGCTCCGCCAGGGCAAGACGCTCGAGGACGCTCGCGCCGGCGGGTGCTCCGGCTGCGTCGAGGTGGGCGCCTTCGGCAAGGAGGCGTACATCCTCACCGGGTACTTCAACCTGTCCAAGGTGCTGGAGCTCGCGCTGCACGACGGCGTAGATCCGCGCTCCGGCGTCCGGCTTGGCCCGGCGACCGGCGATGCGGGCGCGTTTGCGACCTTCGACGAGCTATTCGTGGCGTTCGACGTACAGCTCCGCCACTTGATCGACATCAAGATCCGGGGCAACCAATTGATCGAGCGGCTGTATGGCACCGAGATGCCGGCGCCGTTCCTATCGGTCCTCATCGACGACTGCATCGCGAACGGCCGCGACTACAACGCCGGCGGCGCGCGCTACAACAACACCTTCATCCAGGCGGTGGGGATCGGCACGATTACCGACTCGCTCTCCGCGATTCGCACCCTCGCGTTCGACCACGTCAGTGAGCCCGCGGAGGAGGCCGGTAGGGACGGAGCTTGCCTCCGCCCGCCCGCGATGCGACTCGCCGAGCTGGTCGCGGCGCTCGACGACAATTTCGCCGGGCGGGAGCCGTTGCGCTCGCGCCTCGTCAACAAGATGCCCAAGTGGGGCAACGACGACGACGCGGCCGACGGCCTCATGGTGCGGGTGTTCGACGCCGCGTTCGCGTGCATCGACGGCCGCCCGACCGCGCTCGGCGGGCACTACCGCCTCGAGATGCTGCCGACCACCTGCCATGTCTACTTCGGCTCGGTGTGCGGCGCCACCCCCGACGGCCGGCGCGCGGGCGCGCCGCTGTCGGAGGGGATCTCGCCGGTGCAGGGCGCCGACCGGCGCGGTCCCACCGCGGTGTTCCGCTCGGCCGCCAAGATGGACCACGTCAAGACCGGCGGCACCCTGCTCAACATGAAGTTCTCGCCGTCGCTGCTGGCGGGCGAGGAGGGGATCGAGCGGCTCGCCCAGTTGGTGCGTACGTACTTCAAGGCGGACGGCCACCATGTACAGTTCAACGTCGTCTCCGCCGATACGCTGCGGAAAGCGAAGGCCGAACCCGAGGCGCACCGCGGGCTGATCGTGCGGGTCGCCGGTTACTCGGATTACTTCTGCGACCTCGGCGAGTCGCTCCAGGACGAGATCATCACCCGCACCGAGCACGGCGACTTCTGACCGCGAGCAGGCGAGCGCGGCGCCCTCGTTGGCGACCGGCTCCATCAAGGCCGTGCCATCGGAGCGGCGCCGGTCTATGGCCGTCGGATCCCTCAGACAGCTCGGCGCCGCTGCTGGCGCGCCCGGCTTAGTTGGGTCATTGGCGCCTGCGTATTGCATGGCGGCAGATCGGGTGGGATCGTTTATGATGGTGGAGCGACGAGGTTCAAATGGGAACTGCCGGTAAACAAGACCGCAGGGAGTTTGCATTGCTTTTGCCGGCGAGCGAGGCGACCGGATGAGCGAGGACCCCGTTGTTACCCGAGCGGTCCACAAGGAGTTTCGGCGCAGAGGCTGGAGGCGCTTCCTCATCAAGGCGGGAGTGCTGCTTGGGCTCGTTCTCGGCGGCCTTGGCGGAGCCACATTCCCGACCCAATCGACCTACACCGATGCGCTCAATCGCCAGGCGCACGCCGAGCAGTACGCGGCCGATGCCATCCTCGACGAGTACACGAGCATCCTCTCGTATCTCGAAGGTGGGAGGGAAAGCGCTTTCCTTCGCAACGAGAAGATCGATGCGGGTATCAAGGACCTCTACCGGGAACACAAACGCAAGGCGACGGCGTACGACGCGGAGGCGAAGACGCTGACCGACGGAGTTCAGAGCTTGTCAGTCAGTATCATCACCCACCTCGGGCTCGCCATCCGGGCGGGGATCGAGGGTCTCGGTAAACCCAACCTCCTGGACGCTCAGGTCTACAAACACGCGGCCGCGGGCGCGCTCGCCGGCGGCCTCGTCGGGTTGGGCCTCGCCGCGTTTGTCACGCGGAGGCGGGGCGAGAAAAGGTAGGCAGGCTCTTCGAGCAGGTTTGCCATCGTAGCGCGGGAGCTCCCGGCTGAAGGTCACGCCGCCGCGCCCGAATTCAGCATTACGCCCCGCACCTCCGAGCAAGTCCGCATCATCGAGCGCTCCTTCAGTCGCCGCGAGGACGATTGCGCGGGCCGCGGCGCGCTGATCTTCTTTGCCCGAAAACCCCAGTTTGATTGATACCCGATACTATGTGCGACAGGGGACCGTATGACGGATGGACAGCCTGGGAGCGTTGCAGTGGCAGGGCGCGGGGAGCGATGGCTGACGGCGGTAGCGTCGCTGGTAGTAGGCGCGGGGTTCTTCGCGCTGTGGTTCTGGCTGCTGCCGCAATGGCTCGGTTTTCGCGTGGAGGCGGCGAGCGCGGCACGCTGGCGATGGCTGGCCGCGGTCCCGTCGGTGCTTGGCTTCGCCGTCGCGCTGCGCTGCGTGTGGGACTTCGGCTGGACGGGACGCGGCACGCCCGCCCCGATTGCTCCGCCACGGCGCCTCGTCGTCGTGGGTTTCTATCGCCACGTACGCAACCCGATGTACGTGGGTTTCGCGGCGGGATGGATCGGGCTCTGGGTCGTGTTCGGGCACGCCAACGCGGTGGCGATCGCCGTCGCTGCCGCGGTCGCCATCGGAATTCATCTGTTTGTGCTCTTCTACGAGGAGCCAACCCTGCGCGGGAAGTTCGGGGCAGACTACGAGGAGTACTGCCGGAACGTGCGTCGGTGGTGGCCGCGGGTGCGGGGCTGGAACAAGCCGCAGTAGCGGTCGTGTTGAGTAGGTACCGGCTAAGACGGTGGCGTGGCGGGAGCGATCACTGGAGCGTGCGCCAGGTAACTTCGAAGACAGCGAAAAGGGAGTCATCCATGAAGATCCTCATCGTCGGTGCAACAGGCACGATCGGCGCCGCCGTCTCGCAGGCGCTTGAGGCGCAGCACGAGGTACTCCGTGCCAGCCATTCGCGCTCGGCGTTTGCAGTCGATCTGGCGGATCGCAGCTCGATCAGGCGCCTCTTCGCGAGGATCGGCCCGCTGGACGCCGTCGTCTGCGCAGCGGGGCAAGCGGCGTTCCGTCCGCTGCTCGCGCTTTCCGATGCGGATTTTGCCCTCGGCCTCACCAACAAGCTCATGGGCCAGGTCAACCTGGTGCGCTTGGGCGTCGAGACCCTCGCGGATGGAGGCTCGTTCACACTGACGAGTGGGATCCTGAGTCGGCAGCCGATGCCCGGCGGCGCGGCGATCAGCTTGGTCAATGCGGGCCTTGAAGGGTTCGTGCGTGCGGCAGCATTGGACCTCCCCCGCGGCATTCGCATCAACGCGGTCGCCCCCGGCTGGGTGCGCGAGACGCTCGTGGCGATGAAGATGGACCCCAGCCCCGGCGTGCCCGCGGCACAGGCAGCCCAGACCTACGTGAAATGTGTCGAGGGCAGCATGACCGGCCAGGTTCTCGACGTTGTCGGGGCCGCCCGCTAACACCGGCATGCGGCATGCAGCCGTCAATCGGCTACGTCGGATCGAATCGTCGGTGCGCTCCCTTTCACCGGCTGGTGCCTACCGTCGCCCCAACGCCTTCTCGGCAGGCTGGCCGAATAGCCCGGGGTGCAGGTAAGTGCCCCGTTCGCCCTCCGGCTTGTCTTCCTCGACGGGAATCCGATTCGCGTTGGCCCAGGCGTCCTTGCGAATCCCAGTCACCTGCCACGAGACCTTGACGTTGGCGAGGTTGGTCCTGACCACGAAGCGGTTGTTCGTGATCTCCTCCTCGACGATCGCCTGGGCGAAGCGGCCGATCACCGTGAGCTGGTAGCGAAAATCCCGATTGAGCGCCTCGAACCACGCCGGCAGCTCCACCACCGCCCGCCCGTCGCCGTCGGTGACCACCGTGCCGTCGTAGATGTTCTTCATGTCGGGCGACTCGACGAAGGAGTGCGAGAGGTACTTGTTCGCGGGGTCGAGCGGATGATCGATCTTGAAGCTCCCCCCGGCTTTGATGATCCTGCCTGCGATCGACAAGTTGCCGACTGTGTCCACCCAGAGCACTTGGCCGAGATTGCTCCGGCCGGAGATGACGAGGGCGCCAGCCGCCCCGGAAGAGTTTTCTCCTTCGATGGCGGGGAGGCTCGAGGCGCTGGCGCCGATCACGCCAATACCGGTGGTACTGTTGCCCACAACGCCAACGCCACTGGTGCTGGTGCCGTTGACGCCTGTGTTGTTGCCGCTGGTGCCATTGACGCCGATGCCTGTCGTGCTATTGCCATTGACTGCCCAGCCGCTGTCGCTTCTGCCAGCGACGCCGACGCCGCTCGAGCTACTGCCCGACACCATGCCGCTCGCAGTGAGTGTGCCGGCGAGCGAAGCGTTGCCGCCCGT
The DNA here is from genome assembly GCA_044447965.1 of Thermoanaerobaculales bacterium. Taxonomy (GTDB): domain Bacteria; phylum Acidobacteriota; class Thermoanaerobaculia; order Thermoanaerobaculales; family Thermoanaerobaculaceae; genus DATIYW01. The sequence goes on along the minus strand of JBIOGJ010000026.1, from coordinate 20,573 downwards.
GTCCACCGAGAACACTCGGCCGGTGCTGTTCCAGCCGTCAATGACGAGGGCACCTGTAGCCGTCGAATCGTTGACGCCTTGCAGGGCGACGGCGCTCGAATGGCTGAGCGCCCTCACCCCGATGTTGCTCGTGCTCGTGCCCTCGACGCCGTTGCCGCTTGAACTCGTGGCCGTCACCGTACCGCTGGCAGTGAGTGCGCCGGCAAGCCCGGTGTTGCCGGCTTTGTCCACCGAGAACACCCGGGCGGTCTTGTTCCAGCCGTCGATGACGAGGGCGCCAGCCACGCCCGAATCGTTGACAGCTTGTAGGGCGACGGCGTTCGAATGGCTTAGCGCCCTCACTCCGATGTTGCTCGCGCTTTCTCCGTGGACGCCCTCGCCACTGCCGCTCTCTCCCATGATCCCGTAGAAGCTGCTGCTGGTACCCCAGATGCCGGCCCCGGCGCCGTTGTTGGTGATCCTGAACGCGGCGCTGGGGTCGCTGACCGATCTGGCGTAGGGCAGTGCCAGCCCCGCGGTCTGCCAGGACACGGCAGAGCCGTTCGAGGTCAGCACCTGCCCGCTCGTCGAGCCCGAAGCGCTCAGCTTGCCGGCTGTGACGACTCCATTTGCAAGCTGTGCGTCACCGACCACCCCGTTGGCGATCGCGGGGTTTGGGTAGGTGCCGCTCAAGGAGCCTCCGGCAGGGCCGGAGGGCGGTAACGAGGACGGCGACCCGGAGAGCTTCGAATACGCAACTCCGTTCGCCACCTTGGCGTCGGTGACACTGCCGCTGGCGATCTGAGCACTGCCCACGCCCCCGTTTGCGATGGCGAGGGGATTGCTCGTGCTGCCGTCGCCTGCGAGCGTGCCGTCGTGCGCGACCGAGGTGAGGCCGCCCGCGCTGTTTGCCGCGAGTAGGTCGTCGCGGAAGCTCATCTCGAACGTCGAGGGATCGTTCGACCGGTTGGCGATCCCCGACCCGAACGCCACCACCTGTCCGGGACCGGACGTCACGGCCACCTCTAGCCGCACATTCGTCCTGTTGACCGTGGGCAGGAGGTCGGTGATGTTGTACTGCCTCGCCTCATAGCCTCCCAGCGTGTAGTTCGTGCTCCCGAGCGACGTGCCGTTCGGATCGAATGCCGTCACCTGCACCGTGACCGAGTCGCCGGTGGTCTCCACGAAGCCGTAGTTGTAGCGGAACTCCGAGCTGGTTTGCGGGGTCGTTTGGTAGACGCCCAGGAGCTGGGTCTTCTGCGCGGGACCGATCGCGAACGAGGCTGGGATCGCGGCGTAGAACTGCCCGGCGGTGTCCATCTGATCGCCGCCGGCCGGCGTCGAGTACGAGCGCGCATTGACGATCACCGGCTGCCCCACCGGCGTGGTCACGCGCACCGCCCCGAAGGTCGTGGCCGTGACGCCGAACAGGGTTGTGAAGGCGTTGTCGTAGCGTCGGGTATCGCCGGCGGGGATGGTGTCGTTGAACACCTGCGGGGATGGGTTGGGCTGGTTGCGCAGCAGGAGGCTGAAGGTGACGTTGACCGGGGAAGTGTTGGAGTTGTAGACCCAAATGCAGGCGTTCCACTGCGAGTTCGACGCGCCCGGCCCGAAGCCAAGCGACGGGATGAACACGTCGGTTCCGGAAAAGTTGGCGATGGCCGGTACGGCCAAGGTCAGAAGGACTACGACCACCACTGCCACATGTACTTTGAGGGGGGGAGTCATGTGATGTCTCCTTCGAGCCCGCATCCTCGGCGGAGCACGCAAGACCGCCGCGACACTTTGGACTCAGTGGAACCTACCTTCAATGTCGGCCGCAGGCGCATGCCGGTCAAGGCTCGCCGCGGGCGCGTTTCACGCGTGCTGTCGCGGCTGGCAAAGGTCATGTCCGAGGCGGCCTGCACTGCCTCCCAACTGCCCGCAGCGATTCTCGGCCCGCTCGTCAGCGGCCCGCTGACGTAGACTGCTGGCACTTGAAGGGATGGAACGAGAGATGACCACACTCGCAACTGTCGTCGTGGGCCTGGTCGCAATCTTGCACCTCTACTTTCTCGTCCTCGAGATGTTCCTCTGGACCACGCCGTTTGGCATGCGAACCTTCGGCCTCACGCCCGAGTTCGCGGCGGCGACACGATCACTTGCCGCTAATCAAGGTCTGTACAACGGCTTTCTCGCCGTGGGACTCGCGTGGGGGCTTCTCCTCGGCGCGGCGGGACACACGATCACGATGTTCTTCCTTATCTGTGTCGTGATTGCCGGCCTGGTCGGTGGCTTCACGGCGAATCGCAAGATCCTCTGGGTGCAAGCGCTCCCCGGCGCGATTGCCCTTGCGCTGACTTTGCTTTCGTGAGGGCTCGAATACCGCCGCGGCTGCGGATCGCCTCTTCCGCTGCACGAGCTGGTTGGGACGCGACTCTAACCGAAGCTATCCGATTTTGGATCCCAGAAATCACCCGCCAGACCCAGGCCGGCGAAGATCGCGCGCATCTCGTCCGGCTGAGGGCGCCGAGAGTTCTCCTGCAGCCGAGTCGCATACCACGTTGTGGCGAGCGTCCAGAGTTGGTCGATCCTCACGATCGGTCGCATCGGGTATCCATGCGTCGTGCACCACTCGCGAACCCGTTCTTCCGACCGGAAGAAGAGCATGTTGTTTCAAGTGAAAACGATGTTGTCCCACCATTTCGCCGCCGGGACAAGGCAGTGAAAGAGCCAGTTCGAGGGTTCTGGCCCTTGCAGGCTCACATTGAGGCGAAGCGGCTCACCGGATTGCTCGCAGCGAGAGTGAACCGTCCCGGGCTTTTGCAGTGCCGCAGGAACTCCGAGCGCATCCCAGGCACAGTTGGCGAAGTACTCGATTCCTCCGGTTTCCACGACGTGCTGTGTCGGGACACCTGAAAACGGAGATGTCATGCGGATCGACGATCCATCAGGTTCGAGGACAAGCAACCGCTGCGCGCGGAGCCGCCCGTACGCGTCGAGCACACGCTCAACCTCTGAGCCGATACGCTCGGCAACATCTCCCGGCGAGGGCCGGCGCCCTGTTTCCGCAAAATGCCGGTAAACCGCCAGCTTCACTTCGAGGTCAGTTGCCATCGCCTGTCTCCTCGGCTGTCGCGTTCCAACTCGGGCCGAGTTTGGCACATCACGACACGAGGTGCGGTGGTCACCTCGAGCTGGGCAACTTCCGGTCCGGCGGCATCGTTGACCGGGACGGGGGAATGGCCTAGCCTTACGATTCCTTTCGCATTCCGGAAGCGCCGGTTGTTCGAAACCAGCGATGTCGAGAGCAACGTCCTCCGTGGGCGGCACAGGGGACCTAGGTCGGCCGCCATGCGCCGAGAGGAGATAACCAACGCAGGGGGCGAGAAAGCGAGGTTTCAACGTGAGCACGAACCGTTCCTTCCACCCCGGTCTGGGCCGTCAGGCGCTTTTCCTGGCTGCCGCAGTCCTCGCCGGCACGGCGAGCTTCGCAGGCGCCGAGAACCAGGTAAGCGGCACGTTCACGGTCAAAGGCACCGCGACCAAGTTTGCCTACGCGTATGCCTACTGGAAGCCTAACTTCTTCGACCAGAGCAAGAAGGACCTCTTCGTGTTGTTCAGCGACGTCGCCATCCCGCCGGCAGCGATCCCGAAGGACGACGACGGCATCGCGGCGATCGCCGCGCTCGTGCGCGACGGGAAGGTGCACGCGCTCGAGCTGCACCTCTCTCCCGAGAAGAAGCAACTCGATTCCGCCGAGAACGCCGCCGTCTACCACGGGGGACTCGAGCCGGGCCGCTACGGGATGTCGGGGATGCACGTCTTCACCGCCAAGACCTTCACGGCCACGCTCCTTGAAGGAACGGCGCACACGGATGGCCCCCAGAACAACGACGGCGTGCCGTGGCAATACGAGGTGCGCTTCAAGGTCTCCCTGCCCAAACCCTGACGGCAAGGCGAGGCCCGCAGCAGGAGCCAACTCGCGTTTCCGGGATAGATGAAGATCGGACGTGGGCGGGCGAAGCCCTTTCACGGGTTGCCATTGATAGCGCCGTGACACGGTCGGAAACCGTTACGCCGGGACTTGACACCAGACGAGGATGCCGTCCTAATGATCAACAGAGTCTCAGCTCGCACCGGGTGCGCGCGCGCCGGGCCCGTCTCCCCTCCGTAGGGTCATCGGGCCGAACGAAAGGTGGCTCAGGATGGCGAACAAGAAACTCGCGGTACGGATCACCGGGCTCAGGCTCGAGCGCAACGGGCGCTCCGGCCGCGCCGACGTCACCAACCGATTCGTGTTCCAGCTCCTCCACCCCGTGACCCAGGACAAGAACCCGGCCGCCTCGTTTGGCGTCGGCTCAGGCGTGGGGCTCGTCCCCGAGGCGCAGCTCGACGCCGCGCTGGCAGACGGTATCGTGTTCAAGGGCCAGTCGTTCGACCAGGCCTTCCACGAGAGGGTGCGGATTCGCATCCATCATTTCCAGGATGTTCACCGCGACTGGTTCCAAGTCCTGCTCGGGAAGCTGTTCGGGCTCGTGCTCAAAGATCTCCTCGGCAAGATCAACCTCGTCGTGGTCACGCTCGACAGGTTGATCGATCCGGTCCAATCGCTCAAGCTCAGCGAGGATACTTACGCTCAGAAGCTTGGCTTCTTCGAGCTGATCGTGGACCCGGACGAGGTCAAAGCCGGCGGGGCGACGCCAGCGTCCGTGGCGCTCGTCGCCCCGGAGGAAGTGGTCGGCTTCGACGGGCTTGGCCCCTCGGGGCCGCCCAAGCGGATCACCATCGTCAAGAAGGGCCAGAAGACGGCGTCCATCGACCTGGAGATCAACCTGTCCTGACCGCGTCTGGGCGCGGCTGTGCCCCTGGGGTCGAGGAGACCATTTCCAAGCCCGTTCCCCGCGAACGGCGCATGCAACACGAAGCCGCTGTCTGGCCTCGGGGAGGGGCGGTAAGGTGCGAGCCTCTGCGAGGAAGTGGAGCCCCGGTGATCGCCGGACGTCCGCGCAGATGGTCCACCTGTGGGTCATCTGCGGCGCAGCAGTGGTACGCTAGATATCAACTTCAGGGGCGTCCCGGACTTGCTCTGGCGAGGGGGGGGCATGAGCTTCATCGACTTTCAGAGCGTTCACCACATGCTGCGGGCGACCGTCGAGCGTTACCCGGATCTCGAGGCGTACCGCACGATCCTCACCCCGGAGCGCACGTCCTCGGTGACGTGGCGCGAGTTCCTCGCGCAGGTGCGGAGCGTCGGTAAGAGCCTGATCGCCCTTGGCATCGGCCACGGCGACAAGGTCTCGATCCTGTCGTACTCGTGCTACCACTGGGTGCTCACCGATGTGGGCGCCGAGAGCGTCGGCGCCGTCACCGTGGGCATCTACCACACGAACCTGGCCAAGGACTGCCGCCACATCATCGAGCACTCCGACTCGGTGATCGTCTTCGCGCGGAACGCCGAGCAGGTCGCCAAGCTCGTCGAGGTGAGGGACCATATCCCCAAGGTGCGCAAGGTGGTGCTGTTCGAGGGAACGCAGGAGAGCGACTGGGTGTGCTCGTACGATGAGTTCCTCAAGCTAGGGGAAGCCGTCTCCGACCAGGCCCTCGACGCGCGCATCGCGGCGGTGGGCCCGCAGGATCTGGCGGCGATCGTTTACACCTCCGGAACGACGGGCATCCCCAAGGGAGCGATGCTCACGCACGACAACCTCTCTTTCACGTGCCAGTCGGTACATCAGTGTGGGGACGCGACGGCCGGCGACGTGGAGCTGCTGTTCCTGCCGCTGGCGCACGTGTTCGCGCGGACCACCGTCTTCGTCGCCATGATCGCAGGGACGGCTACCGTGTTCGCGCGCGGCATCGAAACGCTCGTCGAGGACCTCAGGGTCGCGCGGCCGCACTGGTTTGCGAGCGTGCCGCGGGTCTACGAGAAGGTCCACGCCAAGGTGCTCGCAGACGCTGAGGCCAAGGGCAAGCTGGCGCTGCAGATCTTCGGCTGGGCGGTGCGGGTGGGCAACGCGGTGAGCGACTGCAAGCTCGCAAAGAGGACGATCCCGGACGGCCTCAGGCTTCGCTACGCGATCGCCACCAAGCTCGTGTTCGCGAAGCTGCAGGCCGCGTTTGGCGGTCGGGTGCGCTGGTGCATCTCGGGTGCCGCGCCGCTCAACCCTTCGATCGGCAAATTCTTTCACGCGGCCGGTGTCCTCATCCTCGAGGGGATCGGCATGACGGAGAACACCTCCTTCACCAACCTCAACCGGCCCGACAACTATCGGTTCGGCTGGGTGGGACCGACCGGTCCCGGCATCGAGCAGCGGATCGGCGAGGACGGCGAGGTGCAGTATCGCGGGCGCAACGTGATGAAGGGCTACTACAAGATGCCCGAGGAGACGGAGGAGACACTGATCCAGGGTGGCTGGCAGCGCACCGGCGACCTCGGCGAGATCGACGCCGAAGGGTTCCTCAAGATCACCGGCCGCAAGAAGGACCTGATCATCACGGCGGGCGGCAAGAACGTGGCACCGAGCGCGATCGAAGGGGTGATCAGGACCTCGAAGTACATCATGCAGGTGTGCGTGATCGGCGACCGGCGCCCCTACCTCACCGCCCTCGTCACCCTCGACCCGGAAACCGTGAAGGCGTATGCCGCCGCCAACGGCATTGGCTTTTCGTCGTTCGCAGAGCTACAGCGAAACCCCCGTATCAAGGCGCTCATCGATGCGGAGGTCGCGGCGTTCAACCAGGAATTCGCCTCGTTCGAGCAGGTCAAAAGGGTGGCCATCGTCGACGAGTTCACCATCGCCAACGACCTCCTCACCCCGACGCTCAAGCCGAAGCGGGCGCCGATCCAGGCGCGCGACGCGGCGGCGATCGAGGCGATGTACGCGTAGCTTGCCAGCCCCCGGCACGTCGGCCGCTTGAGGATGGCGTGGAGGGTGGCTGCGGTAGGGCGACCTGGTTTGGTCGGGCGCACGGCGTGAGGAGCCAGTGGCGACCTACCCTGCGGCGAAGGCAACATCTCGACGACGTACCGTGGATCAGGTGGAAACCCAACCTAGCGGACCGGGCTCGGGCCCGCGAAGCCGCGGGCGCGAGCGAGGCCGAGACGCAGCTCGACCTGCCCACCGCGCGTGATCGGCAGCGATGGCAGCGGCTCGATCGCGCGGAAATGCGGACGGCAGGTTGCCATCGCCTCGGCGAAGCGGTCCTCCGGCCCGAACAGGATCGCATCGCGCCCGAGCATCGCGCGCGGATCGCGGCTGAACGCGAAGTTCCGCGGGTCGGGACCGAGAACGATCACGGGTAAGTCGGCGCCGAGGGCGACGGCTGCCTTGCCGCCATCGCGCCAGCTCGTGGTCGCGGCGAACAGCTCAGGCCGGTCAAGGTAGCCGTGCCGGCTCGCCCAGTCGCGGAGGTCCACCCAGCCCACTGCCTCGTACGTCGGGTCGAGAGTCGGTGGCCAGGCGGGGATGACCCGCCGCCACGCGCTCCACGACGCTTGCGGCAGGACGGCGAGCCAGAGCACGGGCGTGGCGACGACTGCGAGGCGCAGCCATCTGTGCACGGCACTATCGGAGTGCACCTCCCATCGTGTGGCCACCTCGCGGCCGAGGAGTGGCACGACCAGCAGGAACCCCGGTCCGGCCCAGTGCGCGAGCACGCGGGCGCCGAGCAGCGGCAGCAGCGAGAACAGGAGCACGGGCGGGGCGGCAAGGCAGGCAAGGAGAAAGCCGCGCTCGTCGTTCGGCCCGCGCCGGACCGCGCGTGCGCCCTCGCGGAGCAGCGGCCACCACAGCCAGGGGGTGAGGAACAACGCGGGTCCGAGCAGGCCGGTCGCCAGCCCGACGAGGCGGTGACCAACACCCGGAACGGCGCGGCCGGCCTGGAAGGTGAGTGAGACCCAACCGTGCTGCCAGTTCCAGATCAGCACCGGACTCAGCATGACGAGGGCGACAAGCGCCGCCACCCAGGGTGCAGGGTGCGCGAGGCGGCGCCGCTGCGTCCGCGTGGCGAACAGGAATGCAACGATCCCGACCACGAGCAGCACCGCGTGGTACTTGGAGAGCAGCGCGATGCCGAGCCCCGCACCGGTTATCATCCAGCCGACCCACCCGTGCGGTGAACCTTTGGCGTCGAGCACGTCGAGGAGCCCATTTGCAGCGAGCAGGATCCCTACCGTGAGCGGGACGTCGGGGAGCGCCCAACCGCCGGCGATGCCCCACAGCGGCGCCAGGTTGAACAGGAGCGCGCCGAAGGCGCCCGCGCGCGCGTCGTGCAAGCGCGTGCCGAGGCGCGCGACGAGCAGCGTCGAGATGGTGGTGAGCACGATGAATGGCAGGCGAAGCAGCAGCGGCGTGGCGGCCGGGACGAGCCGCTTGGTCGCCCACGACAGCCAGAACGCGAGCGGAGGGTGGTCGAAGTAGCTGAGCTGAAAGGTATCCGCGTTGGCGACTTGGTAGCTCTCGTCGACGCCGAGCCCCATCGCCCAGCCGCCCGCAAGCCGAACCAGCGTCCCGATGAGCAGCGTCGCAATCAGCACCCGGCGCGGGCTCACGCCGGTTGGCCTTGTCGCGGCACCCTGCGCAATCGCTGCCGTAGCGCGAACAGGTAAAGGCGCGCGAGTTGCACGAGAAACAGCAGTTGCTGGCGGGGTCGCAGCTTGCTGCGTCCGTACCGGCGCGGGGCGAAGCGGATCGGCACCTCGACAACTCGGTCGAGGGGCAGCTTGACGAGCAGCTCGAGGCCGATCTTGAACCCCACGGGCGCGAGCCCCACGTCGGTCGAAAACAGCTTGCGGCGCAGCGCGAAGAACCCGGAGAGCGGATCCCGCACCGTCGTGAGCGGGCGGGCGAGCACGCCGCCGCCAAGGCTCATGATCCTTCGGAGGGCGCCCCATCCCGGCGCGATCGAACCTCCGGTCACGTAGCGCGAACCCACCACCAAGTCGGCGCCGCCCGCGAGCGCCGCCAGCATCGCCGGGATCGCCTCGGGCGGGTGGCTGAGGTCGGCGTCGGCGACCAGCAACGTCGCACCACGGGCCTCGCGGAACCCGTCGAGCACGGCGCCGCTCAGGCTGCGCTTGCCGTGGCGCACGAGTAGGCGCACCCACGGCCGCGTTCCCCGTAGCTCACCGACCAGCGACTCGATTCCGTCGCGGCTGTCGTCGTCAACGAGGAGCAGCTCGAGGTCGAGGCTGGCCGCCTCCCGCACCGCCGCGGCGCGCCGCACAAGCTCTGCAACGCTGGCGACTTCCCGATAGGTGGGCACCACCAGCGTCGCGGCCGGCGCCGCCCCGGGCTCGCCCCTGGCTTGTCGAGTATTGTCCACCCTCACCTTGCGCCGCCCCGACCCGCGTCGCGGCGTCCCTCCCGATCTGCTGCCTCCCAGAGTAGCGTCGCCGGCGTCGCGCCGCAAAGGCAGCGCCGGCGCTCGCGGCCAGACGAGCTCCGCCAACGGGGGGAGCGCGGCTGGTATGATCCCTTGTCCGGGAGGCGCAACCATTTCCGACCAGAACCCGTCCGCCGAAAGCCCCCGAGAGGACGCTGCGCCGCACCCCGCGGCTGCTGGCAAGCGCACGCTCGGCCTCGTCGGTCTGCTCGTCGAGCTGCTCATCCCCGTCGTTCTTTCCTCCGCGCTGCTCCTGTTCATCGCCTCGAAAGCATCGTGGTGGAACCTCCACACGCCCGTCGGCTTGGGCGCGTTCGCGGTCCTGCTCGTCCTCGCCAGCCTGCTCGTGAGCGTGAAGGTGGACGGCTTCACCCTGGCGCGGCGCGAGCGGAAGGGGAAGCGCCAGCTTTTTAACCGGGCGGGTGCGCGCGCACGGCTCGTCAAGTTCGTGCTCGGCGGTTTGGCGATCCCGATTGCGGCGTTCGTCGCCGCCAACCGCATCGAACTTATTGGACACGAAACGCCGATGGCGCTCGTCCTCAAGGCGCGGCTGATGCAGCCCGCGGTTACCGTCGCCGCGCGGATCGGCGCCGCGGTGCGGCGGGCCGGTGAGGTGACGGTCAGGGTCGAGGGCATCCAGGCGCTCCAAGCGATGGACTCGCCCGAGGCGCTCGATGAGTTGCTGCGCGTCCTGGCCGAAGACCCCAACGCGTTGCGCGGCGACGCCGAGTCGTGGGCTCTCTCCAAGGGGCTCGCCGCGTACGACAGGCAGGCCACGCCGAAGCTCCTGGAGCTCCTCGGCCGGCTCAGTCCTGCGGAGCGGCTGCACGCATCGGGACCGCCGCGCGGCGCGTTCGAGCGCGATCTGGCAGCCACGTTCGAAGCGCTCAAGGAGGAGATCGGCAGCCAGACCGCGGATGCCACGGTCAAGGCGGCGCGGCTGGCGCGGCTCGAGGGCGCAAAGGCGGATCTCGAGCAACTGCTCGCCGAGGCCGAGCAGGATGCCGCGCCGCGCCAGAGCGCCAGCCCCTTGGCTGGGTTCGTCCTCGACACCTTCCTCGCGATGAGCGCCAAGGCGGACGATGCGGTGCTCGCGTTCGCGCGCACGACCGCTGCCGACACCGGATGGTCTGATGCGGTGCGCGGTCAGGCGATGCTCCTGGTCGCGAAGCTGGGCGGCAAGGACGATCTCGACCGGCTTTGCGCGTTCCTCGATGGGCCTAGCGCGCTGCTGCGTGCGCGGGCGATGCAAGCGATCGCCGTGCTGCAGGCGAGGCTCTCGGCCACCGCCGGCGGGTGATCGCCGCCGAGCACGCCCAGCACCAGCGCCAACGGGGCGATGGCACCCGAAGGGCAGGGGGTGGGCGTCCGCCGCGGCTGGCAGCCCGCGTTCGCGGTTTGCGTCTTGTCTTTGAGACTACAATGATAAATACGAGATCGGGGCCGGGATCGGCAGGCAAGAGTGCCCGGCCAAGATCGCGGCGCCGAGCGCCGCGAGGGAAGCGAATTCCCGCATCGGTGAAGAACGTCGCCTTGCCATGCCGCGGGCGAAAGGGAGGGGACGATGACGGCAGCAGACCTTGCCAACGAGCTTGCGGGCTCCTTCGCGTTGATGGCGCGCGAGATCACGGCGGCGCTCGGCGAGGAACCATCCGTGACATGGTCGGTGCGTCGAGAGGTCGACCCACTTGAGGTTGCGACGTTGAGGGATGCCTTGCATCGACTGCAACGGCAGTTCGCCGATCTTGCCCGCACCCTCCCGGCCATTGCGGTGTAACGTCATCGCATCGCCGCTTGGCGGGAGAAGCAGCCACCCCCGACGGGCAGACCGCGAAAATAGTCGAATCAGGCACTAACGGCATCGCGGTCTCGATTTGTGAGCCAAGTTATGACATCCGCGCTCCGCGCCCGGGCTCTCTGCCGGGGAACCCCGAGGCGGTCGAGCGTCCCGCTGGAATAAACTCGATGGGGTTTCTCCTTGCGCGGGGAAAGGAGAAACCACGATGAACGTCAAAGCGGTGGCTGTTGCGTTGTGCGTGGCGCTGTTGGCGACGGCGGCGTTGGCGCTCGTTCCCGCGCCCGAGCTGTTCCTCGCTTCCGTGGGCCGGGGCCAGGGCTCATGCCCAGGCGGCGTGTGCGCGGAGTGGCGCACCTCGGTATGGATAACCGACCCATCCTCAACGACGGCCGCCCAGGTCGAGATCGCGTTCCTCAAGCGCGGCCAATCGAACACCTCGCCGGCGGTAGTCAACGTCACGATCGCGCCCGGACAGAGCCAGCAGCTCACCGACATCTTCAACGACAACTTCCACCTTGATAGTGTCTTCGGTGCCCTGCGGCTGCGCTCGAACGTGGCGATCACCGCGTTCGCGCGTACGTACGATTCCAACGTCCACACGAGCAAGGGCGTGGGCGGCGCCGGGCAGGACCTCCCCGGCGTGCCGTTCCAGAACGGAATCATCTCGGGCCAGAACACCGTGCTCGCGGGTCTCGCGCAGGACGCCGGCGGCGTCTGGCGCAGCAACTTCGGCATGGTCGAGGTGGTGGGTCAGAACTGCACCGTTCAGGCCGACGTGCTGGATGGCTCCGGCAACGTCCTGGGCACGAAGACGTACCAGCTCCTGCCGTTCGAGGCGATTCAGCCATCAATAACCGACATCGGCGCTCCACTCGGCACCAACCAGCGGGTGCGGCTGACCGTGACCGGAGGCAACGGCGGCATTATCGGCTTCGGCTCGCTCCTCGACAACACTACCGGCGATCCCACCACGGTAGATCAGGTCTACGGCGGGGTCGTCGACGCGACGGACCTCGTCGGGACGTGGACCGGGCCGTGGAACAACGTAACGTTCGGCAGCACCGGCAACGTCACCATCGTGGTCACCGCCGATGTGCCTGGAAGGACCGCGCAAATGCAGGTGACGCTGACCGGAAACGTGTTCGGCGGCGCGGCGCCGCCGCCGGAGACCTACCCGGTGGCGCTCACGCCCGACGGCGAGGTCATCAATACCCAGTCCAACTTCGCTGGCGCTTTGACCGCCACCATTGGCCCCGGGGGTCTGATCACCGGGCAGGCGGTTCCACCGTCGGGCTCGCCGATCGCGAAGGTCAGCTTCTTCGGCTATGTCCGAGCGAAGCAGATGAACATCGCCTATGGGGTCACCTTCGCTGCGTCGCAGGGTGGTGGCACGGCCGGGGGGTTCGCGACACTGGCGAAGAGCTGAACCCGAACTGTCGATATATACGAAACGGCGCGTTCAATCGTGGCGCAGCGCCTCGATGGGATCGAGGCGCGAGGCGCGCCACGCCGGGTAGAAGCCAAAGGTGAGGCCCACGGTGATGGCGGAAGCCACGGCCACTACCAGCGCCGAGGGCGGGATCGCGATCGGCCACGCGAGCGTCCGCGCGACGCCGATCGAGCCGAGCAGGCTCAGACCGACGCCGAGCACGCCGCCGCAAAGGCTGAGGACGACCGCCTCGCCGAGGAACTGGACGCGAATCGCGGCCTGCTTGGCGCCTACCGCCATGCGCACGCCGATCTCGCCGGTACGTTGCGCCACGGATGCGAGCATGACGTTCATGATGCCGATCCCGCCGACGAGCAGCGACACGGCCGCGATGCTGACGAGCAGGTTCGCCAGCGTCTTGCTCGCCTCCATCTGCGCCTTGAGCACCTCGTCGGGGCGGCGGATGTTGAAATCGTCGTCCTCTCCAGGCTCGATGTGGTGGCGGTCGCGCATCAGCGACACGACCGCCCGGATGGCAGGCTCGACGTCCTGTGGCGCCGAGGCAGAGCAGAAAATGTCGTCGAGCCACGTGAGCTTGCCAGCCCGGAACCTCTTCTCCGCAGTCGTGTAGGGGAGGAAGATCCAGTCGTCCTGGTCGCGGCCATCGCCTGACTGGCCCTTGGGCGCGAGCACGCCGACCACCTCGAACAGTTGCCCCTGGATGCGGACGACCTCGCCGACGGGGTTGTCCTCGCCGAACACCTGCTGGCGCACGGTTTGACCGATGAGGACCTTAGCCGCGGCGGTGGTGACGTCCTCCGCGGAGAAGCATGCGCCGCTCGCCACCTTGAAGCGCCGGATCTCGAGGTACTCGGGCACGGCGCCGCGGAAGCGCGTCGCCCAGTTGCGGTTGCCCCAGATGACCTGCACGCTGCCATCGACCTGCGGCGAGACCCGGGTGATGAGGGGGACCTCGCGGCGGATCGCGTCGGCGTCTCCGATGGTGAGGCTGGTGGTGCCGTGCGCGCCCGTGCGCACGCCGTTGACGTTGCGCGAGCCCGCCTCGACCCAGACCAGGTTGTCGCCGAGGTTCTGCAGCTCGGCCTGGGTGCGCTCGCTGCCGGCCTTGCCGATCGCAATCACGAGAACGACGGCGGCGATGCCGATCGTGATGCCGAGCGTGGTGAGCGCGCTGCGCATCTTGTGGCGCGCGAGCGCGCGGATCGCCTCGCGAAAGAACAAGCTCGCCATGATGGGAAAGTGCAGCCCGCTCGCCAACGGCACGCTCCTCGGCGGGCAGGATACCCCGCCCCGAGAGTGGCAGGGACCTTGGGCGCTCAAGGCGCCGCAACGCGAGTCTCGGTCCAGGGCTTGTGGTCCTTCTCCTTGGTGTCGTTGGGGCTCTTTGGCGGATTGCCTTTGGCCTTGGCCGCGGCCAGCTCGCGCTCGTGGCGTAGGGCAAGCAGCTTCGCCTCATTCGCGTGCTGCTGCTCGAGGGCTTGCAGCTCGGCAGCATGTTTGAGCTTGAGCTGATCCGCGACGGAGGGATTGACGACCTGCGCTTTCTCGTTCGTGTGGATCTTAGCGAGGCGATCGCGCTCCTCGGCCTGGTGCGCCTGGAGCTGCTGGAGCTCGAGTGCGTGGCGTTGTGCGATCTCTTGAGTGGTCGTGATCGCAGTTGTCTGCGTGATGGGCGCGACGTTGCCGGTGCCGATCACTCGCGCGCCGGACGAAGTCTTCTGGCGCTCCTCAATCGTGACTGGGCGCGGCGGCACTGGGGTGTTCGTCGGTGCTCCGCCGGTGACGGGTTTGACGCTCGGCGGCGTGCCCCGAGGGCTGGTGAGGTTCGGCCGGTACACCGCGAGCTGGCCGGTGTCCACCACGTGTGCGGCGCTCGGCGCGTTCGCCTCGGCGAGGTGGTAGCGCGGCACGCTCTGTCGGGTGACTTGCTCAACGTGCTGCACGTCCACGCCACGGTTGACGATGCGGTTGTTGATCACCGTGTAGTTGGTGACGTTCGTGGTGACGTTGATGATCGTCACGTTGCGCGCGGGCGGCACGAAGTACTCGCGCAGGACGGGAGCGGTCACGTAGCGCTCGTCCACGAAGCACCAGTGTTGGGGCGCAATCACGGCATCAAAGTCGACGGCCCCGGCGCGGAAGCCAAACCCCGCCTCCCAGCGAACCTGGGGCGGGATGGGCGCCCAACCGATGTGGCCGCCGCCATACCGCCAAGCGACCCAAGCCGGCGCCCATACCGTGCCGGGGACCCAAGCCCAACCGTACTCGACGTCGAAGAACCAGCGGCCGTAGTGAAACGGCGCCCAGCCCCACGTCTCGTCCGCAACCCACAACCAACCGTCGTCGGTGTAGGCCCAGTGGCCCGTGGTGTACGGTCGCCAGTAGGGCTCGACGCGGGGCACCCAGACCTGGCCGTAGCTGGAGATGGTCACCCACGAGCCGTACGGCGCAAGGGAATCGTAGAACACGCCAAGACTGACCTCGCCTCCTTGGTCTGGTGGGGGCGGTGCGGGCTCGTAGGCCGCCTCGGGAGGTGGTGGTGGCGGCGGTTCGTACGGCGCGACGACACATCCCAAGGTGAGCAGCAGGGCTGCGGCGGGCATCGCCACGATGATCGGTGCGGTTCGCATTGGCTGCCTCCAAGTCGCGGCCGTCATTCTAGAACGCGGCGCGCCTGGCTACCACGGACGCAATCTGCGGGCCAGGTCTACCGGCGGCCGAGGCGGGTGCCGAAGAGCAGGTGGAACGAGAAATCCGGCACATCGGCGCTACTCGGGTACTTCTCACCGAGGTCGAACGCCCACCAGGCGCTGTGGGGCAGCCGGCCGAGTACCCCCAACATCCAGTATGAGGAAGGCATGCCGAGGACGGAATCCGTGAAGCTGGCGAGGGGCGAACTGTCGAAACGCAGGCTATAGCGCAAGGTCAGCGCCCCGAGCGGAACATGCGCTTCGGCGAGCGCATGCCAGGTATTGTCGCGCTTGACGCCGAGCCACGATCCGTTCGGGTCGAGCCAGGTGTAGCCAAGCCCAAAACGAACCTGTCGGCGCTCCCCGCCCCAGGTGCCGAACCAGCGCAGCCCGGCATCCCACCCGCCGCTGCCCCGCAGGGTGCCCGCCTCACCGGTGGGGACCTGCAGCGCGGCGACCCAGCGGTGATCGGCACCGAGCCAGTGGCCTAGAGGTCCAGTTACCGCCAAGCTGGAGTCGCCGAGGCCCGAGCCATTCTCTTCGGCCCAGTGTTCGATCTTGCCGTGGTTCCCCCGCGCATAGACCACGGTCTGCCCGTGAGAAAACAGGTTCCGGCGCTGGTCCGACAGCCCGAATATCCTGTGGAAGTCCTCCGCGATCGTGTCCCAAACCGGGCCGCCGATATGGATCCACGGTACGCGCCCAGTCAGGGCGTAACCGTCACCCAGGCCGACGCTGGCGCTGAGGTCCTCTCGCCACCCCTCGACGTCGATGAAGTAGAACTGGTCGTGGGGAAAGTTGGTCTCGAGCAGGCGCAGCTCGGCCTCCGTGAGAGGTTTGCCCACCAGGGCAGGATCGCGGTGCGTGGCCCCGGTGTGCCACGTGGTCTGCCAGACGTTGAAGTAGCCGGACGCGGCACTGATCTGCCATTCTCCCGCGGGCGGCACCACCGCTTGCGATGGCTCAAGTGGCAACGAATTGAAGCGCAGCGGATCGGGGAAGATCTGCGAGCCCCAGGGATCCACCTGAGCGGCTGTCGGCCGCGATACCAGCGCCAAGGCCAACAGCGTGGGCACTACGGCGGTGGCGACTTGCGCTCGCATCTTGGGATGGAGTTGTACCAGAACCACCCGTTGGGGGAAAGCCACGAGCGGCGCTGAAGCGCTCTGGATTATGCTTCGCGGGAAGCGGGTCGAGGGACGCCGGCGGGCGGTGGGAGACATGGTGGCGACATCGGGGTTGCCGCGCTGCGCGTCGGGCCGCACGTTGCGCCTGGCGTCGTGGGGGCTCACAGCGAGGCTCTCGTGGTGAGCGCTTCGCCCATCACGGCGCTAGGAGCGTTTCTCAAACGAGCTGCTCCCAAAATGAACTCATGGGAAAACGAGATTCTCGGTGGGAGCACCTTCCATGTGCGACCCTGCAGCCCTCCGGGGAGCCGACCGGTCGCGGCAAGATGCCGCTCCCACCAAGCTCGTCTCTCATTGCTCGTGGTGCTAGGGGCCGGCCAGGGAACTCCTAGCCCGGCAGCCGGAGGCCGAGGCCAAACACGAACACGTCGGAGTCACGGTTGTTGTGTGTCGAGACCCGCGACCAGTTCAGGCGGGCGCGCAAGGGCGGCGCAATCCGCCACGCGGTGGTGAGCGAGACAAGCCCTACCAGCTCGTCGTGATCTCCGGCGTCCGGCGGGCTCGTGAGGCGCTCGCGAAGGGCATACGCACCCACGCCCATCCCGCAGGTAAAACGCCCCGCCAGGAACGTGTCCACGAGCCAGACTTGGCCGTTCACACCGCGCCGACGGGCGATCGAGTCGGTCCCTTCGTCGAGCCACGATACGGTCCCCTCGAGGTGTCGCGCCACGGTGTACCTCAGCTCGACGCCTCGTGCGGCGCTGCTCGGCGCTGCGAGTGTGTTGAGTGCTGAGCGGCCGGCAAACGGCGTCACCTCCAGGCGCGCGAGCGCCTGGCGCCAGCGTTCGACAGGCACTCGTTCCTGCGAGAGACCGGCCTCAACCGCTTCGATGAGGCGCCACCCAACCCCGAGCGTGAAGGTATTCGCGTCGTCGCCGCCGGCCGCGTTCACACGGCTCGCGGTGAGCTTGACGAACGCGGTGGCGGGCAGGTAGTACGTGCCAGAGAGCGTGTAGATCCCTGCCCAGCCGTGAAGGTTGAAGGTCTCGCGGCCGGCGCCGCGGACCGTGTCGAAATAGCGGTAGAGACCTCCGGCAGCCGCCAACGAGAGGCGTCCGCCGAGCATGTTCACCCGGCCCCAGGTTTGCACCGCAAGGCCGTCGCGGAGGTGCCCGGCCGGGCTCCCCTCGTTGAGGTACGACGCAGACCAGGCGAAGCTCGGCGCCAGCGGATAGCGAAGCTCGAGCTGAAAGCTGTCGTGCCCGTGGGCGCCGGTGAGGAACGAAGTCCGGCCGAGCAGCACCGACAGCTCCTGTGTCCAGCCGGCGGGCGCGAGGAACACCAATGACACGAGGAAGCACGCCGATCGTAAACGTATCCGACGGCGCAAACCCGGAGGTCGCGGCGTGGTCATCTTGGGGCCGTCGTTCATTTCGCTGCGCATCATCGCATGCGCAGCGCCGACAGCAGTACGTTTCGGTTCGCAACGCAAACCGCCGCGGGCCGGACGTGCCCGCGGCGGTGGGTATCTACTAGTGGATTGCGCCGCGCTCGCTAGTCGTCCGCGTCGTGATCGAAGTCGAACGGCGGGGTCAGGCCGGTGTAGTCGCCGATGACCTTCGCATCGTACGGCCCGAAGAGTCCCTGGCTGGTGTTCTTCGTCCCGTACCCCGGGCTGTTGAGGTTGCCGAACGAGGTGACGATCACCTTCGCGGGGTTGACGATGATCACCCGGTGGTTGAACTGGTCCGAGATGATCGTGTTGCCGTTATGCAAGCGGATGGCCCGCGTCGGCAACGGGTTGGGGTTGCTGCCGGCCTCGAGGTTGGTGAAGTACCCCCAGACCTTGGCATCGGTGGGGTCCACCTCGACGATCCGGCTGTTGTTGGAATCGGTTAGCAAGGTGTTGCCGCTCGGCAAGCGGCTGGCGAACGCCACGCCGCTCACTGTGCCTCCGGCGGTGAAGGTCATGATGATGTTCAAAGACCTGTCCACTTCGATGGCGCGGTTGTTCGCCTCGTCGGAGATGAGGATGTGGCCGTCCTCCAGCAGCTCCGCGCTATTCGGGTTGTTGAGCTGGTTCGGTCCATTGCCGCTCACTCCGGTGGTGCCGTACTGCCAGACGATGTTCTTCTTGCGATCCACCTCGATGACGCGCTGGTTCCCCTGGTCGGTGATGAGCACGTGCCCGCTCGGTAGCCAGGTGCTCTGCACCGGCGTGTTGAGTTGATTGGGGTCCGAGCCGGTCACCCCGAACTGTCCGTACTGCCAGATGATCTTGCCGTGCGGGTTGACGAGGACGACGCGGTTGTCCGGGCAGCCGGTCGCGCTCGTGCAGGTCGGCACCACGCCGGCCGGAGTGCCGGTCCCGGCCATCAGGGTGAACTCACCCACGCGCTGCGCGTCGTTGACGCCGATGATCGAGGCAGGCGAGAAATCGTTGGGACCGAGGCCGAACTGCCACACGATGTCGCCGTGTTGGTTGACCTCAATGACGCGGTTGTTGAACTGATCGGCGATGAGGACATGGCCAGGGCGGTTGAAGTCGCGGTGGCCGTCCTCGGCCTGGGCCGGAAGCGCAGCGAGGAAGAACGCACCAAGAACGCAAAGGATGCGGGCGATGGTTCGACCGGATCGCGATCGGGCACCGGCGGCGGTGCTGCCAGCGTGGGTTCCATTCATTGTCTGAGCCCTCCCTTCGGCTCGTGAGGTACTACGTCTGGTTCCACCGAAACGGTTTTACGTCGGCTCGGCATGAACTCACGGCCCAGCCTTACGACGTGGCATTGAGCCTCCCTCCCGACCACGTTCTGCGTACCGCTCCAACCGAAGACAAGAAATGCGAGTCACGTCTGGGTCTACCGGGAGGAAGCGCGGCGTTGTTCCCGCGTGGACGGGGTGATGTGATGCGCGACACACGCCGACCCCGCTCGCCGCGTGCTGGCAAGCGGCCATGGCGCGCGCCACCGTGCCCGCTGTCGTCCCCGCGGAAGCGGGGACCCAGTCCTTAGCCGTCGTCCCCGGCCCCGATCGCAGTCGGGGCCAGGCTCCAGCGGGGACCCAGTCCTTAGCCGTCGTCCCCGGCCCCGATCACAGTCGGGGCCGTCACCCCCGCGGAGGCGGGGGTCCAGCGGGGATCCAGTTTCAGGTGATCTCCTCCCACAGATCCTTCCACTCCGGATTGTGGTCTTCGATCAACTTCAGCTTCCACGCCCGATTCCACTTCTTTAGCCGCTTTTCGCGGACGATCGCCTGGGTCATATCCCGGTGCACCTCGTAGTACACGAGCGTGTGGACGCCGTACTTCTTGGTGAACCCGTCAACTACATCCTGCTTGTGTTGCCAGATGCGGGCGCGCAGGTTGCTAGTCACGCCAATGTAGAGCGTGCCGTTGCGGCGGCTCGCGAGGATGTAAACCGCCGGCTGCTTCAGCATGGCCTCCGACCCTCTGGATTCCCGCTTGCGCGGGAATGACGATGAGCCATGGTACATGCAACTGTGCCGGAGCAGCCTCGCTCGCCGCGTGCTGGCAAGCGGCCATGGCGCGCGCCACCGCGCCCTCTGTCGTCCCCGCGGAAGCGGGGACCCAGTCCTTAGCCGTCGTCCCCGGCCCCGATCACAGTCGGGGCCAGGCTGCAGCGGGGATCCATGCTGTCACCCCGCGCCTAGACGCCCGCCCGCGCGACGTATGCGCGCTCGCGAAGACGCAGGCGTTCAGCACGCCGCTTGCTCAAGCAAGGGCTAGCCCGCCGCGGAAAACTGAACCAGTTTCCTGGCTTTGAGTCGCCTCGGCCCTGTTGCGCCAAGACTAGGAGCCTGTCGGAGTAAGCGGGTGGGCCGCGTTGCTGGCGCCGCGGGGCGAGATGCTAGGCGCCGCGACGAAGGCGATGCGGGCCCATCGGCGAGGAGCGGCAACAATGCAGATCGCCCCGCGCCGCCGCAACCCATGGGCGCAGGGGCTTGGGGGCGGCAGGCGGGTTTGGGGGGGGGGGCCAGAGATGGGGTAAAGGCAGCCCCCCCCCCCCCGCCCCGCGGGTCCCCCCCCCCCGCCTCCCCCCCGCCCCCCCCCCCCCCCCCCCCGCGGCCGCGCCCCCACCCGCCCCGCCCCCGGCCCCCCCCTCCGGGGGGGGGGGGCGTGCGGGCCCCCCCGCCGGGGCGTGGCC
>JBIOGJ010000025.1:0-57499 GCA_044447965.1 Thermoanaerobaculales bacterium | reverse complement strand
CGATTCGAGGCGCTCGTCGCCGCGCGGCTCCACGGGGATCCTTCCCATGTGGGGCAGGCGCCCTCGCCCGCCCGCCCCACAAGCACGGGGGACGCGGCCGAGGGCGGCCGCGCCACAGACAAATTGGCCGAGGGCGGCCACGCCACATGACCGCTGCGGCTACCCCGGCCACGGCATCTCGAGCGGCGCTCGATCCCCGCGCGCTCAAGGCACGCTTTCCCATCCTCAAGCGTCAGGTACACGGCCACCCCCTCGTCTACCTCGACAACGCCGCCACCACGCAAAAACCGAACAGCGTGATCGAGGCGATCGCGCGCTACTACGAGCACTCCAACGCCAACGTGCACCGCGGCGTGCACACCCTCGCCGAGGAGGCGACCGCCGCGTACGAGGAGTGCCGGCGCCGCGTCGCGCGCTTCGTCAACGCCCCCGACCCAAACGGGGTGGTCATCACCCGCAACGCGACCGAGGCGCTGAACCTCGTGGCGCGCTCGTGGGGCGCGCGCCTCGCCGCCGGCGACGAGGTGCTGCTCACCGAGATGGAGCACCACTCCAACCTCGTGCCGTGGATCATGCTTGCCCGCGAACGCGGCGTCGTCCTCAAGCACGTGCCAATCACCGCAGCCGGCGAGCTGGACATGGAGGCGTTCGGGGCTCTGTTGTCCACGCGCACCCGCATCGTGGCGTTCACCGCGATGTCGAATGTGCTTGGCACCATCAACCCGGTGGCGGAGGTCGCCGCGGCCGCGCATCACATCGGCGCCGCGGTCGTCGTCGACGGGGCGCAATCCGTGCCCCACCTGCCGGTTGACTTCCAGGCGCTCGACATCGACTTCCTCGCATTCTCGGCGCACAAGGCGTACGGCCCGACTGGCGTCGGCTTCCTGGTCGGAAGGCCAAAGCTCCTCGCGCTGATGGAGCCGGTGATGGGCGGTGGCGAGATGATCCGCGAGGTCCACCTCGACCGCGCCACCTGGAACGACGTCCCGCATCGTTTCGAGGCCGGCACGCCGAACATTGCAGACGCGGCGGCGTTTCCCGCCGCGCTCGACCTCCTCGAGGAGATCGGCATGGACGCGGTGCGCGCGCATGAGCAGGAGCTGGTCGGCTACGCGCTCGACCGCCTCGGCGCGCTCGGCTGGCTGCAGCTTTACGGCCCGCTCGATCCGGCTCGACGGGGAGGCCTGGTCTCCTTTTACGATCCCGAGGTCCACCCCCACGATCTCGCCACCATCCTCGACACCCGCGGCATTGCGGTGCGCGCCGGCCATCATTGCGCCCAACCGCTCATGCGCCGCCTCGATGTCCCCGCCACCGCGCGCGCCTCGTTCGGCATCTACAACGACCGCGACGACGTGGATGCGCTCGTGGATGGCCTGGTCGCGACGAGGAGGTACTTTGGCCTCGCCTAGAGCGCCGTGGGTCGGGCGACGTGGGGCGGGCGCCCCGCCCGCCGTTCCCGCTCGACTCGTGGGGCGGGCGCCCCGCCCGCCGTTCCCGCTCGACTCGTGGGGCGGGCGCTCTCGCCCGCCCAAGCACTGCCGAGTAGCGCGGCCGAGGGCGGCCGCGCCACGGGGTGAAGCTGATGCTTGATCGGCCCGAGGTTGCGCTCGATGAGCTTTACCGCGAGGTGGTCCTGGACCACCACCGCCACCCGCGCGGCCGCACGGCGCTCGTCCGCGTGGACGCGCACGCGCACGGCTTCAACCCGGTGTGTGGCGACGAGGTGCGCTTGAACGTCGCCCTCGACGGCGAGCGCATCACGGGCCTCGAGGTGCAGGGGCGGGGCTGCGCGATTTGCACCGCTTCCGGCTCGATCATGGCCGAGATGTTCTCCGGTCGGACAGCCGCCGAGGCGGAAGCCACCGCGGAGGCGTTCCGCGGCGTGATGCACGGCGAGCCGGCGCCGTCCGGTGTGGACCTCGGCGATCTCGAGGCGCTCGAGGGCGTCAAGAAGTTCGCCGTGCGGGTCAAGTGCGCGCTGCTGCCGTGGGTCACGCTGCGCGATGCCATCGCCAGCTTCCGTGCCGGCCGCAACGAATCCGAGAGCAGCACCGAGCGCGAGGAGGCACGCACATGAGCGAGCTGACGGCCGAGGCGGTGAAGGAAGCGCTCAAGCCGGTGGTGGATCCCGAGATCTTCATCTCGATCGTGGACCTCGGCCTCATCCGCAACGTCGAGATCGCCAACGGGGGCGCCAAGGTCAAGGTGAAGATGACGTTGACCACGCCGTTCTGCCCCGAGGGTCCGATGATCGTTGAGCAGGTCAAGCAGATTGCCGCCACCCTTCCGGGTGTCACGGAAGCGGAAGTCGAGCTGGTCTGGACCCCGCCGTGGGACCCACGCAAGGAAGCCTCCGATGAGGTGAAAGCCGAGCTGGGGATTTGGGACTAGGAAATCAGGCTTCAGGAACGACAACGACGAAAAAGACATCCTCGGTTCCGTCGCGGGAGGATCGAGGCCCTCAGGACGTAAGCTTTACACTCAACGCTCAACGATCAACAACGGAGAACGAGCCGGGCGGCGCGGTGCGCGACACCCTACAATTACACGCGTGGGAGCACTCGCACCCCGACTCAGACGCCGCCTGATCGGCACGGCGATCGTTGCGTTTTGGCTCGTGATGGCGGGGCTGTTCGCGTGGCAGCAGGTGCGCATGCGCCGCGCCACGGCGCCCACCGGCGCAACGTTGCTCCCTGCCTCGACCGAGACCTGGCTCGGCATCTACCTCAGCGGCGATCGCCCGGTGGGCATGCTGCACCTCTCTACTCGAGCCGAGCGGCGACAAGGCGCCTTTGGCACGACGCTGCACCTCGACGGCCGCATGCAGGTGCGCTTGCTCGCAACGCCGGCGGAGCTTTCGCTCGATGGCTGGCTATGGCGCGCGGTCGGAGAGCCACGGGCGGAGTTCGACGCCACCATCAACTCCGCGGGAGGTACGCTGCGCGCGGCCGGCCGCATCTACAACGACGAGCTGCATGCGAGGATCACCACCGGCGGTGAGACGTTCCCCGTGACCTTGCCGGTCGATCGCTCGCTCCTCGCGCCCGACCTCCTGCTCTGGCGCTTCCCCGCGCCGAAGCTACGGCCCGGCGAGGAAACCACGCTCGATGCGTTTGACCCCATCAGCGGCCGGCCGGCGAAACTCCGCCTCGCCTGCCTGCGGGTAGAGGACGTGCGCGTCAGCGGCGGGCAGGTGCACGCTCGTGTCTTCGCGGCTTCCACCACCCATGGAACCATCACTGCCTGGCTGACCGACGACGGTGAGGTCATCAAGGCGGACACGCCGTGGGGGCTTTCGGTGCGCCGGCTCTCGGCGGCGGAGGCGCTCGCGCTGCGCCACGGCGGTGACGGACCGGAGCTGGTCTCCGCGCTGCGCATCCTTCCCAGCGGGGTCCACCCGGTGCACGGCGCGCGACGGATGGTCGTGAGGCTATCTGGCATGCCGGAGTCCCGGCCGCTGCCAACAGACGACAACCAACGGCTGGGCACCGACGTCAAGTCGCTGGTCATCGCGCCGGTGCAGCCGCTGCCGGACGCGACGAGCGGAGCCACCGGCGCCGAGCTCGCCGCGGCGCTCACGTGCGACGCATTGGTGCAATGCGATCACCCGAAGATCCGCGCCCAGGCCGCCGAGATCGTCGCCGGCGAGCGCGATCCGTGGCGACGGGCGGTGAGGATCGAGCGCTGGGTCTTCACCAGCCTGATCAAGCGGCCGGTGCTCTCGATCAACAGCGCGCTCGAGGTGCTCGCCCGCCGCGAGGGCGATTGCACGGAGCACACCGCACTGTTCACCGCCCTCGCGCGCGCCGACGGAATCCCCGCCCGGCAGATCGCCGGCCTGGTCTGGAGCGAGGCGCTGCAAGGCTTCGCGTATCACGCCTGGCCGGAGGTGTTCGTCGGCCGCTGGGTATGGATGGACCCCACCTTCGGCCAGGAGGTCGCGGATGCCACCCACATCCGCATGCACGCGCCGGGCGAGGACTGGCAAGACGTCCTCGACTCGCTCGGACGCTTGCGGGTGGAGGTCGTGGAGGCGCAATGATCCGCATCGAGGGCTTGACCAAGCGATTCGGCGCGACGCTGGCCGTGGACCGGCTCGACCTCGACGTCGGTGCGGGCGAGTTCTTCTGTTTCCTCGGTCCCAACGGCGCCGGGAAGACGACCACGATCAAGCTGCTCGTCGGGCTGCTGCGACCCACCGCCGGCCGCGCCGCCATCGCCGGCCACGACGTTGCAACCGAGCCGATCGAAGCGAAGCGCCTGCTCGGCTACATCCCGGACCAACCGTACCTGTACGAGCGTCTCACCGGGTGGGAGTTCATGACGCTGGTGGCCGGACTCTACCGCCTCGATGGCGGTGGGCTCGAGACGCAGATCGCACAAATGCTGGCCACCTTTGGCGTCGCGGATGTGGCCCACCATCTCATCGGTGACCTCTCGCACGGCACCCGCCAAAAGCTCGCCTTCGCCGCGACGTTTCTCCACGAACCGAAACTCGTGGTGGTGGACGAGCCGTGGGTGGGCCTCGATCCGCGCAGCATCCGACAGGTGAAGCGCCACCTCAAGGAGCGCACCCGTAGCGGTACGACGGTGTTCATGTCCACCCACACGCTGTCGATCGCCGAGGAGGTAGCGGACCGGATCGGCATCATCCACCAAGGGCGCCTGCTCGCCCTCGGCCGCGTGGACGAAATCAAAGCGCTCGCTTCACAGCCAGGTTCGCTGGAGGATGTCTTTCTCGAGCTCACGCAGGAGGAGGCGTGATACGAAATCACCGTCATCGGAAGTGCTTTGACGTTGAGGCAGCGCAGGCGTCACGGGTGCACCCCGCCACGATTCCGCTCCCACTGGTGTAGGAGTGGTATGAGCCCAATCGCCAGCGTGCTCCTCGCTCGTCTGCGCGTGCTCGGCCACGCGCTCGCCGGGGTGCGGCGCGAGTCGCGGCTGAAGGTCGCGTTCGTGGCGGCCATGCTCGCGCTCCTGTGGCTGGCGATGTTCCTCGCGGCGCGGGTCGGGTTACGCTGGCTGGAGCGGTTCGGCGCGGAGATGCTCGGCGGGACGGCAGTCGCCCTCGCGCCGCTCCTCGTGCCTCGCCTTCTCGCACTGTCTGCCTTCGTGCTCCTCGTCATGCTGACGTTCTCCGCGGCGCTGCTCGCCCTCGCCCTGTTGTTCCGTTCCGCCGAGACCGCTCACCTCGTCACGGCACCGCTGTCCGCGCGCGCGATCTGCCTCGTGCGCCTCGGTGACGTCGCCTTTTTCAGCTCGTGGTCTTCGGCGTATCTCGGGTCGCCATTGCTCCTCGCGTACGGGCTCGCGACACATGCGGCGTGGTGGTTCTATCCCGCAGCCGTGGTGCTGTTCGCGCCGTTCGTGGTCATCCCGGCTGCGCTCGGCACGCTGGCAACGCTCGGCCTAGTCCGCGTGGTGCCCCGCTTGCCACGCACCGTGCTTGCGCTCGTGGGTCTCGCGTTGCTGGCCGGCGCCTACCTCGGCTTCCGCGCCCGGCTGGCCTCCCCGACGTTTTCCGAGGGGGCAGAGCTCGCCACCCTGACCCAGCTCTTGGGGAGCGCACAGGGCCCGTGGTGGCCGAGCGCCTGGCTCGCGGATGGCCTCGTCGCAGCCGCCCAAGGACGCCTCGGGGAGGCTGGCTTTTCGCTCCTGCTTCTCCTCGCCCATGCCCTGCTGCTCGCCTGGCTCGTCGGCGAGGCTGCCGAGCGCTGGTTGCATCCCGGTTGGTCGAACCTGGCGAGCCTCGCTCACCGGCGGCGTCAATCGCGGTGGGGCCGCCGCGGCCGGCTTGCCCGCGCGGTCCGCCTGTTGCCCGAGCCGTTGCGCTCCCTGACGGCCAAGGACGTGCGTACCTTTTGCCGTGACTTCTCGCAGTGGTCACAGGCCGCGCTGTTTTTCGGCGTGCTCGCCGTCTACGTGGCCAACTTGCGCGTTGCCTCGCTCGCATTCTCGATCGCGTTCTGGCAGCAGTGGATCACGATGCTCAACACCGTCGCCTGCCTGCTCGTGCTCGCCACCCTCACCACCCGCTTCGTATTCCCGCTCATCAGCCTCGAGGGCAAACGTTTCTGGATCCTCAGGCTGGCGCCGCTGCGCCTCGCCACCTTGGTGCGGCAGAAGTTCTGGCTCTCGGTCGCTTTTTCCTTGACGGTCACGGTGGCGTTGACGGCGGTATCGGGGTGGCGGCTTCACCTGCCGGGCTTGGTTTTCACGATTACGGTGATCACCGTGGCCGCCGCGAGCTTCGCCCTCTCCGGCCTGGCGGTGGGTCTGGGCAGCCTGTTTCCCGACTTTGCCGCCGACACCCCGGCGCGGGTCGTCTCCGGTACCGGCGGCACCCTCACCTTCATCGTCAGCCTCGCGTACATCGTACTGATCGCTGCGGCGGAGGCCGCACTGCTGCGCTGGGCCTTGTCCGTACCCGCCGCAGGCAAGCATGCGGTTCCGATCTGGGTTGCGTTCGGGGCGATGGGGACGATCGCGGTCGGGTCCGTCGCCGCCACCGTGTTGCCCCTAAGGCTCGGAATCGCCAGCCTCGAACGCGCTGAGGTCTAGCGCGGACGATTCGTAATCGTACTACTTGGAAGCGAGGTGCCGCAGCGCCTCTGCCTCATCCTCGTAGACCTCCACCAACGGGAGGATCTGGCTTAGGTGCAGCGTTGACTTGACGCGGTCCCCGGGGCGCAGCAGCTTGATCGCGGCGCCGAACTCCCTGGCGAGCTTCCAGCTCGCCACGAGCTCACCCACACCGGAGGAATCGAGCCGCCCCACCCGCGCGAGGTTGAGGAGGATCTTCTTCCAGCCTTCAGCTAACAGCTCGTTGACCACGTCGCGGAGTAGCTCGTCACCGTCACCCGCGACGAGGTCTCCCGTCAGGTCCACGATCACCACATCGTCGAACTTGCGAACCTCAACGTGCATGGCGCGATTGTATCCCCCATCACACTCGCGGCGGCAAGCTGGCGCTGAGTCTAGTTGCTCTTGCCGCGATTGGCGCGATAATGTCAACATGGAAGTGAGTCAGCGCAGCACGTTGGTAGTTGGTGCCGAGATTGAGATGTTCGAGCGCCTCGCCCCCTTGCTGCGTTCTGCGCGGTTCTTCGCCGACTACGTTGAGACCGGCGAGGCAGCGCTCGAATCGATCAAGCTGTTGCCGTTCGACGCGATCGTGGTGACGTACCCCCTCCCCGACATCCTCGCTCAGGTGTTCCTCGATGCGCTCCGGGCCAACGACTCGCCGTGCCGTCACTCGGCGGTGGTGGTCCTCGCACCGCCGGAGCTGCGGGCGGAGGCGGAGGCCCTCGTCGGCCGAGGCGCAAACCGCGTCATGGAGCTGGAGGACCACCTGGAGCACCTTCCCCATGTGCTGCTCCGCCTCCTCGAGGCGTCGCCCCGCTTCCCCATCCGCGCCGTTTCCCGCCTCATGATCGAGGTCGACAACGGCATGCGCCTCACCCTTTGCCAGACGGAGAACGTCTCCCAAAGCGGCATGCTGATTCGCACGGGTCCCGCCTACCCAGTCGGCACCAAGGTGAACTTCGAGCTGGCGCTGCCCGGCGAGCGAAAGCCGGTGCGCGGCCTTGGGGTCGTGGTGCGCCACACCACCCCCCACTGGGAAAAGGTCACCGGTGTGGGCGTGCACTTCTCCTCCTTCGAAGGCGACGACAAGAGCCGCTACGAGGCGCGTCTGGCGCAGATCGCCTCCTAACGGCGCTTCACCCCAACAAGACTGAACGTCAGACTCGGAACGGGCACCGACTGGTTCGCCTCGACTATCATTCCGTGATGGCGTTTACCCGACTGCCGCTCGACTCCGTCGTCTGGGCGGCCGGCGGCAACCCGCTCGAACGGAAGAAAACCGCCGCTGCGGGCGCGACGGTGATCGAGTTCGCGCCGGGTTTCGCCGACCCGAACTGGTGCGAGCGCGCCCATGTCGCGTATGTTCTATCCGGCACGCTCCGGCTTGAGGTCGCGGGCCGAATCGAGGAGGTTGCCGCCGGCGACGGGTTCGTAACCGACCGCGGCACTCCGCACCGCGCATCGAACCCCGGCGCCGACCCGGTGCGGCTGTTCGTCATCACGGCGGAGTAGGGGCGACCCGCGCACCTCGCGCAGGCAACCGGCTCCAGTTCCGCCGTGGGAGCGGCGTCCCGCCGCGACCAATCAACCACGAACCACAAACAACGATCTCTTCTTGCCCATCGGGTGCAGCGGCTCGCCTCGCTCGCGCCCCCCGCGCGCCACGCTCGGAGACTCCTACGCGCATGACCGAGCAGGGACGGCCCGCGGCGGGGCCCCTCGCTGTCCACCTGAGACCGCGTCAGCGACACCCCACCGCGGTCCGCCCGCTCGGTACCCATGCGCTTCGGAGAGATGACCGCATCGCACCCGATGGGCGGATTGAATACCCCCCACCCGGATTCGCACACGCTTGGCGCCGGCCATCGATCTCTCGTAGGTGCCCTGGCTGGGAGGGGGACGGTTGGGCGGCGATGGGTGGGCGGGTGGTGCGTTAGCCCGTCGGGTGATGCGGCGATCACTCCGGAGGCCGCGGGAAACCCGGCGCACGGATCGGTGCCGGGATACGCTGGCCTTGAGCGAGCGTCTTCTGCGAGCGAGGGGAAAAGCGAGGGTCACGGCGGCGAGCCGTGCTGCCGGGTCGCGGCCGGAGGGGTTTCGGGCCGAAGCGTATGGGGACACGCAAGGCCCGAACTGCCGCGAACCCGACGGGCAAGAAGAAACCGTCGTAGGTAATCCGTGGATCGTGGTCTGTTGGTCGCGGCTGGAAGCCGCTCCCACCGAACGTTGCCAGCAGGGCCGAGCAGAACGGCGTGTAGCCTCGCCGCCTTTCAGCGAAAGGCGAAGCCGCAGCCAGAAATGCGGAGCCACGCGGCCCGGATTGGGCCGGATGCAACGAAGACGCGGCCCCCCGCAGCGCTCGTAGGGGCGACCCGCTGGGTCGCCCGGGGCGAGGCAGCGCCTCGCCCCTACGGCAAGAAGACCCCGGGAGGTCCCGCGCCTGGGGCGCAGCCTGACGCCGCGAGAGGTCCGGCGCCGCTGGCGCCCTGAGAACTACTCGAACTCGACGAGTACCTGCCCCTTCGCGACCATCTCCCCCACCTCGACCCGAACCGCCTTGATCACGCCGTCGCGCGGGGCGGCAACGTCGTTGGCCATCTTCATCGCCTCGAGCACGAGCAGCGGGTCGCCGCGCTTGACCCGCTGGCCACGGGTTGCGTAAATGCGCTGGATGGTCCCCGGGAGGCGCGCCGCCACCTCGCGAGTATTCCCAGGCACGTATACCTTGCGGCCGGCGAACTTGCTCGTGTACCGCGTCGGATAGGCCGTGTCGTCAACGACCAGCGTCTTGAAGTTCTCGGGCTCGCTCATGGCGTCAGAAGGGAGGGATGCCGTGCTTCTTGGCCGGGCGTTCCTCATGCTTGCGCGAGGAGATCTCCATGGCATGGATGAGGTAGTCGCGGGTCTCCCGCGGGGTGATCACCGCGTCGACGTGTCCGTTGGCCGCCGCGATGTAGGGGTTGGCGAACTTCTCGGTGTACTCGGCGACCTTGGCGCGGCGCACCGCGTTGGGGTCGGCCGCCGCGGCGATCTCGCTCTTGAAGATGATGTTGGCCGCACCCTCGGGTCCCATCACGGCGATCTCCGCGGTCGGCCAGGCGAACACGAAATCGGCGCCCAGATGTCGCGAGCACATCGCAATGTAGCCACCGCCGTACGCCTTGCGCAGGATCACGGTGAGCTTCGGGACGGTCGCCTCGGAGTACGCGTAGAGCACCTTGGCGCCGTGGCGAATCACCCCGGCGTGCTCCTGGTCCACGCCCGGGAGGTAGCCGGGAAGGTCGACGAGCGTGACGAGCGGGATGTTGAAGGCATCGCAGAAGCGTACGAACCGTGCCGCCTTGTCCGAGCAGTCCACGTCGAGCACCCCGGCAAGCACGAGGGGCTGGTTGGCGACCACGCCGATGGTCTCGCCCGCCAGGCGCGCGAACCCGATCACGATGTTGGCTGCCCAATATCTGTGGATCTCGAAGAAATCCGAGTCGTCCGCGAGCGCGCGGATGACGTTACGCACGTCATACGGCTTGGTGGGCTCGGCCGGGACGATGCTCTCGATGTCGAACTCCGCGCGGGGGGCGAGCGCCGGGAACGGATCCGCCTTCTTGCGGTGGTTCCACGGGATGAAGGTAACCAGCTTCTTGATCTGCTCGAAGCAATCCACCTCGGACTCGGCGTAGAAATGCGCGTTGCCGGAGATCTCGGTCTGCACGCGCGCCCCGCCCAGCTCCTCCATCGAGATCTCCTCGCCGAGCACGGTCTTGATCACCTCCGGGCCGGTGATGAACATCTTGGAGATCTTGTCCACAACGAAGACGAAGTCGGTGAGCGCCGGGGAGTACACCGCCCCGCCTGCGCACGGACCGAGGACGACCGAGATTTGCGGGATCACCCCCGAGGCGAGGGTGTTGCGGAAGAAGATCTCGCCGTAGCCGGCCAACGAGTTGACGCCCTCCTGGATGCGCGCGCCGCCGGAATCGTTGATGCCGATCAACGGGATGCCGAGCTTCATCGAGTGGTCCATGATCTTGGTGATCTTGCGCGCGTGGGCGAGGCCCAATGAGCCGCCCGCCACGGTGAAGTCCTGCGCGTAGATGCACACGGGATGACCTTGGATCAGGCCGGTACCGGTGATCACGCCGTCGGCGGGGAGCAGCTTCTTGTCCATGCCGAAATCGGAACACCGGTGCTCGACGAAGAGGTCGTACTCGTGAAAGCTGTCCTCATCGAGGAGCGCTCGAATCCGGTCGCGTGCGGTGAGCTTGCCCATGGCGAGCTGCTTTTCGATCGCCTTGGCGCTACCGCCGGTGATGGCGTCTTCCCGGCGTTTGAAAAAATCGCGCAGCTTGCCACGTAAGGACATGCTCTCGATCCCCTTCGCCGCCTCGCTGCGGCCCCGGCCGCGGGGGCGGCTCGCCACCGGACGGCGGTTGTGAACTCTAGCACAACCGGCCTGACGCCTACCGGATCTTCAGACCGCACCACGTGTTATCCTCTCCGACGTCATTGAAGAGAAAGGGCGGGGCGGAGCATGCACGTTGCGAAGTTCTTCACCCAAAACGACCTTGATGCGATCGCCGGTGCGGTGCGCGGCGCCGAGGGGCGCAGCGCCGGTGAGATCGTGCCGTACGTCGTGTCGCACTCGGACCACTACGAGGCATCCGCGTGGAAGGGCGCGATCATCGGCGCGTTCGTCGCCGCGCTCGGCGCCGGCGCGTGGCGGCAGTTCGGCGCGCTGTGGGGCGGCGCGACGCCGGCTTGGATCGTGGTCCCCACCGTCTTCGGCGCCGCTCTCGGCTTCCTGGCCGTCGCCCTGCTGCCGCCGCTCAAGCGCGCACTCGCCAGCGGCGCCCTCGACCACCACGTGCACCAGCGCGCCGCAGCCGCGTTTCTCGAACGCGAGGTGTTCAAGACGAGGGACCGCACCGGCATCCTGATCTTCCTCTCGCTCTTCGAGTGTCGGGTGGTGGTGCTCGCCGACGCCGGGATCAACGCCAAGGTCGGCCAGCATGAATGGGACGGCATCGTCGCCGAGATCGCGGCCGGCATACGCGCCGGTACCCCCGGCAAGGCGCTCGCCGACGCGATCGGACGCTGCGGCGAACTCCTCGCACGCCACGGCATGGCGCCGCGCGCCGACGATACCGACGAGCTGCCCGATGAGCTGCAACTGCGGGAGGAGTGAGCGATGCGCCGCGCGCTGTTGCTCTGCAGCTTGGCAGTTGCCCTCTCGGCGTTTCCTGCCGGCGTCGCGTCCGCGCGCGAGGTGCCGTTCCTCTCGGGCCGCGTCAACGACACCGCCGGAATCATTCCCGCCGACGCCCGCGATAGGATCGAGGGCAAGCTCAAGCAGCTCGAGCAGGCCACCGGCACGCAGGTGGCGGTCCTCACCATCGACACGCTCGCTGGCGATGTCCTCGAGGACTTTTCGCTCAAAGTCGCGCAGACCTGGAAGCTCGGGCGCAAGGGGGCGGACGACGGCGCGCTGCTGCTCGTCGCCAGGGACGATCACAAGATGCGGCTTGAGGTGGGCTACGGCCTCGAGGGCAAGCTCCCCGACGCGATCTGCCGCCGCATCCTCGACAACGTGCTGCGTCCCCGCTTCCGCGCCGGCGACTTCAGCGGCGGGATCGAGGCCGGCGTGGACGCGATCATCGGCACGCTGCAAGGGAAGGACGTGGTGCCGAAGTCAGCGCCCAACGAGGGGCAGCAAAGCCTCGGCCTCCTGGGCTCGATCTTCTTCATCGGCTTCTTCGCGATCGTGATGACACCGTTCGCGCTCATCGCGCTGTTCGGCGGGGGCGCAATGAGCTGGTTCCTGTATTTCTTCCTCATGCCGTTTTGGGGCGCGTTCCCCACCGCGATCTTCGGATCCCGAGCACTCCTGGTTCTGGCAGCGTGGGTGATCGGCTTCCCGATCTTCAAGGTGTGGCTGCGCGCCAGCGGCAAGGGCAAGACATTCCTCAAGGCCCACCCAGGCTGGAATGCGATCGCCGCCTCGTCGCATTCGTCCTCCGGTGGAGGTTGGAGCTCGAGCAGTGGATCCTCGAGTGGCGGGTTCTCTGGCGGCGGCGGCAGCTTCGGCGGGGGTGGCTCCTCATCGAGCTGGTGACGGGCGTGACGACGTGGTTGGTGGTTAGTGGCTAGCGGCTAGTGATTGGTGGGCCCGTCAGACACTCGCGCGGCGCTTCGGCACCCGCAGAATCAGTCCTCCATGCTCGGAGGGCGGCGTGTTTGCTTGACGCGTGACCGGTACTTCTTCTCGGTCACTCTGCGTACCCTCGCGGCACGGGTTGGCCGCGTCGGCTTGCGTGGCGTCTCCTCCGCGAGCGCCCACCGCAGCAGCTCGACGAAACGCGCGAGCGCTTGCGCCCGGTTCGCCGCCTGCGTGCGGTGGACCTGCGAGGTCACGCGGAACACCCCGTCACGGCTAATGCGCGTCGCCAAGCGCGCGAGGATGCGCTCGCGCTGCTCGGGCGCAAGGGTTTCTGAGGCGCCGACGTCGAAGTAGATCGTGACCTTCGTCGCGACCTTGTTGACGTTCTGTCCCCCCGGCCCTCCGCTGCGCGATGCGGTGAGGACCAGCTCGGCCTCCGGGATCGCCAGCTCCGGCGTAATCTTGATCATCGCGCGCATCTTACTCGGCGGCCGCGAGGATGCGAAAACCACCGCGCCGTTCTAATCGGCGTGGCTCCTTTGCCTGCGGGCCTACCGGCCGGTGGCGGAGGAGGCGGCGCGCTATAGAAGCTCACCACCGTGTACAGCTCCGGCACCTCGCTCACCGCCCAGAGCTGCGTGACCACGACGAAGCCGAGGGCGGCGGCGTGAATGCCCAGGGCGACAGGCAGCACTTTGAGCTTGCTCGTGATCTCACGGCGCCTTCGTAATGCGACCAAGGTGTTCTCGAACATGGCCGCCTCCTTTCGCCCGAGTTCCCCGCTCCTATCCTTTGGACACCCCAGCCGCGCGCGACGAAACCAGCGCGGACCCGTTACGATGGTCCCCATGGCAGATGATCCCCGCCCCGGCGTGGGTCCGGAGGCACGCCGGTGAAGGTCACGAGCGCGGCGGGTTGTAAGCTCGTCGTGGAGCGCTCGCGCTTCTTCGCCGTGCTCTTCCCGGCCCAGGACGAGGACGACGTCGCGGCGATGCTGCGGGTCAAGAAGGGCGAGCACCGCAAGGCCAACCACCACTGTTGGGCGTTGCGCCGGATTGACGCCTCAGGCACCGTCACCGAGCGGTCGCGGGACGACGGCGAGGTAGGCCACCCGGGGCGAGTCTTGCTTGAGCTCCTGCGGCATCATGAGATCGAGGGTGCGCTCCTCGTCTCACGGGTGTTTGGTGGCATCAAGCTCGGCGTCGGGGGCGTCTCACGCGCCTTCCGCGCAGCGGGCGAGGGTGCAATCGCGGCGTCAGGTTCGCACCTCGAACCGGGAAGTCATGCGACGCGTCGCGGTGGTTTGGCTTGAATTGGCCCAGCGGCGCTGGTATTCTTCTCACCTGGCGCCCACAGAGAGGTGAGGCAATGCCGAATCAGCCAATGCTCCCACGTCGTTTCCCCCGCATCCCATCGGAAAACGCTCTCCTCGTCAAGAAGGTCGGGGATGAGGCCTCCGAGTCGTTGGCGAAGACGCGGGTGCTGGGTGGCGGTGGGTGCATGTTTGCGCATGAGGCGTCGCTCGGCGTGGGGTCCGTCGTCGAGCTGCTCATCTCCCTGCCGTCGCGCGTGCTCAAGGCGCGAGCCAGGGTGGTGTACGAGAACGCCGCCAAGCCAGGCGGCGTCGAGGTCGGGGTGGAATTTCTCGACGTCAGCGCTGAGGATCGCCTCGCGCTCGACGCGTTGCTTGCCGCCACGCCAGCCGCTTCCAGGCGGTAACGGCGCCTTGCCGATCTCGCCACGCCTCCCCAAAACCTGTCCCTGACGCGGTGTGGCAATCGGGACTCGGTCGCCGGATCTCAAACCGACGACGGGAAACTGGCATCACGGGTCGGGGAAAGGACCGTGCACAGCGGCCCAGGTCGGAGCCACTGCCCGTTGGAGTCCGCGTCGCTCCCCCTGTCGATCCTCGGAGGCCACCCACTCGGCTAGCCGATACGTGTCATCCTCGTTATCGATCCCGTTCGCGGCGGCGAGCTCCCAGGCGGCCGAGTTCAGGACCAACGCATACGCCGCGGAATTGGTCTTCGGGCGACCTGCACCTATGCTGCTGTGAGGTCGGCCGGCTAAGGCCCTCTCGACATCACCGAGCTCCTCTCGCGCGATGATCACGGCCCGGGGCTTTCCCGCCGCGAGGAAATCCGGCACCGCGGCGCCATCACCCAGGTTGGGAAGACGACGATTGAGGTAGAAGGTGAAAGTGCCGATGTCGCGAAATTCGGCTGTTGCGAGGGCGATCTCGGTACCGAGCCGCGCCTGCGAGGCCGCCAACTCGACGAACGGGCGCACGGATCGAATCTGCTCCAGCACCGGCGCCGCAAGCGTACTGAGCGCGGCGGTCAGGAGCGCGGCGCCTGCCGGAGCGAGCGCACCCCAATGGATCCGCGTGGACGAGCGCACGAGGTTGCGCAGCGCGGTTGCGAGGCCGAGGGCACCCGCGACGATCCCCAACGCGAGCGCGACCTGCGCCAGCGTGTGCAGCGTGCCGCCGGTACGGAACAAGTAAGGCCGCACGAACGTGCCGGCCACGACCGCCGTCGGCGCCATCACAAAGACGGCCATCACCACCGCGGCGGTCACCATCACGCAGGCAACCTCAAGCCGCGTCCGTTCCCGCCTTTGCACCAAATCGCTGAGCCACAAGCCGACCATGGCGAAGAGGAACGGGTAGGCGGGCAGCGCGTAGACCGCCACCTTGGCAGCCGAGAGGTGCAACAAAACGAACATCCCGATCAGTGCGGCACCCACGAGAGCGCGGACGTCGGCGGCGGAGGGCGTGCGGCGCCGCCATAGAGCCAGCGCCGCCGGTGGAAGAAGGAGCGTCCAAGGCAGGAGGTAGATGGGCAGGTTGCTCAGGTAGTAGTAAACGGGCTCTTTGTGGATGAAGAACGGATCGCGGGGCAAGGCCGGGTCGGCAAACGAGAAGAAACGTCCAACCTGATTGTCCCAAAACACGAACCGTACCATCGCCTCGCCGCCGGTGTGGGCGAGGGCAAGCACCCAAGGTGCCACCACCGCGGCCAGGATGGGGAGATAGGCGAGAGCCAGGCCGGGGAGCAGCCGGAAGCGGCGCCGCCAGAGCAGGAAGACGCCCACGGAACACCAAATCAACGCGGGGCCGATCAATCCCTTGGCGTAGAACGCGGCGGCGGAGCATGCCAGAAAGCCAAGCCATCGTAGCCCCGAGGGCCGTTCGAACGCGCGTAGGAAGACGAACAGCGAGAGCATGACCATGAAGGTGAGCGCCATGTCGGTGAGCACGATCCGTGAGTACTCGTGGAACTCGATAGCGGTGCTGCAGAGAAATACCGCGGCCCACGCGGCGAGCTCGCGTGAGGCGAGAGACGGCGCGGCTGGGCCGCTGCGCCCCCTGACCAGGAAGAAGAGCAGGACCAGCGTGCCAAAACCATAGAGGGCAGCGGGAAGCCGAATCAGTCCTTCGGTGACCCTCCCGGCAACGCGGCAGATCACCACTCCGGTCCAGTGCAGGAGCGGGGGCTTCTCCAGGAACGGCTTGCCGTTGAGGGTGGGTGTGACCCAGGCGCCGTTGTGGACCATATCCCAGATCATCCCGCCCTCGCGCGCATCGTTGCTGCCCCACAACGAGTGACCGAACACCCCCTGCAAGCACACCGCCACCAACAACACCCAGAGCCCCCGGCGAACCGCGCGCGGCAGCCGTTCCACCGCGGTGACCGACGGTTCCACTGCCGGCGCTGGTGCCGTTGCAGGTGGACCGCTGATCAGCTCCTCGTTGTCCCTCGATCTCACTCTTCCCCCAAGTCGCGTCACCGATCGGAGCGGCCGATCAAGAGAGTGTATTTTACTTGATCGCAGTCTCGTATCGCCAGGTCATGCGGTCCTACCTAACCGCGCCGCAAGCGCACGTCTTCGCGGGACTACCGTGGGCGCCGCCAGCAACCTTGCCGGCGTCCTTGTTCGAGAGGAAACAAAACGCGGTCAGGTTGTCGGCCTCGGCGCCACTGGCAAGCGGTAACGAGTCGCGCGTGACCGCGCGGAAGAGCGGCGCCAGCGTGCCATCGCGCCGCACCTCGACGCGCAGGTAGCCGTAGCGGATCGTGTCCACGTACTGCTGCGCTCCGGCGGTACCGACGATCCAGCCGGGCAGGACCTGGCCGCGGTGCTCGGGGGTGTCGTAGATGTTCTCGGCGAAGTAGTGGGAATGGCTCGCGAACACGTAGACGTGCTTCTGCTCGGCCGGCGGGCCACCGAGGTGCTGCGCGCCGAACAGCATGTCGTAGACCTCCTTGCCCGAGCACAGCCCCTGGCATGACGCGTCCATCGCGTGGCTCCGGCCCGTGCTGTAGGGCAGCGCCTCATGCATTCCCACGACGATGGCCTTGATCGAGTCATCGGCGGCGTCGAGCGCGAGCACACTCGCAAGCCAGGTGATCTCGGCGGCGGAGAACGCCGCGGTGTCCGCGTTGTCGAGCGAGATGAAGTCAACGCCGTGCGCCACCCAGTGATAGTAGGTGTCGCCCTCTTCGCCGTAGACGCCCTTGCTTGCGTCCGCCATGCGCTGCGCGTGGAGCGGCTCCTGGGTGAGCCAGCGCCGGAAGGCGGCGCGGAAATCCTCGCGTGTCCGGTTCGCGTACAGCTCGTGGTTGCCGATACCGAGGAAGACCTGCACCGTCCCAAACGGCGCGAGCTGGTGAGCGATCACGTCATCCCAGGCGGTGGCAAGGTAGCTGCCCATGTCGTCGCGGCCGAGGCGGCCCTCGCGCGGGTCGCGGCAATCGAAGCGCGGGTGCGAGCGCAACAGCATGTCGCAGTCGATGTCGTACATGCGGCGCAGATCGCCGAGGTGCCAGTAGAACTCAACTGGCGCAGCGGCGAGGTTCGCCTCGATGTCGTGGGCGATCTTGGGCATGATGAGGTCACCGCAATCCCGCGAGTCGCCGGAGAGCGCGAAGTACCACCGGTCGCCGGGCGGCGCCGATGCGTCCGTCTGCGCAGACAGGGCCGCCGCCGACAGGATCGCCGCCGGCCAGATCGTCCAGAACCCGAGACCCCTCATTGCTTCCTCCGCGCCGTCGCGTTGCATCTGGGTGTGTGATCCACGTTCCCCGCCCATGGGAACCCCGAACCTACTCAGAAACGCGCGCCAGTGCGGCGCTGTTCCCGCCCCGCGGAAAACCGTCCCGCCCGCTCCCAACCACCTGTCCGACGAGCCAGCACGCTTGCCTCCGGCTCTCGCGCAGGTGACGGCGCGCTGCGACGACGCGGGCGACCATGACGAGCGCCTTGGGCAGGGCCCAAGGCGCATCGGCGCGTAGCACTGCGGCGAGAAACCGTAGGGGCAGCCAGGCCAGATGCACGAGCCATGGCCTCGCGCCGCCAAGGTGCGTCCAGGTGAACAAAAGCCGGTTGCGCTCGAAGGCGGTGCGGATCGTGGAGTGCGGGAAGCGCACGCCGATCGTGCGCGAGTGCTCGTGGCGGACCCTCGCGCCGCTTACCTCAATTACCGCAAGACCGGCGCGGCGCGCGCGCCAGCCTAGATCTGCGTCTTCCCAATAGAACGGGGCATACAAGGCAGCGAAGCCGCCCAGCTCGAAAAAGACCGAGCGCCGACACAAGAAAGCGCCGCCGCAGGGATACGCGACTTCCCGCCATTTGCCCGGCGCTGGCGCGACACCTGCGCGGCCGGCATAGACGATATCGAATACCCCGTGTTTGATGCGTAGTTGCACGGCGCTCTCCACCGTGCCGGCTTCAGCGTTGAGGCTATAGGGGACGACGGCGAAGACTTCGCCGCGCCCTTCGATCGTCTCGACCAGCGTTGCCAGGCACCCCGCCTCGGGGCGAACGTCGTTGTTGAGGAAGGCGAGGTATTCGCCGCCTGCGGCACCGGCGCCTGCGTTGCAGGCCGCGGCGAACCCCTTGTGCTCGGGCCGACGGACGAGACGGGCGGGGTCGCCCGCCTGGTCCACTGCTGCGGGGGTGCCGTCGGAGGGGTTGCTGCCGTCATCGACGATGAGGACCTCGGCACCGCCTGGGAGGGCCCTCGCCTGCGCCACCACCTCTTTGAGGTTGCGGTTGAGCAGCTCCCCGCCGTTCCAGCTCGGCACCACGACCGAGAGCTTCATCAGCACTCGCCTCGCGGCCGCGGCGTCGACCCGATCCAATACCTCATCGTCGTCCGATTATGACCGATCGCCTCGCTGCCTCCCGCGCGCCACACCCTCTCAGCGCGTCGCCACGCTAGTCCGCCACGATCTCGCGACCGCTCGTTTCCGGCAGCAGGAAGGCGAGCAGCGCCGCGAGGGCGAAGGCGGCCGCCACGAGGTTGAAGGCAAAGCCAAGACCGTGCCGCACGGCGAGCGACCCCACCGCGAACGGCGCGATCGCGCTGACCCCGCGACCCACGTTGTAGGTGAGGCCCTGTGCGGTGGCACGGATGCGGGTGGGAAACAGCTCGGCGGTCATCACCCCGAAGCCCACGAAGTAGCCGGTACCGAAGAACGCCACCGGCGGTCCAAGCAGGAGCAACAGGGAAGGCTGCCGCACCGCGCCGTAAATCGGCACCAACAGCGCTGCAACGGCCAGATACGCGATGTACGTCGAGCGCCGCCCGAAACGGTCGCTCACGAAGCCGAACGTGACGTAGCCGAGCCACATCCCCACCTGCATCAGCACTACCCACGCGGAGGTCCGAACGATGTCGAGACCCGCGCCACCCTGTGAGGCCGGCAACCCGAGGTACGACGGGATCCAAGTGAAGAGCCCCCACCAGGCGAACATCGTGGCGGCGTTGACCACCGTCGCGACCACCGCGTGGCGGCGCAGCGGCGGCGCGAACAGGCGGCGCAGCTCGCCTCCCCCGGGCGCACCTGCACGGCTCGCCCGCCACACCTCCGGCTCGGGCACCCTCCGACGGATCCAGAACGTCACGAGCGCAGGCAGCACCCCGACGAAGAACACTGCCCGCCAGCCAAACCGAGGTAGCACGACAGCGGTGATGATGGCCGCCAAGCCGTATCCGACTGCCCATGCGCTCTGCATGATGCCGAGCGCCTTGCCACGGTGGCGCGCCGGCCAGGTTTCCGACACCAGCGCCGCGCCGGTCGCCCACTCGCCCCCCATGCCGAGACCGAGCAGCACGCGAAATACGGCAAGCTGCGCGATGTTGCCCGCGAAGCCACACGCGGCGGTGAACACCGAGTAGACGAGGATGCTCGCCGAGAGCGCGCGAGCCCGGCCCAAGCGATCGGCGAGTACGCCAAAGATGATGCCGCCGACCGCGGACGAGGCAAGCGTCAGCGAGCCGAGCAGCCCCCCGGTGGCCGTCGACATGCCGAGGTCACGCATGAGGTATGCGAGCACCATTGAGTAGAGCATCACGTCCATGCCGTCGAGCATCCACCCCAGCGAAGCCGCGAGCAGCGTTCGCCGCTGGTCGGCGTTGATCTCCCGGTACCAGCCGCTCACGCTGTCACCGCCCTATCCAGGAGTGCCGCCAGCTCTTCGAGCGCCGCGTGCGCCTCCGCCAGGGTCACGACGCGAAAGCGCACGCGGTGTCCGATCCAGAGCTGGCCGGCCTTGGGAAGGTCGGCGGCGATCACGCACCCTAACCGCGGATAACCACCCACCGTCGGGCGGTCCGCCATGAGCAGGATGGGCTCGCCGCCCGCGGGCACCTGGATCGTGCCCGGGGGGATTGGCTCGGAGAGCAGCTCGCCGCCGCCGCCCGCGAGCGCGTGACCCTCCAGCCGAAATCCCATCCGATTCGACCGCCGGCTCACGCGGTAGGCTCCGCTCGTGAAGGCCGCGAGCAGCCCAGGCGAGGCTCCGGCCGTATCGTCCGCAACGACGCGCAGCTCGAAGGGGTCGGCGTACGCGAGCAGCAGCGCGGGCTTGGCCTCGCGCACCGGTCCATCACGGCTCGTGCCGATCTCGATCACGTCGCCGGCTCGCAGCGGCGGTGCGCCGAGCCCGGCCTCGAGATCGGCCGCGGCGCTGCCGAACACGCGCGGAGCGACGACCTCACCAGCAAGTGCGAGGTAGCAGCGTGCCCCTTGCCGCCGCGCGCCAAAAGTGAGGCGCTGCCCGGCGCTCGCGAGGTGCGAGCGCCACACCGCCAGCGCACGCCCATCGAGCGAGGCCGAGAGGTTGCCGCCGGCGAGGGCGAAACGCGTGCGGGCCCGAAACTCAACCTCCGGGCCCACCGCGGTGATCTCAAGTGCCGCAGCGCCATCGGGGTTGCCGACCAGCCGGTTGGCGACCCGCAGCGCGAGCGCGTCCATTGCTCCGGATTGCGACACGCCCAGCCGCCCCATCCCGGGGCGTCCGAGGTCCTGGATCGTCGTGAGCAAACCCGGGCGGTGGACGAGCAGCGCTGCCATCAGGTGCGGCTCGCCAGCGGCGCCACCTCGACCCCGGCGGCTTCGAGGGAGCGCCGGATCGCCTCCACCATCGCTACCGCCGCCGGGTTGTCGCCGTGGATGCAGATCGTTTCGGCGCGGACCGTCACCCACTCGCCGGTCACCGCTCGCACCCGGCCCTCCCGCACCATCGCCACCGCTCGCGCCGCGGCTTCGCTCGGCTCGGACACCAGAGCCC
The DNA here is from genome assembly GCA_044447965.1 of Thermoanaerobaculales bacterium. Lineage (GTDB taxonomy): Bacteria > Acidobacteriota > Thermoanaerobaculia > Thermoanaerobaculales > Thermoanaerobaculaceae > DATIYW01. The sequence goes on along the minus strand of JBIOGJ010000025.1, from coordinate 36,174 downwards.
CGGGAGTGGAGCGCGGTGTCAGCGTCCCGTCGGCGCGGTAGTTGCGGTCCGCGAAAACCTCCGCGGCGAATGGCACACCCGCGCGTGCCGCCGCGCGCTCCAACGCCGAGGAGGGCAGGCCAACGAGCACGAGCGCCGGCGCGAAATCGTGCGCCGCCGCAGCGATCGCCTCGGCGAGCGCTTCGTCCGTCACCGCCTGGTTGTAGAGCGCGCCGTGTGCCTTGACGTGCCTAAGCTGCGACCCTGCGGCGCGCACGAAGGCATCGAGGGCGCCAATCTGGGAGAGCACGAGGTCGTGCGCCTCCTCCGGCGAGATCGCCATCGCCCGCCGGCCGAAGCCGACCCGATCGGGCAGACCGGGGTGTGCCCCGATCGCCACCCTGTGCCGGTAGGCCAGCTCCACGGTGCGGCGCATCGTCCCGGGATCGCCGGCATGCACGCCGCACGCCACGTTCGCCGAGGTGATGAACGGCATCACCGCTTCATCCGCGCCCATCTGCCACGGCCCGAAGCTCTCACCGAGGTCGCAGTTCAAGTCAACGCGCAGCGTCATGACGCCTCCCCCGTGACACCTGAGTCCGTTGCGAGATTGCTCCCCCGATGTCGTCCCCGGCCCCGATCGCAGTCGGGGCCAGGCTCCAGCGGGGACCCAGGAGTCTTTGCGGAAACTGGATTCCCGCTTGCGCGGGAATGACGGCTCCCAGAGTCTCGCGGCAAGTCTCCGGGAGGCTCACCGGCCTTGCGCCCAACCAGTTGCTTGAAGCGCTCCCGACTGATCGCCTCGAATCGCACCTCATCACCGGGCAAGATGAGGAACGGCGCCTCCCGCGCCGGGTCGAACACGCGCAGCGGCGTGCGGCCGAGGATGCGCCACCCTCCCGGACTCGTCACCGGGTAGATGCCGGTCTGCCGGCCAGCGATGCCAATCGAACCGGCCGGGACCGCGAGACGGGGGGAGTTCAGCCGTGGCGCCGCCAGCTCTTGGTCGAGGATGCCGAGGTAAGGAAAACCGGGCTTGAACCCCAGCATGTACGCGAGGTATGAGCGCGCCGTGTGCAGCTCGACCACGCGCTCGATCGACATCCCGAGGTAGCGCGCGGTGTCCTCGAGATCGAGCCCGACCGCCGGGTCGTACCAGACCGGCACCGTGACCTTGCGCCGCACCGTGCGTTGGCCGCGGGCGGAGGCGATGCGGCCACGGATCCACGCCTCGACCGCGGCGGGTTCGACGGCGAGCGGATCGAAGATGACCAGGATCGAGGCGTATGCCGGCACGCAGTCCACCACCCAGTCGGGTCGCGCCTGATCGAGCGCGGCGAGCGCCGCGAGCACGCGGGCATGCGTGCGTGCCGAGATCGTCGTTCCGAGCCGAACGAGCAACGCCTGGTCGCCCGCAGACGAGATCACGACCGCTGCGGCGCGTTGCGCCGACGCGCTCCCGGCCTTGCCGTGCGTCCTGCGAGCCCGCCCCGTGGCGACTTGTCCGGGCACGGGCCCATCTTCTCACCGCTGCCACGGCCTGGCCACCACGTGACCTCCGCCAAGCACAACGGTGTCCGCAAACGATCACACCGATTCGCACGGGCGAGACTCGCGTTGCTGCCCGCGCTTGCGCGAGAGTCGCCGGAGATGGCACGGGAGTTGCTCTTCGCTCCGGTGGGAGGTGCGGCCATGAAACGCAACCTCATTGTTCGAACTTCGGTGCTGGCCGCGGTGGTCGCGGCGCTGCTGATAACTTCTCTTCCCGCCGAGGCGGGCTGGCGCGGCGACGTTGGCTTCTCCGCCACCCTCGTCGCCCCGCCCGTCGTGGTCACGGTCGGCAATCGGCCTTTCTTTCGCCCGTGGCACCACCCCTACTGGCGGCCTTACTGCGGTCCCGTCGCCGTTCCCTACGCGGCGCCCTTCGTCGTGACGCCACCGCTGGCGCGCGTATTCGTCCGTTTCCCCTACCCGCACTGGGTTCCTCGACCGTTCGAGGCGCGACGGTACTGGCACCGCGGGTACTGATCCGGCTCGACGGCCCAGGGGCACGAGCCCCGTGTAGCCCGGGCATCGAGCATCATCGGAACCCGGAAGGGAGCGTCGCCAGTGCATGGCGAATAGGACAATGCTGACATCAAGACCTATCGGTCCCAATCCCACGGTTTGGGCAGAATTGCTACTAGTCGTCAAGAACCGCAAAGCTCACAAACGAGAACGTCTCGAGACCTTCCAGCATCCGGAGTCCGGAGGGGATAGAATGCCGAGCAGCGACGCAACGACGACGACACACCACGAGGTGCAGACCATGCGCATCCTTTCCACGATTCGACAGACGTTTCGCAGGAACGCGGGCACAGCCACGTTTGGCGCGCTGATCAGCACGATCGCGCTTGGCAGCATTGCGCGTAACAGCAGCGCGCAGGACGTTGCGCCGCACACGAGCACCGCGCAGCCGGTGACCGCAGAGAGCACCGCGCCGGCGTTCTCGTACTACGTGCCGACGGTCGCGCACCTCAACGGGGCGAACAACAGCGTGTGGCGCAGCGCGCTGCGCGGCCAGAACCTGGGCCTCGGCGTCGCCACCCTCACGTACATCCTGCACCCGCGCGGCGTCCCGGGACAGCCGACAGACCCGCACGGCGTGACGCAAATCAGCGCGGGCAACACGTTCAACCTGGACGATCCCGTCGGACGACTCAACGTGGACGGCGCCGGCTGGCTCGAGATCACGAGCACGCAACCACTCGCGTTCAGCTCGTGCTACACCTACAACGCGGCCACGGACGGGACACAGCAAGGACAAGACTTCCCGGTCTTCGACGCCGCACAACTCGAAACCGACACGCGACTCCTCAAGTCCGGAGACAACGTGCGCTTCACCATCCCCGACCTGAGCACGAAGCGCGTCAACTACGCCGTCTTCATCCTCCCCGGCAAAAGAACCACGGTCGGCGTCCGCGACCAACTCTACGACAACCAAGGACGCATCATCACGAACGCCGGCGCCAACTTCACCAACGGCACGCTCTACCAATGGAGCCCTGTCGACTCCAGCCTCAGCCAAATCCAAGTCGTCGCGGGCGACGCGTTCAAAGTCACGCTCGGCGAAGAAGGCGACGTAGGCACCGCATACGCCTACATCTGCCTCGACGTCGTGGACAACCTCATCCAAACCAAACAAGACCCGTATACGGACACCGGCACCATCACCCCCGCATTCACCAGCATCGAATACCGGATACTCCCCGACCACGCTGAGGAGAACGACACGCTCACCGACCGCCTCGCCGCCGTGGCGCGACCCGGCATCAACGTCACGGACATCTGGGCCAACGACCTCGGCACGCCAAGCTTCAACCAACACTACACGAACACCACCACCGGCGCATTCGTCGTCCAATACTTCGACAATGCACAAGGCACCGGCACATGGACCCCCTATATGCGCGTCTACGCCACCAACGAAGACGGCTACCCCTTCAGCAGAGACATCACCGGCACCAGCTACACGATCGTCGCGGAAAAAGACGGGTATGTGGCAAGCTATGCTGACGTGAAGGCCTTTGCACTGCAGAATCTTGACGTTGTCTCCATTATCGCGTCGCGCGGTGGCTACGGTGGCGACATCCGCTACACCTACGCGCAATGGAAGACCATGTGGCAGCAGTATCTGGACGGTGTTTCAAGCCCGAGTAACCCGGAGCTGAAGGAGCTCGTCTTCAACGATGTTGGCGACGGTACGTACAATGGCGGCAACAGCATCGTCTTCCAATTCCAGGACGGTACGCAGAAGGTCCTGTACAACAACGACGAGCGCGATTTCGACCTCCTCATGAACGGTACGAACGCCAAGCTGCCGCAGTGACCCCATGACCCTTGACGACACACCCCCGACGCCACGCGGGCCGCCGCATGAAGACCTGACTTGATCCGGTTCGACTCGATTTGCAAATCGCTCACCCGGAACACTGCATTGGGGAGGAGCGAGGGCTTACACCGGATGTCCCCAGCTGCATAGCTCCGCGCGTAAGCCGCGCAGCGGGACAGTCGGCGCCAGGAGCGCGAGCCGCTCAGTTCACGCGCTGAGAAGGACAATGATGCTCCCCAGGGCAGACCCCGTGCTTCTCCTGCTACACTTCGCCGTGGGCATCTTGAGTAACCCTCATTCAGGCAGCCGCTCGGGACAACAGGATCGGGAGTTCCAAGTGACGGACACACAGCGTGAAGGCACGAACTCGACTTTGGCCGCATATAAGAACCTACTCGATGTAGAGGAGAGGCTTGAAAGGAGGATTTCTCGGTTGCGTGAGCAGCTCCGTGACCCTGCTCAGAGCCTTGATGTCGATGTCAAGAGAACTAGTGAGCTCCAAAGTGCCCTGAAGGACCTACGGGAAGTAAGAGAAATCCTATCCGGTGGGCTACCCGGGGCAAAGACGCCCTGACGACGCCTTCTCGTTAGGCAACCGCAGAAACAAAGGCATGCCCACGCCTGCCCGGGACGCTGCTTTGCTATTCGAAGAGATCCGGAGGATCTCGGCCGAGCCCCCCCCAGGGCTGCATCCCTGGCGAGCTCATGCCTTGCTCCGACTCGTGAATGAGACGCGCTTCGGTGAGGGGTCTCAGGCGGAGGTGCTCCAGCGGTTCGCACTGCGACTCGTCTATCTTCTTGATTCCCCAGGCGACGCCTACGCCATCCTCCTTCGCAGACTGATCGGCCACAACGTACTCTCCGAGAGCCGCGTCCTGGCCGATTCCGACCAACGCGATCACCTATTGCACGTCACTCAGGTTTATCTGCTTGGGTGGGTGGTTCTTCATCGTTGCAGTGTCTTCTATGAGGCGCCATCGGACTGGGCACCCTACGGGTGGCGAGACGGCGCGGTCTTCCCCCGTTTGAATGAGGCGTGGCTGATCGCTGCGCTGCTCCATGATTGTGGGTACAGCGTGGAGTATGCGGGTAGTGGGATCAGCCATGAAGCCCGAGTCGTTTCCACGTTCGCGGGTGCCTATCACGCCGGCATTCCTGGCGAGGCGGATCCCGCGGCCCTCGGGAAGTTCGCCCGACAGATCCTCGAAGCTCGCTGCGCGGAGACTGCGCGCGATTTTCGTGAGATGGAGCTCCATGAGATAGCGACTATTTTGAAGGAGCAAGCGTCACGGCCGGATCACGGGCTCGCCAGTGCGTTCGCAGTCCTCCGTGAAGGCGATCGCTGGTGTGGCACCAACGCGGTAGTGGCAGTCGCAGCCCGCGCGATCGCCTGCCACAACTATCAGTACTATGTGAATGGGAAGTTGGATCATGGCCACCCAATAAACCGCTTCTTCTCCTTGTCTTTTCGAACTGAACCAATAGCGGCCCTGCTTCACCTGTGCGACGAGTTGCAGGAATGGAGCCGCGAGCGAGAAGACGAACGATCGGCCCTCTCCCTTGGCGCGAGGGGCCGAGGGTTCCTCGCCACGTACCTCACGGAGCTCAGGATCCCAGACTCATCCCAACTGGCTATCGAGGTCGGAAGGCGCCGCGAGCTTCATTCGGAGGATCGTTCCAAGACCCGAGAGCGGAGAATTAGGCTCGAACAGGAGCGCAAGCTGTCGGACGCCACGCGGAGATTTTCGCGCCTCTTCCCCCCGACCGAGGACCCGCGATTCCGCTTGCGACTGAGGGTGCAGGAGAGTGTCGGCGGAGGCCAATGCAGAGCCGAGTTCCGCATCAACTCGCCACTTCATGGGTCGGCTGTCGCCGACCTCGACGACCAGTGGCGGCGCTCCGGCCTGGAGGCACTGAGGACATTCGAGCCTGTTTCAGTCCGAGGAGAACGCGGGCTGCAGCTTGAGGTGACGGCGTCCACTGCCCGGCTCGAAGGCGGTGGAGGACCCCTGCGTTACGCGATGGTGCTACCGGGCGGCCGCGGTAAGTCAACGCTATTGAAACAGGTCGCCTTGATCGGACTTTCTGGCTTCCACGTCTACTACGTCGAGCAGCTGCCCGAAGGACTTTTCGACCTTCGCGGAGACCTTGAACGACTATGCAGCCTCTCCGCCGCTCGCCCTTTTGTCTTTTTCGACCACCTGGATCGTCTCGTCAACAGTGACTCGTTGGCGTTCTGGCAAGACCAGCTGTCGAGCTTGTCGGCCATTGCCGCAGGCGTGATACTCGCCTGCCGAACGGAGGAATACGATCGCTACTACCGAGCCCCGCTGGGGTCCGACTACAGGATTCTAGGCACAGGAGACTGGTACTCGAACTCTCACGGCATAACGCAGCGACTCACAGATGGCCTCTACCCGGCCGCGGACGATCTGGAACACGCTCTTAACGGGGCCGGCCTTCGGGGCGTCCAGTCCGCCATCAGTTCGTTCGCGCTGGCCGTCGGCACCCACCGCCGCTGGCCCGCTGAGGTCGACACTCGCTGGCTTTCCGAAGATATCGTCGGCATCGGGCGCCGCCCAGTGCTTGTTCAGAGCTCAGCAGGAACGGTCTCGTTTATCCACGATTGTGTGCAGGACCTTTTCGCGGCCGGGAAGCTCCTCAAGTACCTTCGCGACGGGAAGGCGGGCGTATCCGTTTCACTGGTCGGCCAGCCACACGACCTCTTCCGGCTTCTCGTCGAGCTATTGGTCAGAGAGAGGGATGGCCTCTTTGGCTCAGTGGAGGATGCGCGGGTAGCTCGTTTCCAACTCGCGCGCTCACTCTCCTTCGAGCCGACAGTGCAGCAGTGGCTATACGATACGGGACGTTTGCAAATGGCGACCTGGGCGCTCTCCCGTTGGGCCTCGTTCAACGACGACCAGCCCTGGAGCCGCTCAATAGCTCGGAAGCTCGCTGGCCACGCCGCCTACGGGCGCGCATCTCTTCACAGGTTGCGACAAGGAAGAACCCGCGAAGAGGACCTCTTCCGGTTCCGGGCGGCCGTCCGCCTCTGGGTGGGCTCGGCCGGGGACGCCGAAGAGGCGCTCTTGTCGGGTGAGATTGACGCCAAGCAGTTCGCGTGGCACGCCGCCTTTCTAGCCGATCACCTGCTTCTTGCACTTACCCGCATCGCCAGTGTTCCGGATCTGTTCTCCGGGGCATGCGAGGCGGCGCTTGAGGGGTCGCGCCGTCTGTCTCCGAGGGCGGCAGAGCCTGTTGGTCCCGGCTGGATTCGAGAGCTGCTTCTGCAATTCGCGGCTGCACACAGGGATCGGGATGTCGATTATGTCTTCGAGTCGGTATTCGAAGCTTTAGCCGCAAGGCGCGGGCTTGTCCAAGCGGATAGCCTCGACGCCTTGGATGTTCGCCGCGCACATATCACATCCCACCTTGGCCTGCTCTATATCGACCACGCCTTTGCTCCCGTAAATCGAATCGCCTTGCCGGAGACGGAACTCGAGCGCCTACGGCGAGCTGAGCTATGGTATGAACGCTCGATCTCCTACAGGGAGTCCGTGCTGCTCGCAATGGAGGCCGCAGAGCATAGCGGCGTCGCGCTAGAAGGCGAGCGATTCGCAACTCTCGCTGCCGGGGCCTCGGACGCCGCACACCAATACCGCGGCGTCTTTGAAGCTCTGCTGCTTTCTTCTCGTAGCCCCGAGTGGAACTTTGCGAAACTGCTTGAGCTCGCCGACGCCTACGCTCGGATGAAAAACGCATGGGGGCGAGCCGAGAACTGCCTGGGACCTACCGAGCGCCTCGGCAACATGTATACGGAGAGTGTGCTCCATCTTGCGATCGGCGAGGAGGTGGAGTGGCTTGCTGGGCGACCGTCGATCGCCAGTCGCGCAAATCTGGTGGACGAGATTCGCACTGGGATCCTCCAGGCACTAGCACGATTGTCCCAACGACGACCACAGATCGCCGAGAGCTCTTCCCGCTACGAGGCGAGTGAGATGACGCCCGAGAGAATCCTCTCTCGATTTTCGGCGGTTCCAGACCTACCGCGACGACTCGCCGCAGTGTTGCATCGCCATTGAATGCCGACAGGTGATAAGGCACACCGAAGCAAGAAGACCGTAAATATTCGCCCTCGCCCGTCTCGAGCAAGTGAGCGGTTGGTCCGACCCTTGCGGCATGAGCGACGATCCCGTTGAGGAGCAAGGGCGGCATCTCGGGCACAAGTTGGAGGGTGAACGGCAGGCCGCCAGTGGTAGGCATCTGTGGCGGTGCTCGAACGAGCTGGGTCCGCGGGTGGTGGCCTACGCGAGAGGCCTGCCCGGCGGACCGGGAATCGCACAGCCGGATCGCTGAGCGGGTCGGATGGATGCCAGGCGTGCGGTTGTCGTGGTTGCGAGCCCGGTGGGGCGGGTGTAGGCTCGCGGCTTCCCTGCTGGCGTCGGCCAGGTACCGTGCCGTGCCTGAGCCGCTGCCGCTTCCAACACTGGGGTACGTGCGGTCGGCTGGTTGAACTGGTTTGGGGCCGAGAAGCTTCGCTACTTTGCGCTGGACGATTTCGTCAGTCACGTGTAAACCTGGGCTGAGGCTCTTGAACGCGAACTCCCATGGGCTGGCGCTCCGACGGGCAACCGCCTCGAAATTGGCGTCGGCGATCCGGAGACGACGCGGCAGGTGAGATTCGACGATCTGCTCAAGGCAGCGAAGCTCTCCGCCGACGCCGATCGATGGCTTGAGTGGTACGAAAAACTTCTCGGCGGTGAGGGAGGCTCTCGCGAAATCTGGGAGATGGAGATGCGGATCCGGAGACGTGCGCGAGGGACGGATTGAGTGCGAATCGGGCGGGTGGTATTGGTTTCATGACGGCCATGCGGCGATGGACGGTTGGTGCACTTGGGTCGATCACGAAAGAGAATCAACTGCTGCTTGTACGTAGGTCATTTGCCCCGCACCAGTGGGGGCTCCCGGGCGGGTACGTAGAAGAAGGCGAAGCTCCTGAGCAGGCACTCTTGAGAGAACTCGAAGAGGAAGGAGGCGTGGCGCCTATCGTGACCAGCTTTGTTGGCGTGTACGTCAAGACTTGGGAGTCAAACATCAACTTCATCTTTGCCGCTCGGCTCGGATCTGGCCCCCTGCGGACTGACTTGGCCGAGGTTGAAGCGGCTGGATTCTGGGACCCCGGGGCGCTACCCAGTCCAATCTCGCAGCGGCATTACTGGATAATCCAAGACTGCAAAGGCACCTCCCCGTTGGCATCCCTCTGGGTGTTCAAATCGCCTTCGGAGGGGCCGCTGGCCACGCGAGGCTTCAAGGTTATTTACGCCTGAAGCCGGTCGCCCTTCGCTCGGCGTAAGGAGGCAGGCCCAGAGGGCCATCGATGCCGGGAACCATGTACGAGCTCCGCGCGGGAGCTACGCGCCACTCTGTCCTTGAGATCCTGCCGCTCAACTCAGGCAAACCCGGCTATCATTCCCTTGACAAGGATCGGACTCCTGCTCTGAAGCAGGGGTGGTATGGTTTGACCCAGGTGCATGCAGCAAGGAGGGGCATTGAGCAGGCGACCTATAGCCAGCCCATCTAGTTTCTCGAAGGCTTGCCTCGATGAGGCAAGGGAGATTCTAGGTCTGATGAACCATGAGCCGATTGAACGAGTTGCCCAGTGCATCCGCGAGACGCAACAGCGGGGGGGTAGGGTGTTTGTACTGGGTGTGGGCGGGAGCGCAGCCCTGGCATTGCATGCGGTCAGCGATCTCAGGGTTCTCGCGAAGCTCGAAGCAAGTTCCCCAACCGAAAACATTGTCGAGTTGTCAGCGAGAGCGAACGATTACGGCTGGCAGAACGCCTATGCAACTTGGCTCGCGGACCGGTCGCTCAGCGCACAAGATTGCATCCTGGTCTTGTCCGTTGGTGGCGGTAGTGTCAAAGACGGCGTGAGCTTGGTTCTGGTCCGTGCCCTGGAATGCGCACAGGAAGTCGGCGCCAGGATTCTTGGCATCGTCGGCCGGGACGGTGGCTACACCGCACAAGTCGCCGACACATGCGTCCTGATCCCAGCGCATCATCCCGAGCGCGTAACGCCAAATACGGAGGGAGTAGCGGCGCTGGTGCTTCACGTTATCGTCACTCACCCGGCCCTAGCAACCAGGCTCCCAAAATGGGAATCGGTTGATAAAGAGCATGTGGAGGATCGTGGATAGGTACTATTGGCGTCACCATCTGACCAAGGGCCTCATAGCACCACGTTGGTTCGACCTCCGATGGGTGCACGCGGGTGTCGCGGTGGCGGGGATGGCCGCCCGGGGGTAGGCTCGGCGCGCGGCAAGTCGGAGGGAGGGGCTCGACGATGAGACGGATTTCGTGGCCAGGCGTTGCTGTCGTCGTATGTGTGGCTTCACTTGCACCGCTTGCGGCCCAGCCTGTGGCGAGCGCGCCGTCGGCTACCGCTTTGCCCGCACCAACCAAGGCCACGGCGTCAGTACCGGTGCTCCCGCGCGTGGTCGTTCTCGCAACCGGCGGAACGATCGCCGGCACCGGCGCCACCAGCACAACGACCGTCGGATACACCGTCGCCAACCTCGGCGTGCAAACGCTCCTCGAGGCGGTGCCCGAGCTGAAGCGTATCGCCGAGGTGCGCGGCGAGCAGGTGTTCCAGATCGCGAGCGAGAACATGACCCCGCAGCACTGGCTCAAGCTCGCGGCGCGCGTCAACGAGCTGCTCGCCGGGCGCGACACCGACGGAGTCGTCATCACCCACGGCACGGACACGATCGAGGAGACCGCGTACTTCCTCGACCTCACAGTAAGGAGCGACAAGGCGGTGGTGATCGTGGGCGCGATGCGTCCATCGACTGCCCTCTCGGCAGACGGGCCGATGAACCTCTACAACGCGGTCCTGCTCGCTCGCAGCAAGGCGGCCATCGGAAAGGGCGTGCTCGTGTGCCTCAACGACCAGATTAACGCGGGCCGCGAGGTGACCAAGACGAACACGAGCGAGCTCGACACCTTCCGCACACCCGAGCTGGGATTCCTCGGCGTGATCTCCGGCGGCAAGCCGGTGTTCTACCGGCAACCGAGTCGGCGCCACACGAGGAACAGCGAGTTCGGTATCGGCAGCCTCACCGACTTGCCCCGTGTCGACATCGTCCCGGCCTATGCAGGGAGCGGGCGCGGTGCGGTGGACGCCGCAGTTGCGGCCGGTGCGAAGGGGATCGTCTACGCCGGGGTGGGCGACGGTAGCATCGCCCTCGACGTCCGGCCTGCGCTGGCGGCAGCGCGCGCAAAAGGAATCGTGGTCGTGCGCAGCTCCCGAGTCGGAAGCGGCATCGTGGCGCGCAACGGCGAGGTCAACGACGACGCGTTTGACTTCGTCGCCGCGGACAACTTGAACCCGCAAAAAGCGCGCGTGCTGCTCATGCTCGCGCTCACCCGCACCAGCGATACTCACGCCATTCAGCAGATATTCTGGGAGTACTGACACGGCGAAGTAGGGGCGACTCGCCGAGTCGCCCGCGGGCGAGGGCGCCCGCGCCACAGACGGATTGGGCAAGGCGGCGCGCGTTACTCCTCACCCGCATGCGTGAGCGCCGCGACGTCTCGGACGGAGGGCACTCGGTTCACCAGCCACACGCCGACAAGGATGGTTACCCCGCCGATGACTGTGGCGACGCCGATCCGCTCGCCGAGTACCGCCGCCGCGACCGCCATCGCGACGAGCGGCTCGAAGTAGAGGAGTGCCCCGGCCTGCGACGCGGGCATCCGCTGCAGCGCGTCGTACCAGGCGATATACGCGAGGCCCGAGCACGCCACACCGAGAAACGCAATGCTCGCCCACCCGCGTGCGGACAGGTGGCCGATCTCGGCGGTGCCGGGACCGGCCACGAACAGCACGGTCGAGAGTAGCCAACCGAACGTCATGACGTAGAACATCGTCCGCGTCGCCGGCTGGCTGCGCAGGGCGCGGCGCGAGAGCACCGAGAACACCGCCCAGTTGGGCGCGGAGAGCACCATGAGGATGTCGCCCGGGGCACCGAATCGGCCGGCTGCCAGCGATTCGAGGTGCCCCCGCGTGATAACCAGCAGCACGCCAAGCGTCGCCAGCGCGATGCCACCGATGCGCTGCACACCGAGCCGCTCGCGGAGAACCAACCTGCCCAGGATCGCCATGAACACCGGCGTGGTGGTGACGATCCATGCGCTCGTGCTCGCCTGCGAGGTGACCAGCGCGTTCGACTGTAGCCACTGGTGGAAGGTGATCCCGATCAGGCCAAGTAGCGCGAACAGCGCGAGCGCCTTGGGTGAGACGAGGGCGAACTGGCGGCGTGCCACCACCGCCACGCCGAGCACCACCACCCCCATCGCGAAGCGCAGCCACACCACGGTCACCGGTGAGACCTCGGCGAGTGCCACCTTGGTGGCGATGAACGAGGCTCCCCACACCACGACAGCGAACAGGCCCTCGGCGAGCGCGGCTACTCGAGCGCGGTCCATGCGTCCCTTACCACCACGAGCCGCAACGTTACTTGAGGTTCTCCGCCTTCCAGCGCATCGCCATGAGGATGCGGTTGTAGCCGCTGGGGTGGTCGAAGAAGATGAACTCCTCCACCGGGCCGGGCTTGAGCTTGCGATACTCACCGAGCTTGAGGTCCACCTCCGCCTCGGCGTCAGGCTGACGCGCCACGTTGAGCCCAAACAGGTCCGCCTCGGCTTCCTGGGTGCGGGTCAAGGTGTTGGTTACCGGCGTAAGGATGAAGAAGTAGGTCGAAAGCAGCAGCGCGAGCACCGGTAGTCCGGCGAGATCGCCGATGCCGGTAATCCGCCACGCCGCGCCCCACCGCCGCAACAGCCACTCGAACCCCCAGCGCAGGAAGAGGAACCCCAGCACGATGAGGACGCCGAATTCCACGATCCCCTGGTAGACGTGATGGAGGACGTAATGGCCCATCTCATGGCCCATCACCGACTCGATCTCCGGCAGCGAGCAGCGCTTGAGGAGGTTGTCGTTGAGGGCGATGCGCTCGGTGCCGGCGAACCCGCTGACGTTCGCGGAAACCCGCGTGGTCTGGCGGGAGGCGTCGACGACGAACACGTCATGCGCCGGGATGCCGTTGGCGCGCGCGAGGCGCAGGATCGGGTCACGGACCACAGGGTCATCGAGCTTTGTGTACTTGTTGAAGAGCGGCTCGATGAACACCGGCGCGATGACGACGCCGATCGCGAGAAATACGACCGCGACGAGGGAACCCCAGGCCCACCACGTGCGAGGCGCACGCCGGATCACGGCGTAGATCGCCATCATCAGCAGACCGCCAAAGATGACCCCCAAGCCGATCCCCATGAGGTACTCGCCGAACCAGCCACCGAACTGCTGTGTCGCGAGGCCGTACTTGCGCTCGCGGAACAGCCCCTGGTAGACCGTCAACGGGAACGCGAGGAGCGAGTTGACGATCAAATACTGCACCCAGTAAACCGCGGTCTGCAGTGCTGACACGGAGGTCACCCGCGCGGCAAGGTCGCGCATCTTCGCCGACCAGCCAGTGGCCAGGAGCGCGATCGAGATTGCGGCGCCGAGCAGGAAGTTCCACAACAGGAGCCAGTAGCCACCCTCGAAGTAGGCGTCGGAGCGTGCCCGTTGCTCCGGCGACACCTTCGCGAGATACGCTTCGGTGGCCGCCACCGGGTCGAATCCAGCCTTCGCCTGCGCAGCCTCTGGCGGGGTTGGCGGTGGCACGAGCGCCGCCTCGGCAACCAACGTCCCCGCGACCATCCCGGTGATCACGAGCGCCAGGACCACCCTCATCACGCACCGATTCACCGTCGCCTCCCTGCGAGTCGCGCGGGACGACCATCGCCGCGCTCCTCGATTCGCATGCTCCCCCGCTTACGCGCGTGGGCGGCAAAAGTTGCGACCCAGACTTTGCCAATGGCGTCGTATGTTTTCCGCCCGGCGCGCGCCACCCGGTCTGTTATCCTCCGCACACATGGATCCTGAGGTCGCTGCAGCAGTACCGGAGTTGGTCGGCCAAAATGTGCTCGCGCCCGAACAGGCCGCGCCGTTCCTCCGCGTTGCGCGCGGCGAGCTGCTCTCGGTCCGGAACGAGCTGCGCGTGCTGCTCTACGGTGGTGTCAGCCTGGTGATGGCCGGCGTCGGTTTGTTGGTCAAGGAGAACATCGACCGCCTCGGGCCGGTTACGATCGCGGTGGCGCTCGGCCTCGCAGCCGCCGCCTGCCTCGGTTGGGTGGCACGCGTCGCGCCGAGGTTCTCCTGGCGCGAGCAGCCCTCGCCGAACCTTGCCTTCGACTACCTGCTCCTGCTCGGGACGCTGCTCGCCGCCGCCGACCTCGCATATATCGAGGTCAAGTTCACACCGCTTGGAGCCAACTGGCCGTGGCACCTGCTCCTCGTTGCGCTGTTGTGCGGCCTGCTCGCCTTCCGCTACGACTCGCGAGTGCTGTTCTCGCTCTCGCTCACCACCCTGGCCGCGTGGCGCGGCGTGAGCCTGGGGACGATCGGCAGCGCTACCTGGCGGCTCGGCCAGGTGGCGGTATTGCGGTGGAACGCAGTCGCATGTGGCGTTGTGTTCGTCGTCGCCGGTTGGGCGCTTCAACGTTTCGGGCGCAAGCCGCACTTCGAGCCCACCGCCGTGCACCTCGGCTGGCTTCTCCTCCTCGGCGGGCTTGCCTCCGGCGCGTTGGAAGGTTCTCACCTGGGTGACTCGTGGCCGGGCTTCGCGCTGCTCCTGCTTGCCGTCGCTGGTGCGCTCGCGGTCGGCGCGTTGCGCGCGCGGCGGTTCTCGCTGTTCGCAATCGGAGTGCTCGCCGGGTACATTGCGGTGAGCCGCTTCGCCGTGGCGGGCCTCCATGGCGACACCTCGATTGCCGCCTGGTTCTGCGTGAGCGCGATCGCCTGCGTGGTCGGGCTGGTCGCCGCACAGCACCGGATGAGGCAACGCCCGTGAGACGTGACCTGACCGAGTCGGATCGGCGGGCCGTGGTCCGCGGCGCTGCCGCGGCCTGGCGCACCGCCGGCCGCATTGACGACGCCACGCTCGAGCGCATCGTGGCGCTCTTCCCGGACGACCGGGTGCGCGCGGGCCTGGCGACGCGGGTGCTCCTCGCGGTGTTCACCGTGGTGGCGGGATTCGGCGCCTTCGGCGTGCTCGCCGTCGCCGGCCATGAGCCCAGCGTCGCGCTCGTCGTCGGAATCGCGGCCGCCATTGCCACCGAGCTGCTCGTCACCGGCGCGCGGCGACGCGGCGCAGGCATCGAGGAAGGAACCACGTTTCTCACGCTGGTCATGCTCGCGGTTGGCGTGACGGCAGCTCTCCCGAGCTCCCACCGGAGATTCGAGGCTGCACTGCGCGTCGCCCTCGCGGTTGCCCTCGTGGTTTGCGCCATGGTGGTGTGGCGTTGGAGGATGCCGACCTACGCAGGGATCGGAACGGCGGCGCTGTTCCTCCTGATTGCGCAGACCCCAGCGGGCCCGCCGCTTTGGCTCCTCGTGCCGTCCGCGCTGAGCCCGCTCCTGCTGCGTGGCGCGCGCTCGGCGCGGCTCCCGCCAGCCCACCGCGAATCGTGCCGTTGGGCACTGGTCGTGAGCCTGGCCGCGCTGTACGTCGCCCTCAACCTCGCCAGTGCGGATCAGCACTGGATTGCACATCTCGACACGAATTACACCCGCTGGGCGACCGACACCGAGGTTGCTGCGTGGTTGCGGACGCTGCACGCGGTAGGGACCGCGGGTCTGCCCCTTCTCGTCATCGGTGCGGGGGTACGACGCCGCGAACGGATCTTGCTGTGGAGCGGCACCGTGATGGCGCTGGGCTCGCTCGTGACGCTGCGCTATTACGTTCACCTCGCGCCCCTCTGGATCGAACTGCTCGGCGGCGGCGCGCTGGCGATCGTCACAGCCCTGCTGCTGCGCCGTTGGCTCGATGCGGGATCGGGACATGAGCGGCGCGGCTTCACCGCCGAGCCGGGGTTCTCCGCCGGCGATCGGGAGAGGCTGATCGAGGTCACAGCGGTGCTGGTGGCGTTCACACCGCAGGCACGCCCGACCGAGACGAAGCCCGCATTCGAAGCCGGCGGCGGCGAGTTCGGTGGCGGGGGCGCATCGGACTCGTTCTGAGCGCTGCGAGGGGTTGCAAGCAGCCGCGCGGAAACCGCCGGTTATGATGGCGGCGGGGATCCCTTGGCAAGCGCTACGCCTGCGAACCTCCCGGTAGAGCCGCCTGACCAGCGCGGATACTGGCGCCGCATCCGCGCGTGGACGTTCTACGACTGGGCCAACCACGGCTACATTACGGTCACGGCGACGACGTTCTTTCCGCCGTACTTCGTGGCGATCGCTGCACCCGCATTCCTCACCGTTGCTGCGCCCGGTGTGGCGGGGGCGGCGCGCGCTCGGGACACGGCCTCGAACGTCTACGCTCTCACCGTCTCAGCAGCGCTGCTGGTGGTCGCATTGGCGGCGCCGCTGGTGGGGACGATCGCCGACCTGACTGGCAGGCGCAAGCGCCTGCTCCTCGCCGTCACCTTCCTCGGCGCCACTCTTGCTGGCTCGATGGTGGCGGTGACCACGGGCAGGTGGGTACTCGGGTTGGCTCTCTACTTTGCCAGCCAGGTCGCGGTGAACGTCGCACTCGGCCTGAACTCGAGCCTGCTGCCGCACCTCGCGCGTCCCGCCGACATCGACCGTGCCTCCAGCCTCGGCTACGCGATGGGCTACGCGGGTGGCGGGCTGCTGCTCGCCCTCGTCGCCGCGACGTACTTTGCTGCCGCGCGGATCGGCCTCGACCACACCCTCGTCGTGCGCCTCGCGTTTCTCGCCGTGGCGGTCTGGTGGCTCGCCTTCACGCTCCCGCTCGCACGCCGTGTTCCCGAGCCCTCCGCCACCCCGCTTGCTGTCGGCGCGAGCGGACACGCTCTCGCTGACGCCCTCACCCGCCTGCGCCACACGCTGCGCGAGATCCGCCGCTACCGCGAGCTGGCCAAGATGCTGGTCGCCTTTTGGCTCTACATGGAAGGAATCGGCGCGATCATTCTCCTCGGCACCGCCTACGGCGCGGCGCTGGGCCTCCCCACCGGAGCGCTGATCGGAACGTTGCTGCTCACCCAATTCGTCGCCTTCCCCTACGCGATGGGACTCGGACGCGTCCCCGACCCGACATTTCGCTGGCGGAGCGCCGTGGTCGCGATGGTCCTGTGGACCGCCGCCACCCTTCCCCTGCTCGGCACGGTGGCGCGCGAGCGCGGTGGGTTGGCGCTTCCTTGGACGTTTGCGCTGCTCGCCGCCGATCAAGCTATCGGCGCTGGAGTGGCGCTCTTGATCGGTCGCCGCCTCCTCGCCGGTCTCGTCCGTCGTCTCGACGCAAAGCGCACGGTCATCCTTGGGCTCGCGGTGTACGCGATCATCCCGGTGTGGGGATTCTTTCTGTCCACCCCGGCCGAGTTCTTCATGATCGGTTGGCTCGTCGGGACCGTGCAAGGTGGAACGCAGGCGCTCTCGCGGGCGATCTACGCGACGCTCTCGCCACGAGCAAAATCAGGCGAGTTCTTCGGCATCTACGCGTTATCGGAGAAGTTCGCCGGAATTCTTGCGCCACTCGTGTACGGCGTGGTCGGGCAGCTCACCCACGATCCACGGGCGAGCATCCTCTCGGTGGCGGGGTTCTTTGCACTCGGCATCTTCGCGCTCACGCGCGTGGACGTGGCCGAGGGCGCGCGCGTGGCAACTGAGGAGCAAGCCCGCATCGAGGCCGTTCACGCCTCCGACTGACTGCCGCCAGGCGCGGCCGCGCTTGTCCGTCCCGGATTACCCCACCAACTCGAGCAGGCGTTTCGCCACTGCCTCAGTCGAACCGATCGCGGTGTTGAGCATGACCACCTTGGCGGAGGCGAAGAGGCGTTCGTGCTGCGCGCGCATGAGGTCGCTCCGCGACGAGTCGAGGGCGGCGAGGTGCGGGTTCATGAAGGGGAACGCCTTCGCCGTGCCGCCGGGGAGCTGACCACTCGCAAGCAGCCGCGCCGCCTCGCGGGCGTCGAGGACCTTCGTGGCCGGCAGCACGGGATCCTTGGCGAGCAGCACGGCGACCGCCGGCGCGGTGCGGCGCACGTGCCGGTTGGCGCCGCCGAGCCAGTAGGGGTCGAGCATGACGCGGCCGGCCTTCGACGCCTCGATGCACGCCGCGGCGCCACGGTCGAGCGGGCACTCGTCATGAGGGTGGTCGATCGTGCAGCCGTCGCGCGAGACCACCATGTTCTCGAGCTTCGAGCGCTCGAGCAGCTTCTCGATCTCGGGGAACTTGCCCACCCACTTCGCCTTGAGGTAGAGCTTGCGCTCGATCAGGTCGGCGACCGGCGCGGCGCCGCCGAGGCGCACGAGCACGGCATCGTTGCTCACCAGCCGCACGCCATCCTGCTTCATCGCCGCCGCGAGCAGCCCGGTACGGCCGGAGCCAGGACCACCCCACACCAGCACGCCGGCGCCGTTGACGTCGAGCGCCGCGCAGTGGGCGAGCAGCGCGCCGGAGCTGCGCGAGGCCGCCTCCGCGGCAAGCTGGAGCGCGAGCGAGCGCACCTGGCCGTAGAAGGCGGTGTTGAAGGCGAAGCCGGTGTTCGTCTCGCTGCTCACCAGGCCAGATGGCTCGCGGCCCGCGATGTCCTTGACCGCGTAAACCACCGCATGCGGCTCGAGGTCGCCCTCGAGCGGCGCCGGGTAGAAGTTCTCCTGGTAGAAATCGGCGAGGTGCGGCGAGTTGGTGCGCAGTTGCACGACGATGCCCGCGATCGTCGCGTTCCACTCGAAGTAGGCGTCGGGCGAAAGGTGGCCGCTCGCCTCCTCCAACAACGCGTTACGCGCCTCGAGACCGATCACCGCCCGGGTCTCGGCATAGGTCCTCACCTTGGTGACCACGTTGTTGAGCGCCCGCGGCCGTAGCCGGCGCGGCTCCTCGAGGCGTGCGAGCGCTGCGCCGATGCGGCGGCACCCCTCCTCGATGCGGTCCATCGAGGTGGCAAATGAGATGCGGACGTGCTGGTCGGTGCCGAACGCCTCGCCCGGCACGACCGCCACCTGCGCTTCCTTCAACAGGTAGTACGCGAGCCCATACGTGTTGCGCACGGGCGCGCCGGAAAATTCTTTGTCGAGGTAGCGCCGGATGTTGGGCATGACGTAAAAGGCGCCACGCGGCGTGTCGCACGACACATCGGGGATCGAGCGCAGGCGGTAGACGATCGCGTTGCGGCGCCGCTCGAACTCCTGCCGCATGCGCTCCACTTCCATGCCGCACTCCGCCAGCGCCACCACGCCCGCCTTCTGCACGAACGAGGTCGCGTTGGAGGTGTTGTGCGACTGTATCTTGGAGCAGGCGGCAATGACCTCGCGCGGGCCCGCCGCGTAGCCCAGCCGCCAGCCGGTCATCGAAAACGCCTTGGAGAAGCCGTTGATGACGAGGGTCAGCTTCTTGATCTTGTCGTTGAGCGACGCGATCGAGGTGTGGCGCCCTCCGTCGTAGAGCAGCTTTTCATAGATCTCGTCCGCGACCACCCAGATCTGCTCGCGCACGCACACCTCGGCGACCGCCTCGAGCTCGTCACGGGTGTAGGCGGCGCCGGTGGGGTTGCACGGGTAGTTGAGGATCAGCGCCTTGGTGTTGGGGGTGATCGCCGCCGCGAGGTCGCGGGGTTGCAGCTTGAAACTGTTCTCCTCGCGGGTGGGGACGAACACCGGGTTGGCCTTCGCGAGCTTGCACTGGTCGGGGTAGGAGACCCAGTACGGCGCGGGGATGAGGATGTCGTCGCCCTCGTCGTAGAGCGCCATCGCGACGTTGAACAGCGAGTTCTTGGCCCCGGCCGAGACGATCACCTCGTCGGGCGAGTACTTGAGGCCGTTGTCGCGCTCGAGCTTCTCGCAGATCGCTTGCTTGAGTTCGGGGATGCCGTCGTTCGCCGTGTACTTGGTGAAGTTCGCGTCGAGGGCTGCTTTGGCCGCACGCTTCACCGCCTCGGGGCTAGGGAAGTCGGGTTCGCCGACCGAGAAGTCCACCACGTCGATCCCCTGCGCGCGCATCTGCGCCGCACGCGCGGCGATGCGGAGCGTGGGGGAGAGAGCAATGCGGTTGGCGCGCTCACTCAACATACCTGCCCCCCCGACGGACACGGGGTCCGGGGCTCACCCAATCTGGAAGCTGGAAGCGCTCCTGTAGGGGCAGAGCTTGCCTCCGCCCGCCGGTGCATTTGCAGGGACATCATCGGGCGCAGACGAGCTGCGCCCCTACGCATCCTTCTTCTCCTTGCGCCGAAGGAGCTCGTCGAGCTTGAGACCGGTGAGCGACTCGACCACGGTGGGGAGCTGCGCGATCACGGCTGCAACCTGTCCGGTTAGCTTCGACGTGCCGCTCGCGTCGCCCACCATCACGATCTTGTCCACCTTGGAGAGCGGCTCGGAAACGGCCCTGGCCAGCTCCGGCAGTTGCTTGATCACCATCTCCGCCAACGCCGCATCGGTGTAGTCCTTCCAAGCCGCCGCTTTCTGCCGCATCGCGTCGGCCTCGGCCTTGCCCTTGGCGGTGATCGCTTCGGCCTCGGAGGTGCCGTAGAGGCGGATGCCGGCGGCCTTGCCCTTGGCCTCGAGCTCTGCCTTGTACGCATCGGTCTCGGCCTCGAGCTTGGCCTGGTAGTGCATCGCCTCCGCCGGCCGCTTGATGGTCGCTTCCAGCTCCTTCTCGCGCCGCGCGATCTCCTGCTCCTCGACCTTGGCGGCCAGCTCCTTCTCGGTCAGCCGCACCGCGTACTCCTGGCGCTTGAGCTCCTCGGAGAGCTTGGCACGCTCGAGGTCGTACGACACGTCGGCGGCGGCGCGCTTGGAGTTGACCGCGGCCTGAAACTCGGCGCGCTGCATCTCGAAGTCACGGGTGGCCTTGGCCAGCTCAGACTCGGCAGCGAGACGCGCGATATCACCCTGCTTGCGGTATTCGGCCGCCTGGATGGCGCTGTCGCGCTCGGTCTCGGCCTGCGCCAAGGTGGCGTCGCGCTTGACCTCGGCGATGCGGCGGGCGCCCAACGAAGACAGGTAGCCCTGCGAGTCGGAGATGTCCTTGAGCGCAAACGAAAGCAGCTCGAGGCCGAGCCGTATGAAGTCCTTGCCGGCCGCGTCCCGCACCCGATCGGCGAACTTGTCACGCTCGGTGTAGATCTCTTCGACGGACATCATGCCGAGGGCGGCGCGCATGTGCCCTTCGAGCACTTCCTGTGCCACCGAGGTGATGCCGGAGGCGCCCTTGGAGAGGAAGTTCTCCACCGCGCGGTGGAGGAGCGCCTCGTCACTGGCCGCCTTGACCTGCCCGAACGCCTCGGCGGAGATCAGCACGCCCTGGGCGGTGAGCACCTCGGGGCAGCGGATCGAGATCGAGAAGACCTCGAGCGGGAGGGTATCCACGGTCTCTACGAACGGCATCACGAAGGTGCCGCCGCCCACCTGCAGGCGGTAACCCACCTTGCGCTGCCGGCCGTCCGGCTCGCTCACGGTGGAAGTGCGTCCGGAGATGACCAGCACCTGGTTGGGGCCCACCTTGCGGTAATTGAACGCCCACAGCCCGAAGAAGAGGAGCAGGACAACGACCACGACGGCGCCGATGATCCAGGGGAGCAACACCATGGCTTCCTCCGCCGCCCGGCCGGGCGGACGCGGTTACGTTACGCCAAGTTCCGCACCGGTACAAGTGTGTGCCTGCCGAGCGGGTGGAAGCGTTTGCAAATGACCGATACAGACGGGTCCAGGAACCTCTCAAGATGCCGAAGGGTTAGCAAGGTCGGCCGCGATCGCGTCGAGGTCGAGCCCGCCCCCCGCTACCAGTCCCGCCTCCACCTCGCGCGGCGGAACGCTGGCGCGAATCATCGCGAGCACCCGTTCGGCCTCGACGGCATGGTCCTGGCGGTTCGCCGGGTGCGCGCGTACGAGGCCGAGCAGCGCCAGCGCTCGGGAGGTTTCGCCGCGAGCGTGGTACACCTCGGCCATCGCCACCAGCGCGGGCAGCGCAACCGCGGCTGAGTTGGTGACTCGGTAGTTGGCGAGCGTCTCACGGACGTGGTGCGCCGCCTCGTCAAGCTCGCCCGTAGCGGCCGCGAGGTAGGCAAGGTTGCCGGCGAGTTGGCCAAGGATGAAATCGGCGCCGATTTCCACCGCGATGCTCCGCGCTTTCGCGTAGGCGTGGCGGGCTTGCGCCGCCTGGCCGGGTCGCCGGTACGTCTCGCCGATGACCATCCAGGCGTACGCTTCGCCGCGCCGGTCGCCAAGGTCGGCGCAGATCTCGAGGACCTCCTCGTATCGTCGCCGGGCGGTGGCGAACTCGCCGAGGTCCTCGTCGAAATAGGCCAGTCCGGTGAGCGCGTCCTTGGTCCCGGCCCGATTGCCGCTCTCCTTGGCAAGCTGGAGCGCTGCGGTGAAGCGATCCGTCGCCTCGGCGGGGGCGCCGCGAAAGTACGCCGCGTAGCCCAGTTGGTTGGTGGCCCACACCATCCCAGCCAGATCGCCCGCGGCGCGGGCGAGTTTCAGCGCCTGGGCGAATGAAATCTCTGCCTCGGCGTGCCGCCCAGTCTCCAAGGCCGCGCGACCGAGCCGGCCATGGATCTCCGCTCGAAGCCGGGAGTCCGCGGCCAACCCGAGCGCCCGTTCGAGAAGCTCCCGCGACATCACAAAGCGGCCTTCCAACAGCGCCGCCTCGCCCAGGTGGAACAGCGCACGCGCGCGCAGGCCTTGGCTCGAGGCGACCGGGGCAAGCTCCAATGCCTGCTCGAGATCCTGCCGCGCGGCGGCGTAACGCCCGAGCCGGTTGCGCAACCCGCCGCGGGCGATCAGCAGGCGCCCCTGCAAGGCGACCTTGCTCACCCGCACGGCCTCGATCGCCTCGCGAAGGAGCGCCTCGCCGCGCGGCGCCCAGCCGCGCAGATGGGCAAACGCGGTCAGGCACTCGAGGCACTTCTCGAGCACCTCGTGCCGTCCCTCTCGCGCGGCCCAGTGCCACGCCTCGCAGAGGTTTTCCATCTCACGCGCGATGTCATCGAGAACTTCGCCCTGTGACGGACCCCACAGAAGGGACTCTCGCGCTGCGCACAGGTCCGCGAAATAGTCGGCAAGGCGCAGGCGAGCCTCGTGCAGTCGAGCCGGCGTCTCCGCCAGACGCTCGGCGGCAAAGCGCCGGAGCACTTCGTGGATGGTGAAGCGACCCGACGCTTCGAGGCGCACGAAGGAGCGGTCGACAAGAGCCCGGAGGTTCGCCGGCGACGCCTGCGCCACCGCCTCGGCGGCCTCGCGGGTACACCCGGAGACGAACACCGACATCGTGGCGAGCCGTTGGCGTCCCTCCTCGTCGAGGCGCTCCCACGAGGACTCCAGCACCGCGCGCAGCCGTTGGTCCTCCGCACTGGCCAGGAACCCCGGACTGCCGGCCAGCCCCCGATTGATCTCCGCCACCGGCAGGCTCCGCACCCAGCCGGCGGCCAGCTCGATCGCCAGCGGCGAGCCATCGACCGCGCGGCAGATCTCCGCGATGTGGACGATGTCCTCGTCACTCGCCTCGAAGCCGAACCGGACGCGGCGCGCCGTTTCCACGAACAGCCGCGTCGCCGCGCCGGTGCGACCCCCGCGGACGCCCACCGGCAACGGCAGGCCCCTCACTTCGAACACCCATTCGCCGTCGAGGCGTGGACGCTCACGCGTGGTGAGCAGGAGCTTCACCTCGGGCGCCGCCGCGAGCAGCACGCTCACCGCACCGGTCTCGCCGAGAACGTGCTCGAACCCGTCGATGAGAAGGAGGAGGCGGCGCTGCCGCAGGTACGCGAACAACGACGCCGTGAGGTCGCCTCCCGATTCCGGTCGTGCGACGGGCATGCCCACCGCCTCGGCAATCGCGGCCAGGAGCACGCCGTCTCCGGGCGCCTCGCGTGGGGGCACGAACCAAACCCCGCCCGGGAACGCGGCTGCTCCGCTTTCGCCGCCGAGCACGATGCGCTGGGCGACCTGCAGCGCGACGCGGGTCTTGCCAATTCCGCCCGGGCCGAGGAGACAGAGGGCGCGACACTCGGGCTTGCCGAGCAGGCGAGCGATCGCTTCGAGCTCCTCCTCGCGCCCCACGAACGGCGTCGAGGCGACGGGAAGGTTGTGGCGCAGCAAGGGCAGCAGCGGCGTCGGCGCGTCGGCCGCACCGGGAAGTCCCCGAATCCGTTCGGCGAGGTTGACCGTCTCGGCGGTCGGAACCGTCTGCAGTTGCTCGGCCAGCACCTGCCGGCAGCTCTCGAACTGGGCGAGCGCCGCCGCCGGCTCGCCGAGGAGCGCAAGGAGCTCCATCACGGCGCGGTGCGCCTCCTCACGCCACGGGTCGAGGGCGACCAGCCGGCGCGCGTGCGCGAGCGCCGCATTCGCGTCGCCGCGCTGGCGGTGGATCTGGACCAGCCGGCGCAGCACCTCGCACGCCTGCGTTCGCAAGCGCTCGCGCTGCACCACCAGCCACGATTCGAACTCCTCGGTGTCGGCGAGGAGGACACCGTCGAGTAGCTCGCCGCGGTACAGCTCGGCCGCACCCTCCAGCTCGCGCCGGATCTCGTCCTGGGTGACGCCTGTCCGCCGGCCGGCAGTCATCACCGTCATGGCATCGACGAGCACCCGATCGCCGGGCACGAGCGCGATGTCGGTCCGCGAGCCGGCAATTGCATCGGGCGCCGCCGCAGCGAAGGCCCGACGTAGATCCCACAGCGCGTGACGCAGGTTGCGCGCCGCGCGTTCCTCGGCGATCTCGGGCCACAGCAGGCCCGCAAGCTTCGTGCGGGGGTGTGGCCCGGGTTCGAGGGCGAGGAAGGCAAGCAGCGCCTCGGTCTTGACCGACTCGAGACGCACCGGCGTACCGCCTACCATGAAGGAGAACGTCCCGAGCAGCCTCACCCGGATCGCCGTCACGGCGCCTGCTTCCAACGCCACCTCCTCGTCCCGAGACCCCCAGGCCATGGTATCCGACCCCACGGCGGCCGCCTCAACGGTGCCTCAACGGAAGCCCTTCACGATCGCCGGCAAGGGAGCGGACCATGACCAACGCCGGCGCTCAGCTTGAACAGACCTTGATCCTCCGCCTCTGGCGGGAGGGGACCGGCGCCACCACGGTCTGGCGCTGCAGCGTCGAGGACCCGCGCACCAAGCAACGACGCGGCTTCTCCTCGCTCGCCGAGCTGTTCCCCTTCCTCGATTTGCTTACCCGCGGCTTCGAGTCGGCATCGCTGCTTGACGCATCGGAGAAAACGACAACGGAAACCAAGACCCAGGTACCACGAGCCTGACGTGGAGGTGATGATGAAACAGCCCGTGCAGCGTCGATCGATTCTAATCGCTGTGGTGGTGGCCGCCCTTGCCGCCGGAGCATCTGCCCTCGGCCCGCCGCCGACAACCAAGGATGCCCTCTGGGGAGGGGGGGACTGGGGGAAGACGATCATCAGCCAGAAGATCGTCAACAACGGCGACACCGTGACGATCACCGCCACTCTCGTCGGCGGTCCGCCAAAACAGGGGTACTACTGCTCGTATGGCAACTGGGCCGTCACGGGGACCAGCGGGATCAGTATCAACATCCCCGGTTGCTTCCAGTTGGTCGACTACAGCCCCAAAGCCGACAGCCTGCACAACGTTTCGGTGAGCAGTGGCTCCGTGTCGTGGAGTTCGATAATCCCACCCTCGCCACGCAACATCATCAACGCCAGGTGCTACTGCTACGACTACGGCTGGGGAAACCAGAGCTGGACGGACACATGCCCGGAGAACTTCTGGCCCACGGGCATGATGGGGCCCGGCGATTCAGTCTCCGTGACCCTGAAGGCTACTTGTGGCGCGGACACCGACTGGGGGACTACCTCTTCCGACTTCGGTGGCAACTGGGGTGTTGGCTGGGGCGACTCGGCGACCGACTACTACAAGATCGGCGGGCAGGAAGCGCTTTCGTTCACCGCGGTCCCGACGAGCGTCCCCGCAAACGGTACCCCCAGTGCGTTGACGGCGCTGGTGTTCGAACAGAACTCCGGAGTCAACCTGCCGGGCGCCTGGGTGAGCTTTTCCCCGCAGTTCGGCATCCTCAACACGGTCTCCGCCGAGACTGACTCGACCGGCATCGCGACGGCGTTCCTGGCCTCCCCGGGGCGGACTGGCCCGGATCTCGTCACCGCCCGGACGGGCAAGGAAACGAACCAGACTACGGTCACCTTCACCAAGCCGGTTAGCCCGCCAACCAGCGCCAAGCACAGGTTTGGTATTGGGAACAACCTCTCGCCGGTCGGCGAGCCGGTCCACGCTGGGTTGGGAAACTACATCTTCTCCAAGACGCTGTTCGCCTTCCCTGGCAAAGGTGTCCCTTTCGCCTTCGAGCTCACCTACAACTCCCTCGACAACGCCTACAACGGCCCGCTCGGCCCAGGCTGGACGCACAGCTACAACGTCGTGCTAACGCCCGCTGTGCCACCTTCCACCGACGTCACGATCAAATGGGGAGACGGTCACGAGGACACCTTCCACGGCGACGGTGCAGGCAACTTCACGCCGACCGGCTGCACCACCCCCGTCACGCTCACGATCCCCGACGCCAGCCATTACTTGGCGACGCTGTACGACAAGAGCACCTACGAGTTCGACAGTGGCGGCCATCTGCTTGCAATCACCGACCTCAATGGAAACCAGATCGCCATCACCTACTCGAGCACGGTGCCCGGCGAGATCGACCACATCACCGACACCACCGGAAGGGAAATCGCCTTTACCTACAACGTGGCCGGCCTCATCACCTCGATCACCTCACCGCTCAAGGGCGGCAACACGGTCGCGTTCCAGTACGACAGCTTCGGCAACCTGACCGGTATTATCGACCCGCGCGGCAAGACCTGGGGCTTCACCTACGATGGATCACACCGCATTCTGACCCATGTCGATGCCAAGGGCACGACCGTGGTGACCAACGCCTACGACGGTTCGGGCCGCGTCGTCCAGCAAACCGACGGCGCGGGCCACGTCACGACATACCAGTACAACGTCGATCCGTCGTCGGGCACCACCACGACGATCACGCCGCCTTCGGGCAATGCCGTCACGCACGTTTACGACCTCGCCTACAACCTCATCTCGTCAACTGACGGCGAGGGGCGCCAGGCTGCATTCGCCACCGACTTGCAGGGGCGCCTGTCCGGTGCAATCGACAAACGGGGCGCCGCCACCCAAATGGCCTACGGCCCGGACGGCAACCCGATGGTGTCCCAGGACCGCACCGGTGCGCGCTCGCAGTTCACCTTCAACGCACAAAACCGCCCCACTTCCGTAACCGACCCGCTCAACCACGCCACCTCGTTCGGCTACGACGCCAACGGCAACCTGACTGGAATCTGGAACGCCAACGGCGACTACCTCGGCATGACCGTCGACTCAAGCGGCCGCCCCACCGCGATCAGCGACTTTCGCTCAACCGATTATTCGTGGAGTGTCGCGTACGACAGCAGCGGCCTGCCACAAACCGTGTCCGATCCAAACGGTGCGTCCACGGGCTTCACTCACGATGCCGCCGGGCGCCCAACGCAAATCACCTTGCCGATCCCGAGCGCCACCGCACAGGCGACCTACGACGACGGCGGCAACCTGCTTACGCAGACCGACCCGCTCGGCAACGTCACCAGTTCCACCTACGACGACAACGGCAACCTCTTGACGCGCACCTTCGTGCCGACCGGGGCGACCACCACATACGAGTACGACTGGGCGGGGCGGCCGGTCAAAGGTACGGATGCTCTTGGCGGCATCACGACGTACGCTTACGACCAAGATGGCAACCTGGTCACCGTCACCGACCCCGACGGCGTGACCTTGACCCGCCAGTACGACAAGTCGAACCGCCTGACCGCCGCCGTCGACGCCCTTACGCACCACGTCTACTACGGCTACGACGCCAACGGCAACGTCACCTCCGTGAAGAACGAGATCAGCAACACTTGGACCACGACCTTCGACGCCGAGGGCCGACCTCTCCAAACGGCCGACCCGCTCGGCAACACGGCGACGACGGCGTACGAGGCCGATGGCCGCGTCACCAGCGTCACGGACCCGCTCGGCAACACGGTGACGTTCCAATACGACCCGGCCGGCCGGCTCATTTCGAAGACGTTCCCTGACCAGGGCGTCATCAACTACGTCAACGACAAGAACGGCCAGCCCATCTACCTCACCGACCCTCTCGGCCACACCTGGAGCTTCTACTACGACGGCGTCGAACGCGCGGTCCAAAGAACCGATCCCGACGGAAACACCGACGGGTTCGGGTACGATGGCCTCGGCCGGCTCACCCAGAAAACCCTGCGGGACGGGACCGTCATCAGCTACTCCTACGACGCCGACAGCCGCCTGACCTCGGTCTCGTTGCCGGGCCAGACCATCACGTACGCCTACGATGCCGCCGGCAACATGACTGGCATCACCGACCCGTCCGGCACCACCACCATGACCTACGACAAGCTCGGCCGGCGCCTGACCCGCACCGACTCCTCCGGCAAGACCATTGCCTTCACGTATACGGCCGCTGGGCGGTTGAAGACAATGACCTACCCTGGCAGCAACGTCGTGACCTACGCCTACGACACCGTGGGCAGGCTGTCGACGATCACCGATTGGAACGGGAACCATACCTCCCTCCAATACGATAGCGTCAACCGGGTGACGCAGGCCACGCTGCCTAACAGCACGCGGACGAGCTATACCTACGATGATGCGGGACGCGTGGTCTCCCGCGTGAGCCAGACCTCCGGCGGTACGGTTCTTGCGGGCTACACGTACGCCTACGACGCGGCCGGCCACATCACCTCGGTGCAGCGCACCGAGCCCACCACGCCAGCATTCCTCGACTCGAAGGCGACGTACACGTACGATCCGGTCAATCGGGTCCTGACCGCCACCGTGGACGGTGTGGCCACTACCTACGCGTTCGACCTCAAGGGCGACCTCGTCACCAAGACCTCGGCGGCGGGGACGACCTCCTTCACCTTCGACGCGCTCAACCGCCTGGCGTCGGTTTCGGACGAGACCAACACGACGACCTACACCTACGACGGCGCCGGCAACCGCCTCGCCAAGACCTTCAACGGAGCGACGACCAAGTATGTGCGCGAGGGCGGGACGGTCTATTGCACCCTCGACGGCTCCGGGAACGTGCAGAGCTACAACGTCTACGCCGGCTCGCTGCTTTACAGCCTCGATGCGGCCGGAGCGATCAAGGTCTACCACGGCGACGAACGTGGCAGCGTCGTTGCGATCACGGACGCGTCGCAAAACGTGGTGCAGTCGTATTCGTACGACCCCTACGGCAAGGTGCTGGGCGCCACGGGCGGTCTCGCCAACGCCTTCCAGTACGTCGGCGCCAACGGTGTGTTGACCGACGAGGACGGTCTCTACCACATGCAGGCGCGCTACTACGACCCCGACGCGCGGCGCTTCATTACCGAGGACCCGCTCGGCCTCACCGCGGGCTTGAACCTTTACGGGTACGCAGACGGGGATCCGATCAACGCGATCGACCCCGCCGGCGATCTGAGCAAGTGGGAGATCAGCTTCTACGGTCCGGAAAAGGTAAAGGCGATCGAAGCCGGCGACTACGTGATCGGAGTCGGCTGGGTCCGCAACGGGCCCGGCGCGCCGGCGCCACCTCCCGTGCCGGAACCACCTCCCGTCGTGAAGCCCGCACAAGAGCCATTGCCTCCTGCCCTCTTGAACAGGAAGTGGCGGTTCACGAACTCAGGGCCGACACAGGAAACTTACGATTTTGTCGCGCAGAAGCGTGCGGAGTTTCCTGGCAAGATCCATCACGACGCCAAGTTCATCACAAGCGCGGAGGGAGAGGAGTATAGCGCCAAGGCATTTAACTGGGGTCCAGTCTCTAAGGGCAAGGAGTTGGATGAATACGCGGGTGGGGCAGAGCAGAAGCAGATTGCTGAATACGAGGCTGCGCAGAGGCAGATTGCTGAATACCAGACGGTCAACACATCATCGGCCACGGTTGGCGATGAAGTCGCGACCGTTGCCGGCGAAAGCTCGGGGGCGGCATTGTTCGAGATGGGCGGCGAACTGATGCTCGCCCCAGCCATCATCGACGTCTACATGGGACCGCCAGGAAGCGGGAGATCGACCTGGGATTCTTCCGAGAACCGCTTTGTGACCTGGGAATACTGGAAGAAGAAGAACCTCTGGGACCCCCTCCCACCCTGGGCACAGAACACCTTATCCACGACCGCAACGATCAGCGGCTACCTCCAGAGATATGGCAATCCCATCACCGGGCCGACGATGTACATGTATGACTGGGTGACCGGCAAGAACCCGATTGCGCACCTCGATGGCCTGTGCAAGATGGGACAGGCGTGGTAGGGGAGGTGAGCGATGAATAACAGAGTCCCAGCCCGCCCCCTCGTTGCCCTCGACGTTCATCGGGAGGTCATCATGGTCCGATCGCCCAAGACCCGCTTCTTGTACCTGGTGCTCTTTGCGTTGGGGATTCTCCTGGTCGTCGCGGCCTTTCTCGCCGCCGATGCCGTGACCTACACGTACGACGCAAACGGTAGGCTGCTCAAGGCCGATTACGGCGGTGGCAACAGCGTGACCTACACGTATGACAAGGCCGGGAACATCCTCACCGCCGCCTCGTCGAGCCCGGACAACACGCTGCGGGTCTTCGTCTCCCCGCCCGGAGCCGGCGGTGTCGTTGGACCGAACATCGCCTGCCCCTCCTCGTGCGTTCACGCCTTCTCGGGTAGCCAGCAGGTCACGCTGACCGGAGCGCCGCAAGCCGGCTTCAAGCTGCTGGCTTGGGGGGGTGATCTCTTCTCCACCGCCAACCCCTTCGCCTTCACGCTCGACACGGATCGCAACCTCACGGCGTACTTCGGTGCACTGAGCGGCATGACCGTCCCCGCCAAGGGCATCCCGGACGTCGCCGAGTTCGGGCCGGCGGGTGACAACCCAGGCTACGACGGCAACGGCGACGGCATCCCCGACTATCAGCAGCCGAACGTGGCCTCGTTCCCAACCGCGGCTGGCGGCGGCTACGTCACGCTCGCCGTGCCCAGTGGCCAGGCCCTCGCCAACGTCTCCGCCGTCACCAACCCGCACCCCGCCGACGCGCCAGGGATGAAGTTCCTGTACGGCTTCTTCGCCTTCACGGTCACCGGGGTCGGCCCGACCGGCGTGGTAGCCACGCTCTACTTGCCCAAGAACGCCGCGATCGTGAAGTACTACAAGTACGGGCCAACGCCGGACAACCACGACCCGCACTGGTACGAATTTCCCTTCAACGGCACCACCGGCGCGGAGATCGTCCAGGACAGCAGCCAAACGCGCATCGTGCTCCACCTCGTTGACGCGGCACGGGGTGACGACGTGGTCACCAGCACCGACGGCATGGTGATCGACGCCGGCGGCCCGGCTGCGCAGGCCGCACCCCTCATCATGGCCAACCCGTCGACGGTGAACTTCACCAACGTGCCCAAGGAGACGACCGCGACCCAAACGATCACCGTGAGCAACAACGGCGACGCAAACCTCATAATCGGCAGCCTCGGCGATGGCAGCCTGGCGGCCCCGTTCGGTATCCAAAGCGAGAACTGCTCCAGCGCGACGCTCCAGCCGCAGCCGACCGGCGGCACGTGCACGATCACGGTGCGTTTTGCGCCAACCGCCACCGGACACTTCACGGACGGCCTCGCAATCCCGTCCAACGATCCGACGAACAGCTCGCTCGCGGTGCAGGTGCAAGGCGATGGCGTTGCAACCGAGCAAATCCCCGCTCTCGGTGGGATCGGTCTCGCGCTGCTCGCGGCGCTGCTCGCCGCAATCGCGCTCAAGGTGCTTGGCCGCCAGTGACGGGGCCCGACGCAACTGCTTTTCCCTGCTGACCCACACGGGTCGAGGTCGAGTCGCGCTTCCGGCGCTGCCGCGCCGGAAGCCGCTCCGGCCCGCGTATACTGCGCGGCCGTGACTGAAACCGCCCTCGCGCTGTGGCTGGTGCGGCACGGCGAGACCACCGCGAGCCGCGACGGCACGCTGGCAGGGTGGGCCGATCTGCCTCTTACCGAGCGCGGAATCGAGCAGGCGCGCGCCGTAGGGCCCGTCCTGGAAGGCGAGAGCTTCACCGCGGTCTGGTCCTCCGACCTCGTCCGCGCCCTCACCACCGCGCGGCTTGCGTGGGGCGAGCCATGCCCCGAGCCCCGCTTGCGCGAGATCAACTTCGGCGAGCTCGAGGGACGGGACTGGAAAACGCTCGACCCCGTCTACAAGCAAGCGCTCATCGAGTTCAATGGGTTCTATCCGCCCGGCGGCGAGTCGCTCGCGCAGGTGCGCACCCGCGTGGAGGAATTCCTCGCCACGCTACCCAGCGGCCGCCACTTGCTGTTCACGCACGGCGGTGTGATCCGGCTGCTCACGCGCGAGGCGGGCGACGATGATTTCGTCCCCACCGGCTCCGTCGTTGCCCTCGACTGGACCACGCGTCGCATGCTGTCCAAGCGGGCGTGCCCGATCCCTTCCCCGCTGCCGTTCACGAAGTAGCTACCGCCAGCAGGCGCACTCGCAGGCGAAGAATCAGTCATTCCCGCGAAGGCGGGAATCCAGTTGTCGCTCGGATGCGGCAGTGCGGCAGCCCTCACCCCTTCCTGGGTTCCCGCCTCCGCGGGAACGACAACCATTCGGGTCGCTGCCCTCGAGTTCCGCCTGCCGTTCCCGCTTGCCCTTGTCAGGTACAAGCGACTATCCTCGCGCCGGGCAGGCAAGGAGCCTGTCGGTGAGAGCGACAAGCTCCAGATGCCCACCGAGGTGTCTATGGCCGCACCGTACGATCCCGACGTGTACCGCCGCTTCGCCGAGAACTTGCGCGGCGCGCTCGGCGGCGCCAACATCGAGCACGCGTCCTTACGCACGCTGCGCCGCAAGGCGCTTGAGACGGCCGTCATCACCGCCCAGGGCTCGCCGCTCTGGTTCTCCGCAATTTCCTCGCGCATGGCCGCCAAGACCGTCTACCTCGGCAACGGACCCGAAATCGTGCTGCCCAAGGCCAGCCCCGAGCAGCTCGGCATCGTGGAAAAGGCCCCCGAGCAACTGCACAAGGTCCTTCAGCTCCTGCGCACGATGCCGTTCGTTCATGTACGCCGCCAGATGGGCGATAACAAGGAGTTCAACCCGATCTGCAACCTTTACGTCTGCGTCGCCGACAAGAAAAACTACCGTCTCGCCTACGAGTGGGCGATGACGATGGGGGACGTGAAGCGAGGTCGGCCCGGACCCGAGTTCATCATGATCGACGTGCCGCAGGAGCACCAACTGCGCATGCAGATCCTCACCATTCCCGAGCACGACATCAACATTGCGCTCGGCACCGATTACACCGGCG
The DNA here is from genome assembly GCA_044447965.1 of Thermoanaerobaculales bacterium. Lineage (GTDB taxonomy): Bacteria > Acidobacteriota > Thermoanaerobaculia > Thermoanaerobaculales > Thermoanaerobaculaceae > DATIYW01. Next base: position 2,889 of record JBIOGJ010000025.1, on the reverse strand, counting down.
AGTGCAAGAAGGGGTTCCTGCGCCAGGGGATGTTCCGCGCCGATGGGCGCGGCATGCTGGGGCTGCACGCGGGCACCAAGCTCGTGCGCGCCCGCGATGCCAAGACCGGCAAGCTCAAGACGTACGCGGTTTTCATGTTCGGCCTCACCGCCACCGGCAAATCGACGTGGAGCTGCCACCAGCTCGGCCTCGACGTCACGCAGGACGAGGGCACCTGGGTGTCCCAAGACGACATCGTGTTCCTGCGCCGCGATGGCTCGTCGTACGGCACCGAACTCGGCTTCTACGTCAAGACCGACGTTGACGTGAGGCTCCAGGAGGCGATGTACAACGCCCTCGTGCACAAATCCGCGCTGCTCGAGAACGTCATGGTCGACGCCAAGGGGAAGATCGACTTCCTCGACGAGCGCCTCGGCGAGAACGGCCGCGGCGTGCTCGACCGCCGCGAGCTCAAGGTCAAGCGCGGGCGCAACATGGTGTCGATCTGCGCGGACTCGATCAACACCGCCAACCTTGAGGAGGTGGACGGCATCGTCTTCGCGTTCATCACGCGCCGCGGCACGATCATGCCGTTTGCCCAGCGCCTCACCCCAGAGCAAGGCGTGATGGCGTACCTGTGGGGCGAGTCCACGCACTCGTTCGCAACCGTGCCCGCCAAGGCCGGCGAGTCCGTACGCATCGTCGGCATGGACGACTTCATCATCGGCGCCCAGGGACGCAAGGTGAACGCGTTTTACGACATCGTCATGGACCTCGTCGCCCGCTACCCGGGCAAGGTCCACTTCTTCCAGTACAACACCGGCGGCATGGGCGAGATCATCGAGATCGACAAGACGACCGGCAAAAAGAAGCAGGTCCGCAAGGTCACTCGCGTCCCGATCGACTTGATGGCGGCGCTCCAGCGCGGCGATCTGCGGGGGACCAACGAGTACGAGCGGGGCCGCCTCGGCACCGAGTACGTGGTCAAGGCCGAGGGCACCGAGCTGTCCCAATACGACGCGCACAACTACTACTCGGACGAGCAAATCGAGGCGTACGTCGCGGACCTCGTCGAGGGCAGGAGGAAGTTCACCGAGGAGATTGGCGCGCAGGGGCTTCGCAAGGACATCCGCGAGATCGCCCACCGCGAGCTCGACGCGATCGACGCTAAGACGAAATCTAAGCCCGAGTCATGGGTGCCCGCGGAGGAGGTCGCGGTGACTGCCGCCGAGGACCGCGATCCCCGCTCGAAATGGATCTCTCCCTGGGAGCCTCGCCGCCCATCAGGAGGATTCTTCCCGACACCCCCAGGCCGCAGCCGCAGGTCGTAGCGACCACCATCGAGAAACGGCTGCTCACGGTTCGGGCAGGTGTGCCGTCTCCAGGATTGCGATCAGCGCCGGCAGATCATCCGTGATGGTTTCCCAGACCCGATCGAGGTCGACGTCGAAGTAGGCGTGGACGAGCCGGTTCCTCATCGCGACAATGTTTGCCCACGGCAGTTCGGGCGCCAATTGTCGTCCTTCTGCCGTTGTCTGGCTCGCCGCCTCGCCTACGATTTCAATGCACTTGACGAGTGCCAGCACAAGCTGGCGATCGTTGCTGAGGTCCGCTCGCGTGCGGTCACGCGCAAAAGCCACGGCTTCTCGCGCTGCGTCGAGCATGTGGTGCAGGCGAACCAAGTCAAACTTGGGCGTACTGCACCTCCGCTTCGGCAAGAACATGATCGCGAAAGTAGGGGCTCAGTTCACCCGGCGTGCGCAGGTCAACGTGTCGTCCCAGCAGTTCCGAGAGTTCCAACTCAATTCCACCCAGTCGAATGAGGCCGACCGCGGAGCCGGCCTCAAATTCGACCAAGATATCCACATCGCTGTCGGGGCGAGCATCCCCGTGCAGGATCGAACCGAACAGAGCCAACCTGCTGATGTGATGCTTCCTACAGAAGGCCGCGATTGCTTGCTGGTCCAGGTTTAGGCGAGAACTCATGGCAACGCGATTGTATCGCCAACTCCAGCAGCAGCTAACAACCGCCAAGAACCGACCGCCGGCCAGGCTCCGCGCAAGGACATTCGCGAGATCGCCCACAACGAGCTCGACGCAATCGACGCGAAGACCCGCTCCAAGCCCGCGCCGTGGGCGCCCGCCGAGGAGGTCGCGGTGACTGCTGCCGAGGACCGCGATCCCCGCTCGAAGTGGATCGCCCCGTGGGAACCCCGCCGCCCAGCAGCCGGTTACTTCCCCGTGCCTGCCGGCAAGCGGCGCTAATCGTTCCGCACCTTTCAGGTTCCGCTGGCCGCCATCGTCTCCGCGGGCCGTGACACGCGCGGTCCCACCGGAATGGGCAGTATCATTCGTGCCGGGGGGCGCGCCCGCACGATCTCCGACACGGCGGCAGCCACGTGACCTCGGCGCGCCGTGGCCCGGCGGCCCCTCAAGTCGAAGGGAGATGCGCATGCGCAAAGGAATCCTGGTGCTCTCGACGTTCGTGGTTTGTCTTTCGGCCAGGTTGGTTTCGGGCTGCACGAACATCATCGTGACCAAGGGCGCCTCCGCCGATGGATCGGTAATCATCAGCTATTCGGTGGACGGAGAGTTCCACCCGACACTGCGCTTCACGCCGGCCCAGGATCACGCGCCCGGTGAGCTCTTCGAGGTTAAAGGGTGGGACGGGACGGTGCAGTTGCGCATCCCTCAGCCCGCGCATACGTACGCCGAGTTCGGCATCATGAACGAGCACCAGCTCGCCATCGGTGAGACCACCTTCGACGGCCGGCCCGAGCTGGAGAACAAGCATGGCGGGCTGCACTACTGGGCGCTCATGCAGCTCGCCCGCCAGCGAGCCCGCACCGCGAGGGACGCGATCAAGGTGATGACCGACCTGGTCGCCGAGTTTGGGTATGGATCTACCGG
>JBIOGJ010000024.1:0-58051 GCA_044447965.1 Thermoanaerobaculales bacterium | reverse complement strand
CCTCGTCGGGGGATCCGACGCCAAACTGCGATACGTCCGCGCCATACGCACGAAGCTCGACGAAAAGGGACGGACCGGCTTCGCCATTCTGCTGTCGGCCCGTGAGGCGACCGGCGACATCGCCTCGTGGCGGACGGCGGAACCGTCCGCGCGCGGCAGTTTCATCTACCTCCAGCTCGAACAGAACGGCGCGGTCTGGTCGGCCGAGCTCGGTCATTTGGCCGCGAAGAGCGGGCGGTTTGGGGTCGTCACCGAGGTGAAGACGTCTGGGTTTCGTGTTCAGGGCGACCAACTCGTCGTGACGTTGCGCACGGACGGCGAGCAGGAGTTCACGAAGGATCGGTACACCATCGACCTAAAGATCGACGCCACGATCGAGCACTGATCGGCGCGCGCTGAAGAAACAACGTCGGTCGGGACTCTGCAGCGGCGCGTTGCTGTATTGGTTTTTGGTGACTCTCTTCTTTGGAGGCGCTGCGATCTTTTTCCGTTCCATTTTCGGGCCACGCTCCGTGACTGCCTAAGCAGCGCTTGCAGCGTCACGCCGGCCGGGGTGCTTGCGCAGCGGACGTGCATCGGTCCATGATCGTGCCATGCCGAAGGTCGAATGGTCAGCCGGCGTCCCGCTGAAGCGCAGCGTTAGCTCTCGCTCATCAACCAAAGTGGAAGGAACTAGAAATGACAAAGAAGACCTCAAAGCCCACAGCAGGTGTTAAGCGCGCGTATTTGAAGCAGTCGGATGTGCCGTCAGGCTCTTTGGACGACGCACTTCGGATCCCCCAGGCAATACTCGATCATTACGCAGGAAAGCCGACAACGCCTCTCCAGGTCGCAAAGGCCCTCAACGTGGATCCTAAGGGTTCGCAGATACGTGCCCTATCCGGCGCGGCAATTGCGTTCGGTCTCATTGAAGGAGGCGCCCAAGCTGCATCGATTGCAGTCACAGAGCTTGCGCGGCGGGTCCTGCGGCCAAAGGAGGAGGGCCAGGACATTGCCGCGAAACGTGAAGCCATACTTCGGCCTAGGGTATTTGGCGAGTTTCTTCGCCGGTACGATGGCAGCCCGTTCCCACGGACTGACATCGCCCAGAATGTTCTTGAGGAGCTCGGAGTACCTCGCGACAAGACGGAAGGAGTCCTTGAGCAAATTGACGCGAGCGCTCGCTCGGTAGGGTTTATTGAGGAGATCAAGGGAAAAAACTACATAACCCTTCAAGGTGCAAGCGCGGCTGAACCACCAATAGATGAGCCGGGCCCTGGGAAATTGGATCAGGAAGAAGCAGCACCACCCCCCGCCGAATCAGGACGTCAGAGGGTTCCTCCACCCGCGATACAGCCAAAAGGTGCGGAGTTGACCGCCGCAATTGCAGACGACCAGCGACGAAGGCGCGTCTTTATCACTCACGGAAAGAACCACGATCTAGTCGATCCCATCCGCAAGCTTTTGGAGTACGGGGAGCTCGAGCCAGTGATCTCGGTTGAGCGCGCCTCGGTGTCGAAGCCAGTCCCTGAGAAGGTGCTGGACGATATGCGAAGTTCAGGCGCTGCAATCATCCATGTTGATGCGGAGCGCACGATTACTGACAAGGACGGCGTCGAGCACGTGTTTCTGAACCCTAATGTAATGATAGAGATTGGTGCGGCTATGGCTTTCTACGGAAGAAGATTCGTGTTGTTGGTCCGCGAAGGGGTTAAGCTGCCCTCCAATCTTCAGGGGTTATTCGAGGTGCGGTACTCAGGCGACACGCTCGACGCTACCTCTACGCTCGCCTTGCTAGAAGCCATCAAGGACCTGAAGAACTATGCCCTACCGTCAAAGGGTGGCGAAGGTGAGAGCTAACAAGGGCATGCAGGCGGCGGGCGGATGAACGGCGGCGTTAGACGGCAAGAGGGACGACCATGACGCGACGAACTGTCGTCCTCCTCGTTGTGCTGCTGGCCTTGCTTGTCTATCTGCTAGGCAGACGCTTTCACGTGCCAGATGTGTCTGACCCGCGGGTTCCGAACGTTCGCTCTTCGACGAGATTGCCGTCTCTTGTTGCTGCTCTCCGGCCGGGTCAACCGATTCTGTCGGGCTCAGGCCGCTGGCAGGAGGGTGTGGAATTCAGCGTGTTCGCGCCCTGCAACTCGAATGCGGAATTCGATTTGTACTGGCTACCATCGAGCAACATGCGCCCGTTAGTCCAGCTCTTCCCGCATCCTACCTTTGAACGTCCAAACGAGTTCTTCATCCGAGGTACCTTCTACGTTGCCGCATCGCCCGTGAGGGCCATGTACTCACATCCGCGACAGGTTGTGTTTACCCATGTGGACCAACTCCGCTTGTGGGAGGTGGACGACTGTGTTCACGGGCGTTGACATGAGCAACCTAACAGGCGCTTGCAGCAGGCACGCCGGCCGGAGTGCTGGCGCTAGAGGGCAACGAGGTTCATCATCGTGCCATGCGGAAGTCTGAAGGGTCATCCGGCGTGCCGCTGACGCGCGGCCTACGAGCGAGCAGCCAACGCGGTAGTAGGCGCGCGCCTGAAGCGGGGCGTTAGGTGGCTATTGTGACCAGCCATGATGCAACAGTCCTCCTCATGGGCGCGGTGTTCCTCGGTCTCGCTCTTCTGTATGCCACTATTCGTCTCTGTCGGGCGCGTTACCTGCTCACCCGCTGGGCGAGGTCGCAGGGTTTTCAAGTCCTCGAGAGGAAGCGGCGAGTCTTGAGTACCGGTCCATTCACTTGGGCCGCGTTTGGGCATGCGATTGTCTACTGGGTGGTCGTTCAAGACGAGAAGGGTCGGCACCGAGCCGGTTGGGTCAAGTGTGGAAGGTACTGGGGCGGTCTGCTCAGTAGCAACGTCGAGGTGGCCTGGCATGTGAGCCCACCGCTGGGCATGCCGGACTCCAGAGGAAGGCCGGGGCTTGGATAAGCCACCTAACAGCCCGCTGGACCTGACGGTCCGTCCTGTCACGCCCGTTGCAGGGGCGCAACAGGCGCGCGAGTCCGGCCCGCAGCTCAACGCTAGCGTTAGGCCGCAGAAGGCGCATCATGACCGCTAAGTTCCTGCCGTACGATCCGGGCCCTCTCCCAACCAAGCCACGGCCTCCGCGCGGCACCAAGATCGTTCTTGAGTTGGAGGGTCTCCCTCCCCGAAAGGAGATATCGCGGTCGTTGCGAAACCCAACGCACCCCAACTACCGCGCATTCCTGAACCTCCGCGCCGCTGCAATCGCCGCCATGGACCGCCGTGCTTGGTCGAGAGGGCTCGTGAGGCTGTCGGTGACGCTCCGGTGCCCGTCTCCTCCCGGCGGCGCGAGGATGAACGAGTATCTTGGCGGTATTGCCGATTCCCTCGATGGCTCTCACGGGTTCACATTCACCTATCTACCGGTGGCGTTCGAGGACGACTGCCAGGTGGCTCAGGCCACCAGCTCCTTCGAGCCGGCTTCCGAGCCAAGCTACGTACTGGAGATTGAATTCCTTGAATAGGCTGCGGCCTAACCAGGCGTTGAAGCTGACGTGGCTTCGCCCGTGTTTGTTTGACGGGCCTCGGTTGGGTGCCCATGCCTGAAATGCCGCGGTCCTGCACCTCACCCGCCACGCAGCTTAACACCGGCGTCCAGGTGGCAATGGATGATTGACGTACGATGCCAAACAAGGTGAACCTCTCCGTAATCGCCGACCTCAAAGAGGCGGCGCTGAGTGCGGTCAAGCACGGCCATAGCCTTGAGGCGGCGGTCATCCTCTTTCAGATGGTGGAGGGGCTACTCCGGATCGCTGTGCGGGTATTTGGGCGCACGCGAGGAGTCAGCGAGAATGTCCTCGCGAAGGTTGCCGACAAAGAACAGAGCTTCGCGCGCCTAGTCATGCATCTCGACCTGGTCTGCCCTAGGAACGGTCTCTCGGCGCGCCTCTTGGCACTCAACACCAGCCGCAACCGACTCATGCACTCCCTCTTTGGCAAGTTTCAGTCTGTCGATCAGATCCGTGACGAATTGAATTCATTTGGTACGGAAGCGGTGGCGCTCAATAAGGAAATCCGCCAGCTCCTCGGCGTGGAGCGCGAGGACGGGAAAACGTGATCGGGGCGCCACCTAAAGGCGCGCGGGACCTGACGGTCCGTCCAGTCACGCCCCCTGCAGGGGTGCAACGGGCGCGCCGGTCCGGCCCGGAGGTCAGCGCGAGCGTTAGGTGCCTGGCAGCAAGCGTGACGGCCAGATCGGGTTCCCGTGGGCCACCGTTACCTTCTCTCGTCTTCGCACCCTGGACTACAGGCAGTCTCGCGTAAGCAAAAAGGAGGAGTCAAATGCTGAGACGAAATTCCGCTGTTGTTTCTTGCGTCGTTATTGCCCTCGCTACCGCGTTTCTCTTGCTCCCAGCGCCTAGTAAAGCCCAGGCCGCAGGCGAGTGGGTCGGCGTCACTTTCAATAACGATCGAGGTGATAGGAGCTTCTGGCCCGTGACGATCGACTTCAGCGCCGGACAGGTCTGGGACGGCACTTGCGCGAACGCTGGAACTGTTGTCAGCTCGCACCCGCACAGGTTTGTCCTGGACTTCCCTGGATGCGGCAAGTTCAGTGGCACCTGCGACCTCTCAAACGGAACAATGGTCTGCAGCGGCACGCAGGTCGCCTACTCGGACGGCCGGTCGATCGAGCGCAAGTACTGGCTGGCGCGCTTCCCGACCCACTAGGGTCGCACGCGATTCGCAGGCAACTAACCGGGCGTTCAATCTGACACGGCGGGCGGTTTGCCTGCTTGGTGGGCTTGCCTCCGATCAGGGTACTGCCATGCAGCAGCCCTGCACTTCATCCCCGGTGCAGCTTAGCGCCGGCGCTAGGCGTCATCTCACTGGCAATGGCCGATGACGTGGCCTTCGCCGTGAGGAGTCGTATCGCCGGCGCGGGGGCGGAGTCGGGGGCCTCCGCCCGCGCGCCGTTTCGATCACACGATCACTTCGCGCCCACGAGCTCGGGCACTTCGGGCTTGGGCTGCTTCTTGGCTTTGCGCGTCGCGGCGGCCTTTGCTCCGGCGTGGCGCCACTTGCGATGAACTCTTGGATGTTCACGAGATGAGATTGCCGCACAGCCGCGCGGGCTCGCGTGGGCCACAATTGCCGTTGGCGACTTTGCGCTAGTCACCTGTGTAGAAGTGGCTCCGCAGCTCTTGGTTTGCGATGTAGCGACAGGCCTGGCGGAAGATCGCGTGCAGCGTGCCGCGATCGAGTTCGGGATGCGCGGGCACCGTAAGTGTCTGCCGCTGGCCCCCCGCCAGCCGCCGCAGCTTCACGTGACTCCCTCGGCGGGCGACGACCTCAAAGTTGAACTGCTTGCAGAGAATCTGGATGACTTCTTCTCCGGAGAGCCGGCGCAGCCTAGGCGGCATGCGAGAAGGGCTCAATCTCGAGAGTCACCGAGACCACTGGATTGGACGCGAGGCCGAACTCTGCAGGATCCTCGCCGTCGAGATGAAGCGCGACTGCTTCCTGGAGATTTGCAATCGTCTGGTCGAGCGTAGAGCCCTGCGTGACGACGGCGATCTCCTGGCATTCGGCGACCCAGGCGGTCTCGCCTTTGCGGACGATTGCGTGCACGACGCGGTTCATGGCGCGCTCCCTTGCGACGCCAATCGTAACAGACATGGTGCGTCGCCGCTTAGCGGCGAACTCCTGAACGTTCACGAGCTGAGGTTGTCGCAGGGCGGCCGGCTCGGGGGCACCGGCCGCAGGTCCGGTGAAGTCAGCGGCGTGCCTCGAAAACCCGCCGCGCGACTTCGTCGGACGACACTTCAAGGTGCCGCGCCACCTCCGCCACGACCGCGGCGAGGGTTCCGACACGCAGAGCGCTCGCCGCAGGAATCGTCACGTGGTGCTCGCCGCCCTGCTGGGTTGTCAACCGAATATGGCTGCCGGTTTGCCGCGAGACCTCGTAGCCGAAGCGGCGTAGCGCCTTGGCAAGCTCCGCGCCGGAGAGGTCGCGCGGGAGCCTCACAGGCCGATCACACGCTCTTCGACGAAGTGGAGGCGAATGACGCGCGGCGCCTTGCCCTCATCGAAGTGACACCGGACGGCGTCGCGCACGTTCTCCTCGAGCTGCGCCGCGCTGTCTGCTTCGGTGAAGATCGCCTCACCGAGCGCGTGGGCGGTGTAGCCACCTTCCGGTGCCTGCTCAACGATGAAGATGACCTCGGTCATGGGCGATCCTTCCGCGGCCCACTGCGGGCTTCACTTGCAAGCATACGACAAGAGCCCGTCGTGCGCACCGGAATGCGGCTGGCGTCCCGAAGCGCTCGCACCGGTATTGTCAAATCACGTTCCTCGGATCTGCTGCGTGAGGCTCGCTGCTTCGGGGCGCGACACCGTCGCGGACTGCGCTCCCCCTGATAGCGGATGTAGGTGGGAGCGGCGCGATAGGTGGCGGGGCTACTTCCGGCGGGTGGCGAGGGCGAGCGAGCGTGCGAACGATTCGATCTCGCCGGGCAGCTCGGCACGGTTGCCCAGCTCGCCGATGAGGTCCACGATCGCCGAGCCCACCACCACCCCGTCCGCGAATCGCGCCACGCGTTGCACCTGCTCCGGCGTGGACACGCCGAACCCCACCGCGACGCGCGTCCGGGTCAGCTTACGGACGAGCCGAACCTGATCCTCCAAGCCTTCCTCGAGGTGATCCCGCACCCCCGTCACACCCGCCCGCGAGACGAAGTACACGAAGCTCCCGGCGAGCTTGCGCACCGCCTTGATGCGCTCCCGCGTCGAGGTTGGGGCGAGCAGCGGCACGAGATCGAGGCCCACGTTGGCGAGCGCGTCATGCGGCGGCGCCGCTTCCTCGGCGGGCACATCCGTGAAGAGCACGCCGTCCACGCCGGCCGAGGCCGCGTCCACCGCGAACCGGCTCAGGCCGTACGCGTGCACCGGGTTGAAGTAGGTGAACAGCACGACTGGCAGCTCCGAGACGTAGCGCAGCTCGCGCACGATCTCGAGCACCGAGGACAGCGTGGTGCCTTGCGCGAGCGCGCGCTCGGCGGCGCGCTGGTTGGTGGGGCCGTCCGCGATGGGGTCGGAAAACGGCACGCCCAGCTCGACAAGGTCGGCACCCGCACGCTCGAGTGCCCGCACCAGCACCAGCGTGTGCGCGGGCGAGGGATCACCGGCGCTGATGTACGGGATGAACGCCGCGCGGCGTGCCTTGGCTGCGCGCGCAAACGCGTGATCGAGACGGCGGCTCACCGCCCACCCCGAGGCGAGGCGCCAGGCAAGCGGCGCCAGGAGCGGCCACGCCGAAGCGATGTCGGACACCTTGGCGGGAATCGGTGCGTCCTCATAGCTTGACGCCTTCCAGACGCGCCACCTCGCTGACGTCCTTGTCGCCGCGCCCCGAGAGGTTGACCAGCACGGCATCAGTCCGCTTCATCCGCCCGGCGATGCGGATGACGTAGGCAAGGGCATGGGCGGTCTCGAGCGCCGGCACGATCCCCTCCAGCTCCGCGAGGGTGTGAAACGCTTCGAGCGCCTCGTCGTCGCCAACCCGCACGTAGCTCACCCGCCGCGAATCGTGCCAGAGCGCGTGCTCCGGCCCGACCGCGGGGTAGTCAAGACCGGCAGAGATGGAGTGGGTTGGCGCGACAATGCCGTCGCGATCCTGGAGGATGTACGTGCGGGTACCGTGCAGCACGCCCGGGGAGCCCCCGGCGAAGCGCGCGGCATGCTCACCGAGGCTCGTGCCGCGCCCGCCCGCCTCCACGCCGACCAGCTCCACCTGCCGGTACGAGACGAACGCGGAGAAGATCCCGGCCGCGTTCGAGCCTCCGCCGACGCAAGCCACCACCAAGCGCGGCAGGCCCCGGTGGGCCGCGCGGATCTGCAGCAACGCCTCGCTGCCGATCACGGATTGAAACTCGCGGACCATCGCCGGGTACGGGTACGGCCCGAGCACCGAGCCGAGCACGTAATGGGTGCTCGCGACGTTGCTCACCCAGTCGCGCAGCGACTCGTTGATCGCGTCCTTTAGGGTACGCGATCCGGCGTCCACGCCGACGACCTCGGCGCCGAGCAGCTTCATGCGGTAGACGTTGAGCGCCTGCCGTCGCTCGTCCTCGGTACCCATGTAGACGCGGCACTTGAGGCCGAGCAGCGCCGCCGCGGTGGCCACCGCCACGCCATGCTGACCCGCGCCGGTCTCCGCGATCACCCGCGCCTTACCCATGCGGCGGGCGAGCAGGCATTGGCCGATTGCGTTGTTGATCTTGTGCGCGCCGGTGTGGCACAGGTCCTCGCGCTTGAGGTAGATCGTCGCCCCGCCGAGGTGTTCCGTGAGGCGCGCGGCGCACGAAAGCGCCGTGGGCCGGCCGCAGTAGGTGGCGAGCAAGCGCGCGAGCTCGCGGCGGAAGCTACGATCGCGACGTGCCTCCTGCCAGGCGCGCGTGAGCTCCTCCAGTGGCGCCATGAGCGTCTCCGGCACGAAGCGCCCGCCGTAGGGTCCGAAGTACCCGCGCTTGTCAGGCAGTGGCTTCATGGCGCCGCCGTCCGGCCGGTTTTGCACCGGCCACCCGCCCAGGCGAGGTTCGTCGTCGGCGGTTGCTCGAGGTGTGCGTGTCTGCTCATCACTCCCGCTCCGCGCTGCGTACCGCGGCGATGAAGGTGCGAATCTTAGCAGGATCCTTCTCGCCGACCGCGAGCTCCACGCCACTGGCCACGTCCACGCCCGCGGGACGCAGCCCCCGCACGGCGGCGCAGACGTTCTCTGCCGTGAGCCCTCCGGCGAGCCAGAACTCGAGATCTGCCGGCCGGTCGTCGAGCCAGTGCCAGTCAAACGTGTGGCCGGTCCCGCCACCGGTGGCCGAGGCCGTATCGAACAGCACCCTGGCCACCTCCGCGTAGACGGCCACCCGGCGCCAGTCGGGCGTCGATGAAGGGGAGATCGCCTTGATCACTGCAGCGCGGCCTCCCAACGCCTCGCACAGTTGGGGCGGCTCCTCACCGTGGAGTTGGATGAGGTCGAGGCGCGCCGCGTCACGGACACGTCTGATAAAGTCGGAGTCCTGATCGCGGAACACGCCCACCTTCTTGGCCCCGCTGATTTCACGGATCCACTTGAACGCCGCCTCGTCGAGGCAGCGCCGCGAGACCGGGTAGAAGACAAACCCGAGGTAGTCCGCGCCCGCTTCGACGGCGTGACGAGCGTCCGCCTCCCTCGTGATCCCGCAGATTTTCACCGTCACCGCCGCGCGTGAGCGGGCGAGGGCCGACGGGCCTGAGGCCATGGCGCTCATCCCGCCACCAGCGCGGCCAGCGCGGCGCCCGGATCCGGGGCGCGCAGCAGGTGCTCGCCAACCAGGAAGTGCCGCAGCCCCAGGCCCAACATCCGCTGCACGTCCTCGCGGCCACGGATGCCGCTTTCCAACACCGCGATCCGGTCGGGCGGGACGCGCGCGGCCAACGCCGCCGCGGCCCCCGTGTCGACCGCAAACGAACGCAGGTCGCGCGAGTTGATGCCGATCACGCTCGCATGACAGGTCAGAGCACGCTCGAGATCACGCTCGTCGTGCACCTCGACCAGCGCTTCGAGGCCGAGCGCATCGGCCACCGTTAGCATCTCGCCGAGCTGGGCGCCCGGCAGCACGCGCGCGATGAGCAGCACGGCGTCGGCGCCGAGGAGGACCGCCTCGTAGAGTTGCCGCGGCGCAATGAGAAAGTCCTTCTGCATCACCGGGACCGTCACGGCGTTGCGCACCAGCGGCACCCACCCCGGCTGCCCGGCGAAGAAGCTCGGCTCGGTGACGACCGAGAGCGCGGCAGCACCGCCGCCGGCGTACGCGCGGGCGAGCTCCAACGGCTCGAAAGGCGACCGCAGCCAACCCGCGGATGGGGAGCGCCGCTTGCACTCGGCGATCACCCGCACGCCGGGTGCGGCCAGCGCCGCCAACAAGCTGCGCCGTCCGTCGCGCCGGCGCACCCCGGCGGCCTCGCGCGCGCGCTGCTCGAGGCCAACTGGCGGCGCCTCATGGGCGAGACGATCGCGGACCGCGTCGAGGATCTGCACGAGCACGTCGGTCTGGGCGCCGCTGCTCACCGCGCGGCCCCCGCCTTGCGTAGCACGGCGTCGAGCTTGCGTTGCGCCGCCCCAGCCGCGAGGCACTCGCGCGCCCGTTCCATGCCTTCCGACAATCCTCCCACCTCCCCGGCCACCACCAACGCCGCGGCGGCGTTGAGGGCGACCGCCTCCGCCGCCGGCGAGCGCTCCTCTCCGGAGAGGATGGCACGCAAGCGGGCGGCATTTTCCCCCGCCTCGCCGCCGGCGAGGTCGGCGCGGGTTGCCCGCTTGATACCCAGCTCGCCCGGGTCGACCGTGAACTCGGAGCCGACCCGCCCGTCGCGCACCTCCACGACCCTTGTCGCGGCGCACACCGTCAGCTCGTCGAGGCCGTCCTCGCCGCGCACCACCCAGGCATGCTCTGCGCCCAGCTCCGCGAGCGCGCCGGCGACGAGCGGCATCACCTCCGCGCTGTAGACGCCCACCACTTGACGCTTGACTCCGGCCGGATTCGCGATCGGTCCGAGCAGGTTGAACACCGTCCGCACGCCGAGGGCACGGCGCACCGGCATCACCGCGCGCATCGCCGGGTGCAGGCGCGGGGCGAACAGGAACGCAAAGCCCTCCTCGTCGAGCAGCTCGCCGAGCCGTTCCGGCTCCAGCTCGAGCGGGAGGCCGAGCGCCTCGAGCACATCCGCCGAGCCGCAGCGCGAGGAAACCGAACGGTTGCCGTGCTTGGCCACCGCCACCCCGCAGGCGGCCGCAACCAGGCCCGCGCCGGTGGAAATGTTGAGGGTGTGGGCGCCGTCGCCACCCGTGCCACAGGTGTCGATCAACGGCGTGCGGTGCGAGGCCACCGGCACGGCGAAGGAGCGCAACACCCGTGCCGCGGCGGCCACCTCGCTCGCGGTCTCGCCTTTGGCACGGAGCGCGACCAGGAAGGCGGCCTGCTCGGCCTCGGACCACTCCCCGGCCATCAAGCTGGCGAAGCACGCCTCCATCGTTGCGCCCGGCAGCGCCTCGCCGGCAAGCAGCGCCTCGAGCACCTCGCGGATCATGGGCTGACCTCGGGCTGCGATCCGACCAACGCGAGGAAGTTGGTGACCAGGCGCATGCCTCCGTGGGTGAGGTACGCCTCGGGGTGGAACTGCACGCCGAAGTGCGGCTGCATCCGGTGCGCCAGACCCATGACCAGGCCATCGTCCGTCCATGCGGTGACCGCAAGGTCATGCGGCAGGCTGGCTCGCTCCGCCACGAGCGAGTGATAGCGGGTGGCGGTAAAAGGGTCGGTCAGTCCGGCGAAGATCCCAACCCCGGCGTGGTGGACCTCGGAGTTCTTGCCGTGGCGCGGCACCGGTGCGCGCACCACCCGGCCGCCGTACGCGACCGCGAGCGCTTGGTGCCCCAGGCAGACACCGAGCAACGGCACGCCAAGCGCCGCGCGGATCAACTCGACGCAGATCCCGGCCGCCTCCGGCACGCCTGGCCCGGGCGAGAGGACGATCGCGCGCGGCGCGGCGGCGAGCAGTTCCTCGGCGCTCGCGACGTCGTTGCGCACCACCCGCACTTCCTCCGCGCCTGAAAGCTCGCGGAGGTACTGGACAAGGTTGTAGGTGAACGAGTCGTAGTTGTCGATGAGAAGGATCACGGCCGCAGGCCCTCGGCGAGCTGCGCCGCCAGCGCGAGCGCCCGCGCCTTGCTCGCGCACTCGGCCAGCTCGCTCTCCGGCAGCGAGTCGAAGACGATCCCCGCGCCGGCTTGCAGGTGTACCGCCCCGCGCGCGACCACCGCGGTGCGGATCGCGATGCAGGCGTCCATGTCGCCGCCGGCGTCGAAGTAGCCGACCGCTCCGCCGTAGACGCCGCGACGCACCGCCTCGAGCTCCTCGATGAGCTGCATCGCCCGCACCTTGGGCGCGCCGGAGAGCGTTCCGGCGGGGAAGCACGCGAGCAGCACGTCGAGGGCGTCGCGTCCCTCTTCCAGCTCGCCCTGCACCTCGCTGACCAGGTGCATCACCTGCGAGTAGCGCTCCACCTCCATGAAGCGGGTTACCTTCACCGTGCCGGGCCGCGACACCTTGCCGATGTCGTTGCGACCGAGGTCCACGAGCATGAGGTGCTCGGCGCGCTCCTTCTCGTCAGCGGCCAGCTCCGCCGCCAGGGCGGCGTCGGCTGCCGCGGATTGGCCGCGCCGCCGCGTGCCGGCGATCGGACAGGTGAGTGCGACCTGCCCGCGCCGCCGCGCGAGGGTCTCTGGCGACGCACCCAGCACCGCCGCGTCCTCGGCCTCGAGGAAGAACATGTACGGCGCCGGGTTGGCCAGGCGCAGCGCGCGATAGAGGGTGATCGGCGAGGCCGCCACGCGGCGCGACCAGCGGCGGGAGAGCACGATCTGGAAGCACTCGCCGGCACGGATCTCCTCGACCGCGCGGGAAACGATCGCGAGGTAGCGCTCGTCCTCGGGCGCCACCAGCCACGAAGCGTCCGGCTCGCGGGAGGGCTCGCCGGGCGGCAGCGGCGCCGGCCGCGCCTCGTCGAGAGGCGTCGCGAGCACACCCTCGAGCCGATCGAGCACCTCCGCCGCCCTGGTGTACGCCACGTCCACTCCGGCCGCGGTGTCCACCGTCGTCACCAGCAGCAGCCGCTGCCGCACCCGATCGAGCGCGGCCACCACCGGGTAGACGCCGAACCAGGCGTCGGGCAGGCCGAGCGGGTCCGGCAAGTGCGCAGGGATGCGCTCGAACAGGCGCACCGCGTCGTAGCCGAGGTATCCGACCGCGCCGCCGGCAAACGGCGGGAGGTCTTCGAGAGCTGCGCGGCCCTCGCCAACGAGGTGCCGGCGCAGGAGCTCCAGCGGCGGTCCCTCCTCCGGCACGCCGTCCACTTCGATCCGACCGGCGCGCAACGTCACCACCCGCTTGGGGTCGCAACCGGCGAACGACCAGCGAGCCACCCGCTCGCCGCCCTCCACGCTTTCGAGCAGGAACGGGTGCCGGCCGGCACGCGCGAGGCGCAGCAACATCCCGGTCGGGGTCACGGTGTCGGCGGTCAGCTCGCGCACGACCGGGACGAGGCGGTGGCCGGCGGCAAGCGTGGCAAAGTGAGCGCGATCCGGACGGATCAACGGCCCGCCACCTCTCGCACAGCGGCGAGCAGCGCATCGCCCTCGCCGGCCGCGCCAACGGTTACCCGCACATGGCCTGAGCTCGAAAGATCCTCGAGATAACGCACCGCGATGCCGCGCCCGCGCAGTGAGTCCGCCAGCGCCTGACCGGCCAGTCCCTCGACGCGCAGCAGGTAGAAGTTTCCCGCGGACGGCACGACGTCGACGCCCGCTACCCGCCGCAGCAGGGCGAGCTGCCGCTCGCGTTCCGCCACAGTGTCGGCCACCAGCGCCGCGCTGGCCTCGCGCAGCTCGGTGGCGGCACGGTAGGCCGCCAGCGGCAACCACCCGGTGGCGAACGGCAGCGTCTGCTCGCTCACCCGCGCCACCATCGCCGGGGCGGTAAGCAGCGCGCCCACGCGCAGGCCCGCGAGGCCCCACGCCTTGGACAGCGAGCGCAGCACGATCAGGTTGGGGAACTCGCGCAGGAGCGGAAGCGGATCAAGTCCCGCGAACTCGAGATAGGCGCCGTCCCACACCGTCGGCTTGCCGAACGCCGCAATTCGACGCATCAACTCGACGGGGAGCACGCCCCCCGTCGGATTGTTCGGCGACGCGAGCAGGGCGAGGTCGGCTTGGCCGACGGCTTCCACGAGCTGCGCGCCGTCGGCCACAAACCCGGGTGGGTCGAGGCGAACCTCGAGCTCGCGCGCGCGCGCTCGGCGAGCCACCTCCGAATACATTGAAAACGACGGTGCGAGCCGCGCCAACGTGCCGCCGGGCGGAAGCAACGCCCGCACGAGAGCGGCGAGCAGCTCGTTCGATCCGTTGCCCACCAAGGTGCCGCTCACCTCCCAGCCGTACAGCTCGGCGGCGGCCGCCCGGGCGGCGGAGCCGTCGATCTCCGGGTAGCGGTTCCACGGCTGCGCCGCGAGCAGCTCGAGCACCCGCTTGGCGAAGGCCACGCCGGCGCCATGCGGGGCCTCGTTGAGATCGAGCCGCACCGGGCCGGCCGTGGCACGCGGGTAGCCGCCCACCATTTCCCCGGTGTTCAAACCTTGCCCCGGGTTCCGGCGCGCAGGGACTCTGCGTGGAGTGGCACCTTATCTTCCGCCGCGATGGCGGCGGCGGCGCGCAAAAGGATCGGATAGCGGTGCGGCGCGACCCGCACCACCGCGGTGCGGCGCACGAAGTCCCACACCCCGAGCGGCGAGGCGAAGCGCGCCGTGCCGGCGGTCGGCAGCACATGGTTGCTGCCTAACGCGTACTCGCCGAGCGTCACCGCCGAGTACGAACCAAGGTGGACCATGCCCGCCCGGTCGATCGCATCGAGGTAGCGCAGCGGGTCCTGGACCAGCAGCTCGACATGCTCGGGCGCGACCCGGTTGACCACCTCCAGCGCTGCCTCGAGATCGGGTACGAGAACGATCGCGCCCCAGTTCCGCAGCGCGGTTCGGGCCACCGCTCCTCTGGGCAACGCGCGGAGGCGCGAGATCACGCGGCGGTCGGTCTTCTCCGCCAGCGTCTTGGACGGCGTGACGAGCACCGCCAAGGCATCGGTATCGTGCTCCGCCTGAGCGAGGAGATCCGCGGCGACAAGGTCGGGCTCGGCGTGCGAGTCGGCAACGATCACGATCTCCGCCGGCCCGCCCAAGCCATCCACATCGACCACGCCGACCACCGCCCGCTTGGCCGCCGCCACCAAACGCCCGCCCGCGCCGACGATCTTGTCCACCGGCGTGACCGAGTCGGTGCCGTGGGCGAGCGCGGCGACGGCGTGCGCACCGCCCATCAGGTACACCTCGCGCAGGTCGAGGCGGTCCAGCACGTAGCGGAGCTGCGGCGAGGAAAGGAACGCGCGCGGCGGGGTCGCGACCGCAATCCGTGGGACACCAGCCAATCGAGCCGGCACCACCGCCATGAGCAGCGAGGCAATCGCCGCGCCAGCGCCGGAGGCCACGTACACGCCTACCGACTCGATCGGCCGCACGCGGATCGAAAGGTCATTGCCGTCCTGATCGAGCGCGTAGCCCTTGGGGAGTTGCGGCTCGTGGAACGCCTTCAGGTTCTCTAAGGCCAGCTCCACCGCGCTGATGAACTCCTCGGAGACCTCTTCGCCGGCGCTGACCTCACCGTGGAGGCACAGATCGCCTGCCTTCATCCCCTTGAGGTCGTCGCGGCGCACGAACCCCACCAGTGCGCGGTCGCCGCGCTTGGCCACCGTCGCGACCACCCTGCGCACCCGCTCTTCAAGCTGCGCGGAGAAAAGCTCCTGCCCACGCCCCTCGAGCCGCGCGAGATAGCGCTCACCCTTCGCGTCTTCGCTGCGCCAGACCTTCATCGTGCCCCTCCCAGCGTGCGCACCAACCCACGGATCTCGTCGCCCCGAAGGATGGTCGCGCCCCAGTTGGCAATCGCACCTGCAGCCAACGCCACCGCCGCCTCCACCGGGGACAAACCATTGTCCCGCAACGTTGGGTCCGTTTCCACTTCCTCCTGAGGATCGGCGCAGCGGAGCGCGGCGTTCGCACGCGGTCTCATCCTTGCGCCTCC
Source organism: Thermoanaerobaculales bacterium (assembly GCA_044447965.1). Lineage (GTDB taxonomy): Bacteria > Acidobacteriota > Thermoanaerobaculia > Thermoanaerobaculales > Thermoanaerobaculaceae > DATIYW01. Next base: position 42,383 of record JBIOGJ010000024.1, on the reverse strand, counting down.
TCGAGTCCAATCGCGGAGGCCATCGCCCGCACCGGCGGCGCCACCCCCGTCATGGCGGCAAACTGCGCGACCCCCTGATAAAGGAGCACCTCACGCCCACCCACGTAGCGCCAGTTGCGGCTGGCCGCGAGCTGGGCCAGAAACGTCGGCGCCGGACCGTAAGGCAGGTCCACCACCACGGCGCCAGAGGGCAGCCGCAGCTCTTCGAGGAACGGCGTCGCACCGCCGTCACCTCCGGCAGGCGTGGCGTTGACAAGCACATCGGCGCGCGCGCTGGCGCTCACCTCGACTGCCGTCGCGCCGAGCGAACGCGCGAGCGGTTGCGCCTTGGCGGCGTCTCGAGCAGTGACAGTGACCTCCGCGCCGCCGAGCTGCAGCGCGACCACCGCCGCTCTTGCCGCACTCCCCGCGCCCAGCACCAGCGCTCGTGCGCGGGAGCAATCCACGCCCTCTTCGGCGAGCACGCGGGTGATGCCGTCGATGTCAGTGCAGTCGCCGAGCACCTTGCCCGGCCGCGGCAGCACGGTGTTCGCCGCGTTGGCGCGCTGCGCCCGCGGCGCGAGGAGCGTGCAGCGCCGCGCCGCTTCCGCCTTCCACGGCATGGTCACGGCAAAGCCGCCCACGGGCAGGCCGATCTCATCGAGACAGCTTTCTCCGGCCGGCCGCAGCAACCGGTCGAGCTGCGCCGCCTCCGCCACTTCGAGCGGCGCGAACAGGTGCGGCAGGCCGAGCGCACGGTAGGCGGCGGCGTGCATGCGAGGCGAGAGCGACCCGGCTACCGGCCGCCCGAGCACGGCGAAGAGCCGCCGCGGCCGCCCGGCAAGATGGCCGACGAGCGCGCTCAGCTCCTCGACGGAGTACTGGCCGGGCGCCGCCGGACGAGCAGAATCCCAGGCCGCAAACGCGAGAGGAGCGCCCAGCAGCGGGGCAAGCAAACGGGTAACACGCCCGGCGTCGCCGGTCGCGAACACCACCGCTCGCCGTTTGTCCCTCGGTCCGCGATCGAGCGCCTGCGCGAGGCGCAGCACCGCCAACGCGTCATCGAGCGAGGTCGCATGCGGCACGAGCTTGACGATGCGCGCACCGGACGCGAGCAACGCTGCAGCGCGCTCCTCGAGATCGGCCGGCACGCCGTCCTGGTAATGCGCGGAGAGGATCGCGCGCTCCGCCGGGACGAGCTCGCCGAGCAACTCACGGTCGCGCGCCGCCTCGAGATCGAGGAAGGCCGCCGGCAGCATTACCAGGCGCTCGAAGAACCGCCGTCGTCCTGTTGGATCGTCGGGCCCCTCGCCACCTTCCGCATGTGAGCGCAGCGTGATGATCACCGGCAGCGGTGACGCAGCGACGAGCGCATCGAGGTTGGCGGCAGCACCGAGCAGGTCGGCGCGCAGCTCTACGCGGGTGGCCCCGAGCGGGGGGTGGCGCAGCTCCTCCGCCGGATCACGGCCGGGCGCCGGTCGAAAGGTGGCGACGATCTCCATATGCTCGAACCTCCCCGTCGGGTGCGGGGAGGTTCGCTTGGATCCCACCTGGTTTCTCCCCGCGTGAGCCCGACGGCTCAGCGGGGCGACACACCCCGCCTACCGCCTGGTCGTCCAGTACCAGTCAAGACGGTGGCGAAAGCTGCCGACGTACCGCATGTCAAGACGCTATCTCAACGCCGCCCGCGCTGTCAAGCCCGCGCCAGGTCCAGCGGATCGGCTTCACGATTCGCCGCGCTGCGAGCCGTGTGGTTGAACGAGCTCGACTTCGCCTTCGATCTCGACCGGGATGTTGAACGGCAGTTCTGCAAGCCCGACGGCGCTTCTCGCGTGCGCGCCGATCGTGGGGCCGAAGATCTCGAGGATGAGGTCCGTGAAGCCGTTGATCACCGCGGGCTGACGGTTGAAGCCCGGCGCGGAGTTGACCATCCCGAGGATGCGGACCCAAGCGGCGATGCGATCAAGGCTTCCAAGCTCGCGCTGCAGGCTACCGAGAATCGCCAAGCCGGTCAGGCGCGCCGCCACGAACGCCTGCTCCTGCGAGACGTCCCGCCCGACCTTTCCGAGAGGTTGCGCGAGCGATCCATCCTCGTTCGTCGGTCCATGCCCGGAAATCAGCGCCCTCCTCCCGACGATCCGCACCCAGGGGAACGGCAACACCGCTCCCGGTGGAAGTTGGAGTGGCCGCGGAAGCGTGATCCCGAGGTCTAAAAGTCGCTGTTCGATCTTGGACATCGTTCACCTCCATCGTCTGGATACCGGTTGAGCGAGCGGCCATGCGCATGCGGCTCCGACAGCCGGCCTGGCCAGCTTCAAGAAGTCCTGATAGCGAGTCATGTCGCGGATCTCGACGTCGAAGATCAAATACGCACTCACGGATCCCTCCTGTCGTGTGAGAGGCGATTCTGATGTTGGCTTGCCGAGATGTCTAGCCGATGCGCCGGTGCAGCAACCTGCATCGGCTCGGCCGGGTCGTCGCGTTGCCGCCCGCGCTGTCACACCTGCGCCTGCCCGCCCCTCGGCGCTTGTCCTCTGTAACCGCTCTGGTAAGGCCACTCCCCGCGAGACAGAAGCGCCCATGCGGGTGCGTTGCTCGCAGTAACGCAATGCGGGCGGTGAGGCTTGCAGCGGACCGTCGCTAGGTGGCGCCCTTGTAAACGTCCCGCCGATGACCCACCTTCACAACCAGGATAATGCGGACGGCATCGTCGATCGAGTACAGGACGCGATACTTCCCCACGCGCACCCGGTAAAGGTCGGACCGCCCAGCGAGTTTTTCGCAACCCAGAGGGCGCGGGTCCGCCGCAAGAGCCGCGATCCGCTTGACGACCCGCTGCCGGTCCGGGCGTTGCCCGATGGCTTCGATCTCCTTTGCCGCCGACCGCTTGATCCGGACCTTATAGTCGGCCACGCGCCCTCAGTGACTTCACGAAAGCTTCGAAGTCCAGCTCAGGCTCATGAGCACGTTCCTCGAACGCCGCGAGGTCCTCGGCGTCCTCACTCAAGGCCAACCGGACCGCATCGTTCACCAAGTCAGAAACGGACCGATCGCTGGCCACCGCCTTCAGCCGCAAGGCTCGGTGGACGATGGGATCGAAGTAGACGGTAACGCGCTTCGCTTCGCTCATACCGACAAACTAGCGCTATGATGACTTGACGTCAAGACGTTACGTGATCGATGCGACGCCTTCGCGGGACCAGCCTCACTGCAATCGCTTCCCAAGTGGCACCCCGAGCTGAGCCGTCACGGCAGCCACTTCAACCACCGAGCGACCGTAAACGCGATGCCGAGCACGTAGAGGAAGCCGAAGATCACCTTGTTGTGGCGGGCGAGCCATGCGGGAAGGTAGATATCGAAATTATCACGGCGGTCGGCGGTATAGCGCGCGGCAACACCGGTAAGCGGGCAGCGCCAACCGTTGACGACGAGCACCAGGACCTCGACAAAGACGATGCCAATGAAGGCAAGAGCGGTTCTGAATTGCCCCAGCCAGGCAAATATCGGAATGACGAAAATGGACCCGGCAAAGAACGCCCACACGATCGTGTGAACGAGCTTGATGGCGCGAAGCGAACGCTCCTGCGACGAATTCGGCATGCTCCTCTACGATACTTGATCCGCCAGCCGTCGAGGACCGCGCCTCAGCGGCGTGCGACGGCCCGCCAGCCACACGACGCCTGCAGTTCCTCAGTTGCACTCACCAGCCGCGCGGCGATCGAGCCGCACGCGCCCATCCGCTGCATGCCGTTGATAGGCGACAGGACACGCGGCGGTCGCCGACGCGAAGAGGGCGACCGCAGATTCCGGTGTGGCGGCAGCAACCTCAGGCCGTTGGCCCCGGCGCGGCGACGCCTTTGAAGATCAGCCACAGCGCCAGCGCCACCTCGAACAGCATTACTGGAAACCACATGAACGAGGTGACCGGGCCGCCGAGCAGTCCAACGAGCTGGAGAGGAAAGCACACGACGGTCAGGATCGACGCAAGCACGCCGAGCCATGCAAGTGCCACGGGGATCATCCGACCGCGGAGGAGGAGCCACGAAAAGAGCGTGCTGCCCACGGCGAAGAAGAACGCGCTTGCGTTGAACGTCTCTCCCATCCTCAGGAGGTATGCGCCGAGCGCGTGCGCTGCGCTCGAGTCGAGTGCGGTAGCGTCAGTTGCCGTCGCGAGCCAGAGGAGGCCCAGCGTCTTCGACACGTCCATGCCGGCGATGCCTTCGGCGACGCGGCACGTCAGGGCCAGCATTGCCAGATCGGGATCCTGCACTCGCGTTATCGCGTAAAGCGTCACGGCGAGCACCAGAGCGCACAAGTTCTCGAGGAGGCCGAGCAGGACGGTGAGACGGACGCCCGTCACATGCTGGGCGACGGCTGCGAGTTGGGCGGCAATCCCGTCTCCGCTGGTCGCCCGGGTGAAAAGGACCATGCTCGCGATGGTGGCCGCAATGTAAACAAGAAACGTGACCCCGGCGATTCTTGCGTTCGTCGTGCGCGTCATGTGTGCTCCGGGGCGCGTCCGCCCTTCACGTGCCCCTCTGCTTTCCGTGTTGTGGCCTGGGTTGAGCTCATACCGTGTCTCCAAGCGCTCGTTGCTCTCGGCCGCGACTTGACGTCGCCGGCCACCGTAAGTGAGTTACAACTCCCATCAAGTCGAACGTCAGACGCCCAGATTACGCGCTCACGAAGCCAGAGGTTTCAGTGCCGCCAAACGAATCGCGCCTCAGCGGCGGGCAATTGCCCGCCACCTCCACAACGCCTGCACTACCTCAAGTGCACTCACCAGCCACGCGACGATCGACCCCGAGCGCTACGGGTGGGGTTTAGGCATCAGCGCCTGACGATGCGTTCGCTTCGCGCCGGCGGGTTCGCCATTGCCAGAGCCCCGCGGTCACGCTTTGCGGCAGGCGGTACCCGAGCTGGCGGGCCGCCATCACGATCTGGCCCCGATGATGCGCCTCGTGGGCGACGAAGTACGTCAGGACGTGCTCGACGTCCAACGGGAGATTGCGCCACACGTAAGCTCTCGATACCGGCACCTTGCCGTCGTGACTCTTGCCAAGCGCCAAGAGGGCCGCAATGCCGCGACTGCTGCGCTTCAGGGCCGATACGAGTTGCCGAGGTGTGACTGTGCGCTGGTCCACTCGTGTCGGGACAGCGATGCCGTGTTCGGCTCCCAATGTCCTTACCCAGTTGCACCGCGCGTTGTGAAGGTGCGCGGCGATGCTCCGAACCGTCCGTGTCGGGATGCCGGGTATCTTCGCGCGCCAGAGTAGCGCCGGGATGTGCTCGATCAGGAACGCCGTGACGCGGCTGTTCGTGTCCCACGCCGTGAGCAGTGCGTCGTGCGCCTCGGGTGATCGGAGCATGTGTTTACCTCCCGCAAATGAGCTGATGCTAAATGCCGCGCTTCAGCGGCACGCCGGAGACCTTCCAGACTTCGGCATGCCGCGATGATGAACCAGCCCACGGCCGCGGCACAAGCACGCCGGCCGGTGTGCCGGCTGCAAGCGCCGGTCACGCAGCAACCGGTCTGACCCCGGGCCCTGAGGTGACCCGCTACCACTCAAACTCGAGATACCACCCATTACCTATGGCGCGGAAGGCCTCGCCATGCCCCTGCTCGTCCATGATTGCGCGTTCGTCATCCAAAGAGTTGAAGAGTGGGCCAAGCTTGCCCCTCGAGTACGCGTAGCCCTTGCTGCTGCCGTGATTGACGATCCCCCTACTACTTGCGAGTAGAAACACGACCGCGCTGCCGTCTGGAAGCCGCTCGCGTCGCAGGCCGGTCTGGATCTTCAACTCACGAAGTAGGGTTCGGTACTGATCCCAGCGAATTTGAGAAAGGCCCTGAAGCGGCTCCCCTCTGGGCCGGGCGAGGCTGCCGGTATCCCGGGTGAACCTTGGGCCTACGAAGATCAGCCCTTCGTCACGGTCAGACATCGCCACAAGTTCGACGAATCTGGGCTGATTGGAGCTGAAACGACTCAGGAGGCTGCAATTGGATGGATGATGCCCACAGCCTACCAGCGCGAAGAGACTTACAAAGACAGAAAGCCGAAGTCGATGAGATAGGCTCACGTCAACTCCAATTTAGTTTGCCGCTTAACCCTTTTGTCGGCAACATTGTGGCAATGGGAAAGACGACCGGATGCGTCGTGTCGCAGCGAGAGGGGGAGGCTGTTGCGATAGGCGAGAACCTTTTCGCGGCCGTTCTTTGCGACTTTATCGATCGCGGGGCGGTGGCGGGCAAGCGTCGTCGGGTTGTCGGATGGCACCATGACTCTGACACGACGGCGCCGACGGCTCGCGGGGTGGTCAGCGGCGGTCGAAGGGGCTGCGAACACCACGTCCTCCCGATTGGTTCAGCACGTGAGTATAGATCGTGCTGGTGCTGACGTCGCGATGGCTAGCGAAGGGAGTCGGCGGTCTTCGCAGCGCCGAGGCGCGACCCGAAGGCGAGCACGAACAATCCCAGCACGCCGGCCGTGATTCCGGCGCCGATCAGCAGGGAGACCGCGTCGAGCCGCAGATCGAGCGAGGGGAGCACGAGCAGGAAGCGCTCGCCGAGCAGGCCGGCCAGGATCGTAAGCGCGACTGCCGCGAGGGCGGCTGGCCGGCGCTTGGGCTTCTCCGGCAACAGGAAGAAGAACGGGAAGCCGAGCACCGTCACGAGCACGCCCGAGGTGACGTACTTCCAACTCCCCGCCCACCGCGCGACGAGCATGCCGGTCTCGTCCGGCAGGTTGCCGTACCACACGGGAAGGTACGCCGCCCACGCCAGGTAGCCCCAGAAGATCACCATCGCGAAGAGCAACTTGCCGAGGTCGCCGCGCAGCTTCGTGGTCGCCGCGGCTTCGCCCGCCATCGCGACGGCAGCCACCGCGATCGCACCGAGAAAAGCGCCGATGAACACGAACGGCGGGATCACGGTCGAGGGCGCCCACTCGTGGAGGTCCATGACGAGATCGACTGCCCACAGCGAGAGCACCGCAACGTAGAGCAGCAGGTATGCGATTGCCGCACCGCTTGGCTCCGGTGCCGCGGTGATTCGGGAACGGCGCAGGAAGCGCGTGGCGGCGGCGAAAAGCAGCGCCGTGCCGCCCAGGTCGCGCACGCACCGCCACGCCCACGAGCCCATCCCAGCCTCGCTCGCACCCGGGATCCACAGGCGTGCCGCGAGTACCAGGACCGCGAGGAGGGCGAGCGCGGCAGGGAAGAAGCCGGCGAGAGCCTCGACCGCCGGGAGTGCCGCCGCGGCCCAGCGCCCGCGCGCGCAGCGCACCGCGGCGGAGAACGCGACGCCTCCCGCGGCGATCCCCGCCGCGAAAAGCCACGCAGCGGCAAGCGCACCGAGCGCGAGCGCGGCCCGATCCGCCAGGAACGCGGCCAACGCCGCGGCGGCTCCCGCGACGATCCCAGCGGTCGCGAGCCCAGCGACCCGCGCTCCCAGTGCCGCCGCGCAACGGTCCCACGCGGAGCTGCTCATGGCGCACCAGCCTGAGCCGGCGACGTAGCTTGGACCTGACGCACGAAGTTGACCAGGTCCCAGCGGTCGCGCGGCGTGAGCCCCTCGGCCTGGGCGGGCATCGCCTTGCCGCCGAAGGTAATCGTGCCGTAAAGATAGCCGTCGCTGCGGGTGCGGATCGTGCCGTACGCGAGGTCGGGCGCGGGCGGGAAGAACTTCGAGACCGGCCCGCCGCCGTGGCCCTCGGCGCCGTGGCAGGAGGCGCAGCGCTCGGCGAACAGCGCCTTGCCGTGGGCGACCGACTCCGGCGACGCCGCGACCGGGTCGGCAAGCGTCTCGGCGTCATCGCGGTCCGCGACCGCACGCCCGGCGCCGAGCGGCACCGAGTGCTCGGGCGCGGGCCGGGGCGCGTCCTCGGCGCGGAGCGATGCCTGGTACCACATGTCGGTGCGCCACTCGTTGCGGCACCCGGCCATCGCCAGGCCAAGACATACGGCCGCGAGGCAGAGCCCAGCCCGGAGTGTTCGTGGGGGATCGTAGCGAGACCGTGGAGATGGCTGCAATGGTGGGCGCACGAAGGGGTGAGGACCGGAGCCGTACTCGCTAGTACGGCGGCACGGTCCGAGCCCCGAGTACGCCCGCCAGGGCTGCCATATCCGCGGTCGCAGTAGATCCCTCATGAAGACTCCGGGCTACGCAACATGGCGGACCTCCTCGGCGCCGCACCGGCGCAGGATCGCCTCCGCCGCGATCGCGCCGCCGGCCACGAAGACGCCGATGCGGTCGTGGGAGAAGCGTTCGTCGTGCGGCATCCGGCGTCGGCGTCGTCCCCGCGCCGCGGCGATCGCCACCGCAATGAGGTTCACCCCGGCGCCGATCAACACCGCAAGCTCGAAGGCGATGATCACGAATGGGGGAATCGACACGATCGGCTTGCCGCCGGTCATCAGCGGCCAGGCGAGCGAGGTGCCGACGCAAAGCGCGAAGCCGGCCAGGGTGCCAAGCCCCGCGGCCGAGAGGGTGATCGCGTCGAGCCGGCTGCGCGGCCGCCCGAGCGCCTCGACCAGCGCCGGATACGGCGCCGGCGACGCGGTGCGCAGGTCCGCGTGGCCGGCCTCGCGCAGCTCGCGCAGCGCGCGGGCGGCGTCCTCGACCTCGCTGAAGACGCCGAGCATTCCGCCCACCATGGGTCCGGTAGTTCGCGTCGGGCCCCGGCCGACCGTCCCGTGAGCCTGACCTCCGCTAGGCATGCGCCACCTCGTGCACCGCGGCTTCCTTCATCTCGGAGATCGAGACCGCCGGCAGGAGCTTGATGAAGATCAGGAACCAGAAGAAGAACCAGCCGAACGCCCCGAAGGTGATCCCGGCCTCGATCAGCGTTGGCCGATACGCGCCCCACCAGTCCGCCGGGTTCTGATCGTGGGAGAGCGAGGTGACGATGATGACGAAGCGCTCCAGCCACATCCCCACGTTGATCAACAGGCAGATCACGAGCAGCGACGCGGGGGTCGTCCTCACCCGCCTGAGGAACAGCAGCAGGGGAAACACGCAGTTGCACGCCACCATCGTCCAGAACAACGGCGCGAACGTCCCGGTGGCGCGGTAGAGGAGCGTGGAGCGCTCCGGACTTGCTCCCCCGTGCAGCGCCAGCGCGAACTCGAGAATGTACGAGTAGGTCACGATCAGAGAGGTGAGGATCAGCACCCGCGAGGTCATGTCGAAGTGCCAGGGAGTGATCAGCTCCTCGAGGTGAAGCGCCTTGCGCAGCGGCACGAGCAGCGTGACGACCATCGCGATGCCGGAGAAGATCGCGCCGGCGACGAAGTACGGCGGAAAGATCGTCGAGTGCCAGCCGGGCAGGATCGACACCGCGAAGTCCCACGACACCACGCTGTGCACCGAGAAAACCAACGGCGTGGCGAACGCCGCGAAGTACAGGTAGGCGCGCGCGTAGTGGCGCCACTCCTCGTCGGTGCCACGCCACCCCGCGGCGAAGAAGCCGTAGAAGCGCCGCCTCCAGCCGTGGCTCGCGTCGCGCAGCGCCGCGGCGTCGGGCACGATGCCGACGACGAGGAAGATCGTGCTGACGATGAAATACGTCGAGACGGCGAACACGTCCCACATCAGCGGCGAGCGGAAGTTGACCCACAGGTGCCGCTCGTTGGGGTACGGGAACAGCCAGTAGAAGAACCACGGCCGGCCCAGGTGGATCACCGGGAACGTCCCCGCCGTCATGACGCCGAACACGGTCATCGCTTCGGCGACCCGGTAGATGGCCGTGCGAAAGCGGGCGCGCAGAAGGAAGAGCACGGCGGAGATGAGCGTGCCCGAATGCGCGATGCCGACCCAAAAGACGAAATTGGTGATCTCGGTCGCCCACCCGACCGGACGGTTGAGCCCCCAAACGCTCATCCCCTCGTGGATCTGCACCGAGAAGCACCAGCCGCCGAGGCTCGCGGCGCCGGCGGCGAGGACGATGAGAAGGAGGTGGCCCCAGCCGGGCCGCCCCAACGTGGCTTGCACCATCGCCTGGATGCGCCGGGAGGACGCTGCGACTGCGCTCATTCCTCCTCCCGTACCCGGGCGAGATAGGTGACGGCCGGCAACGTGTTGAGCTGCTCGAGCACGTGGTAGCCGCGGGCGTCGCGCTGCAGCGCGGCCACCCGCGAGCCAGGATCGTCGGCATCGCCGAACACGATCGCCTGGGCGGGACAGGTTTGCGCACAGGCGGGCATGATGTCGCCGTCGCGCACGGGCCGCTTCTCGTCCTTGGCGGTGTTCTCCGCGAAGCGGATGCGCTGCACGCAGAACGTGCACTTCTCCATCACGCCCTTGGAGCGCACCGTGACGTCGGGATTCAACTGCAGGTTGAGCGGGGCCGGGAAGGCGGGCTCGGACCAGTTGAACACGCGCACCTTGTACGGACAGTTGTTGGAGCAGTAGCGCGTGCCGACGCAGCGGTTGTACACCTGCGCGTTCAGCCCCTCGTCGGTGGTGTAGGTCGCGTACACCGGGCAAACCGGCTCACACGGCGCGTTGCCGCACTGCTGGCAGAGCATGAGCAGCAAGTCCGCATGGGGCTCGCTCGGGGCGCCGCCGAAGAACGGCTCCACGCGCAGCCAGCCCATGTTGCGGCCCCGCCGCATCGCCTCCGCGCCCATCACCGGCACGTTGTTCTCCGCGTAGCAGGCGACGACACAAGCCTGACAGCCGGTGCAGCGGTTTATGTCGATCGCCATCGCCCAGCGGTGCTTCGGGAAGCTGGGCTGGGGGTACATCTGCGGCGGCGGCTCGGGACGCGACACGCTCGGTGCGGCCGCGGTCACGGTCCGCACGATCGTGCGCCCCTCCTGGTTGGGCGTCCCCTCGAAGCGCGGCATGACGACGCGGCGGCCCGTCTTCGCCACGCTCGCGCGAGCGCCTTGCCAGGCGAGCGAGCCGCCGCGGGTGTCGAGTGCCCAGGGCAGCAGAGCGAGCGGCTCCTGGCTGCCCAGCGGCACGCCGATCGCGTCCTCGCGCAGCCCCGCATACGTGCACACGGCAAGCTCCACTGCACCCGCCGAGGTACGGAGAGTGACCACGTCGCCGTCGGACACGCCGAGGCGCGCCGCGATGGCCGGAGCAAGCTCCGCCCACGCGGTCCACGACACCGAGCTGAGCACGTCGGGCACCTCGCGCAGCCAGGGAAGGCCCTCGCCCGCCGGGTTGTTGCGCAGCGCAGTGGGAAAGAGCACGAGGTCGAGCTGGCCGCCCTCGGACGCGGGGAGCCTCGGCGGCTGCAGGAGTCCCGGCTCGGGCAACTTCAAGCTAACCGCCTCGGCCTTGGCCTCGGTATACACGCCGCCGCGCTGCTGCGCCTCGCGCTGTGCGGCGCCGAGACCGTCCCCGGTCAACGTCGGGAAGAGCTTGGCGGTGCGCGCCTGAGCGTACGAGTACGCATCGTCGTAAGGGAGTGGGGTCGCCGGAGCCGGCAATTTCCCGGCCAGGTCGATCATCACCTGCGCCGCGGTGCGGGTGTCCGCGAGCGGCGTCATCACCGGCTGCGCGAGCGCCACGATGCCGCGCCGCGGCGAGGAATCACCGAACGACTCGAGTGAGTGCGTGTCGGGCAGGATGAGGTGGGCGAGCGCGGTGGTCGCGTCGGGCCGATCCGAAAAGCTCACGATGAGCGGGGCGTGGTGTAACGCCGCGGCGGCGCCGAGAGCGGCCGGCAGCGCGCCGATCGGGTCGGCATGGTGGACGAGCAGCACCTCGACCCGCCCCGCGGCCACGTCATCGAGCAGCTCCTTGACCGCGCGCAGTTGGGAGGGGTCGTCGCCGCCGGGATCGAGGCCGTAGAGCACCGTGCTTCCGACGTTGCCGAGCACCCAGTTGATGAGCTGGATCGCGACCGCAAGCTCGGTCGCGCGCGCAGCGGAGCTGAGCACTCCGGGGCCGAGCACAGCGGAGGGGCGACGGCGTGCGAGCTCCGCGCCGAGGCGCGCAATCGCAACCGGCCCGATGCCGCTCTGCTTCTCGACCTCGGCGAGATCGAGCCCGGCGAGGAGCCCGCCCAGCGCCGCGGCCTCCGGAGCGAGGTCCGCAACGCGGTTGGCCGGGTCGACGAGCCAGCGCAGCAGCGCGAGCGCGACCCACGCCTCGCTTCCCGCACGCGCGGGCAGCCAGCGCTCGGCGCTCACCCCGGTGAGCGAGAGGCGCGGGCCGATCCAGATCAGGCGCGTGCGCTCCGGACCGACCCGGCCGCGGCCGGCGGCGAAGTCGCGCGCGTGTTCCACGGGCGACAGCCAGGTCTCGAGGAACTCCGCGCCGAACGAGACCACGGTCCGCGCGGCGCGCAGCTCGAAGACGGGCAGCTCGGCGCGGCCGAAGAGGATCCGGCCCGCCTCGCGCAAACTCACGAGGTCGAACGGGTCGAGCACGACCCGCTGCGCTGGCGAGGCGCCGAGCTTGGCCATGAACTCGCGCTGGAGCGCTCCGGTGCTCCCCGGCTCCGCTCGCGTGAGCATGCGCACGCCGCCTGCCGACGGCTTCGCCATCGCAGCTCCGAGGCTGGTAGCGAGCGCTGCGAGGGCATCGTCCCAGCTCACGCTTTCGAGCGCGCCAGCCGCGGTTCGGCGCATCGGTCCCTTGAAGCGGTCGGGGGCGTAGAGCCCCTGCAGCGCCGCCTGCCCGCGCGCGCAAAGCGCCCCGCGCGAGATCGGGTCGTCAGGGTTGCCTTCGAGTTTGATCACCCGGCCGTCGCGGGTGCGCGCGGTCACGCCGCATCCGGCCGCGCACTCGCGGCAGGCGGTGCGGTAGAACAACGGCATCCCGGGGATGATCTCCTCGGGCGGCACGAGGTACGGGATCAGCTTCTGCGGACCGGGCGGCGAAGAGCAAGCCGCTGCTGCGGCCGCGCCCGCCGCGCCCGCGACCTTCAGGAAGGTGCGGCGGTTCATCCCGGTGGTCGGCTTGTCACTCATCGCGTCTCACCCTTGTCAGCCGGCACCCTTCGTAGGGGCGACCCGCCTGCATGATCGCGGGCGAGGGCGCCCGCGCCACAGGCGCACCGGGCGAGGCAGCGCCTCGCCCCTACGTCAATACGTGCGCGCTCGCCTCTCGTCGTCTCGCGAGGAGAACGCACCAGCAGGAACGTAGGGCGTGTGTCGGCGCTCATTTGTGGCAGGTCAGGCAGTCTGTGGAAGCGTGCCGTTGGCGGTGGCAGTCGACGCACCAACCCATCGTCAGCGAGCTGGCTTGCCGGACCACGTCCATCTCCTGGACCTGCCCGTGGCAGGTTTGGCACGCGAGGCCGGCAGCGATGTGCCGCTCGTGGGTGAAGAACACGTGGTCGGGCACGCGGTAGATGCGCACCCATTCGAAGACCTTGCCCTCCTGGTAGGTTTGGATCACCCGCTGCACGTCCGGCTTGTCGCGCGAGACGAACTTGTGGCAGCCGAAGCAGCGCAGCATCGAGGGGATCCCCGCCACCGGGCCATGCTCCGCATACGCGTGGCAGTACCGGCAGCCGATCTTGTTCACCCCCGCGTGGATCTTGTGGGAGAACGCCAACGGCTGCACCGGCGGCGGCTCCGCACACGCGAGCTGAACCGCCACCGCCACAGCCGCAACGGCGAGGCGAGACCGGTGCATCCCCGGCTCACCGCTTGAGCGAGAAACTCACCTCGGCGCCCTTGCCTTCGCTTACCGTCACCTTCTTGTCCGCCACCTTGAGGTGCGAGTTCCACACCGCGATCGTGTAGCTCCCTGGCGGGACATCCCTGATCGTGAAGCTCCCGTCTTTGCCCACCGCCGCCGAATACGGGTTCTCGCCGACGAAGATGTACGCGAGCATCTCGGGGTGCAGGCTGCAAAGCTGGGTATACATGCCGGCCGTCTTGAACGTGTAGGTGCGCGACTCCTCGGGCTTGAAGTTGCCGAGGTTGTAGGTCTCGTTGTCGGGCGAATACACGTTGTGAGCGATCGTGTCGTGGTTGAGGAACGCCACCGTGTCGCCCACCGTGACCACCAGGAGGTGCGGGAGGAAAGTCTTCCCCTTCTGGTCGAGGTTGATGGTCTTGGGTGCCGGATGTGCGGGCGCTCCCTTGAGGTAGACCACCGTCTCTTCGAGATACTTTGCCGGCGTGGCGTCGACCTTGCCGCTGATCGCGCCGCCGGCCTGGGCGCCGATCGCAGACGCCACCGACAGGCACACTGCCACGGCCGCCGTGCGCAGGTATCGCTCCGCCCCTGCTGCGTTCGAGTCCGCGAGTAGCCTCATCGCCGCATCCCCTTCCCGGCCCGCGTCAGAACGCGTAGGCCATCCCCACCGTGATCGCCTCGACCTCCCGCCCCACCGAACCCGTCGGCGTGACAGGAATGGCAAATCCGCCCGCCGGACCCCACCCGCCAGGCGGGGCGCCACTCGCCGACTCGATCCATCCGGTCAACGTGAACTTGAGGTTGGCCCGTGCCAGGATCGCGGCGCCGACGATCCATCGCGTGTCGCTTACCTCCGGACCGACGTTGGGGCGCAGCCGCAGATACTCGAGGCGCACCGCCGGCACCAGCCACGGGTAGGCAACCCAGGAGAGCTCGTTGAACTGCGCCGTCGCGTCTACCCCGGTCGCGCCAAGCATCGCCGCGTCGTGCTTTTCCTTGTACAGGCCGGTATTCAGCTCCCACGATCCCCACTGCGCGCGGATCGCTCCTCCATAGGTCTTGGCACCGTCGGAAAGGTCGCTCCCGTCGATCGCAGTGAAGTGCGAGATCGACCGGTAGTAGAACGTGTCGAACGTGAGCGACTGCTCCGCCCACGGCTTCATCGGGTCGGGAGGTGCGCTCGAGGCCTCGGCGTCGAGCGGCATGCCGCCAAGCTTGTAGCCGAGGTGGGCGTAGAAGTCGTTGGGGTTCTGGACATCGATGTTGGAGCCCGCGTTGACCCCGGCCGAGTAGTCGAAGCGGCCGCCGACCGTGCCGTTCACCTCGACCTCGTTGTAGGCGTTGGTGACGTTCCACGACTCGCTCGTGGCGCCGTACAGGGCGGTGGTCGACAGCGCGGGCAAGAGCATGTCGGCCACGTACGAGGAGTGCGGGCCGAAAGAGGAGATCACCGGGAGGTCCTTGCCCACCACCACGTTGAACGCGTGCTTGCCGAAGAGCAGGTCGTTGAAGTGGACGGAGGCGTGCTCGATTGAGGTCCCCGTATCGTCGGTGGTGAGCTCGCCAAAGAACGTGATCTGGTCGTCGAACGAGCCTCCTGCCCACAGGTGCCCCTCGCCGACGAGCTGCGTGATATTGACCTTGGCGCCGTTGTCCGCCTGCGTGCCGCCCGCGCTCGCCTTGGGGTGGAAGACTGCGTCGCCGTTGAACCCGACCGCGATCGGGATGGACGGGGGCAGGACGCCGGGCCAGACCGAGTTGGGGAACTGCTTCTTCGCGACATCCGGGCTTAATGGGACGTTCTCCTGCTTGACCGCGTCGCTGTCGACCCCGGGGAAGCGGTACCCGTTGCGGCGAAACGCCTCGCCAAACGGGTTCAGCTTGGGGTAGATGGTGTGGCAGGTGAGGCAGCTCGTGGTGTACTTGCGGGCAAACGCCGGGATCCCACGCGCGGGCTGCGCGATCAACCCGAGAACGACCGCCGCCACGGGCACGACGGCAGGCAGAAACCGGTGGACGAACCGATGCGACCTACTGGGCTTCATCCGCGTCCTCCTTTACCGGGGTGGTCGTGGTTGAGCTGCGTACCTCCAAACACCGCTTGTCGGCGAGCATTCCACCACCACCAGCGCAGGCAAGTCAATCTCATCCGTGGAAAGTGACGGGCGCGGGGCCTTGGGAACCTTCCGGCGACTCGGGTGTCTAATGTGAGCATGAAACTGTCGATCCCCTCGGCCCGCTCGCGCTTTTCCGTCGCAACGGTTGTGCCCGCCGTCGCACTGGCGGTGACCCTGCTCGCGCTCGGGGCGATGGCTAGCCGTGACGAGTCACGGCTAGCGAGTCCCCTGGCGACTGCGGTTCCAGGGTCCCAGGAGAAAGGCGGCAAGGTGACGCAGCCACAAAGATGGCAGGATGTCGAGCGCCTCATTAAGGAGGAGAAGTTCGAGGCGGCGGCCACGGCGGTGGATGCGATTCGCGTCGCCGCGCAGGCGCGTGGCGACGAGGCCGACTGGACGCGCGCGCTCGTCAAGGAAACACAACTCCGCATCGGGTTGCACGGCTACGAGACGGCGGTGCGCTTCCTCAAGGAGATGCCGTGGCCGCAACACGCGATCCACCGCGCGGTCCTCGACCTCTTCTACGCCCACGCCCTTACCACCTACCTGCAGGCATACTCCTGGGAGATCGGGCAGCGCGAGAAGGTCGAGACGCGGGGCCAGCTCGACCTCAAGGCGTGGACGCGCGAACAGATCGTCGCCGCGGCGCAGCACGCCTTCGCCGAGGTGTGGGCGATGCGCGAGAAGCTCGACGGCGAGCCGATTTCTTGTCTCGGCGACTATCTCGAACCGAACACGTATCCGACGGAAGTCCGCGGCACGCTGCGCGACGCGGTCTCCTACCTGTTCGTTGCATCGCTCGCCGACACCTCCAACTGGCGGCCGGAGCAGGAGAGCGATGTCTTCACCCTCGACCTGGCCGCGCTGCTCAAAGGCGATCCCACCGCCGCGACGGCGGTCAACTTCGACGACGCCAGCGTGCACCCCCTCACCAAGCTGGGCGCGGTACTCGCCGACCTCGAGGCGTGGCACCACCGGCGCGGCGAGACCGCTGCCGCATTGGAAGCCCGGCTGGAGCGCGTCCGATGGCTGTTCCGTTCGTTCAGCCAGGCCGACGACCGGAGCGCGATCCGCGCCGATCTCGCCCAGCGTCTGCCCGCGTTCCGCGCGGTGAGCTGGTGGGCGCAAGGGATGGCGCAGTTGGCCGAGCTGACCCGCCAGGACGAAGCGCCCGACGCGCTCACCCGCGCCCACGCGATCGCGCAGGATGGCGTTGCCGCTTACCCCGATTCGCCGGGCGGAAAACACTGCCGCACCATCGTCGCGCAAATCGAGGCGCCGGACTACCGCATCGAGGCGATGGCGAGCGACGCGCCGGGCAAGCGCTCGATCGAGGTAACGCACGCCAACCTGCCGGCGCTCTACCTCCGCGCCTACGCGATGGATCTCGTCAAGCGGATCGAGACCGCTCGCGACTACAACCTGTTCCCCAACGGCGACGAAGTGCGCGCGCTCGTGCACGCCGAGAAACCCGTCACTACCTGGAAGGTTGACCTCCCGCCTACGCCCGACTACCGCACCCACCGCACCTTCGTCACGCCCCCCCTGTCGGCGCGAGGGTTCTACGTCATTGCGTGCTCGACTCGGGAGGATTTCGCGGCGACCCACAACCGCCTGCAGTCCGTGCCGATGCTGCTCGGCGACCTTGTGCTGGTGGCACGCCAAGACGATGGCGGCGTTGAGGCACGAGTGCTCACGGGAGGCAACGGCGCGAACGTCGCGGGAGCGCGCGTCGACCTCTACGCGTACGACTGGCAGCACGGACACCACGTGGTCGACACGGCCACGACCCGTGAGGATGGCCTGGTACGCTTTTCGGCCCAGCCCGCCCGCGGCTCTGGCGGCCTCTTCCTCCTCGCACGCCACGACAACGACCTCGCCATCGACCCGCAGTACCTCTCGCTCTACCCGCAGACGAGGCCCGGCGAGACCACCGCCTCGCTCGTTTTCACCGACCGCAGCATCTACCGCCCGCTGCAGAAGCTCTACTGGAAGGTGCTCGCATTTCACGGCATGGCCGCCGAGGGGCGCTTCCGCACGCTCCCGGCCACTCCGTTGACGGTGTCGCTGCTTGACCCCAACCGGCAGAAGGTCGACTCGCGCACGGTCACCAGCAACGACTTCGGCACCGCGTCGGGGGAATTCGTCTTGCCCGCCGGCCGGCTGCTCGGTGGCTGGCGAATCGAGACCTCGCTCGGCGGAGGTGCGGAGGTTCGCGTCGAGGAGTACAAGCGCCCCACTTTCGAAGCGAGCTTTGAGGACCCGACGCAGGCGTTGCGCCTCAACCAAGACGCTAAGCTCGTCGGCAAGGCCACGTACTATTTCGGCCTCCCGGTCACCAGCGGGATGGTGGCGTGGCGGGTGAGCCGCGACCCGGTCTACCCGTGGTGGTGGGGGTGGTGGGCCATGCCGCGGGCACAGGGGCGGGTGATCGCCAGCGGCACCGCGACGCTCGACGAGAACGGCGGCTTTGCAGTCGCGTTCGTGCCGCGCGCGGACGAGCGGCTTGCCAAGACGAGCAAGGACATCTCGTATCGCTACACCGTCACCGCCGACGTCACCGACGAGGGGGGCGAGACCCGCAGCGCGCTGCGCTCGTTCCGCCTCGGCTTTGTCGCGGTGGAGGCACGCTTCGAGCTTGCGAGCGCCTTCTTCCGCGCCGACGCACCTGCCCAGCTCACCGTGGTGCGCAGCAGCCTCGACGGCGTCGGACGTGCCGGCGAAGGCACCTGGCGGCTGGTCGAGCTGCGGCAACCGGAGAGGACGCTGCTCCCCGCCGAGCAGCCCGTGCGTTCCGGGCCCACCAGCGAGGAGAAGCCCTACCGCACGGAGGGCGATCGGCTCCGTGCCCGCTGGGAGACCGGCGCCGACGCGTTGGAGACGCTGAGGACCTGGCCGGAGGGGGCCGAGCGGGCCCACGGCACCGCGTCCCATGGCGCCAACGGCGAGGCCAAGCTCGACCTCGGGAAGCTCACCGCCGGCGCGTATCGGCTCACCTACCGGACCACCGACGAGTTCGGCGCAGTCTGCGAGGTTGCCAAGGAGTTCGTCGCCGCCTCGGCTGGATCCAAGCTGGCGGCAGCGGCGATGCTCCAGGCCGAGGCCTCGTCGGTGCCGGTGGGAGGCACGGCGCGGCTGCTCGCGCTCTCCGGTTTGCCGGAGCAGCGGATGCTCCTCACCATCTTCCGGGCGGGGGACGTGGTTGAGCGCCGCGAGCTGGTCGCCGGCCGGGACGCGGCGCTCATCGAGATCCCGATCAAGGAGGAGGACCGCGGCGGCTTCGGCGTCACCCTCGCACTGCTTTCCGATCACCAATTCATCGAGCTCTCGCAACAGGTGTTCGTGCCGTGGGACGACCGCAAGCTCGAGCTGTCGTTCGCGAGCTTCCGCGACCGGATGCGCCCGGGCGAGAAGGAAACCTGGCGCATCCGCGTCAAGGGCGCGAGCGGTAGCGGCAGCGAGGCAGGCGCGGCCGAGCTGCTCGCCTACATGTACGACAAGAGCCTGGACATATTCGCATCGCACAACCCGCCCAACCCGCTCTCGCTCTACCCCAACCGCAGCGCAATACGGACCGATCGCGCAAGCCTCGGAGCCAACTCGGGACAATGGATCGAGGGCGCGGACTTCGCCTCGGTGCCGGAATGGGGCGAGCCGGTGGGCGACCGCCTGAAAATCCTCGATGGCTACGGCATCGGTGGGCCCGGTCGGCGCGGCAGGATGATGCCGATGGACGCCGCTCGACCCGCGCCGGCAATGGCGATGGCCAAGTCGGCCGCCGCGCCCGGGGGAATCGAAGGTGGCGTTGCCGGTGGAGTCCCCAACCAGCCCGAGCAGAAGATCGCGACCGAAGCGGCGGCGCCACCGCCGGCCGCGCCGCCGGTGCTGCGCAGCGATTTCGCCGAGACCGCGTTCTGGCAACCCCATCTGCTCACCGGACCCGACGGCACCGCGGCGATCGAGTTCACCGTACCCGACTCCGTCACCGCCTGGAACGTTTGGGTTCACGCGGTCACCCGCGACCTCAGGTGCGGCTCGCTGCACCAGGAGGCGCGCAGTGTCAAGGACCTCATGGTGCGTCCGTACCTGCCGCGATTCCTGCGCGAAGCCGATCAGGCCGAGATCAAGGTCGTGATCAACGACGCGGCGGATCGGGCCCTCTCCGGCACCGTCGCTCTCGACATCCTCGACCCCGACACCAACCACAGCCTGCTCGCCGAATTCGGCATTCCCCCCACGGGCGCGAGCCGGCCGTTTTCCGTCAAGGCGGGCGGCGGCGCCAACCTCAGCTTCGCGCTCACCGCGCCGAAGCGCGTGGGCACGGTCGCGTTCA
The DNA here is from genome assembly GCA_044447965.1 of Thermoanaerobaculales bacterium. GTDB lineage: Bacteria > Acidobacteriota > Thermoanaerobaculia > Thermoanaerobaculales > Thermoanaerobaculaceae > DATIYW01. Next base: position 22,345 of record JBIOGJ010000024.1, on the reverse strand, counting down.
AGGTGATCGCCACCGCCGGCGACCTCTCCGACGGTGAGCTGCGCCCGTTGCCGCTGCTGCCCGGACGCGTGCATTTGGCGCAGTCGCGCTTCGTCACGCTGCACAACGCCGACACGCGCGTGATGCACTTCGACGACCTCGCCCGCAGCGACGACCCCACACGCGTCAACGAGCAAATGGTCGTCACGGTGGACGCGCAGCTCTTCTATTCCGTGCTGCAGGCACTGCCGTACCTGGTCAATTACCCGTACGAGTGCACCGAGCAGACGCTCAACCGCTTCGTTTCCACCGGAATCGTCTCGACGCTTTACGACGGCTATCCCGCGGTCGCGAGGATGGCGCAGGAGCTCTCCAAGCGGGAGACGCGGCTCGAGACGTTCGACGCCGCCGATCCCAACCGCCGCATCGCGCTCGAGGAGACTCCATGGCTCCTCGAGGCCAAGGGCGGCACCGAGCCAAGCTCGGGCCTTGTCAACGTGCTCGATCCGCGCATCGCAAAGGCGAACCGCGAGGCCGCGCTTGCCAAGCTCACCAAGGCGCAGACCGCCAACGGCGCATTCCCCTGGTGGCCGGGCGGACCGCCCTCGCCGTACATGACGCTGTACATCATGCACGGCCTCGCGCGCGCTGCGGAGTTCGGCGTGGACGTGCCGAAGCAGATCGTGCAGCGCGGGTGGGCCTACCTCGCGAGCCACTACCGCGACGACCTCAAGCGGATGATGGCCGAGGACTGCTGCTGGGAGTACCTCACGTTCCTGAACTACGTCGCGACCTGCTACCCCGATCCGTCGTGGATGGGCGACGCCCTCACCGAGGCGGAGCGCAAGGAGATCCTCGCCTTCTCGTTCAAACACTGGCAGCAGCACTCGCCGCTGCTCAAGGGCTACCTCGCGCTCACCCTCAAGCGCACGAGCCGGCCTGCCGACGCGTCACTGGTATGGGAAAGCGTGATGGACTCCGCCAAAACCACGCAGGACGAGGGTACGTTCTGGGCGCCCGAGGATCGCTCCTGGCTCTGGTACAACGACACCATCGAGACGCACGCCTTTGCGCTGCGCACGCTGATGGAGCTTTCGCCCAAGGACGCGCGCCGGGATGGCCTCGTGCAGTGGCTGCTGCTCAACAAGAAATTGAACCAGTGGAAGTCCACGCGCGCCACCACGGAGGTGATCTACTCGCTCGTCAAGTACCTCCAGGTCGAGGGCGCGCTCGGCATCCCGGAGGATGCTACCGTCACCGTCGGCTACGAAAAGGCCACGTTCACCTTCGATCCTGGCACGTACACCGGCAAGAAGAACCAGGTCGTCATCCCCGGCGACAAGGTCGGCCCCGAGGACGCCACCGTCACGGTGGAGAAACACTCGAAGGGGTTCGCGTTCGCGTCCGCGACCTGGCAGTTCTCCACCGAGAAGCTGCCCGAGGAAGGTAGCGGCGATTTCTTCTCGGTGTCGCGCCACTACTTCAAGCGGGAGAGCACGCCGCAGGGGTTCGTGCTCAAGCCGTTGGCCGAGGGCGCGCCGCTCGCGGTGGGTGACGAGGTCGAGGTGCAGCTCGAGCTGCGCTCCAAGCACGCCGCGGAGTACGTCCACCTGCGTGACCCGCGCGCCGCCGGTCTCGAGCCGGAGAATGCGGTGTCACGGTTTCGCTGGGACCTCGGCGTCAGTTGGTACGAGGAGGTGCGCGACTCCGGGAGCAACTTCTTCTTCGAGCAACTGCCGGTCGGCGAGTACACCTTCAAGTACCGCCTCCGCGCGAACCTAGCCGGGACTTTCAAGGTCGCGCCAGCAACGGTGCAATCAATGTACGCGCCGGAGTTCAACGCGTACTCGGCCGGCGCGACGATTGCAATCCGAGAGGTCAACTAGCGACGATATCGTGACGTGAGGTGGCGATAGCTGGTACCGATCTCGCACGGATCGATCCGATCCCGTCGCGATGCGACCTGGCTGCTCGCTCACAGTTGGACCAAGTCAGGGCGCAGGGGGCTTCATCTCGGCTTCCCCCGCGGCTGGCGGCAAGCGCCCTGCGCGCAAAGGAATAGATCAGCGTGGCCCCGCGTTATTGTCGTCGCTAACGCGGCAAGAGTGAACTGAACGTTGCCCCAAGCAGTGCACAGGGCTTACTAGCTCAAAGAGGAGACCACGCATGAGAAAGCAGTTTCTACTCGCTGTTGTTGCTGTCCTGGCGCTCGGACTGGCGGGAAGTCTCGCCTGGGCGGCAGGCGCAATAACCGTGAAGATTCCCTTCGGCTTCTTCGTCAAGGACAAGGAAATGCCGGCCGGGGCCTATGAGATCCGACCGGAAGGCAACGATGAGGCCAGGCTGAGCATCCGGAACACCGAGGGCGGCGGGCTGGTCCTGGTACCAGTGATCGAGCGTCTCGCGGATACCGGCAGCAGGGAGCCCAAGATCGTCTTCGACAAGATGGAGGACGGGAAGAGCTATCTTTCCGAGGTCCACATGCCCGGCAAGGACGGCTTCCTGGTGGGGATCGCGAAGGGCAAGGAAACGCACGTAACGCTCACCGGCAAACAGTAGCGCTGAGCTCCCGTACGCTGCAAAACCAGGGGCCGCTCGCCCGGGCGGCTCCTGTGTGTTCAGCGCGGCGCATGCGCAGCGATCTCAAACCTGGCCTCCACCGCAACCTCATTGTTGCCGCTTTGCCGATCTTGCATCATCCACTGGGAGTTGGTCCCGGATGACGCACCGGAGCGCCGGCTCGGGCCGGAGAGGGAATTTGCCGGGCGCGAGGCGGGTAGCCTGAGCGAAGGGAGGTTCAAGGTGAAAGCGATCCTCGTCCACGAATTCGGCGGTCCCGAGGTCCTCAAGATCGCCGACGTGCCGATCCCGAAACCCGGGGCGGGCCAGGTGCTCGTCCGCATCCGAGCTGCTGGCGTCAACCCCTACGACACGTACATGCGGGCCGGCACCTACGCAGTCAACCCGTCGCTTCCGTACACGCCCGGCTCGGATGCCGCCGGCCTCATCGAGGCGGTCGGCGATGGCGTCAGCAAGGTTAAGCCCGGCGACCGCGTCTACACCGCGCGCACCGTGAGCGGCGCGTATGCCGAGTGCGCGATCGCCCTCGAGAGCCAGGTCCACCCGCTTCCAGAGAGCGTGAGCTTCGGACAAGGCGCCGGCGTCTGGGTTCCGTACGGGACGGCCTACCACGCGCTCGTTGCGGCGGCGAACGCCCGCGCGGGCGAGACGGTGCTCGTCCACGGCGCGAGCGGCGGCGTCGGCGTGGCGGCGATCCAGATCGCCCGCTCGCGCGGCCTCCACGTGATTGGCACCGCCGGCTCCGGGAAGGGCCTCGAGCTGGTGAGGCACGAAGGCGCTCATCTCTCTTTCGATCACGGGAAGGTCGGTTACCACGAGGAGATCCTCAAGGCAACCGGTGGGCGGGGCGTCGACCTCGTCCTCGAGATGCTCGCCAACGTCAACCTCGGTCACGATCTCAAGCTCCTCGCGCCGCAGGGACGTGTCGTGGTCATCGGCAGCCGCGGCGAGGTCACGATCAACCCGCGCGACCTGATGGCGCGACGCGCGTCCATCCGTGCATTCACGCTTTGGAGTCTGACGGAGGCTGAGAGCACCGAGACGAACGCGTACCTGGTGGCCGCCCTCGAAAGCGGCGCGCTTCGACCGGTCGTGAGGAAGGAGCTGCCGCTCGCCGAGGCGCCCCGTGCTCATGTCGAGGTGATGGCGCCTGGCGCCTTCGGCAAGATCGTGCTGGTGCCGTGAACGGCTCGGTCGGCGAGGCGCTTCGGTTGGCCTTGACACGACCTTCCCACCGGGTCAATCCTCGCGGCCAGTGGAGGGCAGCTTCTCCTCGCGTGAGGCGTTATCTGTGAACCGCCGTGCGTTTCTTCGTTCGCTCGCGGCCGGCACGGCCGGCGCGCTGCTCGCACCGAGCCTCTCAAGCGCCGCGTCAAGACCGCAGGTCGCGGTCACGATGGACGACCCGAAAGTCGACGGGGCACCGACGATGGGTGCCACCGAGATCAACCGCCGCATCCTCGGCCATCTCGAGCGTCACCGGATCAAGGCCGCCCTGTTCGTTTGCGGCATGCGCGTCGACAACCCGGACGGGAAGCGGCTGCTCGGAGAGTGGAACGATGCCGGCCACACGCTCGGCAACCACAGCTACTCGCACTGGTACCTGCCCTCGGAAAAGATCACCCTGGCGGCGTTCTGCGGGGACATCGCGCGCGGCGAGGCCGTCGTCAGCGGCTTTTCGCACTTTCGCAAGATCTTCCGCTACCCGTTCTTCAAGGAGGGCGACACGGTCGAGAAACGCGATGGCGTGCGGCGATTCCTCACCGAGCGCGGCTACCGCGTCGGCCGAGCGACGGTCGACGCGTCGGACTGGGCGATCGACCGCCGTTTGGTCGCGCGCCTCCGAAAAGATCCCACGGCCGACCTTCAGCCCTACCGCGAGTTCTACCTTGCCCACATCTGGGAGCGCGCCCGCTACTACGACGACCTCGCGTTGCAGGTACTTGGCCAGCGCCCTCGACACACCGTGCTCGTGCACCACAGCCTGCTCAACGCGCTCTTCCTCGGCGATCTGCTCGAGATGTTCCGCGCACGGGGGTGGGAGTCGATTTCGGCCGAGGCGGCGTACCGCGATCCGGTCTACTCGCGCCAGCCCATGACGTTGCCCGCCGGGGAGAGCCTGATCTGGGCGCTCGCCAAGGAGACGGGCCGCTTCGAGGGTCAGTTGCGCTACCCGGGCGAGGACGACGTTTACGAGAACCCGAAGATGGACAAGCTCGGGTTGTAGTCCGATTGAGTGCTTACTCGCTGGCGAGCGCGGCGCGAACGCGGGCGGCCATCGCTTCGGGGGTGAGTGGCACGCGCGGCGCCAGATCGGGGTCGCCGGCCTCGATTACCACGTCGAGAAGTGCGGGGCCGGGCGCCCCCAGCCAAGCCTGCATTGCCTCGCGGGCGTGCTCCGCCACGAAGCACCGGCGCGACCATGCGTAGCCCGCGCCAGCCGCCGCGGCTGCCAAGTCCACCTGCCGGGAGAGGGCCGGTTGGCCCCCGGTAGTCGCGTAGCAACCGTTGTCGAGGACGAGGTGGTAGAGGTTGGGCGGTCGCAGTCCGCCCACCATGGCGAGGCCGCCGAAGCCCATCAACAGGTTGCCGTCGCCATCGAGGCCAACCACCCGCTCCAGCCGTGTCATCGCGAGCCCGAGCGCAATCGAGGCCACCTGACCCATCGAGCCGACCATGTAGAAGGTGCGCGACCGGTCGTGCGCCCGGTACGCCTCGCGGGAGATGGCCCCATCCGCCGCCACCACGATGTCCTCGTCGGCGAGCAACGACAACGCGAGCTCTACCGCCTTGGCGCGGGTCACGTGTCCGCCTCCTTGCCGACGAGCAGCGCTACGGGCCGGCCCTGCTGCTCCGCCGTGGCCACCACCCAGCTCGCGTCCTCATCCTCCCCGCCCCGACACGCCTCGCGCCAGGGGATGCCGAACAGCTTGAGGAGCTCGCGGGTGCGCTGGCCAAGGACGAGGTGCTCCGCGAAATCGCCCGGCGCACCTCGATCCGACACCAGCAGAGGCAGCGGGACGCCGTAGATCAGGTGTAGCGAGGTGAGCACCTCGAGACAGTAGCCGAGGCCCGAGTTCTGCATCGCCGCCAGGGCGCGCCGCCCGCCGAGCCAGGCGCCCGCGCACGCCGCCACCGCGTGGTCCTCCCGCACCGCAGGCAGGAACGCGGTGGGCGGCAGCTCGAGGCAGCCCGCAAAGAAATGCTTCAGATAGGAGCACGGTACGCCGGCGACGAACTCGATCCCCTGGGCGCGCAGCGCATCCAGGCGCCGCGAGACGCTCATCGTCGCGGGCCCGGGGTAAGGACCTCCACGTCGGGCTTGGAATCGGGGGTGAGGCGCGGGCCATCCTTGAGGTCCTCGCTGATGATCAGCTCGAGAAACATGTCGCGCACGCCCGCCTTGCCGCGGCGCTTGAAAACGCGGGCGACATCGCGAGGCGACAGCTCGATGCCGGTCATGTGCTTGAGGTATTGGGTGAACACCCGCGGACGGGAGAGGAAGCTCACCACGAGCAGGACGATCAGGGCACCGGCCGTCGCCACCAGGATCGTTGTCATCTGGGGGGAAAGATCAATCAGTGGCATCGTCCGTGTCCTCCTCTACAGCCGTAGCGTCCACCTCGCCGAAATAGTCGGGCGCGACGAGTACCTCGCGCCCGCGGGAGCCCTGCGAGGGCCCCACCACGCCCTCTTGCTCCATCATATCGAGAAGTCGCGCCGAGCGCGCGTACCCCAAGCGCAGCTTGCGCTGGATGTACGAGGCGGATGCCTTGCGCGAGGCAACCACCAGGCGCGCTGCCTGCTGGTACATCGGGTCATCCCACTCCATCTCGGCGTTAGGCCCCACGCCCGGCTCCGGCTCCTCGATCACGCGCGGGTCAAACTCCGGCTTGCCGAGCCGACGCACGTGCTTGAGCACGGTCTGGATCTCATCTTCGCGCACGAGACAGCCGTGCAGCCGGATCGGGCGTGAGGTACCGGCGGCGAGGTAGAGCATGTCGCCCGCGCCGAGCAGGCACTCGGCACCCTCAGTGTCGAGGATCGTGCGCGAGTCGAACCGGGTGCGCACCTTGTAGGAGATGCGACACGGGAAGTTGGCCTTGATTACGCCGGTGACGATGTCCACGGAGGGCCGTTGCGTGGCAAACAAGAGGTGAATCCCCACCGCGCGCGCCATTTGCGAGAGGTGGCCGATCGAGTCCTCCACCTCGGCGGGGCAGGTCATCATCAGGTCGGCCAGCTCGTCGATGATGATCACGATGAACGGCAGGGGCTTGAGCTCGGCCCCACCGGCGGACTCGGCGGCCGCGCGCCGCGCCTCGGCGTCGCCCAGCAGCGCGTTGTACTGCGTGATGTTGCGCACCTTGCAGGCGGCCAGGAGCTGGTAGCGCTCGCGCATCTCCCGCACCGCCCAGCGCAGCGCGCGCGACGCCTCCTTCGGATCCGAGATGATCGGCGTAAGCAGGTGCGGGAGCTTCTCGTAGATACCCAGCTCCACCTGCTTGGGGTCGATGAGGATGAAGCGCACGTGCTCGGGCGTGGCTTTGAACAGGATCGACATGATCATCCCGTTGATGCCCACGCTCTTGCCCGATCCGGTGAATCCGCCGATGAGGAGGTGGGGCATGCGCTGCATGTCGGCGACGAACGGCCGGCCGTGGATGTCCTTGCCCAGGGCGAGGGTGAGTGGCGAGGCGGAATGGATGAACTTCGACGACTCCACCACGTCGCGGAGCACGATGGTCTGCCGCTCCGGGTTGGGTACCTCGATCCCCACCGTGGCCTTGCCCGGGATGCGTTCGATCCGCACCGCCTCCACCTGCAGGCCGAGCGCGAGGTCTTCCTCGAGCCGGACCACCTGCGCGTACTTCACACCCGCTGCGGGGCGAAACTCGTAGGTGGTGATCACCGGGCCGGGGAGCACGTCCTCCACCCGTCCCTCGACGCGGAACTCGCGGCACTTCGATTCGAGATGCTCGCGCATCGCCGTGAGCTGCTTGGGGTCCACGCTCGGCGGCGGCAAGGGCGGCATCAGCATGGTCTTTTCCGGCAGCGACGATGCCGGCGTCTCCCCGACGAAGTCGAACACCTCCTGCACCGCGAGGGGTTGGACCCGCGCGGATCGGCGGGACGTCGATGCCGCCGTTGAGCGCGCCGGGGAGGTGGCCGGTTGCGGCGTTTCCGTCACCACCTCCACCTGGTGCAGCCGCCGGATCGAGAAACCCGTCTCCCCTTCCTTCTCGCGCGCGACCAGCGGCGGCGGCGGCGCCGGCGGGTGGCGCTCCTCGTGGCGGCGCACGAGCTCGCGGCGCAGCTCGACGCGGCGCACCCCTTCGCGCTTGCGTGCCCAGCGGGCGGCCACCTCGCTGCGCTTGCGCGCCGCGCCCGTGGCGGCGGCGGAGAGCACCTGATGGAGCGATCCACGGACGCCGAATACCACGCCGGCGAGCAGCGCCCCGGCACAGATCAGGAGCGCGCCCACGGGACCGAGCGACTCGTTGAGGCCACGCGCGACGAGCACGCCGAACTCGCCTCCGGTTTCCAGCTCGCCGCCGCGGTAGGGAACCCGCGCCAGCAGCGCGGTGAGTAGCCCGTCGCCGCCCATCACCGCCACGACCCACGCCGCGGCCTGCAAGCCTGGCGATTCCAGCTTGTGCCCCTTGAACCACTCCCACCCCACCACCATCATCAACACCGGCACCAGCAGCGCGGGAACGCCCATCAGACCTACCAGCACCCCGGCCACCGCCGCGCCGACGGGCCAGAGCAGGTTGTGGACCACATCGCTGCCGGAGGCAAACAGCGACGGGTCGAGTGGGTGATACGTCGCGACCGCGAGGAGGGTGAGAATGCCGATCAGGCCGAGCAGGTAGCCGGCGAGCTCGCGCGCGATCTCCTCGCGGGTGCGCGCCATCACCGCACGTCCACGGGATGGAGCTTCACCGTGACAGCCGTCGGCGACGAAACCCGGAGCAGCTTGGCGAATCGCCGGGCTGTGCCGCGCGAGGCCGCTTGCCACACACTCATCTAAAGCTCCACCACCAGCGCCACCACCATCGGGCGCCGGCGCGTCCGCCGACGCAGCTCAGCACGAAGCCACCGGCTCATTGTACTGCGCAGCCATTCCGGATCCCGGCGAGCGAGGACGCCGGCGCCGCGCAGCTCCGCCGCCAGCCCCGCCGCGAGGTGATCTCGCAGGGAGTTCGCCAACGGCATGCCGGAGACGTACAGTTGCGGCTCGCTCACCGGGCCACGATCCGTGCAGGAGCACGGCAGCACCGCGATAACCAGCCCTTCTCGCGCCAACGAGCGGCGGTGGCGCAGCATCGCCGCGTCGAGCACCTCGTCCCCCACTTCGTCCACCAGAATGCGCCCCACCTGGTGCAGCTCCCCGCTGGGCGCCACCCCGGCGGCCGACCACGCCACCTCCTCGCCGTTTTCCACCACGACGGTGCTGATCCCGCGCCCCCGCGCGAGGTCGCCCAACGCTTCGAGGTTGCGCCGGCGCCCATGCACGGGCATCACCACGCGCGGACGGAGCAGATCGAGGAGGCGCTCCAGCTCAGCGCGATGCGGGTGACCGGAGGCGTGGATCGGCGCGTCGGCGGCGGTGACGACACGGGCGCCGCGTCGCACGCAGTGGTCGAACAGGTGTGCGAGGCGCTGCTCGTTGCCCGGGATGATGCGGCCGGCGTGGAGCACGGTGTCGCCCCGCCGCAGCCGCAGCCCCGGCAACAGGTCCACCGCCAGGCGGGAGAACGCCGACCCAGGCTCACCCTGCGAGCCGGTCGCGACGACGACCACACGGTCCCGCTGCAACCGAGGGAGCTCTCGAGCAGGCCGCACGACGCCAACCGGCAGCTTCAACCCGCCCGTTGCCGATCGCACCTCGAGCGCCTCGACCAGTCCCCGCCCTACGGGGACCACCACCCGCCCGGCCTTGGCGGCTGCCTTCGCGAGCTGGTGGAAGCGGCCGAGCTGTGAAGCGAACGAGACCGCCACCACCGCGCCGGTCGCTCGCGCCACCTGCTCTTCCAGCGCGGCTGCCACGGTCGCTTCGCCGGGCGGTTCCTCCGCGACGAGTGCGTTGGTCGCGTCGAGCAGCAGCACGTCCACGCCGGCGGCGCCCCAAGCCGCCAACGCATCCGCGTCGGTCGTCTCGCCGAGCGCTGAGGGGGCAAGACGGAGGTCGGTCGCGAGCACCAACGTCCCGACCTCGGAGCGCACGCGCAGCGCCACCGTGCCCGGGATCGAGTGCGAGACCGGGAGCGCCTCAAAGGTGAATCCGCCCACCTGCACCGTTGCCTCGCCGCGCAGCTCGCGGGCCGCGAGCGGTGCCCCGGGTTCCAGCCCCCGACGCGCCCACGCCAACGTCGTCGCACTGGCGAAGACTTCCACGTTGGGGAACGCCTCGCGCAGAAAAGCCACCCCCTTGATGTGGTCGTCGTGCGCATGGGTGAGGACGACCGCGCGGAGGCCGTCGCCAAGCGCGGCGAAGTCGGGCACCTCGAACCCGACCCCGAACGCAGCCATGTCGGAAAAAGCGGCGCCGGCGTCGATGAGGACACGGCCTCCGGCATCGTCGTCGAGCAGGATCGAGTTGGCGCCGAACTCCCCCAGCCCGCCGAGGCCCACCAGCCGCACCGCCATCAGCCCCCCACCTCGACGTGCTCGGAAGTGGGGAATGCCAGCGCCCCCGGCGCCAACTCGCCCGGCCACGCTCGTGCCAGCGCCAACCACTCGCCCATGCTCACGTCCTGCGGCCGCGCCCCCGGCGCGATCGCCGCCTCCGCTAGCGCCCGAGCGATCACCACCGCCTTCTCTGCCTCCGCGAGCGCATTGGCCAACTGCTTGCGCCGGTGCGTGAACGCGATGCCAGCGAGCTCGAGCCCGCGATCGAGCTCGCGCGCGGGCGCAGGGGGCGCGTGGAGGACGAGACGCACCACCGCCGAGGTCACGCGTGGGGGGGGCTGGAAGCAGCGGGGCGGCACGGTGAACAGCAAAGTGGCATCGGCGCACGCCTCCGCCTCGAGCGTGAGCAGGCCACGGTTTGCACCCGCAGGTGGGGCGACCAGCCGCTGGGCGACTTCGAGCTGCACCATCACCACGAGGCGCGAGAACAGGTCGTGGCGCGGCAACAGGCGGCGCAAAATGGGCGTGCCGACCGAGTACGGCAGGTTCGCTGCCACCTGCCAGGGTCCGCCCGCCGCCGCGCAGTCGAGATCGACGGTGAGCGCGTCGGCGTGCTGCACCTCGAGGCTGGCCGGCGTTCCCAGGCGCCTGGGCAACATCGCCGCGAGCGCACCATCCAGCTCGATCGCCCGCACCTGCTCAAACCGCTCCACCAGCAGTCGGGTCAGGGCGCCCCTCCCGGGGCCGATCTCCAACACCCGCGGCGGTTTGGCTGCGAGTGCTGCGACGATCGCGGCAGCGCTGCGCTGGTCATGGAGGAAGTGCTGACCGAGCTTCTGGCGCCTTGTGCGCACGGTTGCCACGTCCCTCCCCTCGTGCGTACAATAGCTTGAAAACGATGGTGGCGCGCCCTCGCGGCGGCCCTTTTTTTCGCCGGCGGAATGCGCCAAGGCCGCGTTGCCATTGCTAGAGAGGTGCTGGGCGGCGCCGGCGCGGTCGATGAGTCGCTCGCTGGCCCAAGGAAGGAGTACAGGAAATGGGCGGAAAGATCACCCAGGTCACCGATGCCACATTCGAATCCCAGGTCCTCAACAGCGACAAGCCTGCGCTGGTGGACTTCTGGGCGGTGTGGTGCGGGCCCTGCAAGATGGTCGCGCCTCACGTCGAAGCGCTCGCCGAGGAGTTCGACGGCAAGGCGGTGGTGAGCAAGCTCGACGTGGACTCAAACCGCAACACGGCGATCAAGTTCGGCATCCAGTCGATCCCGACCTTGCTGTTCTTCAAGGGTGGCAAGGTGGTTGACCGCGTCGTCGGTGTGGTCGACAAGAAGGTCCTCAAGGCGAAATTGACCGCGCTCCTGTGAGGCGGAGCGGCACAGGAACGCGGTCATGGTGAGGCCGCGCGGCGGCCGTGACCATCCCTTGGAGCCCCTATCGCTTTGCCTGTTCATGGTGAGGCCGCGCAGCGGCCAAATCCATCCGTCGGAGCCCGCGTGGCTTCGCCTGCTCACGGTGAGGCCGCAAAGCGCCGAGCGCGCGGCCCTCGTCGTCGATGCGATGGCAGGCCAGTGAGCGATCCCCAGCCGATGATGACTTCCGGCCCGCGTGGCCCGGTGGCATACGAGCGCTGGGGCAACGGCGCCCCACTCCTGCTTCTCGCCGGCCTCGGCTCGCGCGCAAGGCTTTGGGGCGAGCTGCCGCGCCTGCTCTCGGACCGCTTCACCGTGCTCGCGCCCGACAACCGCGGCGTGGGCGGCTCACGCGGCGGTGAGGCGTTCACGGTCGAGGGCGCCGCCGACGATGCGGCGCTGGTCCTCGCCGATGCCGGCGTTGCGAGCGCCAGCGTGATCGGCGTCTCGATGGGCGGTTTGATCGCCTGCCACCTCGCCATCCGTCACCCGGAACGTGTCGAGCGCCTCGTGGTGGCTTCCTGCGGCGCGCGGATCACGCCGTCGCACCGCCGGGTGTTGCGTTTCTTCGAGATCGCCTTTACGCGGCTCGAGCCTGCCGAGGCCGCCGAGGCGTTCATGGCGTTCGCGTTCGGTGCCGCATTCGCGGACCGCTTCCCCGGCTTCGTGGACCAGGCCGCCAAGCTGTGGACGCTCGACCCCGAGGATCGCCCCGGCGCGCTCCAGCAACTCGCGCACCTCAGGAGCGGGTGGGACCTGCGCCCTGAGCTTGCGGGCATTGCGTGCCCGACGCTCGTGCTCGCAGGCGAGCACGACCCGCTCGTGGCGCCGGCTTCCACGCGCGAGCTCGCAGGGGCGATCCCAGGATCCCGCTACCGCGAGGTCCCGCACGCCGCCCACTCCGTGCTCGCGGAAGGCGGCGCGGCGCTGCTCGCCGAAGTCGTCGAGTTCCTCGCGACCTAGCAGCCGCGGTACCTGCCCTCGCACTTCGAACAATTCGACAAATACCTCCGCGGGAGCATCATGCCGCGACCGGTTGGTTCCCGGGAGCGCCGGGCGGTCGCACCTGGAAGGTGCTCCCACGAAGATCTTGATGGCAGCCACCCGTGCGTAGCTCGCACCAAGTCTTCCGATCGCCGGGCGGACCGCGGCCGGTATACCATCGCCGCAAGGGTCGCAGGAGGTTTGTCTGCTGCAACGCGTGCGAAGGTTGCTCCGCCGGATTCGAGGGCGCTGGAGGCGCATCGGTGTCGGCGCCTTCGGCCGCGAGAGTTTGGCCTCCACATACCTGCGTGGTGACGGTCTCGAAATCGGCGCTCTCCACGAGCCGCTGCAGGTGCCCTCGGCCGCGCGGGTGCGCTACGTGGATCGCCTTCCCATCGAGGACCTGCGCCAGCTTTACCCCGAACTGCGCGGCCTCCCGCTCGTTGCTGTCGACATCCTCGACGACGGGGAACGTCTGATCACGGTCGCCGACGAGTCGCAGGATTTCGTCATCGCCAACCACTTCATCGAGCACTGCGAGGACCCTATCGGGACGCTCGAGACCTTCCGGCGCGTCCTCCGTCCCGGCGGCATCGTGTACCTGGCGGTGCCCGACAAGCGTTTCACGTTCGACCGCAATCGTCCGCTCACCACGATCGTCCACCTCCTGGCAGATCACCGGCAGGGTCCGGCGATCTCGCGCCGCGAGCACCTCGAGGAGTGGACCAGAATCGTCGGGGGCGAGAGCGAGGAGGGACGCGTTCAGGCCCACGTTGAACACCTCGAGCGGACCGGCTACAGCATCCACTTCCACGTCTGGACCGCGACCTCGTGGCTGGAGTTCATACTGGCCGTCCACGGCCTCTTGGAGCTGGAGGTCGAGGCCTTCCTGAGCGCCGGGCACGAATGCATCACGATCCTGCGCAAGCCCGCCCCGCCGGGATGACGGAGGTCAGGCACCCAGCGGCCTGGGATCACCCGACGTGCTACGGGCCGGCAGGGTGCTCGAGCAGAATCGGCTTCGCCCCGATCGTGACAGACGCTCCCGAGGAAATAGGGGTTGCGTTGCCCGCCAAGTCGCGATACCGGGTGAAGCCAGCACTGGGTGTGTACGACTTCGAGCCCTGCGCGTTCCAGATCGCCAGCGCACTGTAGCCGCCGGGGCGTGTGAGCGAGCAGGTCCAGGTTCCATCCGAAGTGGAGGCGCACGGGTCGCTGATGGTCGCGCCCACGATCCAGACATACACCTGCGTGTACGCCACGCCCGCCGAGGTGGGCTGGAGCGACGCGGTTGCGATATCGCCCCACCCGAACGTGGGAGCCGCCCAGGTGAACCAAGCCGCCATCTGTAGGTTGAGCGCGGAGTGCAGCCCGGCCTGAAGCAGCATGAACCGTGCCAGCCACGCCACCTGCGTGTCCGGGTCGGTCACGGTGCCCTTGCCCCAGCTCCCCTCGGTCTGGAAGATCGGCTTGCCCGCCAGGCCGTTGTTGTCGAACACGGCGCGCATCTGCGTCGCCTTGGTGATGATCGAGCCGTAGCAGCTCTTGAACGCCGTGCAGCCCGAGGTCGCATCGTCCTCCGGCATCGGGAAAGGGTTGACTCCGCTCTGCGCGCCGATGTAGCCGTGGAACGCGCCGCCATCGGCGTACTGCGCGCCGCCCGCCTGGAGGTAGCCGGTCATCCAGGTCACGCCGCTGTCCGCGGCCACGGTGCCGACCGGTCCCGCCACCGAGGGCGTGAGCAACAGCGAGTATGGATCCTGGTGGATGATCGGGTACGCCGCTTGCGCCAGCGCCACGAGCTGGGCATCGGTGCCAGTCCACCAAAGGCTGATGTTGAACTCGTTCCACAGCTCGTAGTACTTGATGTGCGGCTGCGTGGTGCCGTTGTAGTGGTGGATCAGCGCGGTGAGGAAATCCTTCCAGTCCTGAACATTGTCCGGCGCCGCCGTGCAGACGACCGTTCCGCCGGCGCCCGGGCTGCAGGTGTTCTGGTCGGCTACCGCCCAGCCCGGAGTCCCCGCCGCGAGCGTCATCGCCATGTTGGCGGTATTCGTCGCAGAGTCCACGAGTCCGTGCTGCTGCACGGCGGCAATGTAGCCATCGAAGAGCCCAAAGTCGAAGCTTCCCCTTGAGTGCTCGATCCGGGCCCAGGCAAAATCCTGGTGCGCGAGTGTGCCGAAGGTCACGGCCGGGTACGTGGGGCCCACCGCCGACATCGCGAAGAACGATGCCGGGATGGCTCCGGAGGAGCCCGCCCCGCCGCCAATCTCGAAAAGGTGCCGGCGCAACCCGGCCGCGACGTCGATGGTCTTGGTCACGGCGGCCTCGGCGCCGATCGCGTCGATGACGTGGAGCGTCACGGCCTGGTGGCCCGGCGGCAGGTTGGCGGCCGCGGTCGCCCCGCTCGCGGATCCACCAGCGAAGTCCCACGCGAAGGTGTAGGGCGCCGTTCCGCTGGCGGTCGCGTTGAAGGTGACGCGGGTGTCGCTGCTCACCGCGCTTGGCGAGTACGTGAAGTCGGCGGTGAGGAGCAGGGGCGGCGGCACCGCTTCCGCCGACCGGCAGCCGTCGCCGACGCAGGTGTCCATCGTCCGCACGTAGTCACCGAGCGCCTTGGCCACCGCGGCGCTCATATGCGCGGCCTGGTTGTTGAGCTCGTACGGGTCGTTGGTCAGGAGGTAGAGCTCCTTCTCGCCGGTTTGGTATTCAACGTACTTGTAGGTTGGCGCCTCGAAACCGTAGTAGCTCGGGATCGTCGCGGTAGGTTCCGCGAGCTCCTGGGGGTCGGGTGGCTCGCGGATGCCAAGCGTCGAGGCGGGATTGGTCGCATCCGTCTCGTCGCCGAGGACGAACTCCCCCCCGCCGAACTCTTCGAGCAGGAACCCCTGGCGCCACGACGACACCGGGCCAGGGCGCAGCAGGGGGAGGATCGAGCGCCCATCACTGAACGGCAGCGCGGAGACGCCCGCGAGATCAGCGAAGGTCTCGGCGAGGTCCACGTTGGCGGCGAACTCGGAGCGGGTGACGCCCGCCGGTACGCCCGGCCCACGGACGATAAGCGGCACGTGGAGATCTGTTTCGTACGGCGTGTACTTGCCGGGAAGCAGGCGGTGCTCCCCCATGTGATAGCCGTTGTCGGAGGCAAAGACGATGTAGGTGTTGGCGAGCCTGCCGGTGGCCTGGAGCGCATCGATCAGCCCGGCGATCGCTTCGTCCACCGCCTGGAGCGCCTGGACCCGCAGGCGGTAGTCGGTGTCGATCGCGGCGATCTGCGCCGAGGTGAGGAGCGCCTTGTTGGCGATGTACGCGGGCTTGTCGGAGACGTCGGCTTCGTTGAACGACGGCCACTTCGGCGCCGTCAGGCCCGGAAAAAGGTTGGCGTGACGCGGCGCCGGGGTGTACGGGGAGTGCGGTGCATACGTCGCAAAGTAGATGAAGATCGGCTGGTTTGGCGTCGCCGCGGCGCGCGTGATGAAGTCCACGGCACGGCCGTAGATGACGTCGGTGAGGTAGTCGGCGGGCGTGCTGCCGTACTTGACGAGCGTGCCGTTCTCGTTGAGCGTGTAGTTGTACTCCGAGTACGGGTTACCGGCGGCCGGGCTGTTGAACTCGTCCCAGCCGGGCGGGATGTAGTTGGGAGTCGCGGTGTCCGGGTAGCCGTTGAGGTACTTGCCGAACAGGACGGTCCGATACCCCGCCGCGTGCAGCACGGTCGCGAGCGTCGCGGACTCGAGGTTGAGCGCGTGGGCCTTCTCGAACCCCCCGAGCGGCAGCGCGTTGGTGAGCACCTGCGAGTTGTGCGGGTACTGCCCGCGCAGGATCGTCGTGCGCGAGGGGCAGCACAGCGAGAGCGGGACGAGCATGTTGCCAAAGGTGGTGCCCTCGTCGACCAGCAGCGCCTGCAGGTGAAGCATGTACGCGAGCGTGCCCGACTGCGTGTCGTGATCGTCCGTGAGGATGAAGAGGATGTTGGGCTGGGGTGCCGAAGCGGATGTCCGAGCTGGCCCACTTGCGGCCGCAAGTGAAGGGGTCAGGCCCCGACCGAGAAGCAGCGCAAGCAGCCACCGGCGGCGGCCACGGCTGGAGAAGCTCCCTCGAAGGAGTGTGCAGTTCATAGCCATCCGTTTCCTCCGGGATGGGAGAACGAACACGACCTTGGTGCGATTCCGTCTCATGCGTATCCTCTGCGCCAAGGAGACGGACGAGGCGCCCCTAGGTTGACAGGCCCAGCGGCGTCGGGCTTCACGGTTGACCGGCATCGTCGCCGAGGCGGCCCTCGGACAACGCGATCCTATGCCAAGAGCATTGAACGCCGTCCCAGGTTGACGGTTCCCGCGGTACATGAGGCGTGCCTATTGACTCCCAGAACGGAGTGCCCGCGGCGCGCCTTCCCGCCGTGCAAGCCGGAATAAGCCGGGATCGAATCACCGCTTTCCTGCTCAGCAGGGAGAGGCTGTCATGCACGATTCGTTGTTCGCGATGGTGGAAAGTGCTCGCGACCGAGCCAAGTGGTTTCGGCTTTCGCGCTGGCGGTGTGGCATGAAAGTGCTGCGGGCGATTCTTCTCGCCGTGGCGCCCGCCGCGACTGCTGCAGGCGCGAGCGGGGGGCCGCAATGGTTCTCGGCGTGGACCGCCGCAAATGCGGAACGACTGACAACGCCGGCGATGACCGGGACCAGCATCCGTATGATCGCACGCCCGACGATCTCGGGCGGCTCGGTTCGAATCAGGCTCGAGAACACGCTCGGGCAAGAGCCAGTGGTTTTCTCGGCGGCGTACATCGGCCAGGTGCAGTCCGGGGCGACCCTTGCGCCCAGCACCAACACGCAGTTGACCTTTGGCGGACAACCCGGCCTCACCCTCGCGGCCGGCGCAGGCACGACCAGCGACCCGACGACGTTCCAGGTCACGGCGTTCGACCGGTACGCGGTCAGCCTTGATGTGACCACCGCCTCGGACATCAGCGTCCATTCACTCGGGCTCGTCACCAACTACATGGCCTCGGGCGCCCATGCCGCGGACACCGACGGAACTGCCTTCGCGGCTGTACCGAACAACGATCACGGCGGCAACGCAGGCCCCAGCTTTCCGTTCTACTGGCTAGCCGCAGTCGACGTGGCTTCTCCGACGGCGACGGGCACCATCGTGGCGCTCGGCGCTTCGGCGACCGACGGCGAGTGCAGCACCCGCACCAATAGTGGTGGCCCGCATGGTGTCGTGGTCCCTGACCTCTACAACCGCTGGACGGACGTCCTCGCCTCGCGACTCACGATGTGGCCGACTGGTCAGTCGAAGGCAGTCGCCAACGAGGGCATCGCGGGCAACCGCGTGATCAGCGGTGGGGCCGGCCCGCCGGTCCTGGTCCGACTGGACAACGACGTGCTCGGCCGGGCCGGCGCCACCCATGTGATCTTCTTCGACGGCGCCGACGACATCTCCAACGGCGCAAGCGCGGCGACCGTGATCGGCGCCGAACAGCAAGTCGTTGATCGTACCCACGCGGCGGCCCTCAAGATCATCGGCGCGACGATCACCCCGCGCGGTCAAGACCCGGCCTGGACCAGCGCCATGGAAAAGCAGCGCGCGGCCCTCAACGACTGGATGCGCAATCAGGCGAACTTCGACGGCCTGATCGACTTCGACGCGCTCATGCAGGGGCCGCCAAACGCCAAGACCGGCATCCCGACGACGAGGCCGGAATGGAGCTGCTTCGATGGCGTCCACCCCAACAGCGACGGATATGCGGCGATGGGCGCCTTCATCGACTTGAGCCTGTTCCAGAATAGCGGCAGCGCGACCACTCCGGTGCCGCTCACCTGGATTCCCGGCTCGACGGTCAAGGTGGAACAGATCATCGGCGACTGCGACTGGACCAAGTTCGACTGGGCCACCCAGACGGGGACCTGCGTCCCAACCACCAGCCAAACCATCACCCGGTTCGACTTCGAAGGGACCGATCTCGGCAGCTCCTTCGAGGACGCGGGCCGCCTCGTCTTCCTCTTCGGCGACACGATCGGCACAAAGACCAACTACCACGCCGGCGATGCGATGGCGTGGAGCACGAGCACCGACCCGGCTGCCGGGCTCCTGATCAACTGCTTCACGCACAGCGACGGCTCGCTCCTGTTCGTCCAGCCCCCCGGCATCAACATGGGGGCCGATGATGTCCCGAATGCGGGGATCGCCCTGCCCCAAGGGACCTACATCATCTGCAACACCGGCTCGGACACGAGCTTGAGCAATCCACACCTGGACGACTACTCGATCCTGGCGCGATTCGACGAGGCCACGCAGAGCTTCACCACCGGGCGCACGATCTCGACGATGCCCAATGGCCATTTCATCTTCACGTCGCTTCACAGCTCGGGCAGCGATGTCCTCATGTTCGGGATCGGCAGCTATCGAGCGAGCGACATCTACCTTGCCGTCACACCCGCGAGCGGGTTCGAGAGCGGGACCGGGACGCAGTACTTCACCGGACTCGACAACGGCCAACCGACCTGGAGCGACCAGGAGGCGAACGCCGTGCCGGTGGTCCAGGACAACCCGACCAACGGACCGGCCTGGCCGAACGACAGCCCGACGGCAGCCAACGTGTCGGTAAACTACTCGTCCGAACTTGGCCTCTGGCTGATGACCTACGACGGCGGCCGGCAGAAGGAAGCCACGACGGGGGTCTACTTCGCCTATGCGCCAGCGCCGTGGGGCCCGTGGAGCCCGCCTCAGTTGATCTTCAACGCAAAACGCGACAACGGCCTCGGAGTCTTCATCCACGACCCGACCCTTCCACCCCCTGGTGACGGTCTCAACGGACCCACGATCAATCCGGCGAATAACCCTCCGACCACCACGCGCGGTGCTGACTATGGCGCATTCATGATCGAGCGCTTCACCACGGTCGATGGCAACACCCTCACGATCTCCTACACCATGTCAACGTGGAACCCGTACACGATCGTAAGGATGCGCTCGGAGTTCACGATCGGGGGGCAGGTGGCGCACGTGCCGCGACGGCACCTCCTCGCCCGACCGCATTGAACGCTCCACGCAGGCGCGTTTGGCGACGGGACGCTCGCCGTCGACCAGCGGGAGGTCGCGCTCGCCGGGACTCGGCGCCCTCAGCGGCGTCCGACTCGAACGTCGCGCGAACCCAACAGCGGCCAGCGCAGCCGTACAATCTGGCTTGTGACTGAGTCGGACGATACCGCCCCCAAACTGGAGCCGGCGTTGGAGGAGCTGCGGCAGCGCCTCGACGCAGACCTCGCTGCCGTGATGGCGGAGGTGGCCAACCTGACCCAGGCTCAGGCGGACTGGAAGCCGGCCCCGGAGCGCTGGTCCGTCGGCGAGGTGCTCCACCACCTCGCGCTTGCCAACCGGTCGTTCGCGTTCGTGGTACGCAAGCTCGTGACGCGGGGCCACAGCGAGGGGCTTGCGGCGCAGCCGGGAGCGAGGCGCTCGTGGCCCCGCATGCGCTCGATTGCGGACGCAAGCCTCTCGGGCCCAGTGCGCAACCCCGACCGCGCCACACCCCGCCACGGCCGGCCGATCGAAGCGCTGCGCAACGAGCTGGTCGCAAGTCACGCCGCGGTGGCCGAGCAGCTCCCCACGCTCGCCGGTCTCGACCTCGCAGCGCTCACGCTGTCGCATCCGCTCGGGTTCGACCTCAACTTGTACCAATGGGTCGACATCGCGGGCGCGCACGAGCGCCGTCATCTCGCGCAGATCCGCACCGTCATCGCCGAGCCGGGGTTCCCGCGGTAGTGCCAGCGCTGGCGCCTTGCGCTGGCCTGGCGGCGGTTTGGTCTAGAGTAGGCCGATGCGTCCGAGGCTGGCTCGCGCTGCCCTGATGCTCGCGGCAATCTTCGCCGCCGGCACGATCGGCTATCGAGTCATCGAGGGCACGCCCTGGTGGGACTCGTTCTTCATGACGGTAATGACGCTGACCACCGTGGGCGCCCGCGAGACAGCGCCGCTCTCCCGCGCCGGGCAGGCGTTCACGGTGGTGCTGCTTTTCGCCGGACTCGGCCTCATTCTGCTCGTCGCCACCGAGATTGGTCGCACGGTCCTGGAGGGCGAGCTGCGCGGCATCCTCGGGCAGGCACGGAGGTCACGGATGATCGAAAGCCTCTCTCGGCATGAGATCGTGTGCGGCTGGGGACGCATGGGCCGGGCGGTCGTCGAGGAGCTGCTGCGTGCCCGCCGCCAGGTCGTGGTCATCGAATCCAAGCCCGACAAGGTGGAGCAGCTCCGCGCGCTCGACCTTTCGGTCGTGGCCGGCGATGCGACGAGCGAGACCGCGCTGCGGGCCGCGGGGATCGAGCGGGCGCGCGGCCTCGTCGCTTGCTTGAACGACGACGCGCACAACGTCTACACCGTGCTCACCGCCCGCTCGCTGAACCCGAACTTGTTCATCGTTGCACGCGCCGGCGAGGAGGGGGCGGAGGCACGCATCCTGCGCGCCGGCGCCAACCGCGTGGTGAGCCCGTACCAGCACGGCGGCGTGCGCCTCGCCCATGTGCTCATGAAGCCCGCAGTGGTGGATTTCCTCGACCTCTCGCTCGGGCCCACCGGCGAGTTGGGCCTCGAGCTGCAGCAGCTCGTGCTGCCCGCCACCGCCGCGCTCGCGGGCCACACTCTGGCGGAGGGTGAGCTGCGCCGCCGCTGGGGCGTCGGCGTGGTCGCGGTGCAGCGCGGCGACAGGCTTTTCCCCAACCCGGAGGCGGACCTCCGCCTCGCGGCGGGCGACGTGCTCGTGGTGCTGGGAACACGCAAGGCGCTCGACGACTTTGCTGGAGCAGCGGCAGCCGCCGCGGAGGTGTGAGATGCGTCTGTGCCGGATCGAGGTCGCGGGGGTGCCGCACTGGGGTGTGATCGACGGTGAGCTGGTGACGTTGCTGGCAACGCCGCCGTGGCAAGGTTCCGATCGGCTTGGGGGTGCGCTGCCGCTCGCCACGGCGAAGCTGCTGCCGCCGTGCGAGCCATCGAAGATCGTCGCCGTCGGCTTGAACTTCCGCGCCCACGCCGCCGAGATGGGTTCGCCGCTCCCCACGGAGCCGGTGCTCTTTCTCAAGGCACCATCGTCTCTGCTCCCGCCCGGCGGCGCCGTGGTGCTGCCGAGCCAGTCCCAACAGGTCGAGTATGAAGGCGAGCTGGCGCTCGTCATCGGCAAGACGGCCGCGCACGTTCCGGCCGGGCACGCGCTCGAACACGTGCTCGGCTACACCTGCCTCGACGACGTCAGTGCGAGGGACATCCAGAAGCGCGAGCGGATCTACGCCCGCGCCAAGGGTTTCGACACCTTCTGCCCGGTCGGGCCGTGGCTCGAGACCGAGGTCGCCGACCCGCAAACCCTCGACATCGAGCTGCGCCTCAACGGGGTGCGCAAGCAGAAGGGCAACAGCGCCGACATGATCTTCACGATTGCCGAAGTCGTGGCGTTCGTCTCCGACATCATGACGTTGTACCCAGGCGACCTCATCACCACCGGCACCCCGCCGGGCGTCGGCCCGCTCGCCTCGGGCGACAAGGTCGAGGTGGAAATCTCCTCAATTGGCGTCCTGCGGCATACCGTCGCTTGACGCTCTGCTCGCGCACTGCTATTTTTCGCCTCCGCCCGAACCTGCGGGCCGCGAGCGGGAATAACTCAGTGGTAGAGTGCGACCTTGCCAAGGTCGAAGTCGCGGGTTCAAATCCCGTTTCCCGCTCCATCTTGTCGGGGGGTCCCTGCGACCCCCCGACCCATCCCCCGTCGCAGAT
>JBIOGJ010000023.1:0-58421 GCA_044447965.1 Thermoanaerobaculales bacterium | reverse complement strand
CGGCCCCCACCAACCCGCCGCCATCGCCGGCTCCCACCAACCCTCCACCGTCTCCGGCTCCGACCAGCCCGCCGCCGCCCAAGCCCACACCGGGAGGGACCCGCGGTCCGAAACCGGGCTTGGAACGCGGCGGTCTGTGGTCGGGACAGATCCACGTCCATTTTCGGCAGGCCTTGGACAGCGGCACAAGCAAGACGGTCAGCGACATCAAGACCGACGTCGCGGCGCATCTGCGGGAGTACCGCCGCCCGCTCCTCCGCACAGACACGCGGAAGCAATACGGTACGCTCGTGAATTTGGAGCCCGAGGGGACCGAAGTCCGGTCCAAGGCCGTAATGGACACCCAAGGCACCTTGGGGGGCTCGCACTGCGAAGGCCAGGGCGCGTTTTCGCTGACCGTGCAACCGGATGCGCCGGAATACGGTCATGGTTCCACGATCTGGATCAGCAACGTGGACGCGGACACCACACCTTGGATCGGCGTCCCGATCGTGCGCGGGTCGCCGCGCTACGCGGTGGGCGTCCATGGACTCGCCTCGGACAAGTTCACGGCAAACTGCAAGGCCTGGAGCGCCGATGCCCGCGTACCCGCCGCGGCGCCGTGGGCCGAGGAGGAGCCCTACTTCATGCCGGGGGTCGGCCATCCGTTCCACGGATGCCCAACAAGTGTCATCCACATGTGTGATCCCGAGATCCGCACGATCCAGGGTGAGAGCGGCCGCATGCACGGGTCGTACCACAACGTCTGGGATGAAGACGGCTTCCATTGCGATCTCGAGGTCAGATGGAGCCTGTGCCGCGACGACGTGCCGTGCAAGGACCAGCCACCCAAGCCGGAACGCACGCCCTGCCAAGGCACGGCCGTGCAGGACGGACTGCTTGGGCAGTGCCTCGACGCCGAGCGCGCGATCGAGCGGGCGATGAAGCCGCACTGGGACGAGTACGAGAAGGAATCGCACGAAGCGAGCCGGCATCTCGCCGACTACAAGCTCGCGAAACGTCTCTGCACCGCCTGGGACATGACGATGAAGATCCTCGACAAGCTGCTCGAGTCGGAGATGTTCCTCGAAGGTCTCCCTGCCGCCGACGCCGAGGAGGTGAAGGAATTCAAGGAGGCGCTGGGGCAGCTCAAGGGCGTCATCGACAACCTTTACGAGGGCAAGAGCGCGGTCGTGCCCTTCGAGCCCGACCAGATTCAGAAGATCGGGGAGTACACCGAGAAGATCAACAAGCTGCTCGAAACGTTGCACCTCTTCCTCAACGGCTCGCCTGAGCAACTGGCGGAGAAGCTCAGGGACTGCGGCGCGCCGCTGCCCGACGATCTCTACGAAAGTGCCCAGCAGTACCTGCTCCACCTCCAGGCATCCCTCGAAGCGTTGCGGGAGGTCGACAAACTCGTGAACGACCTCCGCAGCAAGGAGAACGACTGCCTGACCCTCCAGTTCGACGCCTACAAGGCCTGCATCGAGAACGCCCGCTGCAAAGGCACCGACGAGTCCGCCTGCGACAGCCTGAAGCCGCCAGGGAACTGGCCGGGCGTGTAGGCCACCGGAGCCCGGTCCTCGTCGCAGGCTGACCTGCCTACGTCGGCCAGACCGGCACCGGGGCCCTCCGGGGTGACCAAAAAGTAACTCCTCGCCGTGACCCGGCTCGCGGCGGTGGACCATCACCGCTCACGCTCAGTGTTCGGCGTTACACTCCTCGTCGTCTGCATTCGGGAGGTGATCGGCCATGGAGCGCACGTTGCGTCGGTCCGTACTGCTCGACCTGGCCGCCGGCGTGGTCGCCATCACCCTCGTCGTGGGGACTGGAATCCTCTCGCGGACCATGGGATCGGACCTGCGCGCGACGTGCCTCGCGACCGCCGTGGCGTTCTTTGTCGCCGGCCTGCTGCGCGGCGTGGGCGGCGTCGGGAACGTCTGGTTAAAGGGATTGCTGGTGAGCTGCGGAGGGCTTCTGGGCACCGCGGCGCTGATCATGAACAACGGGTTCCACCGGTTGTCCGTGCCGGTGGCGCTCGCGTTCCTCGCCGTCCTCCTTGCCGTTGCGGGGATCCGCGTTCGTCGATTGTGGACGATCTCGCGACGAGCCAGTTGGGCGCTGGGATTGGTCTCCCTCGCCGGGGCGACGGCGGCTGTGTTCGCCCTGGTCCCGGCACTCGCCGTCTACGCCTCCCTCGAACACGGGGGCCGATCGGCACCGTCCTACACCCTGACGACCTTTGACGGCAGAACGGTTCGCTCGTCGGAGCTGCAGGGACGCGTCGTGATGCTGGCGTTCTGGGCGAGCTGGTGCCTCCCCTGCACCTGGGAGCTCCCGGAGCTGGAGCGGGTCTACCAACACTTCCGGGGAAACCCGGCGGTGGTGCTACTCGCGGTGGACATTGGCTGGAGCGGCGAGACAGCCGTCCGGGGGAAGCGCTACCTCGATCGACGAGGCTTACAGATCCCGGGCGCGTTCGACAACGGCGAGGCCGCTCGCGCCTTCGGTGTGGACGCCCTGCCCACGCTGGTACTGATCGACCAATCCGGCCGGAGCCGCGTGACCCACTTCGGGTACGACGCGTCGGAGCACCTCGACTCGCTGCTCACAAGCGATATCGAAGCTCTGCTGCGACAGTAGCTCGCCAGCGCTAAATCCTCGTGCGAACGCAAGGGCCGTGTCTGGAATGGAGGACTGGAAATCTGAGCGGTTCCAATCAGGTGAGGTTTTCGGGCAGCGTGATGGTGCCAGGCAAGGCGATCGCACGGCGAGTGGCCTCGAGCACGTAGCGGTGGGGGCCAACTCCGACGAGCTTCACGCTGTCGAACAGCGTGCAGAGAAGCACCGCCCACCTTCGTCGAAGCCAATCCGGGGCCCGATCTTCAAGGGCGCAAATGGGACGCACAGTCCCGTGAACTGATGTGAACGCGCAGGTTGGTTGGTGATCGCCAGATTAGCATTTTGGCGGTCACGTACCCGCTCCCGTGTGAGGCTCCCATCTCAGAACATGAGCGGACGCCGCGCCTCGTCCCCCTTATGCGCCACGCCAGGAGACCACCGATCGGCTACCGACTCGGCGTTTACCTGCAGCAGGTTTTGGGTCTTAGTCATCATCGACAGCCGAGAGTTCAACGGCTACGGCGAAGCGATGGGGTAGACACCGTCCGTGAGCCGCTCCCGGTCTGGGCAGTCACCCACACTCGGGACACCCTCGCTGAACGGACTGCTGCAGGAAATCTCTTGCGGGTCGGACCGGTTGTGCAGGGCAGAGCTCGGCGGTAGCTGCTGGCTGGGAGTAGATGATGAGCGTCGCAAGCGTAGTCATCCTCGCCGTGGGCGCGATGGCGCTGACGATAGGTGTGTTGCGGACGGCGCGCCTCGTGCATGGCGAGTTCGCGCCCCGTATTCGGTCGTGGGTGGTCCGATCCAGTAAGGACCGCCGCCAGCGCCACGTCACGGTTCGGGCCGAACGCCGCCGCGGCACGCGCCGACAGGAGGAGATCGCCAGTCGGTTCCTGTCCAAGATCGGCAAGGGCACCGTTATCCGGCGGCGGCGGGGGCCGCTAGCGACGCGGTAACGGCGTCGGTACGGCCACCAAGAATCGCGACGGCAGCGAAGATCGAGAAAGGAGACACCGTGGAGGAGAAGACCAAGAATGTGTTTGACGGCCTGAGAGCAGGACTGCGCAAGCTCCAAGAGAAGCTTCAGACGCGTGCCAAGAACCTCCGCGGCATGCATCTTGCGTCTCCAACGAAGGCTCTTACCCGTGCCGACATCGCACAGATCCTCGAGGAGACCGCACACGATGTCGCGGAGCTGTCTCAGGCCCTCGACGAAGGGCTGAAGAAGCCGGTTTCAACCTGGGGGCGGCAGTAGAGACGCGCCCGAAATCGCGCCTCGGCAGGTGAGCACCGCTTGGCTATGGACTCAACTCTCACCCGGACCAGTTTTCGGGTTTTGGGTCACCTCGGACTGCCTCCCACAGGTGGCCTGGCTCGTGTCGGGCGCTGCCGGCAGCTCCTAGGTGTTGTTTCCAAACAGCAGCTCCTCCATCTTGTCGGACTTCTCCTTCTGCATGTCCGCCAGGACGCAAGAGTACGTATTGAGCGTCATCACAATCGAGGCGTGGCCGAGGCGCTCGCTTGCGATCCTCCAGGGCGTCCTCGGATGAGGCGTAAATCGGGCGCACGCTTCCGTAAGTTGATGTGAATG
This sequence comes from Thermoanaerobaculales bacterium, assembly GCA_044447965.1. GTDB lineage: Bacteria > Acidobacteriota > Thermoanaerobaculia > Thermoanaerobaculales > Thermoanaerobaculaceae > DATIYW01. The sequence continues at coordinate 54,226 of JBIOGJ010000023.1, read as the reverse complement.
CGTAGGTTGGTTGGTGACCACCAGAACGTGAATCTGGCGGTCAAGGATCTTCCAGCCAAGGCGGAGGCTCTGGCGTTGCGAGGTCGCCTGCGGGGAGAGCGCTCGCGCTCGATCATCGCGAAGCTAGCGATTGGGCGTACGCGACCAAGCCCGTGACGCAGCCACAGAGTTCGCTCGCCAAAACGATCGAGTACATGCTCTCGCTATGGCCTGGGCTGACGGCCTTCCTCAGAGACTCTCGTGCCCCGCTGGACAACAACCGAGCCGAGCGAGCCCTGAGAGGCGTGGTCGTCGGAAGGAAGAATCACTACGGGTCGCACTCCAGACGTGGCGCGGAGGTCGCGGCGATTTTCTACACACTGTTCGAGAGTGCGACGCTTGCGGGAGTTGATCCCCATCGCTACGTGGTCGAGGCCACTCGCCGCGCGATCGCCTCGCCGGGCACCGCCACGCTCCCCGAAGACCTGACCTGATCCGATTTGGCTGAGATTCCAAGCCAGACACCCAAGACACCTCAATTGGGGCCGGCCGAGGACTTTCCAACGTCTGAGGGTACAAATCGCCGTACAATCTCAACAAGGAGAGCCGACACGTGCAGCCAGGCACTGGTTTCGGTCCGTACGAGACCGTCGGCCCGATCCGCGCGGGCGAAATGGGCGATGTCTGCTGCGCACGGCAAGACCTCGAGGTGACCTGAGGGCAGGGTGCCACTGCAGAAGAGCGGTTCCTGGTCGTTGGCTATGCGATGACTCACGAACGTTTCCAATGAAACACTGATAACAAGAGAAGGCCCAGGTCGCGACAACCGGGGCCCCTTACCCTATTCGAGAATGAGTTAGAAGCGGACGCCGAAGGAAACCGTGAGGGTGCGCGGCATCTGGAAGTCGCCCGTGGTGTTGGCAGCCGTGGTCGCCGTTTGTGGCGCGCCGAAAGCCGGCCCGAGCTGCCAGTTGGCGTCCATCGCCTGGCACTGCGCGGCCGTGTCGTTCTGCGGGCACTCGACCGGCTTGGTCGTGAATGGGTTGAACGGCGAAAGTCCTTTGCCGGCGGTGCGTGAGGTGTACACGGTGGTGTTGACGTTGACGACGGCGTGGTTGTTGAACACGTTGGTCACCCGCGGCTCGAGGAAGAATTGGAAGCCTGTGCCGAGGCTCGGGATCACGAACGCGTAGTTGAAGGAGAGGTCGGTCGAGTTGAGGCTGTCCATGCGGAACGCGCCCCGCGGGCTGAAGTAGTATTTGGTGGAGGACGGCGGGTTGAGGTAGCCCGGGTTCGTCACGTACGGTTGGATGGAAATGTAGCCCACCGCAGAGTACGGAATCCCCGACGCGTAGGTTTCCATCAGGCTGACCGACAGCCGGTTGTACGTGGTGTTGAGGATGTCGAAGACGCCGAAGACACGGACCCGGTTACGCTGGTCGGCCGAGAGATAGCCGACGGGAGAGAATTGGGGGTACGCCTTGTACTCCGGGTACGCGAGGTCGCCGAAGACCTCACCGCAACAGGGTTTACCGCCGTCGTTGCCCCTGAGGGTGGACCAGGTGTAGTTGCCGCCGAGCTGGAACGCGTCGGTGAGGCGGTACTCGCCGGAGACGTGGACGCCGTTGTACTCGCGCGCGCTCGCGTTGCTGTTCTCGAGGTAGGTCATGTCGTAGACGTTGCCGTACGGGTCGGGCTGCGACTGGGCGGTGCTCGTGTTGGTAACGGTGGCGTAGAAGTCTGCGTACTTCCGGTGGACGTAGTCGAGGCGAATCTCGCCCCTGCTCCCGAGCCTGGTGGTGGCGCCGATCGTGGTCTCCTGGACGTTGGGCGATTTGAGCGAGCCCTTGACCACCAGGCTGTAGCCCGGGACATACGCGTACGCGACCAGCGCGTTCTGCTGCGCCTGCGACAGGCCTTGGAACCACGTCAACACCTCTTGCGCCGCTTGCCATGCCGAGATGCACCCCGTGGCGACGGCGTTGGCCGGGTTGCAGGTGGCGTTGATGTCCGGGCCGGCGTACAGATACCAGAGGGAGGCCGGCTGGCCAGCAGCAGAAACATCGGACGCAACACTGTTGATCGCGGCCACGTATTTCGCGTAGCCCGCGCTGAACTGCCACTTCCCGTTGCCGGTCGGGTCATACGTCACGCCGAGCCGCGGGCTGATGTTGGAGTCGTTGGAGACGACGGCGCCGGCGCCGTTCACGCCGTGGTTCTTGTCGTAGCGGAGCCCGATGTTGAAGGAGAAATTGTTGTTGAGGCGCCACTTGTCATTGAGGAAGAGCGACTCGGTGCGGTAGTCATCGCCGGGAGTGATGTCGGCGATCGGGGCATAAAAGACGTATGAAGAGCCGGAGTTGCTGATGAACACCGGGTACGGCGAGCCGTTCGGGTCGAGCCCCGGCGATGCGCCCGGCACCAGGCGGGGCACGTAGCCGGCTTCACCGTCGGGAAAAAGCCAGTAGCTCGAGCCAGACTGCCAGTTGTTTGACAGGGGCTTGTCGTCGAACCGGTCGTACCCAAGCACGATGTTGTGCGATCCGGCGCCCTCGCTGGAGAGGAACCAGGACGCCTTCGCAAAGATGTCCTGGTTGTCGCGGTGCTGGGCGGAGTTGGCGCACACCGCGCAGCCCGTCGGCGAGTTGTAGCTCTCAGTGTTTGAGAAGTTGTTTTCGTCGACGATCGGGGTGCCCCGTGCGAGGTCGGTGTAGCGCGAGCCCAAGTCCTCGTAGAGGACCGTCTTCTTCGAGTACTGGCCTTCGACGAAGAAGTTGTCGGTCAGCACGCCGGTGTAGTTGACAACCGTGAGGTCGTTCGGCGTCTGCTGGTCGTAGAGGCTGTTGAGGTCCATGGGTCGGACGGCGAAGGTGCCGATCGTGGTGTGGTCCACCTTGAGGTACGAGCCGATGATGCGGTGGTTGGGGTTGACCGCGAAGGTCAACTTGCCCTCGTAGCGCTGCTCGTCCGCTCCCATCGGGTAGGAGATGTCGGTGATGTCGGTCTCACCGGTCCGGCTGGTCTTGATGTCGCGGCCGGCCAGGAAGAACCAAAGCCGGTCCTTGACGATGAAGCCGCCGAGAGTGCCCTCGTAGTAGTTGTTGATCGTGCTGTTCCGTTCCGAGGTCTGCAGCCGTGAGATCGCGGTCCACTTGTCGGAGGTGAGCGTGTCGCGCAGCGAGGCGTGGAAGTCGTTGCCGCCCGACTTGGTCAGCATGTTGACGACGCCGCCGGTGAACCGCCCGTACTCCGCCGAGATGCCGGAGACCGACGTCGTGGTCTCCTGGACGGCGTCCTCGATGTAGAGGCCGGCCGGGTTGCCACCGGAGTTGAACATGACCGGCGCGCCGTTGACCAGGAGCTGGTTCTCGGACGAAGTCCCGCCGGAAATGATGAGGTATGCCGTCCCCCAGGCGAAAACACCAGCCGAGAGCGCCGCGATGCTGTCCATGTCCTTGGCCACCGGGAGCTTGTAGACGAGGTCGTGGTCCATCGACGTCGAGGCGGTGTCCTGGGCTTGGATCGTGTCGGCTGTGCCGGTGACCGTCACCTTCTCGGCGATCTTCGCCTGCGGCATCGTCGCGTCGAGCCGCTGGGTCTGCGCGGCGTTGAGCCTGACCGTGGTCTCAATCGTCTCGAAGTCCTGCAGCTCGAACTTCACGTGGTACTCGCCGGGCGGCAGAAACGTGAAGATGTAGTCGCCGCTCGCGCCGGTGACCGTGGTACGAGTGCCCTGCATGCTGGGCGACGTGACTGTCACGGTGACGCCGGGGAGCGCCTCCGTGCCGTCGGTCGCGTGGCCCGACAGGGTGCCGGTCGGCATCTGGGCGAATGCGGGCAGGGAAACGGGCAGGGCAAACAACGCCAGAATCGCGAACCGCTTCATCGTCCCCTCCTCTCCTTCCTCAAGTCGGTGTGTGATGTTGTCGACTTCGGTTGCGTGCCGGGCCGACACCGGGGTTGCTTTCCCCGAACGGTCCACGTGCGGGATTCCGGTTTTGGGCAATTGAACATTCGCGTGTGGTGTGTGTGCACGGCGCGGGCCAGCGGGAACCGGGGAGGAGCGGTGCCAATGTGCCACCTCATCCGTCGTGGGGGGCCGCCCGAAAGAGCGCCTACGACCTCATGGTCGTGGGACCAGCGATCGAACCTGCTGCTCACCTCCAAGCCCTTCCGCCCTGATTTCCACGTCGCGCGGGAGTCGCAATTGGTTGAGAACAGCATTTTGATATAAGTATAGACCCTGGGAGCGTTGCTGGCACGTCGTGCTTCGCGTACGCGAGGTTCGCAGGCGCCATTACAGAAGTCGGGCTTCTATAGCGCAACTGTCTTCTGGGAACCGGGTGAGTACTGACCGCTCGGTGAGCAGATCGGGTCGGAGGGTCGGCGACCGGCACGTCCCCGGCCGCCACTGCACAGCCGGACGCGCCAAGCGTTGCAGCTCGCCCTTTAGGCTCACAGCAATCCGAGCGACGTAGGCCCTTGCTCGACCAGCTCTCCTGGGGTACCTGCGAAGACCGTCGACACGATCGGCACCTGCTCCATGAGAACGGCGAGCGTTGACGACCCGAGCGACTGTATGTCCTCGATCGGTGTGCCCGATGGCGCTGGAGTCCGGGGGGTCGTTCCGGTAGCTGGGGCAGGCCGCCACAGACTTCACGTCGGGCGGGTCGCAGGAGCCACCGAGAGATCCACCGTAGACCCAACAAGACATCTCGGGATGGATGCAGTACCATAGGCCCTGTCCAGAGACCGCTTGCGCAGTTGCGACGGCTCGCAAGGGCCGTCTGTGAGAGGCAGCTCCTGTAGTTGGTGTTAGACAGGAGGTCACGAATTGAATAGGACATGCGCGTACTGCTTTAGTCGGCTTGGCCCTGAGACTGCCGCCTGCCCTATCTGCGGGATCGATCCCCTGAAGGGGAGGTCAGCTCTCACCGCCCCGGAGAGGAAGATCGCAAACCGGTGCCGCACGCTTTATACGTTGGGTTTCCTGATGATCGTCGGAGGCGTGCTGGGATTGTTTCTGTTCTTTCCGACCATGTCCCTTCTTGCGCGTAAACAGGGAAGCGCAAATCCTGCCTCATCGGGCGCTTTCTTTACCGTTTACGCCGTCTCTATGTTCATCCTGATCGTGGCTATGCCCGTCTTCGGCTTGGCGCTGAGGCGGTACAAGAAATGGTGCTACGCCGGGGGGATCGCGCTGTACTCCCTGCTAGTCCTTGTGAATATTCCGTGGATGTATCTCATATCAATAGTTTCTCTGTTCTTTCTGTACTGCATAGCTTCGGCTCCGTCGAGGCGGATCTTTTACCGAAGCGGATAGTGTGGTTTGGCCAGAGAGGAGGCCAGTACCATGAGAATATGGGTAAGGTGCACGCAAAGGCAGAAATCGCGGTTCCTATCAGTCTACCGTCGAGGGAGGTCACCTATGAAAGACCTATGGAGAGCCCTGGTAGTCGTTGCCGTTCTAACTGTCGCTACGGGATCGAGCGTTCTGCAGGCCCGCATGCTGGGAGCCGATGACCGTTGCAACCGCTGCAAAGGCAAGGGTTATGTGGAAGTGGAAAAGGAATGTACACCCTGCAAAGGTACTGGGAGAGTGGATCTAATAAAGGACTGCATCAAGTGCGGCGGCACTGGAAAGGTCGAGTGCCTGCGCTGCAACGGAACCGGCAAGGAACGTTGCCTCACCTGCATGGGTAACGGCTCGATCGAGAAGACCTGCTCGAGCTGCAATGGCACGGGCCATGTCGATGGCCAGACGTGCGGCACCTGTCGCGGCCGCGGGAAAGTGACGGAGGCTTGCATCCGTTGTGAAGGACATGGGTATCTAACGTGTGGAAGATGCAACGGCGCCGGAAAGGAAATTTGTACCTTGTGCAATGGGAGCGGGAAGAAGGTCTGGAAAGTGCCCTGCCCCTCTTGCCAAGGGAGCGGGAAGAGGGTTGAGAAGGTGACTTGTCCCGATTGTGGAGGTACAGGCAAGCGCTGAGGCCACACCTTCCTGCTGGCCGCAGAGAATGCGTTGCGCTCACGTCCGAAGGACGAAGAAGCATTGCCCGAGGAGCAGCTCAAGAAGGCCGAGCGCAAGGTAGGTCAGCTCGTCATGCAACTCGACATCGCGCGGGAGGTGCTCAAGCTACACCGTCCTCCCAAGCCGACATCGGACGAGTGAAGGAGGCCGGCCTTTCCTTGGATCCGGTGAATAGGGAATTTCCTATCGTCCCACTTCTTCGGTTTTGGCTTGCAATCACCTGCCGTGCTGGAACAATCACACTTGCAGTCGTAATCGACACCGTTATAGGAATGACTCCAGGTCTGGCCACATGCGTATGTCTTTTTGAGATCGATAGAAAAACATCTCACCTTCGTCGGAGGTGGGGGCGGGGGGGGTCTGCTAGCTGACTAGAGCAGCCCTTCAGGCAGTTCTCGACGCAAGGCGCATATGCTTCGCCCGAACCGAGGGGTGAGCATTTCTTCACGCAGTCTGACGCACGGACCTGTCCCTTCTGGGCATAGGACACCATGGGGACTACCAGCAACGCAACAAGCGCCATCAAGAGTATGATCCTTTTCATGGCATCTCCTTCTCGTTCTTGGAGCCGTTCACTGCTCCACCGGACGTGCCAGACGCGGTAGGTCGCATCATGGGTGATGTTGCTGATCCTGGTCATGAGGTGGCCGCTGGTGGCGCGAGTGAATGGCGGCAATGGGGGCAGATTGATGCGCCGGGCTGGATCTTCTCGCTGCACGCCGGGCACCGAAGCGACTTATCCGACAGGTAGAACGCGATCAGCCATCCCAGCGGCCCAAGTAAACACCCGTACACGACTCCCTCTGCGCTTCGGTTCTTGGATTGGCCAACAACCGCACCGATGAAGGCGGAGATGATGAAGAGAACAAAGAGAATTATTATGATGATGATGAGGTTCATTCTCGCTCCCATTCCACTGCCTTGCACACGTCACGATCAAGGATCCAGACCACCACGCCGGACTTGCCTGGCCGTTATTGAGGATACATCCGATCGCCGCGCACGAAGAACACATCGGAGGAGCGAAGCGCAGCAGCGCCAGGCGCGATAGGACCCCAGAGAGACCCGGCGAGCAAGGGCGGCCGTTGCAGCGAGTGATCAGGCGTCATTCAAGATCGTCCTCCACGCAAAGACCCGCGTGCCTGGCCGCCATGATGAAATCGCCGAGGAAATGCTGGGCCGCTGCGAAATAGGGACCGCCCACGGTAATCTGCGGTGCCCAGCGAAAGCGACCCGACACAAGGTCTATTCTCAGCGCGCGACGATTGCGTGATACGAAGGGGATCAAGAGGCCTATGACGACCATTGCAACTGAGAAGCCAATTGCCTTGGCGGTTTCGAGGTTGTGTGGGCGGCTAGACACTTTAATCAGCACGATCACACCAAGAAGTACCAGAAGGACGGCGAGGGTGAGCAACCAAACCGGCCGGTACCGGCGGAGAGAGACGCGGCGAACCTCGGAGAATGGGACGCGTTGGAAGTAGTACGGATCGGATACCGCCACGGCCTTCTTGCGTGGCAGGAAGAGAGCTTGATTGGAGACACCTAGCGCAAATTGGTCAGCTCTTCTTGCGGGGGGCGCAAGGTGCTCCGCGAAGAACAACTGTTCGCCGGGCTGAGGAGCAATCGAGAAAGCCACTGGCTCCCTCCAGTCGCCTAACGGTTGGAGCTAACCGGCCCAACTGCGACGCGGTTGGGCCCTGTTGAGCGAAGGGCTAGGCCGCGGCGTCACTGCCGGCGTTGCTTTCCATTTGTGTATCGTTCGGAAGTGATCTCATCGCCAAAACGAAGTGCCCGGTTGAACAATCCATTGTCGTGAGGAATCGATTCCGGGTCTTCGGCTTTCCCATAGAACTTGCGATAGATTCGCTTCTTGGCGTGATCCCAGCGAAACATGACCTCTTCAAGGTCATAGTCGATGAAGATGTCTCGAAGGTTGAAAGCGTCGCCTTTTGTTATTCCCACGGGTAGTGTCCTTTGATGAGAGGCGGCCTCACGCCCCGCTTGAGCGGCACGCCGGCTGACCGGATGGGTTTCGGCATGGCACGATGATGGACCCAAGCGCGACCGCAGCGCAAGCACGGCGGTCGGCGTGACGCTGCCAGCGCTTGACACTAAGTAGAGGCGACCTCCTTGGGTGGCACGATGCCACCCAAGGGCTCCCATCAACCACTCTGGGGAAGGAGGTCACCGATGGGATTCTACTGTGGGATCGACCTGCACTCGAAGGTCTCGCAAATTGCGGTCATGGCTTAGGAGTTGGCGTCGGCGTCGGGTCAACCCTAGTCGGAGGAGGCACCGGAGGAATTCCGTCAGGCTTCCCAACACAGGTCTTCAAACACTTCTCCATGCAGTCAGAGTATGCCTTCCCCGAGCCGAGCGTGGAACACCCCCGGTCACAGTTCGTAGCGCACTCCTGCGCCGTCTCTGCTAAGGCCCAAGCGCCGAGGAGAATGACACCAACAACTAGAGGGACCAGCATCGTTCGCTTCATGGTTTCCTCCACAATCTCGGTGGCGTGGTGAAGTTCGCTGGCACGTTCGCCCCGGTCTGCGCATAGAGATAGGCGACGAGCTGGCCCGCCGTTGACCAGCCCGTGCCGAAGAAGCCCTGGCACATTCCCCACATTGGCGAGAGTGCGACACCCCCCGACCCGACCGCTAAGTGGCAGTCACCAACTCCGATGCTTCCCTTCGGCGGGGTGATCGAAATGTTCGTCTTCGTCCAGGTCACGCCTTAGTCTGCCGATTGCCAGATCAACGCGCCCCTTGGATCAGGAGGCCAAGGGCTGTCAATCGTGAGCAGCTTCGTCCCGGTAGGATCGAGGACGACGGTAGAGATGCCATCGCCGCCGCTGGCGTGACCGCCTCCACCATCGCTGCCGCCCGGGCCGTAGCTCCCCGCCGAGCCCGCAAACACACGCAGGCCAACTCCGAAGACTGCAGCCAGTCCCCGCGGTCGCATAGGCACTTCCGGACCGGGATTGTCCCGGGCACTTCTGACTCACAGCCAATATAAGTCCCAACCCCGACCGCGGCCATGCGGTCACTTTGGTGAGTTTGACCCAAGAACTGAAACCTAGTCCCTGTCAAAATTAGGTTCGGAGCTGAGCAGTGGTCTCCTAGCATGGCGGGGGAGGCGGGCGTGATCCTGTTCCTTGAATACGCTACTTCTCCGGCGGCTTCTCCTCCGGTGGCTGTGCCGGGGTGGGCGGTGCCAAACCGAACGAGAAGAGCGCGTTCCCCGCAACCGTCAGCGCCACATGGTGATCGTCGTCGGGTCCGAAGACGCGTTATCGATGTCCGACGCATTCATGGTCACTCCCGAGCCGGCATCCACCTCGCGAAGGGCGGGTCCTGCCCGAGGCGCCTCAACCTGAACAACCTCGTGAGAAACTACACCTAGTTGGTACTGATTTCTGGGGTACTCTGGCGCACAACTAGGAAGAACTGAGATCGCCCCAAGTCTTGCCGGTGAACTGGCCGGTCTGTTCCTCTGCGAGGAGGGGCCGAATCCACGTGTGCAGGTCGCCGAGCGAGGAGAAACTCGGGAAGGGTGTGCGTGGCCAGGGCCGGTTGTCGAGCGTGAAGCTCGCGAGGGCTTCGCAGTTCCGGCGGGGATAGTGGAAGAGCCACGAGTCGAAGGCGGCCGCATGGATTCCAAAGTGAGTTCCAGTAAAGAATTCGCGCCACTTCGCCTCGAGCTCCGTTTCCGGCTTGATATCGATGATGTTTACCTGGGCGAGCTCGACAGTCTGGTTTGCCGACCAAGCGCCGAGGAGCAGCGATTTTGCCTCGACGTCGGTCTCCGGAGCTGCGTACCCGAAGATGGTGAGGAAGTACGCCCTGTCAAGAGCATGGCGCAGCCTTGCCCATTCGCTCTTGATAAAGGGGTCGGCGTCGTAATTCTTGTGGCGAACCGGATACAGGAGGCGCGAGGGCTCAAATGGCCGTGCGCATTTGCGGCAGGCGTCGCCAAGGAAGCCGGCGACGTTGTCTTTCAGGCAGAGGCCAATGTCGACGTTTCCGTGGAGATGCAGGATGGTCGGGAGCTTGGCAGCGGCGGCATTTCGGCGAAATGCCTGAGCCAGGAGCGGGTCCCAGTTGAACGTGGCCACGAAATCCTGGCCGCGAAGCGCCAGGAGCAGGTAATCGTAGACCGTTGGCACGTCGGGCAGTCGAAGGTGTTCGAAGTACGCGCGGATGGCACGCTCGATCGCAGTCAGCTCGGCCGGGTAGCGTCGGGAGGTCGCGAGGTCGTCATAGATCGCCTCGAAGTCATAGGCAGGAAGGGCGACGCCTATGCGTGCGAGGATCGGGGCGATGCCGGGGAGTAGGGCAAGCTCTTTTAGGGCTGGAGCGATTCTCCCGTTGGGGTCACCGTGAGGGATGGCCGCCTTGCTGGCACCGGCGCCGAGTATTACGACGTGGGGCGAGCTAACGACCCTCGTCTCTGCATCAAAGGCAGGCAAGCGTGGCATGCGGCATTGTAAGGTCGGAGTCGTCGATGTCGCTGATCAGCGAGCTCTCGCAGCCGGGCCAGGTGATGCTCTGGCCCCCAATACGTGCCCAGCCTCCGCTCGCACTGACTCAGATCCCCGGCTGCCGGCAGACCTCCTTGACCGCGACCCCACTTTCGACCTGCCTCAACGTCGCAATGATTTGCTCCTCGCTGCGTCCTCGCCTCGGCATCCTGACCCCCTTCCGTGCCTCGCCAGGAGACCACGAGAAGCCCGATCGCTGAACTTCCACTTGGACCAGTTCTCGGGTTTTGGGTCACATGCCGAGACAGCAAGCGGAGTGAGCTTCTTGCAGTGAGGGGTTAGGTGGCGCTGCGGGCAAAGACGCAATGTGACGAACCGTGTCTCACTCCTCTTTAGCGATAACCGAGCGAGCTTCACTTGGGCTGAAAGCTTCCCCGCGCTGAAATCGAGGTATTGCTGCCCGCCACGGTTGTCGCCCTGAAGAACCGAAGCTACATTACCGTTCCTATGCGAACAGGAACGAGAGCCCGTACCCTTGGGATTCATGCCCTATCGTGGTTAGTGGGCGGCTGGATTCTCCGCCCCGGCCGGAGAGGTGAGCAGGTACAGGCAGACTGCATCATAGTTCCCGGAGCGCTGGTACTCGATGACGGATCGCCGTCTGACCTCCTGCGCGCTCGTACTGTCAACGCCATCGATCTTTACCGTCGCGGTTTGAGCCGCCAAATCATCTTTACGGGCGGCGCGCGTCAAGGTCGGCCGGCCGAGGCAGGAGTTGCGCGTGAGTTGGCCCAGGCCGCGGGCGTCCCCGCAGCCGACCTTCTTATGGAGACGGGGTCGCGTGACACCTTCGAGAACATCTTCAATGCCAGGGAACTTATGTCGCTGCGGGGGTGGACATCCTGCCTAGTGAGTACCGACGTGGCTCATATGCGCCGTTGCCTCCTCATAGCTCGCCATCTTGGGCTGCGTGCCTACGCGGCGCCGGCGTTGGCAAGCCCTGGCTACACCGATCACAAGCTACGCCGGATGCTCGTGGCCCACGAGTGCAGCGCCTTGCTGCAATACGCGCTGAACCGTCGCCTGGTTGCAGGATCATGATCACGGGACGAGCGTCATGAGCTTTCGGAACTGTCGAGCTCTCGGCGTCGCTTCGCGGAGCTTGCCATGCGCGGCGGTCGCTAGAATGAGCTGATGACTGACCTGGCCGCCGCCCCAAGGAGGATTCACCTCATCGGGATCTGCGGCACCGGCATGGCAGGCCTCGCCGGCCTCCTCAAGGCCGCAGGCCACACCGTCACCGGATCCGACCCTGAGGTCTACCCCCCGATGTCAGACCTTGTGTCTGCTCTCGGCATTTCGGTCGCGCCACGGTTTGCGGCGGAGAACCTGGAGTCTGCGGCTCCCGATCTCGTGGTCGTTAGCAACAGCATCAACGTTGAGGTTCGCGCCGCTCTTGATCGTGGTCTCCCCGTGTTGTCTTTTCCTGAGGCGCTGGCCACCTTCTTCCTCGCAGGGCGGAAGTCAATCGTACTCACTGGCACGCACGGGAAAACAACCACCACTGCGCTCGTGGCGTGGGTGCTCCGGCAGGCAGGGCTCGATCCAGGTTTTCTCGTTGGTGGCGTCCCCCACAACTTTGGCACGGGCTCCGAAGCGGGACGCCCCCCTTTCTTCGTCGTGGAGGGCGACGAGTTTGGCAGTTCACCCTGGGACCGGCGCCCAAAGTTCATGCACTATGGCGCGTCGCTCGCGTTGATCCACAACATCGAATTCGACCACGCTGACCACTATCCGACTCTTCAGCATCTCAAGAACGCGTTTCGGGACCTGGTTCAGTCGCTGCCGAGGGAGGCCACGCTGGCTGCTGCGTGGGACTCAGCGGCCGTGCGCGAGGTCGCCGGCCAAGCTGCCTGCCGGGTGGTGAGCTATGCCGTCCACGGGCCCGCCCACTGGCGGGCGCTCGAGGTTGCCCCGGCGGAAGGAGGAACACGGTTTCGACTGATGCGGCGCGAGCAGGACTGCGGGCATTTCTTCGTGCCTCTCTACGGCGAGCACAACGTTCAAAACGCGCTCGGGGCGTTGGTCATCGCGGCCGAAGTTGGAGTCCGAGTGAACGAGATGCGCACGGCTCTCGCCAGTTTCAAGGGAGTCTACCGCCGCCAGGAAGTCATCGCCGAGAGTGACGGCGTCACCGTCGTCGACGACTTCGCGCATCACCCCACCGCAGTGGCCGCAACGTTGGCCTCGACGCGGCTCGCGTTTCCCGGGCGCCGTGTCTGGGCGGTGTTTGAGCCGCACACCTACACGAGCCGCACGAACCTCCTGCAGCAAGAGACCGTGGAAGCGCTCTCGCGGGCGGATTGCGTGATCATCGCCGAGCCAAGACACGCTGACCTTATGTCGCCGCATGATCACCTTTCGACGGAAGGACTTTGTGAATCGCTGGTTGCCCGCGGCATTCCTGCCTGGGTGGAACCCATCACGGCGAGGATCGTCGAGCGGTTGGTGACAGGGGTGCAACGGGGCGATGTCGTCTTGCTGCTGTCGCCGGGAGCGTTTGGCGGTCTTCGCAACTTGTTGCCCCAAGCGCTGAGACAACCTCGGAACAGCGTCGGACGAGTCGCGACCGGCGAGGGGGCCGGCGTGCGCCGCGCGGCGCAGGCGGCAAGCGTGGAGCGCGAGGAGGTTTCCGACAGTGCAGCACAGGGTCTCCCGAGCCGGGTTCAGGACGGTTTCATCCACCGCGTGTTCGCGGCGCAAGCCGAGCGCACACCTGGCCGGGCCGCAGTCCTGACCGAGACCGAGACCGCGAGCTTTGCCGATCTCAACGCATACGCGAACCAGCTCGCGCGCCTGCTGGTTACCCGCGGTGTTACCCCAGGCGCGCGTGTCGGAGTCATGCTGCGCCGCTCGCTCGACGCCACCGCGAGCCTGCTAGCGGTCCTCAAGGCGGGTGGCGCGTTTGTCCCGCTCGACCCGGGCTACCCACGTCGTCGTCTCGAGTTCATGAGTCGCGATGCGGACATCAGGTGTCTGTTGGTCCAGCGCAGAAGTGAGGTCCCCGCTCGCGATGGTAAGTTCCCGGTCGTGGCGCTCGAGGACGAGCGGGCCGTGCTCGCCGGTCTGCCCACCAGCAACCTGGACATTGAGACGCGCGATCACGACCTGGCTTTTGTCATCTACACCTCGGGTTCGACGGGTACGCCCAACGGAGTACTGGGCACGCACGCGGCCATGCTGAATCGCTTCAGGTGGATGTACGATCGCTATCCCTTCCACGGCGGTGAGGTCGTGTGCCAGCGTACGCCGCTCAGCTTCGTCGACTCGGTCTGGGAGACGTTTGGGCCGCTGTTGGCGGGAATACCCTCCCTGATCATACCAAGCGGGGTCGAAGCCGACGCCGAGCGGCTCATCGCCTTGCTCTCTGCCCGGTCCGCTACGCGCATCGTACTTGTTCCGTCGATCCTTGCGTCGCTCCTATACGCCTGCCCCGACCTTCCGGCGAGGATTCCAAGCCTGACGCACTGGACCCTGAGCGGCGAGGCGTTCGGGCGTGATCTGGCGGAGCGCCTGCGCGCGGGGCGCGGGAGCGTCAGCCCTCCGCTTGTGATTCTGAACCTCTACGGCGCGACTGAGGTCGCCGCCGACGCGATGTGCTACGAGGTCCGTGGCGACGAGGTTGGTTCGATCATCCCCATCGGCCATCCCATAAGCGGGGTCGCGGCGTATGTGCTGGACGGACACCAAGAAAAGGTGGCTGACGGAGAGGAAGGAGAGCTGTACCTCGGCGGTGCGTGTGTCAGCCCCGGCTACCTCGGGCGACCCGAGCTGAACCGTCTCCGTTTCCTTCCCGATCCTTTTGCGAGTGAGCCCAGAGCACACATTTTTCGGACCGGGGATCGCGTCCGACACACCGGAGAGCGGGGTTTCGAGTACCTCGGCCGGGTCGACCAGCAGGTCAAGATTCGAGGTGTCCGCGTAGAGCTCGAGGAAGTCGAAGCGAGCCTCGCGGCCCATCCCTCCGTGCGCACCGCGGTGGCTACCTTGCAGAAACCTGAGGATGGAGGCGACCGCCTCGTCGTGTTCTTCGAGTCCACCGGGCAAGCGGCCTCGGAGCGCGAGCTGCGGGAGTTTCTCGGCGCCCGCGTGCCGCTGGCCATGGTCGCCGAACGCATCGTGCCCGTGACCGCTCTGCCGAGGCTGCCGAACGGCAAGCTTGACCGCCACGCCTTGAGCACGGCGCACGTTCCCCGGGCGGAGGCCCCGCCCGCCGCCAGTGACGGGGCACCGCCGCAGGGCGGCACTGCGAACGACACCCTGGAGATTCGGCTGGTTGGCATTCTCGCCGCTGCCTTGCAGTGCGATCACGTGTCGGTCACGGACGATTTCTTCACGCTGGGCGGGGACTCGCTTGCGGCGCTCTCTGTGGTCTGCGAGATCGACAGGGAGCTTGGCATCAGCCTGCCAATGGGGAGCCTGATAGAGGCTCCTTCGGCAAGAGCTTTGGCACGTCGACTGCGGTCCGGGGAAGCCAAATGGCCGTCGTTGGTGCCGCTGCGGGCCGGCGGCCTGCATCCGCCGATCTTCTTCTGCCCTGGGCTTAGCGGCGATGTGACGGGCTATCAGGCCCTCGCCCTTGCACTCGGTCCGGGCCGGCCGTCCTACGGGCTGCGGGCACCCGACCTCGATCCTTCGAACGCGCCATCCTGGGAGCTCGAAGACCTTGCCGCGGTGTGCGTCCGTGCGATTCGTACGGTCCAACCCGTGGGGCCATACCACGTCGGGGGCCACTCGGCTGCCGCCACCACAGCGTTCGAGGTCGCGCGCCAACTCCAGGAAGGCGGTCATAAGATCGGTCTTCTCGCAGTGCTCGATAATCCCGCCCCGAAGAGCTCGTACTTCCGCATCAGCCGCCTGCTCCGTCCACGCGCGATGGCCACGCTGTTGAGCGAGACGCTTCCTGTGTATGTGCGGGATTTCCTCGCTGCGACGACCGACGAGAAACTCTTCAGGGTGAGCAACTGGGTTTGGTGGATCGGGAAAGGGCTCCGACGTGGCCTGGGGGAACTGGGCCTGCTGGGGAAGAAGACCGTGCGGGAGGTGTCGCCGGGGCGGCACCGCGAGATCGACAGGCTGCCCGTGCGCCTCCGACCGCGGATTCTTGGCCACCGGGAGGCACTCGCGCGTTACATGCCTTCGCCCTTCGACGGACGCGTCACGCTGTTTCGCACTCGCGGCCACTGGGCGCTCTCTTCCCAGGATGCGGAGATGGGATGGGGCGAACTCGCTCGCGGTGGTGTGGAGGTCATTCTCGTCCCCGGACGCCATATGTCGATGATGCGCTCGCCCGTCGTAGAGCGTCTCGGTGCCGAGTTGGAGGCGCGTTTGTCGGCAGCGGATCGACTCGGCAACGGTTGACCTGCCGCCGCTTACGGTCGCGGCGATCGTCGCAACTGCTTGTGGTCGGATTAACCCTCGATAGCCTTGCGAAGAGCCTCATCGCAGGTGAATCCTGCCCGGCCTCAGGCTCTCGGGTCGTCACCCGATGTGCCGTAGATCGTGGGGACCCTGCCTCCCGTCAGTCAAATGTAGGTGGAGAATTGGCCCCGGTGGTAGATAGCGTGAACCTGTAAGCGCCAAGGCATCGCGCCAAGTATCGCCGAATTGACCCAAGAATCAGAGGTCGGTCCACGCGAGAGTTGAATCCCGATCCGATCGGTGATCTCTTGGCGTGGCGCGAAACGGGGATGAGGGGCCGGCGCGAGGACGCACCTTCGGTTCAAGACGGGCTACGGCGATGTCTCACCAGCCAACCTCCTAGGCGTGGTTCCCGAACAGCAGCTCCTCCATCTTGTCCGACGCCTCCTTCTGCATGTCCGGCAGGACGTGGGAGTACGTATCGAGCGTCATCACAATCGACGCGTGGCCAAGGCGCTCGCTTGCGACCTTCGGATGGATTCCCGCTGCCAGAAGCAGGGTCGCCGCACTGTGCCGGAGATCGTAGAGCCTGAGGGTTGGCGCCAACCCGGCTTTCCTGACGAGAGGCTTAAAGTGGCGGTTGACCAGGTTGTACCGGTTGATCGGTTGGCCGATTTCGTTGGCGAACACGAGGTCGTGATCTTCCCAGACGTTGGCCACTTGGAGTCGCTGCTCAAGCTGATGGACGCGGTGTTGAAGGAGCAGGTCGACGACGGATGCGGGTATCGGCAGGGTACGCCGGCCCCTGCTGGTCTTAGGCTCTCCGAAGCTCCATCGTTCTTTGGTCCCGACCGACGTGCGTAAACCCCATTTCCCCTTGATCTGGACCAAAGTGCGCTGGATGGTCACGGTGCCCTTCTCGAGATCCACATCCTTCCAGCCAAGGCCGAGGTACTCGCCGGGCCGCATCCCGGTAGCCAGTGCCAGGACGAACAACGCCTCATGCTCCGTGCCGTGGAGCGCTTCGAGAAACCGCGCCGCCTCTTCCTTGCCGAGCGCGCGCATCTCACGGCGCGGCTGCCGGGGTTGTTCCACATCCGCTGCGGGGTTGTGAGCCAGGATTCGCCACTTAACCGCAGAGATTTGTGGGGTCGCCAACGGGTCAGCCTGGTAGCGTGAGCTACGAAGGTCGACTCGCGAACGGCTCGCGCTTGTGTTGTACCATTCGTTCGAGCCGATTACGCGACAGGGTCGCCATCAACCATGGGGCGCAACGCGATCGCCGGCCGCTTCGCGCCGATGGCTCGGGGGATCGAACGAGAGTCACGGACGCCAGGCAGCACCATCGTTCGGTAGCGCAGCGCTTCATCCGCCTCACACAACTGTCGCGCACCGAAGTCGGTCGTCGTGAGCTGCGATATGCGGCCTTGAACAAGGCGTGGCCGCTCCTTTCCCGCGCCGCCACTCTCCAGCGCAGCACGGTCGGCCGCTCTACGTGCGTGGTCGCGGTCGTCGGCTCGTTTGGCAAGACCACGACCGCGCGGGCTCTCGTCGCAGCACTCGGACTCCAGCAGAAGCTGCCAAGAGACAACTGCATGAGCCATCTGGCTGTCGCCATCCTCCGTAACACCGCGGGGAAGCGCCATGCGGTGCTGGAGGTCGGCATCGACTTGCCGGGGCAAATGGCGGCCTACGCGCAGATGATCCGCCCAGACATTGTGGTCGTGACGTCGATCGGGAGCGAGCACAATCGTTCATTGGGCACCATCGAGAGCGTGCGCTTTGAGAAGTCCCGCATGGTCGCGCGGCTCTCGTCCACGGGACTTGCGGTACTCAACGGAGACGACGCCAACGTCGTGTGGATGCGGGACCATACCAAGGCCCGCGCCGTGACATTTGGCCTTGGGCCGAACTGTGACGTCCGCGCCACCGACCTCCAGTTGGATTGGCCCGATGTAACCCGGTTCAAGCTTCATACGGGGAACCAGCAGCGAACCGCGCGAGTGCGGCTGTTCGGCCAGCCGGCGATCTACTCCGTCCTCGCTGCGGTGACAGTCGCCCTCGACCAGGGCATCCCGCTCAACGAAGCGGTCGATCAGATGGAGGCGCTTACCCCCACGTCCGAGCGGCTCGAACTCGTTCCACTGGCAAATGGCGCCTTTCTTTTGCGCGACGAGTTCAAGTCCGCAGCGGAGACGGTCCATGCTGCGCTCGACCTCTTGGCCGCCATCCCGGCCCACCGAAAGCTCATCGTCCTGGGGGACGTCACTACGCCGGTGAGCAGCCAAGGGCCAATCTACCGCGCGATCGGTGAACGCCTGGCCGGGATCGTCGCCTCCGCCGTCTTCGTTGGGGAGGGGTTCGAGCGCTACCGGCCCGGTGCTATCGCCGGCGGCCTTGCCCGATCGGGTCTTGCCAACGCCGGCCGCAGCGTCGAGCGGGCAACGGCACTCATCCGCGACATGCTGGAGCCCGGCGACGTGGTTCTCATCAAGGGGCGAAGCAATCAGCGGCTCGACCGGGTGGCGCTGGCGCTGATGGGTCGCGAGGTCCGCTGCGATCTGACGTTCTGTCAGTTCCTCAAGACGCGATGCGACGAGTGTTCGCTCTTGAGCCGGAGTGATGCTCGCGCGATGACCCGCCTTGTGTTCCCGCCTCGGCGTTGACCCGCACGCGATGAGCGCCCGCACCGGTCGGGAGCTAGCGCTGCGGCGCTTTGCTAAGTGAGCGCGATCACCTCGGCTGGTGAGGTGCTCTGGCCAGGCTCCAATTTTACGAAGGCCGGTCTCCGGGGAGTCGGTCGAGTCTGTCTCCCCGCTCACCCTCGGTCGCCCTTGGTGAACAGTTCCTCCAGCTTCGCCGCCGCTTGCTCTTGGACGGTGGCCAGTGAGTGCACATAGGTATCCATCCTGAACGCGCTCGAAGCGTGCCCCAGGCGCTCGCTCACCGCCTTGACGTGCACGCCGCCGGTTCGGCGCAGGTCTCGACTATCGGCTCACTCTCCCGTTGCCGTGTCATCGCCTGCTCCTTTCGAGAACAGCATCCCCGGCTTCAACTGCGGTTGGTCGAGCCCGAATAGTATCGAACAGCGCCCACGCGTAGCCGCGCCAAGCTCTTCCTTCCGAGTCGATGCCTCGAGTTCGTCAAACTCCATCGGGGAGAGGCGCACGCTCAGGGTCTTCGACGTCAACTTCGGGTGTGCTTGTCAAGCAACGCTCTCAGCCTCGCATCCGTCATCGTGTCACCTCCTGTGCATGCCCTAAGCGAATACACGGCGAAGGTCGCGGCAAATTGACGCAGCGGCAAGGTGAGACCCCCTCCAGCGCGAGTCGGCGCTTGCGCTAAACTCAGCAGGACGGTACCAACGAGGCAAAGCAAGGAGCGCCACCGCATGATGACGGCAGACGGCCCTCCGCGGGCCAAAGCGAATCCAGAACTCGAGGCCAGCTTTCAGGCCGTGACTGCTCTCTACTTCATGGTCGCGGCCGACGGAACGATCCTCGACTTCCGCGCCGGGCGGGCGGATGACCTCCATCGGCCACCAGACAGTTTCCTGGGTAGGCGGATCCGCGAGCTGCTGCCAGAGCCGGTTGGGAGTCAGTTGACGGAAGCAATCGCGACGACGATTGCAACGCGGCTCGCGGCGACGGTCGAGTACGCGCTGACGTTTCCCTCCGGCGAGAGGACGATCGAGGCGCATCTCGTCCCCTTTACAGCCGATCAAGCCGTGATCGTGGTGCGGGACGTCAGCGATCAACACCGAGCGCTCGCGGCGGCGCGTCAAGCACGAGCCGATCTTGAGACGCGGGTGACCGCCAAGAGTGCCGCGTTCGAGCAGGCGATGGCCGCGCTGCGGGAAAGCGAGGAACGCTTCCGTGCCCTGGCGGAGAACTCCCCTGACGTGATCATGCGCTTCGACCGGGAATGCCGCCACCTCTACACCAACCCCGTGGTCGAGGAGCAAACGGGGATCCCGGCCCGCGACTTCGTGGGCAAGACCCACCGCGAGCTTGGTTTCCCGGAGACGCTGTGCAAACTCTGGGAAGGAGCTATCGCTCGCGTCTTCACCACGGGGCAAACGCAGCGCGTGGAGTTTGAGCTGCCCACGCACATTTGGATCGACTGGCTCATGGTCCCCGAGCTTGCCGCTGATCGAAGCGTTGCCGCGGTGATCACCGCCGCTCGCGACATCAGCGCGCACAAACATGCGGAAGAGGCGCTCGAACGTCGGGTCGCCGAGCGCACCTCGGAGCTGGAGGCTGCCAACACGGCCCTGCACGCCGACATCGTCGAGCGCCGAGAGACCGGGGAGCAGCTCAGGCAGGCACTTGCCTGGCAGGAAGAGATCTTCGAGGGCTCTCGCGATGCGATCTTCATCAGCGACGCGGGGTCCCGATTTACGGCAGTAAACGGCGCGGCTTGCGAACTGACCGGCTACTCGCGCGACGAGCTGCTCCGCATGTGCATCCCCGATCTGCATGACGGCATCGACCTGCACGCGTATCAGGTTTTCCACGACCGCATTCTCGCCGGCGAGGAGATCGTGAGCGAGGCGAAAATTCGGCGAAAGGACGGGTCCAAACTCGACGCGGAGTTCAGCAACCGCCGCATCATCGTATCGGGGCTCGCGCACATGCACACCTCGGCGCGCGACATCAGCGAGCGCACGCGCGCCGAAGAAGCGCTGCGGGAGAGCGAGCTGCAGTTTCGCACGCTGGCAGAGACCACCGGGCTCGGCATCCTTATCATCCAGGACGAGCATCACACCTACGCGAACCCGGCGGCGGAGCGCATGACCGGCTACACCGCCAGGGAGCTCGCCAGGACAAGGTACTGGGAGCTGATTCACCCTGACTATCGCGAGCTGGTGCGCCAGCGCGCGGCGGCACGGCTGGCCGGCGCGAGCGACCTGCCAACTCGCAACGAGATCAAGGCCATCGTCAAGGGCGGGGCTGAACGTTGGTTCAGTCTTACCTCGGGGGCCACAATGTTGGGTGGCAGGCCGGCTCTCGTTGAGAGCATCTCCGACATTACCGACGAGCGTCGGCTGCGCGATGTGCAAGCCGCGATCTATGAAATCTCCGAAGCGACCCAAACGACGGGGAACCTCGACGATCTCTACCGCTCAATCCACGCCATCATCGGCCGCCTGATGAACGCGAAGAACTTCTACATCGCGCTCCACGACCCCACCACCAACCTGATCTCGTTCCCGTACTTCGTGGACGAGAAGGACACAACGCCGCCGCCTTTCCCGTTCGGTCCGGGGATGACGAGCTACGTGATTCGCTCGGGGCAGCCGTTGCTTGGCACGCCGGGGGTACTCGGCGAGTTGGAGGCGCGGGGTGAGGCCGTGCGTCTCGGCGCGGATTCGATTGACTGGCTTGGTGTGCCGTTGAAGGTGCAGGACCGGGTCATCGGCGTGCTCGCGGTGCAGAGCTACGTCGGGAACGTGCGCTACACCGAGGCGGACAAGGATGTGCTGAGCTACGTCTCCGCTCAGGTGGCGGAAGCAATCGAGCGCAAGCGGGCCGAGGAAGCGTTGCGCGAGAGCGAGGAGACCGCACGCGTCCTCCTGAACGCGCCCCGCGACGTCGCCCTCCTCGTTGATACTCTGGGCAGGGTTCTCGCGGTCAATGCGAACGCCGCCAAGAGGATGGGGACCACGGCCGAGGCGATCACCGGCCGCTCCCTCTACGACTACCTGGACCCCGAACTGGCCGCAATCCGCCGCGCGCGGGTCGAAGAGACGGTCCGCTCCGGAACTGCGATCCGGTGGGAGGACGAACGGCGCGGGGTGCGCTTTGCGAACACCGCCTACCCCATATTCGACGCCCAGGGGCGCGTTGCGCGCGTCGCCATCCTCGCGCAGGACATCACCGAGGAGCGGCGGCTGCGCGAGGTGCAAGCCGCGATCTATGAGATCTCCGAAGCGACCCAAACGACGGGAAATCTCGACGATCTCTACCGTGCGATCCACGCCATCATCGGCCGCCTGATGAACGCGAAGAACCTCTACATCGCGCTCCACGACCCCACCACCAACCTGATCTCGTTCCCTTACTTCGTGGACGAGGTGGACACAACGCCGCCGCCTTTCCCGTTCGGGCCGGGGATGACGAGCTACGTGATTCGCTCGGGGCAGCCGCTGCTCGGCACCCGGGCGGTGCTTTCCGAGCTGGAGGCGCGGGGCGAAGCCAAACGTCTAGGTGCGGATTCGGTTGACTGGCTCGGCGTGCCCTTGAAGGTGCAGGACAAGATCATCGGCGTGCTGGCGGTGCAGAGCTACGTCGGGAACGTGCGTTACAGCGACGCGGACAAGGAGGTACTGAGCTACGTCTCCGCTCAGGTGGCGCAAGCGATCGAGCGCAAGCGAGCCGAGGAGGCGCTGCGCGAGAGCGAGGCGAGGTTCCGCAGGAGCATCGAAGAATTCTCCGACGGATTTGCCCTCATCGATGAACAGGGCAAGGTGATCGAGTGGAACGCGGCCCTCGAGCGCATCCACGGCATTACGCGCGAAGAGGCGCTCGGCAAGCCGTTGTGGGATGTCGAGTGGCGGCTCTACCTGCCGGAGCGCCGCACGCCCGAGCAATATGAGTTCAATAAGCGTTCGATCCTGGACACGATCCAGACCGGCAAGCTGCCCTCGCTGCCAGACCAGGTCGATACGGTGTCCGTCGACGGCCGGCGTCGAACGGTGTCGCAGAACGTTTTCGTAATCACAACGCAGAAGGGGTTCCGGGTGGGCATCGTCACCCGCGACATCACCGGGCTGATCGAACTGGAAGGCCAGCTCCGGCAGGCGCAGAAGATGGACGCCGTCGGCCGGCTCGCGGGGGGGATCGCACACGACTTCAACAACGTGCTGCAAACGCTTCTGAGCCTGAGCCAGGCGCTGACCGGCCAACTCGACGAACCAGAGCGTTTCACTGCGACGATGAGGGACCTACAGGAGCAGGTCAAACGGGGGGCGACGTTGACGCGCCAGTTGCTGCTCTTTTCTCGCTCCGAACCGCCGCGGCTGGAGCGCCTCGACCTCAACGCGGTCGTGAAGCGATCCTCGCAGATGATCGGGCGCTTGTTGCGGGAAAACATTTCACTTACCCTCGACCTCGCCGAACAGCCGATCCCCGTGAATGGCGATGTCGGACAGTTCGAACAGGTGCTGATCAACCTCGTGGTCAATGCGGCAGACGCGATGCCGGAGGGGGGTCGGCTGGCGATACGCACTCAGATCATGGAGAACGCCGCCGCGCTCGAGGTCAGCGACACCGGGAGCGGGATGTCGGATGAGATCAAGGCGCGGATCTTCGAGCCGTTCTTCACGACTAAGGAGGCGAGCAAGGGAACGGGGTTGGGCTTGTCCGTTGTGCACGGGATCATTACCAGCCACGGCGGCCATATCGATGTGGAAAGCGTGGTCGGCCAGGGGAGCACGTTTCGGCTCGTGCTTCCCGCGGCCGCTACCGACCCAGGCGTCACGCCACTCCCGGCCGCCGAGCCGAACGTGGGGATCACCGTCGGAGGGGGCGAGCGGGTGCTCCTGGTGGAAGATGAGGCCGGTGCGCGCGAAGGTCTGGTGCAGGTGGTGACGATGCTGGGCTACCACGTCACGGCGGTCGGCAGCGGTAGCGAGGCGAATGCCTTGCCAGTCGAGCCGGGGTTTGACGTACTGCTAACCGATTACCTGTTGCCCGACGTGCTGGGCACGGATCTCGCGGTACAGCTCAAGAGTCGATGGCCGCGGGTCAAGGTCGTGCTCATGTCGGGATATGCCGAGGACGAGGCGCTGCGACGCCGGATCGCCACGGGGGCCATCCGATTTCTCCAAAAACCATTCGACATGGAGGTGCTGGCCCGCGAGCTCCGCGCCGCGCTCGAGGAATGAACGGGGAGCCTCGGCCGGCCTCGCGGGGCGCTGGCGGTGTCAACACCCCGATCGTTCATCCCGTGCCAATGGACAGCTATCAAGGCGGGCCACGGCGACGCCACCGCTCCGGTGAGCGCATCTAAGGCGAGGACGCGACTTCGAGCTCCTCGAGTTTGGGGCCGACGAGGTGGCCAATCTCCCCGCCGGCCCAGAAAAGCGCGGCCACGAAACCAACGAGCGCAATGACCAGGACGCAGAACACCCAGAGATGTCTGGACTCGAGGCGTTCGATCGAGCGCGCGTACGCCACCAGACCGATGAGCGCGGCGACGACCGCCACGGCGTCGAGGCTGGCGCGCTGCCAGTAGCTTCCGCCGAGGTGAAGCCACATGCCGAACTCGTCGAAGGTGAGGGCCATGGCGACGCCATACACGAGGGCCGTGGCTTCGAGCCTTCGGCCTTCGGGCTGGGCAAGTACGAGGTAGCCGGCGACGGTCGCGAGCAGGAAGATGCCGTAGTTGAGGTGATGGACGTGGGTACCGTGAAGGAAGAGAAACATGTTGGGGAGGTGCCCCGACATGATGAGAAAGACGACGCCTCTCGAGACGATGAAGGTCAGGATGAAGCTGAACAGTGCCCGACGGGCGAGTCGGTCCGAGGTTTCCTTCCGGCTGCGAGTCGCGCCTGACACGATGAAGGAGCATACGCCACCAGCACCCGACCGCGAAGCCGGGATCGTCCCCGATGTGACGGCTTCGGCGGACGATACCCTGAGTCGCCCCTGGGAAGCTGGACCAACTCTTGGTTTCTAGGCCACCTTCACCGTTTGGCCCTGCCTTCATGTGCTGTGGGTCCAAAATCCATCTAAGGATGCACTTCCCACATGAACGGTTGAGCGCGAGCTGGAATCAGGAGCGCTCAGCGAGCGCGTCGGCGCCGGCCTTCGCGCACACGCCATCCTGCTGCGAGGTCGCGCCGCTCACACCGATCGCCCCGACCATCTCCCCGCCAATGAGCAGCGGGATGCCGCCCTCGAGCGGCACAGCTCCAGGCATCCCGAGGATCGCCATCCTCCCGCCGGCCAAGGCGTCCTCGAACGCCTTGGTCGGGCGCTTGAACGCGACCGCGCAGCGCGCCTTCTCCACCGATACGCGCGAGCTCCCCGCCTGCGTGCCGTCGATGCGCTCGAAGTAGACGAGGTCGCCGCCGGGATCCACGATCGCGGCCGCGACCATCCACCCGTTCTTCTTCCCCTCGGCAATCGCTGCCGCCGCAACCTTGCGCGCGATCTCGACCCCGATGGGAGCCCCGTAGCCGTTGACCATCCGAACACCTCCATGCGACTGAGGTAAAGTCGCCCGCATCCCTCGGGTGATGGTACCGCCGTTCGGTCTCGCGAAGCTGGCCTCGGTTGAGAGGTCCGTCGAGCGCCGCAGGTGGCGATCGCGCTAGGCCGCGAGCATGCGGCGCACGAGGCCGCCGATCGCAAGGCAGCCGGTGAGGCCCGGCGAGTCGATGCCGAGGAGCTGGACGCAATCCGGGTGCGCCGCGTCGCGAGTCACGATCCAGTCGGTCGCGCCGCGCAGGTTCACCATGATGCCGGCGAAATCGACGGCGAGATCACCCAGCTCAAGGTTGGGAAAGTAGCGCCGCGCACGCGCTAGGAAGAACTCCGCCGGTTTGCGACCCGTCTCGTAGTCGTCGCGCGCCGGCGCGATGACGAACTCCGGCCCCACCGTCACGGTGTCGCCAACCTCGACCCGGCCGTCCCGGGCGAGCCCGAACGTGGGCGTGAGGTGAACGCCCACCATGATTCGCTTCTCGCCGCCAATCTCGAGCAGCTCGGGCACCGGGTAGACGTTCATGCCCCCGAGCCAGATCCCTCCTCGGCGGCGACGGTTGAAGGAGAAGTACTCGCCGCGCAGCGGCACCACCTCGACGTCGAGGTCGGGATTGACCATTTTGGCGATCGTGTCGCAGTGTAGCCCGGCAGCGTTGATCACGAGGTCTGCCTCGAACGTCTCCTCGCGTCCGCCGCGCCGCCCGGTGAGGCGAAAGCCGCGCGCCAGCGGCTCGACCTCGGTGACCTCGAAGCCGGTCAACACGCGCGCTCCCGCTTCCTCGGCCAGGCCGGCGAGCGTGCGTGTGAGTCGGGCCGCGTCCACGATGCCGGTGCTCGGAACGTGGAGCGCCGCCGGCACCTCGACGTTCGGTTCGAGCGCACGGGTCTGCTCGCGCGTCAGCATGCGAACGCCGGGCGCGCCGTTGGCGCGCGCCTGCGCCGCGAGCGTCTCGAGCGCCGGTACGTCCTCCGCCGACGGCGCCACCAGCAGCTTGCCGACGTTCTCCACCGGCACGCCGTGGGCACGGCAAAACGCATACATCAGGACGTTGCCCTCGACGCACAACTTCGCCTTGAGTGAGCCCGGGGCATAGTAGATGCCCGCGTGCACGACACCGGAGTTGCGCCCCGATTGCACGTCGCCCACGCTCCCCATGCGCTCGAAGAGGAAGGCGTCCGGGAAGCCAGCGTGCGCGAGCTCATAAAGAACCGCACACCCCACCACGCCGCCACCGATGACCGCTGTGCCGATACGCTCCATCACCATCTCCCGCGCTGGGGCCGGCACCCTCAAATCCGTCACAATTGAGGGTCGGCTTTGCGCCTAGGCCGATATTTGCCGAATGGCCTGGCCCCCATTTTTATCATAGACGATCCACTCAGGTCTGCTCGCAATCTACCACCTCCGAGAGCCCTTCAAAGCTATCCCTTGGCATCCAGAAGGTGGCCCGACGTGAGGCTTTCCCCACTCCGTAACGACGATACACTCCCCCGCATGGGTATGGTTGTGGGCCTGGTTGGGCTGCTCGTTGCCGCAGTCATCGCGGGAGCGGTGAACTCTGTCGCCGGCGGCGGCAGCCTGATCTCGTTCCCCGCGCTGGTCGCGGTCGGCCAACCGGCCATCCTCGCCAATGCCACCAACACCGCGGCGATCTGGCCGGGGTCGCTATCGAGCGCCCTCGCCTACCGGCGTGACACCGAGATGCACAGGGACCTGCTCATCATGCTGCTCTTGCCCAGCGTCATCGGCGGCCTGCTCGGGGCGTTCGTGCTGGTGATCACACCGCCGCAGCTCTTCGACCGCGTCGTGCCGTTCCTCGTCCTCTTCGCCACCACGCTGTTCGCAGGCCGTGACGCGATCGCCCGCGTCACCGGCTGGCATGCCGGCGAGATGGAGCGCGTGACGACCAGCGCGCGGGTCGGCGGCTTCCTGTTCCAGCTTTTCGTGGCCACCTACGGCGGCTATTTCGGCGCCGGGATCGGCATCTTGATGCTGGGTTCGCTTTCGCTGATGGGGCTGCGCGACATCCACCGGATGAACGGATTGAAGACCATCCTGGGCACCCTGATCAACGTCATTGCCTTCATCTTTTTCGCGATCAAGGGCCTCGTGGTGTGGCATCTGGCGGCGCTGATGGCGGTCGGCACGATCGCCGGCGGATGGCTCGGCGCCCGCACCGCCAAGCGAGTCGATCAGCGCTCGCTGAGGATCGGTATCATCGCCCTCGGCATCGCCGTCTCCGCCTGGCTCTTCCTCAAGTGACGGCGGCGTCTCCGTCCGCTGCTCCGAAGATGAGCTAGTGGGAGCACCTTCCAGGTGCGACCGAGCAAGGCCTGAGAGGGCCGACTGGTCGCGGCAGGATGCCGCTCCCACCAAGTTCCTTCTTCATTCTTCGTGGTGCTGGCACGCCAGCACGACTACTCCTAGGCTGGGGGAAACATCTTTCCCGGATTGAGGATGTTCAACGGATCGAAACACGCCTTGATCCGCCTCTGCAGGGCAATTAGCGTCGGGCTTTGCACGATCGGCATATAGCTCGCCCGCTTGTGCCCGATGCCGTGCTCGCCGCTGATCGTGCCGCCGAGGCGCGCCACGACGCGGTACATCTCGTCGAGGATCTTCGGCAAGGTCACGTGCCAGTCGTCGTCTGACATCTCGGGGCGCTTGACCACCGTGGCGTGGAGGTTGCCATCCCCGGCATGCCCGTAGCACGGCATCAGGACGCCGTACTTCATCGAGAGTCGGTCGAGTTCGGGCACGAACTCCGGGATTTGCGCGAGCGGCACGACGACGTCTTCCAGGCTTTGAACCGGCGAGACGGCCTTGAACGCCTCGGCGCAGATCTGACGCGGGTGCCACATCTTGCGCGCTTTGGCTGGATCGTCCCCGACGAAAACGTCGAGCGCGCCGGCTTCCAGGCAGAGCTCCCCGATCGCGGTGTACTCGGCCTCCGCCTGCTCCTTGCTGGAGGCGTCCACTTCGAGCAAGAGCATGGCGCCGATCTGGGGGAATGGCGGCTGCTCGCCGAGGTGGGCGTAGGACGTCTCGACCGAAAGCCGATCCATGAACTCAACCGAGGAGGGAACGATGCGCCCCTGGGTCATGATCTTCGGCACGGCACTGATCGCGCTCACCACGTCGGGGAACGGGGCCAGGACCACGACGCGAGCCACCGGCAGCGGCACGAGTCGAAGGATGATCTTGGTGAAGACACCGAGCGTGCCCTCCGAACCGACCATCAGGTGCACGAGGTCGTACCCGGTCACGTCCTTCACCCGCTTGCCGCCGAGTTGCACCACGTCTCCGGTAGGTAGGACCACCTCAAGTCCCATGACGTACCGGCCGGTGACGCCGTACTTGATCGCCCGGCCCCCGCCGGCGTTCTCCGCCACGTTGCCGCCGATGAAGCACATCTCGACGCTCATCGGGTAACCCGCGTAGAACAGGCCATGCTCCTGAACCGCATCGTTGATCGCGTTGGTCACGACCGCCGGCTCGACAACCGCCACCATGTTAGGAAGGTCGATCTCGAGGATGCGGTTCATCCGCTCCATCGCGAGGAGGATGCCGCCGCAGACCGGCACCGCCCCCCCCGACAACCCCGAGCCCGCACCGCGCGGCGTGACCGGAATCCTCTCGGCGTTTGCGAGACGAAGAATGCGCGAGACCTCCTCGGCGCACCCTGGCTTGACCACCACCTCGGGCATGTGCGCGTACTCGGCGCCGGCAACCTCGTCGTGCGAGTAGTCCTGCATCCGGTCCGGTTCGCCATAGGTGACGTGGGCTTCGCCGACGATCTCAGCGAGCTGGCGAACGATCTCCGGGGTGACGGGCCGGTACGAGCCTGCAGTCGAGTTTTCCATCGACAGATCCTCCCTCTGCTCAGGTGATTCATCGGGGGGCACGAACGGGAGTTCCGGTGGCGCCATGACCGATCATACGGCCCGTTGCGACCCTGTCAAGGGCTCCCAACAGTGGCCGCTTGACGGCGGATTCGGTGGGATGAACTAAAATCCAAGGAAGATTTCGTTCTCGTGAGAAATGCCGGTCAAAGGAGGAGGTGAAATGTACCACCAGGACTACAACCCGTTCGGAAACGTTTTCCTCTCGACTGTGGTCGCTGCAATTCCGATTCTGGTCCTGCTCTACTTCATCGCGCTCCACCCCCATCGGGACAAGCGGGGCATAAAGCACCGCGGCATCTCCGCACCGTACGCGGCGTTCTACGGCGTGCTTGCGGCGTTCCTGGTGACGTGCCTGGCCTTCCGGATGCCCCTTGTCTCGGCGGTCTCCGCCTTCGTGTTGGGTTCCTTCTCGGGGTTCCTGGGGATCATCTGGATCGTGCTGGCGGCGATGTTCCTCTACACGATGACCGTGATCACCGGGAAGTTCGAAATCGTCAAGGAGTCGATCATCCACATCTCGTTCGACCGGCGCCTTCAGGTCCTGCTGATTGCCTTCTCATTCGGGGCGATCATCGAGGGCACGTCGGGGTTTGGCACCCCGGTCGCGATCGCCGGCGCCATCATGGTTGGCTTGGGGTTCTCGCCTTTCCAGTCCGCGGTACTGAACCTGCTGGCCAACACCGCCCCCGTCGCATGGGGCGCGATCGGCACGCCGATCGTGACGCTGGCGGCGGTGAGCGGGCTGGACGAGCTGAAGCTCTCCGCAATGGCCGGACACCAGTTGCCGTTCTGTTCGATCCTGGTCCCGTTCTGGCTGGTGGCCACCTTCGTCAAGATGGAAGGTGGGACCTGGAAGGAGGCGTTCGAGGTCTGGCCCGCGACGCTGGTCTCTGGCGGATCGTTCGCCGTGATGCAGTGGTTCTCCTCCGGATGGGCGCCGACTCACCTGATGACCGACGTGGTCTCGGGCGTGTTCTCCGTGATCTGCACGGCGTTGTTCCTCCACTTCGTCTGGCACCCCAAGACGAGATTCCTGCTGCGCTCGGAGCGGAAAGCCGCCGGCGTGTCCGAGAGCGTTGACGAGGTCGCTGCTCCGAGCGCGTCCTGGAAGTACCCCTACAGCCTCGGCCAGACCGCGTATGCCTGGACGCCGTGGGCGATCCTCATCCTCTGTTGTGCCCTGTGGGGGATGCCGGCGTGGAAGACAACGCTCAACAACGTCTTCTCGAGCGCGAAGTTCAAGACCACGCTGCTCGGCTCCGAGTTCAGCGGCACGCTGTCGCTGCCGGGTTGGAACATGCCGGCGCTCCACAACATGGTGCAGCGCATGCCGCCGGTCGTTCCCGCCAACGCCAAGCCTGAAGGCGCGCGTTTCAACATCAACTACCTCTCGGCGGCGGGAACTGGCGTTTTCTTCGCGGCACTCCTGTCCGGTGTCGCCCTGCGGTTGAACGGCAAGCAGTGGAGGGAGGCAACCGGCCGCACGCTTAAGCGCATGAAGGTCCCGGTCCTGGTGATCGGTCAGGTTCTCGGGTTGGGGTTCCTGACACGGTACTCCGGCACCGATGCGGTCCTCGGCCTGGCGTTCACCAGTGCCGGGGTGATGTACCCGTTCTTCGCCGCATACTTGGGCTGGCTGGGTGTGTTCCTCACCGGCTCGGACACGGCGTCGAACGCTCTATTCGGCAGCCTGCAGCGCATCACCGCGCAGCAGCTTCACTTGAACGAGATCCTCATCGTCGCGACCAACTCGACCGGCGGCGTGATGGGCAAGATGATCGACGCCCAGTCGATCATGGTGGCGTGCGCCGCGTGTTACGACGACCCGTACGAGCGCTCCCACGCGCTGGGCCCGATCTTCCGCACCGTCTGGTGGCACTCGATCGCCGGCGCCGCAGTGATCGGGCTGATCGCGCTGTTACAGGCGTATGTCTTCACTGGGCTGATCGTGCATTAGCGGCACGTCGGGACCAGGCCCGGACCGGTCGCGGCGGTCAACGCCGCGACCGGGGATGTGGCCTGTCTAACCCGGTGTTGGCCGCCTTGGACCCGGGTTCCAGGGTGTTGATCGGGGTCACGCGACATGACACGTCCATGAGACTATGATGGGAGGGCTTGGGAGGTATTGCCATGACCGTCAAGCCCCTGACGATGATCCCCGGACCCACTCCGGTCCAGCCCCGCATCCTCGACGCACTCGCTAGGCCGACGGTCTCGCACCTGGCGCCGGACTTCGTCGCGGCGTTCCGGCAGGCGCTGGTTGATCTCCGCGCGCTGGGCCAGAGCGCCTCCGGCCAGCCCTTCATCGTTGCCGGTGGCGGCACGCTGGCGATGGAGATGGCACTGGTCAACGTGGTGTCGCCGGGTGAAAGCGTGCTGGTGGTCTCGCAGGGGTACTTCGGCGACCGCTTCGGCGACCTGGCGAACGCGTTCGGGATTCATGCCGACGTGCTCCGCTCGGAGTGGGGCCGAGCGGTCCCCGCCGAGGAGGTCGAGCGGGCCCTCAAGGCGAAGGCGTACGCCGCGGTGACGATCACCCACGTCGACACCTCGACGGGTACCGCCGCACCGGCCGCCGCGTACTGCGACCTGCTGCGAGGGCGAGACGAGATGGTCATCCTCGACGGCGTTTGCGCCACCGGGGGCATCGATGAGCCGTGCGACGCCTGGGGTGTCGACATCCTGCTCACGGCGCCACAGAAAGCGATCGGAGCTCCTCCGGGGGTCGCGCTGTGTCTGTTCGCACCTCGTGCGATGGATCGGCGCCGCTCGCGGAAGGCGGTCCCGGCCTACTACGCGGACGTAATGCGCTGGCTGCCAATCATGGAGGACCCGGGGCGCTACTATTCGACGCCGTGCGTCAACGAGATCTTTGCCCTCGCCGAGGCGCTCAGGATGGTGCACGAGGAAGGGCTGCCGGCCCGTTTTGAGCGGCACGCCTGCATCGCCCACGCCTTCCGGGCTGGCCTCGAGGCTGTCGGCTTCAAGATCTTCACCTCGGCCGACTGCCGGGCCGACACGCTCTCCGTGGTCACGTACCCCGAGGGCGTGCCGGATGCCGCTTTCCGCAAGGAGATGTCGGCACGCGGCGTGGTGGTCGCGGGAGGGCTCGGACCGATCGCCGGCAAGGCGTTCCGCCTCGGGCATATGGGCAACATCGGTCGGGCCGAGTTGGTCACCACGCTGGAAGCAGTCGAGGGGAGCCTGACTGCGCTCGGCGCGAGGATCGAGGCCGGCAAGGCAGTTGGCGCAGCCGCAGACGATCTCTACGCGCACCAGCCCGTGTAGCCGGCCGCCTCGGCGGCCATCCGTACCCGCGCCTAGTGCGGGAGGCCGCCGCTGGCGTCGTCGAGCACCTGGCTGAGGTGCCGCACCTGGACCGGGAGGCCGCGTCGCCGCACGCCATACGAGAGGTGCATCATGCACGCCGGACATTCGGTTGCGAGGATGGTGGCGCCCGTCCTCCCCACGTTGTCCATCTTGCGATCCAACACGCCGGTCGCCTCGGAGTGGTGGAGGAAGGTGTAGCTGCCTGCCGCGCCGCAGCACCAGTCGGCCTCCGCCATTTCCTTGTAGGTGATCCCCGGGATGGCCTTGAGCAGCGCACGCGGCTGGGCGGTGATTTTCGCGAACCGGTTCGAAAGATGGCAAGGGTCGTGGTACGTGACGGTCGCCTCCACCTTGCCGGCGCCGCCGTTGACTCCCTCGGCGGCGAGGAATTCGCTGAAGCTCCGCACCTTCTCACTCAGCGCCGCCGCCCGGGTCGCATAGACAGAATCCTCCGCCAGGAGCTGCCCGTATTCCTTGAGATGCGTGCTGCAGCTTCCACAATCCGAGACGATGGCGTCCAGGCTCCCCACGCTGGCCATGCGGTCGAGGTTGCGCCGGGCGATGTCCCGGGCGGCGTCGAGGTCGCCGTAGGCGTGCGCGGGGCGGCCGCAACACGTGTTGTCGAGGATCGTGATCGCGCACCCCGCGCGGCCCAACACCCGCAGGGTCGCCTCCACGACCTCGGGAAACTGAAAGGAGAGGCCGCAGGAGACGAAGTAGCCGATCTTCGCTTTGGCGTTCGCCGGAGGGACCCCGGCCGATCGCTTGCGGCGGCGAAAGATGTGCTTCGGCAACGTGGGTACGATCTCGTTGACCGTCTCGAAACGGCGGTCCACCATTCGCAGCAAACCGGTCTTCTCCGCCGCGCTCGCGAGGCCGGTGCGCTTGGCCCAGACAGCCATCCGCCCCGCCCATTCGAGCCGTTTGCTGTCGGCCAAGACGGAGCCAAACAGCACGCGCTGCCACATCGGTTGTCCTTGGCGCGTTAGGTACGCGTGCCGCACGGCCGTCACGACCTCGTCGGTCTTGAGGGCCGGGAAGCAGTGCGCGGTGCAGCCCCGACAGAGCAGGCAGTCTTCCAACGCCTCGGCCACCTCGGCCGTCAGCTCGAGCTCTCCGAGCATCAGCCCCCGGGCGATCGCCATGCGGCCACGCGAAAGCGAGTGCTCCTCGCCGGTCACACGGAAGACCGGGCACCCTGCCTGGCAGAAGCCGCAACGGTTGCACTTCGCGATGACATCGTACAAGGGGACCAATTCTTCGATCGCCATGTCAGCCTCCGCCTAAATCCCGACCAGAAAACGCCCAGGGTTCATCAGGCCTTGGGGATCGAACTGGGCCTTCAAT
Source organism: Thermoanaerobaculales bacterium (assembly GCA_044447965.1). Classification (GTDB taxonomy): domain Bacteria; phylum Acidobacteriota; class Thermoanaerobaculia; order Thermoanaerobaculales; family Thermoanaerobaculaceae; genus DATIYW01. Next base: position 20,514 of record JBIOGJ010000023.1, on the reverse strand, counting down.
CGCCGCATCACCGAGGACCCCTCACGAGCCGCCCCCCACGCATCGAGGCTCCGCTTGAGGGCCGCCGGTGCCGCCTCCAGCACGAGACTGCCCTCGCTCGCCTCCGCCTCGCGTCGCAATGCCACGAGGCCGTCGCGGAGTGCTTCGAGGGACTCGTTTGCGTTGGCCCCGAAACCGGCCCGGACGATGCCGCTGCCGGCGTGGGCGGTGACTGCGCCCCGCCACTGCAGGCGCTGCAGCAGGCCTTCCGCGGCGGAGAAGAGCTCGAGCGTCTTGCCAATCGGCACGGCAATCTTCACCACAACCCGCTCGCCCGGGATCCGAGCTTGCACCTCGCGGACCGCCTGCCAGGCGGCGGCTGCCCGGTCCGCGCCGAGGGTCGCAGTGGTGAGGGCGTTGCCTTGCGCGAAGAACGTATTGAAGTCCCGAACTTGGCGTTCCACGGTTTCCGCGCTGCCGGCCAGGGCGATCACGAGGCCATATCCGGACGCGGTCGCCAGCCCGAGCGCCGGGCCAACTGCCGTCAGCGCATGCGGGTCGAGCGCTTCCATCGCCTCGGGGAGGAGGAACGACTCCAGCGTGCGGTTGACCGCGGCGGCCACGTCTGCCAACCGAACGAACACACCCGCGACCGTCGCTCGCATCGCCGGGAGCGGCAGGAGCTTGAACGTCGCCTCGGTGACGATTCCGAGCGTCCCCAGGGAGCCGATAAAGACCTTGTTCATGTCGTACCCGGAGACGTTCTTGATCACCTTGCCGCCGCAACGGATCCGCTCGCCGCTCGGCAACACGACCCGGAGTCCCAACACCCAGTCGCGCGCGGATCCGTACAGCAGTCGGCTCGGCCCGCTCGCGTTCGTCTGCAGGAGCCCGCCCACCGTGACCTGGTCGGCTTGCGCGGGATCGAGCGGCAGGAACTCTTGCTTCCCATTCAAGACCGCTTGCAGGTCGGCGAGCCGCACCCCGGCCTCGGCCGTGACGTTGAGATTCGCGTCATCGAACTCGACGATCCGCGTGAGCCGATCCAGGCACACCAGCACGTCGAGCCGGCTCGGGGGGTTCCCGATGCCGATCCCGGTGCCGCCTCCCCAAGCGACCATGGCTGCGCCCGCCGCGCTGCAGGCCGCGGCAACCGCTCCGACTTGCTCCTGGGACGCTGGCCGGACGGCGACGCGGGGCTGCATGCCGTCCACCGCGAACCCGGCCGTTGCCGCCCCGGTCAAGGTGTGTTCCTCGCCGACGATCTCGGACAGGCTCCGCACGAGGTGGTCAGGCTCACGAAGCATGGACCACCTCCTCCGCGACGGGGAAGATCTTCCCAGGGTTTGACAGGTCCCCGGGATCGAACGCTCGCTTGACCCGCATTTGGGCGTCGATTTCGGCCTCGGTGCAGACGAGGCGCATCGCGTCCATCTTCTCGATGCCGACGCCGTGCTCGCCGCTGATCGTCCCTCCCAACCGGACGCAGCACTCGAGGATCTCCATGCCCGCCTTCATGACACGGGCTTTCTGCTCCGCGTTGCGCCAGTCGAACAGGATGAGCGGGTGCAGATTTCCGTCACCGGCGTGAAAGACGTTGGGGATCTGCAGGTCGTACTTCTTGCTCACCTCCGCGACCTTGCGCAAGGCCGCGGGCAGCGCGGTGCGGGGGACGGTGCCATCACACACGAGGTAGCTCGGCGTGATTCGGGCGACCGCCCCGAAAGCGCCGCGGCGGCCGGCCCAAAGCGCCGCCCGCTCGGCGTCGTTGGCGGCCACCCGGACCTCGCGGGCGCCGTGCTTCCGGCACAGATCCGTGATCGCTTGCGCCTGCTGCTCGAGGTCGTCCTTGAGCCCGTCGACTTCGATGATCAGCACGGTGGCGCAGTCGAGCGGGAACCCGCACTTGATGAAGCCCTCCACCGCCTTGATCACGAGTTGGTCCATCATTTCGAGGGTCGCCGGGACCATGCCCGCCGCAACGATCGCCGACACCGTCTCGCTCCCCTCCTCGATGCTGTCGTAGATCGCGAGGAGCGTCTTCACCCCCTCGGGTAAGCGACAAATCTTTGCCACGATCTCGGTGCAGATCCCGAGCGTCCCCTCGCTCCCGACGAACACCCCGGTGAGGTCGTAGCCCGGGGTGTCGGGCGCCTTGCCGCCCAGGCGCGCAACCTCGCCGTCCGGCAGGACCACGGTGAGCCCGAGGACGTGGTTGGTGGTCACGCCGTACTTGAAGCAGTGGGGGCCTCCCGAGTTCTCCCCCACGTTGCCGCCGAGCGTGGCGGCCTTTTGGCTCGCGGGATCGGGGAGGTACTGATAGCCGAGAGGGATGAGCGCGTTGCCGAACTCGAGGTTGAACATGCCGGGCTGCACTCGGGCTCGCAGGTTGGCCTTGTCGACCTCGAGGATCTTGTTCATGCGGATCATCTCGATGACGACGCCACCTTTGACGGCGACGGTTCCGCCGCTCAAGTTCGTGCCGCCGCCGCGGGCGACGAACGGCACGCCCAGCGCGTTGCAGGCTTTGACCACCCTCGATACCTCGTCGGTGGAGTGTACGAAGACGACGGCGTCCGGACGCCGCTCCTCCAGGTAGGCGTCGTAGCCGTAGAGCTGGAGGTCCACGCCAGAATCCAACACGTTGGCTTTGCCCACGACCTGGCGGAGCGCCTCGACAAGGCTCGGTACCCGCATCGCCTTCATCTTTCTCCTCCTCAATTGTCCAGCCGTATCGCGCGCCGGCTCACGCAGAAGGTGTGCGCAGAGCGAATCGACGGTGGTGGTCGGCTAGACCTGCGCCGTTCCTGATACCCCCGTCTATCGTAGCCCTTCCGCGTCCGCTTGGATTGTGCTCCCGGCTACCTTCTCCGCCTGCTACCGCTCGAAGTCCAGGTTTTCGGTGATGCGCGTGCCATCGCGACGAAATGCCTCGAGGTAACGCGCGATGCGCTCCCGTGCCTTCGTCAGGTCGTGGTTGTCCAGGTTGATGTTCAACAGGTCCACGTACCAGGGCGTCTTGACGGGAGCGGTGATGTAGGCCTCAACGATGGCGCGGGCGATTGGCAGGGTGGTGTCCTTCGAGTCGTCGTGGACGTCACGATCGCTCGCGCGCCGGAGCTTCCCGTACTCCTCCTCGAGCAGGCGCTCAAAGAGCTTGAGGCTGACGGTCTCGCCCGCGGCCGAGCCGGTAGGAGCATCCGCTTCGGTGAGCTTGGCGCCCTTGTGGAGCCACTCCCAGAAGATGCTGAGCCTGATTTCGCCGGTGGCCATGTCCTCCATGAGGTAGAGGATGCTGTCGTCGCCGAAGAAGTCCGCGGGCTTGAGCGCCACGGCCTGGAAGCCCTGGCCGAAGGCGTTGCCGTACTGGAGGGCCACGCTCAAGAGGTCCCTTGCACCCCGCACGGTGCGTGGCGCCGGCTCGATGAGCATGAGACCGGCGGCGTCCTGATCGGTGTACGAGAGGCGCGGGAATGCCCTGCCGAGCTGGTTCTCCTCGCCCGCCTTCTCCCAGACCGGCCGGATGATGTGCACCATCTTCCAGTGTGCTACCCACTTGCCACTTGCCCCCTCGCGCTGCTCGCGCTCCGCGCCCGCCACGGCTCGCTTCATTCCAGCCGCGACGCCCTCGGGCGTGCCAACGGGGATGTTCGTCTCCATACCGCCCTCCCAGAGCGCGAAGCGGCCGTTTCGGTCGGGCGTGTTGACGGCTCGGCGCACGCGATCCTCGTAGTTGCGCATGTAGCCGTAGGTCATGACGATGGCGTCGATGTTCGGATTGATGAACTGCGGGTCCCAGGAGAGCGCGTCGGAGACGCTGTTGATGTAATCCCAGCGCCCGGTGTTGAAGCCCACGAAGTGCGGTGACAGCGCGGCGCGGATCTCCATGAGCTGGAAGCAGGCCTCGATCTGCTCCACGAGGACGTAGACCTTGATGGTCCCCACCGCAATGCCGAGGTGGCGCTCGAGCGCCGTGAGCATGTCGTTCCAGAGCGCCGCCTCCTCCGCGGTCTGGATCTTCGGGAGGTAGAGGACGACGGAGGCACCCGCCGCGCGCAACTGCTCGTGGTTGTTCACCACGTAGAGCACGAGGTCCACGATCGAGGCGGAGAAACCCGTGCCATCGCTCTCCCGCACGTGGCGGTCATCGAGGTGGAGTCCGCGGCAGCGGTAGATCTTGGTGGTGAAATCGAGCTGCTTTTGCCAGTCCGAGATGATCGGGCGGGCGAAGAACCTTTGCGCCCAGCCGTTCATCTCCTTGGCCACCTCTTTCGAAACCTCGAGGAACAGAGGGTCCTTGGCGATTGCGAGCTTGAGGTTCCGCTGGTTGTCGAGCGCCATCGTCTCGACCTGGCCAAGCGCATCCTCGGCGTCGAACATCCACCCGTCCGCCCCCGAGAGCAGCGCGTAGGCCACGTTGCGCAAGCCGATGCGCGGGGAGGCGTGGGGCTTGGTGGCCGGACCCGTGCCCTGGATCCACTGGCGCCGCAGGTCATGGGGGATCTCGCTGCCGGCGAAGTTGCCCTCCCGGGCATCCTGAACGCGCATGGAAGTGCGGGGAATCAGCGAGTCGGGCGGCAGAAATCCGATGTACTTGTGATGGAGGATGCGGTCCGCCCGCCTCGCGATGCGCGCGGCCATGACCTTCCGCCGGTCCGCGTTGAGAGGCGCCAAGGCCTCCATGGCCCTCATTACCGCCGGCGTGAAGATGTCCGGGTACTCCTTTGTCGTGGAACGAAGCTGCAGCGTGTGGTCCATCCCGTCCCTCCCTCCACTGGACCGACTGCATCGTCGTCAACCGTCCAGTGCCTGCTCAACACCGTCTGCGGGTGCCGGAGTCTTTCGACGTCTGACCGGAACCGTTCCTCCGCCGGAACCGAGGGTAATGAGCCGGTAATCCCACGGGCCTGCGGCACCGGCGCAATCGCGCCTCCAGGTGGCGGGCATCGGGAGACCGGCGAAAGGAAATCGGTCCGTTCTGCGTTGACGGTCTTGCAGGCGTCAGGATCCCAAACGGGCGGCGATCGCCAGGCGGCGGAACGAGGGCGATGATTTAGACTGAATCTCGCATCAGGCGTTCGGGGGGCAAATGACCGGCACCGGGACAACCCGCGTCGTGGGGAACGTGGCGGCGCGCATGGCCGCGATCGTCGGGTCGCGCAACTGCATCTCCGAGCCCTCGGAGCTGTCGACGTACGAGTGCGACGGGCTGACGAGCATGCGGGTGACGCCCGGACTGGTGGTGCTGCCCGGCTCGACCGAGGAGGTAGTGGCGGTCGTTCGACTCGCCCGCGAAGCGGGGCTGCCGATCGTGCCGCGAGGGGCGGGGACAGGTCTGTCGGGTGGTGCGCTGCCGGTGCCGGGCTGCGTGGTGGTCGCGCTCTCGCGGATGCGCCGGATCATCGCGGTCGATCTCGAAAACGGCTGGGTGCGGGTCGAGCCCGGCATTGCCAACCTCGACGTCAGCAAGCATCTCGCTACCGCCGGGGCGTACTACGCGCCGGACCCGTCGTCGCAGAGCATCTGCTCGATCGGCGGCAACGTGGCGGAAAACTCGGGCGGCGCGCATTGCCTGAAGTACGGCTTCACCACCAACCACGTGCTCGGCGCCCGCGTGGTTCTTGCCGACGGCGCCGTCGTCGACATCGGCGGACCGGTCCTCGATGCGCCGGGCTACGACCTCCTCGCGGCTCTGGTCGGCAGCGAGGGAACGCTGGCGATCGTCACCGAGGTGGTGCTGCGCATCCTCCGCAAGCCCGAGGCGACGCGAACGCTCTTCGCGATCTTCCCAAGCACCGGCGAAGCGGGACAGGCGGTTTCGGCGATCATCGCCTCCGGGATCGTCCCCGCCGCGATCGAGATGATGGACCGGCTGGCGATCGTCGCCGCGAAGGCGGCCACCGGCGTCGACTGGCCCGAGGTCGGTGCCTGCCTCCTGATGGACGTGGACGGTCCGCTCGCCGAAGCCGACCACACGGTGACAAGCGCCGAGCGAATCGTACGAGCGTCGGGCGCCCTCGACGTGAGACAGCCGCGCGACGAGGCTGAGCGTCAACTCATGTGGAAGGGCCGCAAGAGCGCATTTGCCGCGGTCGGCCGCATCAGCCCGAACTACATCGTGCAGGACGGCGTGATCCCGCGCTCGGAGATCGCCAAGGTGCTCGGCGAGATCGAGCGGCTGGCCAACGAGGCGGGGCTTCGCGTGGCCAACGTGTTTCATGCCGGCGACGGCAACCTTCACCCACTCGTTCTCTACGACGAGCAAATCGCCGGCCAGCAGCAGCGCGCCGAGGAGCTCGCGGGGGAGATCCTGCGCATGTGCATCCGCTTCGGCGGCTCGATCACCGGCGAGCATGGCGTCGGCGCCGACAAGGTCATCTACATGAGCGAGATGTTCGCGCCCGCCGACCTCGAGACGATGGACCTCCTCCGCGCCGCGTTCGACCCCGAGCGGCTGTTCAACCCGGGCAAGGTCCTGCCGACGCCGCGCCTGTGCGGCGAGGTCCCGGGCCCGTACCGTCCCCACCCGATCGAGACCGCTGGCCTCGCGGAGCGTTTCTGATGGCCGCGGGGCGGCGTCCTGGCCTGCTGGACGACGCAATCCTCGGGGCGGTCCCGGAGGTCGTGTATGAGCCGACTTCGGTATCCGACGCCGCCGACGCGCTGCGCGAGTGCGCCGCCGAGGGTCGAAGCGTCGTGTTCCTCGGTGGCGGGACCGAGATTGGAATCGGTGCACCGCCCGAGGCGCTCGGCGCGGTGCTGCGGACCGGGAAGCTGTCCCGGGTCGTCGAATACGCGCCCGCCGACCAGATCGTTACGGTGGAAGCTGGCATCACGCTTGACGCATTGCAGGAGCGCCTGCGCGGCCAGCGCCAGCGGCTTGCCCTCGACCCGCCGCTCGGGAACCGGGCCACGTTGGGCGGCCTGATCGCAGCGAACGGGTTCGGGCCCCTGCGCACGCGCTACGGCACGAGCCGGGACCTCATCGTCGGGGTAACTCTCGTCCGCGCCGACGGCGTCGTCGCGCGCGGCGGCGGCAAGGTGGTCAAGAACGTCGCCGGCTTCGATCTCCCGCGCTTGATGGTCGGCTCGCTGGGAACGCTGGGGCTGATCGCCACCGCAACGTTCCGACTTCATCCGCTCCCCGAACTGGTCGAGACCATCGTCATCACGAACCTGTCCACCGCACAAGTTCGTCGCCTCGTGGCGCGGATCAAGGAGGCACAGGTCGAACCGGCGGCGATTGCCGCCACGGGAGTCGGACCGTTCGATCTCGGGGTTCGCTTCGAGGGATTCGGCGCCGCCGTCATCTCCCAGCGCGATCGGCTGCTCCGCATTGCTCGCGAGCTCGGCGTAGAGGGTGGGCTTCTCGACACCGCGGGCGAGCGGGCGTTCTGGCAGCGCCACGACGCGCTTCGGACGGCCGGGACGCTCCGCCTCAAGATGACCGCGCTGCCGTCACAGTTCGAGAAGGTGGGGGAGGAGGCTGTCGGCCCGCTCGCAGCGGTCGTCGAGTCGGCAGGGTTCGTCGGCTATCCGACGCTCGGCTTCGGCTTCCTGTCCGGCACGCCTCGTGATCGCGGCGCGGCCGCCGCGATCGGCGCGGCACGAACGGCGCTCGAGCGGCTTGGCGGTTCGCTCGTGATCCACGCGGCGCCGCCAGAGATACGGATGCAGCTCGACGCATGGGGAACGCCGCCGTCGGCGATCGCGCTGATGCGGAGCTTGAAGGAGCGGCTCGACCCGAGCCGCCGCCTCGGACCGGGGCGCTTCGTGGGGGGAATCTGATGGCCGGCCGGAGCCTGCTCGACGACTGCGTGCACTGCGGCTTCTGCCTGCCGACCTGTCCGACCTGGGTGTCGTGGGGCGAGGAGATGGATTCACCGCGCGGCCGGATCGACCTGATGCGGAGCCTGGCCGAGGGGAAGGTGACGCTCGACGCGAACGTCCTGCGGCACTTCGACGACTGCCTCGGGTGCATGGCGTGCGTGACGGCTTGCCCCTCGGGCGTGAAGTACGACGTGCTCATCGAGGAGACCCGCGCGCGGATCGAGCGGGAAGCACACCGACCGCTCGCGGACCGGGTGCACCGCGCCCTCATCTTCGCGTTGTTCCCCTACCCGCGGCGGCTCAAGGCGATGCTCCTGCCGCTCTGGCTCTACACGCAAAGCGGCCTCGCGAGCCTGGTCCTCCGGTCCGGCGTGCTTCGCCTCCTGCCGGCGCGGATGCGCGAGATGATCGAGCTGCTGCCGCCAGTCCGGGCGCGTCAGCTCCGGGCGAGCCTCCCGGCCATCACCCCGGCGCACGGCACGCGGCGTACGCGCGTCGGCCTCGTGGCAGGGTGTGTCCAGCGCGTCTTCTTCCCCGAGGTGAACGAGGCGACGATTCGCGTCCTCGCCGCGGAGGGCTGCGAGGTGATCGTGCCGCCGGGCCAAGGGTGCTGCGGGGCGCTGTCGGTCCACGCCGGGCGTGCGGACGAGGCGCTCGCGATGGCGCGCCGGATGATCGCCACCTTCGAGGCTCTCGAGCTCGATGCGATCCTGGTCAACGCGGCGGGCTGCGGCTCGACGCTCAAAGACTACGGCCGCCTGCTCGCCCACGATCCCGAGTGGTCGGAGCGGGCGGCCACATTTGCCGCGAAGGTCCGCGACATCACCGAGTTCCTCGCGAAGCTCGAGCCGATCGCTCCTCGCCACCCCCTGGCGATGCGCGTCGCATACCACCAGGCGTGCCACCTCGGCCACGCCCAGCGCGTCGTGGAGCAGCCGCGTGCGCTCCTGCGTGGGATCCCCGGCCTCACCGTGCTCGAGGTCCCTGATGGCGACCAGTGTTGCGGCAGCGCCGGGATCTACAACCTCGTCAACCCGGCGAGCGCCGAAGAGATCGGTGAGCGAAAGGCCGAGCGCATCCTGTCCACCGGGGCCGAGGTCCTCGCGAGCGGGAATCCAGGGTGCACGCTGCAGATCGGGCGGATCCTCAAGAAGCAGGGGCGCGCGCTGCCCGCGTTGCACCTGATCGAGATTCTCGACGCCTCGATCGCCGGCCGGACCCTCGCCGGCCCGCCCGGCGTCCCATGACGGGGGGCTCTCTCAGTGCGGACGACTCGCGCCCGATGATAAGATCCGCACTCTGTCGGTAGAGGGGAAAGTCACATGAAAATTGGAACGTTCTCTGTGCAAGCACTCGCCGCAACGGCCATTGTTCTCGCGGCTGGCTCCATAGCATGGTCGCAGTCCGAGGGACGCCCGGCTCCAACGGCTGTCCCGTCAGCACCGCCGGTGGCTCCGGTCCGAGGCGTCACCGACGACTACCACGGAACCAAGGTGGTGGATCCGTATCGCTACATGGAAAACCTCCAGGACCCGGAGGTGCAAGCGTGGTTCAAGAGCGAGAACGACTACACCCGGGCCGTGCTCGCGAGCCTGCCGGGCCGCACGCAGCTCCTTGCCCGCATCCGCGAATTCGACCAGTCCGTCCCGCGGGTCTTCGCGACGCGACTGCCCGGTGATCGCTACCTGGTTTGGAAGCGCCTCCCCAGCGAGGACGTCGGCAAGCTCTACCTGCGCAGCGGTCTGGACGGGCAGGACAGGCTGCTCATCGATCCGGAGAAGATCACGCTCAGCGCGGTGAACCAGAGTAAGGGTAAGAACGACCTTCTCGGAGCCGCGGTTTCCGACGATGGCCGGTATATCGCCGCCGGCATCATTCCGGGCGGATCCGAGACCAATGCCGAGGTGCACGTCATCGAGATTGCCTCGGGTCGCGAAACCGGGGACGTGATTGCCCGCGGTGTGGGCCCCGAAGCTTGGAATCCACACTGGCTGCCCGATAACCGAAGCTTCGTGTACGGGCGCACACAGAGCCTGCCTCCCGGGGCGCCCGCCACGGAGGCGAGGCAGAAGTTCCGCTCGCACCTGCACGTCCTCGGAACCGACCCCGAGAAGGACCCGCCGGTGTTCGGCTACGGCGTCGTCCCGTCGATTGACGTCGACCCGAGCCTCATCGCCTCGGTGGTCACGCAGCCGGGCTCACGCTGGGTCCTCGGCGTTCTGAACGGGAGCGTCACGCCGAACAGCGCCTACTACATCGCGCCTGTGGGCTCGATCGGCAAGCCAAATCCCGCCTGGCGCAAGGTCGCGGATCTTGCCGACGGGGTCACGAGCGCCTCGCTCCACGGCGACGATCTCTACCTCCTGACCTACAAGGACGCTCCCCGGTACAAGATCGTGCGTATCGATGCCCGCAAGCCCGACCTCGTCGTTGCGGAGATCGTCGTTCCTCCGGGCGAGGCCGTGATCACGGCCATGACGCCAGCGCAGGACGCGCTTTACGTACAGTTGCTCGACGGGGGAATCGGCCGCCTGCTGCGAGTTCCCTACGGTCCCGCCCCGAAGGTGGAGCGTGTCGCCCTCCCGTTTGATGGCTCCGTCTCCGCCGATGCAGATCCCCGCCTGCCCGGCGCCCTGCTCTACATGCGAGCCTGGACGAAGGCGTTCAAGGTCTATGCGTACAATCCCAAAACGAAACAGGTGACCGACACCAAGCTGCAACCGGCCGGGCTGCACGATGATCCCGCCAATCTGGAGTCGGTGGAGGTCAAGGCGCGAAGTTACGATGGCACGCTGGTACCGCTCTCGATCGTTCATCCGAAGGGCATGAAGCTCGATGGTTCGAACCCCACGTACCTTAGCGGCTACGGCAGTTACGGCTACACGCTGGATCCGCATTTCGCACCGGCATCGCTTCCGTGGTTCGAAAAGGGCGGCGTGAGGGCGAGTTGCCATGTGCGCGGCGGCGGCGAGTACGGAGAGGCGTGGCATCTCGCGGGCAAGGGGCCAACCAAGCCGAATACGTGGCGCGATTTCATCGCCTGCGCCCAGTATCTGATCGACAACAAGTACACCTCCCCGGCACGGCTCGCTGGCGAAGGCGCGAGCGCCGGCGGCATCCTCATCGGCCGTGCCATCACCGAGCGACCGGACCTCTTCGGCGCCGCTCTCATTGACGTCGGGATGGAGGACGGCCTGCGCGCAGAAACCACCGGCAACGGTGAGACGAACATCCCGGAGTTCGGCAGCACGAAGACGCCGGAAGGCTTTGCGGCGCTGTACGAGATGAGCGCGTTCCACCACGTCAAGGACCACACGCCGTATCCGGCGGTCCTGCTCACCACCGGCATCAACGACCCGCGCATCGACCCGTGGATGCCGGGCAAGATGACGGCGCGGCTACAGGCGGCGACGTCGAGCGGCAAGCCGGTGCTGCTCCGGGTGGATTACGGCGGAGGCCATGGCGGCGGCAGCGGGGCGGAGGAGTACCGGGCGCGGATGGCCGACGAGTGGAGCTTCCTGCTCTGGCAGTTCGGCGTGCCCGAGTTTCAGCCGCCAAAACCGTGAGGTGATCCCGACTCCTGCGGGCTGCTCGATCAGCCTACCGTTTCACGTTGACTGTCGTCGCGTCACCCGACCCGTTGTCGATGTCCGACGCGTAGGCGATGACGCCCGACCCCGAGATCACGGTGATCTTGGCGTACCCCGCCGCGATGTCGGTCCGCCCCGCTCCTGTCCGGTAGGGCTCCTGGTACTGGTAGAACTGCCCGGGTGTGTAGCTCCGCGTGTCGGTCCACACCTGGGTGCCGTTGGCGTCATATAGCGTCAGCGTGACCGATGCCGTCCCACTGCCCGTGTTGGTGATGCCGATGTTGACCCGCGAGGTGCCCACCTGCCCCGCGACGCCGGTCTGCGCAAGCTGTGGCAACCACGCCGTGCTTCCCGCGTCCAGGGCATCGCTGGAAGCAATCCCGTCGTACCCCTGCCCGTACGTCCAACCACTGGGCTGCTGGTTATAGGTACGAGAGGTCACCCACAACTGCTGGGTCGAGAGTACTTCCAATGCACCAGATCCGTTGGTCATCCCCAACGACGTGGCCAAGTCCGTGTACACCACCTGCCCGTTGCCCGGTATCGTCTGCGTCGCTGTCGTATTGCCACTCCCGGTGAAGAGCACCAGCTCGATGCTCGCGGTCGAGCCCGATCGGTTGAGCGCACCCACATCGCTGCGCCACTGCGTCGAACCCGAACCCGGTGTGTGGCTGATCACCGGCAACCAGTACGAATACAGATAGTTCTGCGACTGGTTGACCGTGAAAGTCAGCCCCGCGATGGTCAGCGTCCCCGACCGCGTGGTCCCGCCGTTGGCGTCCACCGAGTAGCCCACCGTCCCGGTCCCCGTCCCGCTCGCCCCGCTCGTCACGTGCAGCCAGCTCGGCGCGTTGCTCGTCGCCGTCCACGTACAGTTGCTCCCTGATATGACCGTCACACCCACCGACCCCGTCCCGCCCGAGTTCGCAACCGACTGCGACGACGACGACAGCGAATACGTGCACGGTCCGGGCCCCGGCCCCGTCGTCTTCGTGATCACCACGTTGTCGATGTAGGAACCCTCGTACTGGGTCGCGCCGTCCGAGTCGAAGATGAACGCGATGTATACCTGGTGCGCCCCGATGGAGGCGATCTGCGTCACGTCCCTGAAGTTGAACGTCTCGTGCTGCCAGGTTTGCCCGGTGTTGGGATAGAAGGGGCCCCAGAACTCGGAATCGTCCGTCGAGACGTACAGGCCAATCCGATCGGGGTAGGCATTCCCCACGCCGGCATCCACATACGACCAGAGGTCGAAATCAACTGCCGCATCGGTTGCATCGGACAGGTCAAACGGCCCGTACTCAAGCCACACCTCCATGTTGGGAACGTAGGTACTCCCGGCCGGCTGCGGGCTCGTGCCGCCACCCGCGCACCAAGCGGAGTGTGAACCGCCGGCAGCGCGGTAGCTCGACTTGCCCCACACCGTCGTGGATTCCGTGCCGGTCGAGAAGTAGAGCTGCCAGCTACCGGGGAAGGCACCCTCGAAGTTGTCGGAGAATATCGTGACGGTGCTACCACCGCAGCCTGCGCAGGGCGATTGGTTGACCGTGAACGTCAGCCCCGCAATGGTCAGCGTCCCCGACCGCGCGCTCCCAGTGTTGGCATCCACCGAATAACCCACGGTCCCGTTCCCCGTCCCGCTCGCCCCGCTCGTCACGTGCAGCCAGCTCGGCGCATTGCTCGTCGCCGTCCACGAACAGTTGCTCCCCGACGTGACCGTCACACCCACCGACCCCGTTCCACCCGAGCTCGCAACCGACTGCGATGACGACGACAGCGAATACGTGCACGGCCCCGGCCCCGTCGTCTTCGTGATCACCACGTTGTCGATGTACACCCCACCGCCGTTGGCCGAGGAGTCTGACCCGAAGCCAAACGCGAACCACACCTGCGGCGCTCCGACAATCGTGATTTCCGTCACGTCGGTAGCGTTGAGAACCTCGTGGACCCAGCCCCCGCTGGTGCCCGAGAGAGGGGAAGCAAAGTACCAGTTGGTCCCATCGAACGAGACCCCGTAAATCAAGCCATCGCAGCACGCCTCGGTGTCATACCAGGTGTCGAACTCGACCTTTGCGGTTGCCGCATCGGCCAGCGAGAACGGGCCATACATCATCAGCGTTGCCATGTTCTCGACGTACCGGCTGCATGGGGATTGCGGGGACCCTCCACCAGCGGCGCACCACGCCGAACCCGTGCCACCGGCCGCCTTGCACGTCACCCGACCCCACCCGGTGTTGGCGGAGCTGGGGTCGTTAGCGACCTGCCAGGCGCCCGGGAACGGTCCCTCGAAGTTGTCGGAGAAGATCGTGACCGTGCTGCCGCTAGCGGCGCCTCCGCCGTCTCCAGTGGTGACGTCATGGGGAACGGTCGCGCCGGTCCCGTTGTCCTGCGCGTTGCCAAGTCGGTAGAGATGCGGGTTGGCGTGGCCTTGCCATGCCCCGGCCCTCTGCGCGATCTGCGCCATCAACCCGGCGAACGAAGGGGAGGAGACCGAGGAGCCCTCCACTCCCTCCAGCCCGAACGCGCTGACGCCGCACTTGTGGATTCCGAGGTAATGGACGTTACCCTGCAGGACCACTGTGGCCTTGTCGCCGACGGGTTGTCGGAGCCCACCCGCGCGAGCTTGCACCGCCACCGTTAGCAACACACCAGCCACCGTCGCTGCAACAACGATCCGATTCCTCATGCCCGTCTTCCTCCTCAGCTACGTGATGTACAAGCACCAGCCAGGATGCATACGCTTGCCTGCTCGCCGTACGTTCCTGGTCTCGGTTCGGCGGTACCTGCGACTGACGACGTTCCCAACCAAGATGACTTCCCATGGCGATTTCCGAGCTCCAATCAGCCCACCGAGCTGCTTTGGAGCACCACAAATTTGGGAGCCATTCTGCGATCGTCCCACTCTGGCTATCTCGCTACCATAATCTCAAAGCGCACCATACCCCCGACAAACCCTCGTGTAAAGACAACGGCGCGCCTGGTAGTGTCCTAATTTGGCCGAGGCTGGCGCGGCTGCCATTGTCCCCAGCGCAGCGCACCGGGCTACAATGGCCTCGGAGCGGCGCCGGTTCGCCGCTTGTTGCGCTCCTGCCAGCCCTCCGCACCCCAAACGCTTGGGGCAGGCGCTTCGTCACTTGCGCCGCTTGGCACCTGGTGCCTCAGTTCAAACTGACCCACTACCAACCCGTGTGAGGCCTTGACACAACCATGACAGGACAAATAAGATGATTCGACATCACTTCTCTGGGAGGTCGGAATGACCAAAGGGTTGAGGTCAACTGCGTTCAGCCTAATCGGGTTTCTCATTCTGCCTGCGTTTGTGGCTGCCGACACGCTGCAGGCCGGCTTCCATTTCGGTCGGCAGTCCACCTCGCAGCTCGCGGGTGCGCAGGTGGGGACGCTCAGCACGACACCACCGGTGCTAACTGATCCCCCCGCGGCTCCGTTCTGTCCAGGGAACACGATCCCCTTCCAAGCGTCGTTTGTCGGGACACAGTTCGGCACCATCAATGTCGGAGACACGGTCGTCGGCACAGCGGCTTTCGGCGGGGTCATCGTTCAAACCTGCGTGGTGAACACCGGGCCCGGGACGACGGGGACCTGCATCGTGGCGCCGGGCGGTTCGTCGATCTCCTTCAATCTTGGCAACGTGCAGTCGGGTAGCGACTTCACCGGGACCGCGTTGATTCCTCTGACCGCGCCGGTCTGCGGGACCCTCACCGTGACAGTCGATCTCACCGAACCACACGTGTTCCATTACGTGGAGAACGATCCGTACTCCTGCGATGGCGCGTGCACTGCTATCCCCGCGCTCGGCGGGCCCGGCCTGGTTGCCCTGGCCCTGCTCCTCGCGGCGATTGCGGTGGGTGTGATCCGCCGGCGCTAGCACGGTCGGTCGCCGGCTGGACAACGGGTCGTTCTGGGCGCTGAGGTGACCCGCCGCCCTTGACACATGGTAGATTTGAGAAGAGGAGGGGGGGAAAGTCATGGGAAGATCTACGGGATCAGTTATTGCCGGGTATCAACGACCTTTACTAGTGCTTTGTTTTGTGCTGGTCTTACCTGGGTTTGCGTATGCCAGTTATACCTTTTCCCTCGCAGGTACGACGGCGACCGTGACTCCGGTCGCGTCTACCGGTGGGCCGATCCTCATAGACAGGGTCCTTGTTGCGGGCAATCCGTTCCTCGAATGGAGCGTGGACAACGGCGTAACGTTTTCTCTTGACTGGGACGATGCAACCGCAGGTGTCCAGATGCTGCCTGCGGCAACGTCATCCTCGATCAATCTCACGCCGACCACAGGCGCCGGTTCGTCGATCACGCTTGGCGACCCGGCAAGTCCTGCGAGTAATATTCTTGCACTCGTAAATCTCGGCCCTCCAGGTACTCCGGCAAACAACTCACTCATTATCGACGACAGTACAAGCACTCATGCTGCGGGAACCTACGATTTCTATTCTGTCCTGGGCAGAATCTCGGGACCGGGAGGAACAACAGGGGGAATAAACTTCTCATCATTCGGACCAATCAATACTTACACCGTAAAGGGTGGTCCGGCAGGGAACACTTTCAATATCCACTCGACATTTAACTCCACGACCACAAATACCACGATCATTGGCGGCACGGCCGATACGGTCAACGTAACTGGAGACGTGTTCCCTGGCATAGGAACGCCGCTTACACTCAGCCTTGGCGGCGGCGCGAATACGGTAAACATCGGGCACGCCGGCGTCCTGACGACGGTCACCAGCGCCGTGACCGTGACGGACGTCGGCGGCGGCGCGAGCGTGACCGTTGACGACTCGGCCGATGCCACCGGGCGCACTGTCACGATCAGCGGCTCGCAGGTGACTGGGGCGTCGAGCAGCGCGATCAACCTCGGGGCCGGCGTCACGAGCCTGACGTTCGACGGCGGCACCGGCGCGGACGCGTTCATGGTAACGCCGAGTTCGGCGGTGACCTTCACGGTCAACGGCGGGCTTCCCGCGACGTCCCCCGGCGACACCCTCACGGTGGATCTAACCGGCGTCACGACGCCCGTCAACACGCCCGGCGCGCCGGGATCTGGCCAGGTCACCTTCGGCAACCGCATGCCGGTGAACTACACGGGGATCGAGTGCATCCCTCCGACCGCCGCATCGGTCGGCGGCCCGCAGTCGATCTGCGAATTCGGCACTACCACAGGCCTCGGCGGCAACACGCCGATCTTTGGGACCGGCCAGTGGTCCGTCGTCTCGGGAGGGACCGGGACGTTCAACCCGAACGACACGACGCCGAACGCGACCTTCACCCACACGAGCGGGGCCGGTCCGGTCACGCTTCGGTGGACGATCTCGAGCCTCCAGTGCACGCCGTCGTCGGCAGACGTCACGGTGACGATCAAGCCGCTGCCGGCGACGCCGGTCGCGAGCAACACCGGCCCTTACGTCGTCAGCAACACGATCGTTCTGATGGCGTCTACCGTCCCAGGTGCTACATATTCGTGGACGGGACCGAACGGGTTTACCTCGACGCAGCAGAACCCAACGATCCCGAACTCAACGACCGCGATGTCCGGCACCTACAGCGTGACGGCGACCGTCGATGGCTGCGCCTCGCCGGCCGGGACGACGCTGGTGACGGTAAGCGATCCAATTCCCACGCTCTCCGGCCTTGGGCTGCTCGCGCTTATCGGCCTGATCGCCGCCGGCGGGTTCCTGCTGCTGAGGAGGAGGGTACTCGGCTAGAGCGGCACGAGTTCGGGAGCGGTGACTCCTGCGGGTCGCCTCCGCGAGCCAGCGTCGGACAAAGCGCGTCTCGCTCCCGAGCACCGTCGCCGCCGCATGAACCGAGGCGGCTCAATCTCCCGTGGGCACCACGGTGGCGGCCTCGATCATGAGGACGACCGTGCGCTTGGGCCGCGCCAGTCAGTTAGAGCTAGACAGCCCGTCCGGAAACCGTTTCGACGCCGCCGAGATGGCAGGGATCCGGAGAGGGCTCCAGCATCTCGGCTACGACGGCCTCGTGTACAAGAACGAGCACGAGTCCGCAGCCAAAGCTTACTCCGGCCGCGGGCGCCGCCTCAGTGATTCCTAAATTGCATTCCGGCCCGAGCAGATCAAGTCGGCCTACGACGAGGGCACGTTCTCGAGCCCTCGCAGTCCGGCCACCTGATGTCCTGGCCCTCGTACTTGGCCAACCTCCGCTCGCATTGGCTTGGATCCGAGGCCGCGCGAGCAGGCGTGGGCACGCCACGCCTTCTTGGCCTGGCGCTGCTACCCGGATGCCATCTACTTGGCCGATGCCTCTGCGGGCATCAGCCCTTTGTCACGGCAAAGGGCGAGGAGGTCTGGGTTCCTGTAGCCCTTGTCGAAAAGTCTCTTGACGATGGGCCTTGCCTCCTCCGTCCTGCCGAGGCAGAGCAGCGTTTGGGCGTAGGTGTCCTGTTCGCTCAGGCCTTCTGCGTCTTTGGCAACGGGTTGGAGCGTGGAGAAGGCCTCCTTCCATGAGAGCTGCCCTTCGGCTCCCTTTCCCATCGCGGTCTCGATCTGGCCCGTGAGGAGAAGGGCCCCGCCGATGAGGAAGCGCACGCCCGGATCTTCCGACAGCTTTACCGCCAGCTCCCGACCGATCGCCGCGCAATGGCCCGAGTGGTCGAGGGCGTCGTTGAACTTTTTCTCCTTGTACTCGCACGCGGCCAGGGCTCGAAGCGTGCTGACGGTTTTTCGGCTCGCGGGCCCGATGGCCTTCTCGCGGATCGCCAGCGCCCGTTTGTAGAGCGGCTGGGCCTCTGTGAATTTGTCTTGATACGCGTACAGAGATGCCAGGCTATCGAGGCTCTCGGCCACATCGGGATGGTCTGGGCCGAGGGCGTTCTCGCGGATGGCCAGGGCGCGCTTGAATAGCGGCAGCGCTTCGGCGTACTTGCCTTGGTTCCGGTAGAGGACCGCCAGGTTGTTGAGCGTCCAACCCACGTCGGGATGGTTCGCACCGAGAGCCTTTTCGTGGATCGCGAGCGCGCGCCTATAGCGCGGTTCGGCCTCCGCGTACCTGCCCTGGTCGCGGTAGAAATTCGCGAGGTTGGTTAAAACGACGCCCACATCGGGTCGGTCCGGGCCGAGTGCCTTCTCCCAGATGGCAAGCGCCCGTTTGAAGAGCGGCTCGGCCCCCGCATACCTGCCTTGCCTCCAGTAGAGAGTTGCCAAGTTGTTAAGGTTTGTGGCCACGTCGGGATGTCCTGGACCGAGGACCCTTTCGTGGATTTCCAGCGCCCGTTTGAGCAGCGGCGCCGCTTCCGCGTACTTGCCTTGGCCCTGATAAAGATTCGCCAGGTTGTTGAGAATGACTGCTACCTCGGGGGAATCCGGACCTAAGACCTTCTGCCAGATCGCCAGCGTTCTTTTGAAAAGCGGCTCCGCCTCGGCGTATCTGCCTTGGTCCTGGTAGAGATTCGCAAGGTCGTTCAGGCTCGCAGCCACGTCGGAATGGTCCGGCCCCAGGGCCTCTTCCTCGATCGCCAGCGCTCGCTTGTAGAGCGGCTCGGCCTCCGCGTACTTGCCTTGCCGCCAATAGAGATTCGCGAGGCCGGTGAGACTCGTGGCCACATCGAGATGGTTGGAGCCGAGGGCCTTCTCTCGAATGGCCAGCGCGCGCTCGTGCATCGGCTCGGCTTCGGCGTACTTGCCTTGGTTCCAGAAGAGAATCGCCAGGCTGTATGAGCTGTCCGCCAGCTCCAAATGTTCCGGCGGCAGGTTTTTTTCGCGGAGGGCCATGGCGGAGGAGAGCAGGGGCTCCGCTTCCTCGTACAAGCCCAGCCCCATGAAAACGGTCCCCATCGTGTTCATCAAGCGGGCCTGCACGAGCGGCTGGCCTTTGAGTTCCGTGCCGATCTTCTTCGCACCCTTCTCCAGGATCTCGCGGGCGGTGATGGTCTTTCCCCGCGCTTCGCTGGGGTCGGACACTTTGAAAATGCTCGTGAGAAACTCCGACACCTGCTTGGCCGTCTCGGCCTCGCGCTCGGCGCGCACCGCCGCCCGGTTCGCTCGTAATCCCTGAATGACCGCCACGGTCGTCGTCGCTACGAGCACCGCCGCGATCCCTGCCGCCAGACGCCGGAGCTTGCGGCGCCTCGGCTTCTGGGCGATCCACTGCAACCGTTCCGCCGCATCGAGCGCCGAGGGACGGGACGCAGGCGCGAGCGACTTCAGGCGGGACACGAGCGTGGCCAGGTCCCGGTCCTTGTCGACGAATGGCCGGGACTCGCCCCTCGAAGCTCGCTCCACAACGTCCCTAACGGTGAGGTGCTTCTCGACCGCTGGGCAACCGCTGAACAGCTCCTGAATCATCAGCCCGAAGCTGTAGATGTCGCTTGCCGGGGTGACGGGCTCCCCCCTCGCTTGCTCCGGGCTCATGTAGCCAGGCGTCCCCATCACCGCGCCAGCTCGCGTTCCGGCGTAGGTGCCGAACTCCCCGCCGGCTTCGTCAACGCTTGGCTTGACCTGGTCTGGGCCGGCGTTGCGCAGGTCGAGGGTCGTGGCCATCGGATCGACATAGGGCCTCGCCAGACCGAAGTCGAGTACCTTCACTTCATCGCCGGAGGTGATCATCACGTTCTCGGGCTTGAGGTCCCGGTGCACGATCCCTTTCTCATGGGCCGCAGCGAGCGCCCGCGCCACCTGCTCCGCGATCTTGAACTTCAGCGGCCGGGGGAATGGCCTCTTGATGCTCTTGCCCAGGCTTGTCCCAGTGAGGAGCTCGAGGATGAGAAAGTCCCGGCCCTTTGCAGCGATGAGATCGTAGATGCGGCAGATGTGGGGATGGTCGAGCTGGGAGAGCATGCGGGCCTCACGGAGGAACCTGGCCCGCGCCTCGGCCTCCAGCCTGAGGTCGGTCCTGAGGGCCTTCAGCGCCACCTTGCGGTTGAGCTTCTCGTCGTAGCCGGCGTAGACCTCGCCGAAGCTGCCCTTGCCGATGTACTCGACGATGCGAATGCTCCCGACGGTCTCGCCAAGGAGGCTTGGGCCGGATGCTCCCCACTCGGCGCCAGACTCCCGCTGATCACGCGGTGCAACCGTAACACGGCCGGGAGCCCCTTGGGCTCCAGCGGCGTCATCAGAAGAAACTTGCTCGTGGT
>JBIOGJ010000022.1:0-61455 GCA_044447965.1 Thermoanaerobaculales bacterium | reverse complement strand
GGGCGGTCGCGCGTTCGTCCTCGGCAACGCCGCCGGCCGTCCGCTCATCAACGCGGTGGGCAAGCCGCGGGTCGTGATCAACGGCACCTGCCTCGACTACCTCGCCGAGTCGTTCATGGCCGGCGATCCACTCAACGGCGGTGGGTTCATCGTGCTCAACGGGGTCGCCTTCGACGAGGACGGCGAGCTGTCGGAGCTGCCCACGCCGTACCCCGGCGGGAACCTCTTTTCGCTCGCATCGGGGGGCGCCATCTTCGTGCGCGATCCCCAGCGGCAGGTGAGCGAGGAGCAATTAAACGGCGGCGCCTTCGTCGAGTTCACCTCGGCGGACTGGGCTCTATTGCGGCCGGTGCTCGAGGAGAACGAGCGCCTGTTCGGCATCCCGCTCACTCGGCTCCTCGAGGTGGATGGCCAGCCGCGCGAGCCTCGCTCCGTCTACCGCAAGATCGCTCCTGCCGGCCACGCGGCGCTCCAACCCGAAGAGGCGTGGGTGCGGAAGGAAGGTTGAGCGCGAGGAGCGGCGCCCCGTTCCTGAGACACGCTTTCATTTATTCGGGCTGCAATTGACCATCGCCGGGTTCCGTGCGAGAGTCCCCATCGCTGTTGCGAGGGGGGTGGCGATGGGCAGCGAAGAAATCCTGGCACGGTGTAAGAAGGAAGGCGTGCGCTTCCTGCGCCTCACGTTCACGGACATCGACGGCGTTGTCAAGAACGTCGAGGTGCCGGCGTCGCAGTTTGCCAAGGCCCTGGCCGGGGAGGTGATGTTCGACGGTTCCTCGATCGAAGGGTTCACCCGCATCGAGGAATCGGACATGGTGCTCAAGCCGGACCTAGCGACGTTCGCGATCTACCCCTGGGCGTCGCCCACCGGCAAGATCGCCCGCCTGGTGTGTGACATCTATAACCCGGACGACACCCCGTTTTCGGGTTGCCCGCGCCTCACGCTCAAACGGGTGGTGGCGAAGGCCCGTGAGCGCGGTTGGAAGATGATGGCCGGTCCCGAGGCGGAGTTTTTCCTCTTCCGGAACGATGCCAACGGCTCCCCGAGCCACTTCACGCACGACGTCGGCGGCTACTTTGACCTCACCCCTGTGGACCTCGGCGAGGGAGCCCGCCGCGACATCGTCAGCGTGCTCGAAACGCTGGGGTTCGAGGTGGAGGCCGCTCACCACGAGGTGGCGCCGGGCCAGCACGAGATCGACTTCAAGTATGACGACGCCGTCACCACCGCCGACAACATCGTGACGTTCCGGTTCGTGGTCAAGAAGGTGGCGCTCGACCACGGACTCCACGCGACCTTCATGCCCAAGCCGCTGTTCGGCCAGAACGGCTCGGGGATGCACACGCATCAGAGCCTGTTCGATGCCCGCGGCAGGAACCTCTTCTACGACCCCAAGGGCCTCTATCAGCTCTCCGACGTGGCGCGTGCCTACATCGCTGGAATCCTCCACCATGCTCGGGGTTTCGTCGCGGTCACCAACCCGCTGGTCAACTCGTACAAGCGGCTGGTGCCGGGGTTTGAGGCACCGATCAACGTGGCGTGGTCCGAGAAGAACCGCTCGCCATTGGTGCGAGTGCCGGCGCAACGCGGCAAGGGCACGCGTTGCGAGGTCAGGGTGCCCGATCCGGCCTGCAACCCGTATCTGGCGCTCGCGGTGATGCTCGCATCCGGCCTCGACGGGATCGAGCGGGGCCTCGACTGCGGCGAGCCGGTCAACCGCAACATCTTCGAGATGTCCGAGCGCGAGAAACGACGGCTGCGCATCAAGCAGCTCCCCGCCAACCTCTCCGAGGCGCTCGATAGCTTGGAGCGCGACAAGGTGGTGCAGGCGGCCCTCGGCGAGCACATCTACTCGAACCTCCTGCGCAACAAGCGCGAGGAGTGGCACCGCTACATCTGTGCGGTGCACCCCTGGGAGCGCGAGCAGTATTTCGAGCAGTTCTGAGCGCCGCGGGAGCGGGATGTAGCCAGGGCGAGGGCCAACCTCAGAGCTTGGCGAGGGCCAAGGAAACCAACACCGACCCGACCACCACCCAGATCACGCTCACCTTCAGGCGCAACGCGGTGATGGCAATTGCCGCAAGGATCAGGTCCCGGGGAAACAGAATCGCGCTCCTCGCCACGTCGGCGAGCACGTGGAGCAGCATTGCGATGAAGGCGGCGAGCAGGCCGCGCACCGCGAACTGCACGGCGCGGAGGTGGCGGATGCGGGCGAAGTGCGGCGCGAGCAGGACCATGACCAGCGCCGAGGGCAGGAAGATGCAGACGGTCGCGAGGACCGCGCCGATCCAGCCAGCAACGCGGTAGCCGATGAACGTCGCCGTCATGATCACGGGTCCGGGCGTGATCTGGCCGAGTGCGAGTCCGTCAATGAACTCCTTGGCGGTCAACCAGTGGTGGCTCGCGGAGTGGACGACGTCCTGGAACATCAGCGCGACCGCCGTGTAGCCACCGCCGAACGCGAGCAGGTTGATCTTGGTCATCACGAGGCCCAGCGCCGGGAGCGCAGGCGATACCAAGCGCGAGCCCAAGAGCGCCGCGACGTACGCGAGCGCCACCGCGGCCGTCACGACGACGGTTCGTCGGTAGCCACGGCTTGACCGTGGGGGTCCGACAGCAGGGGCGCCTCCTTCCAATGCAACACTCTCGGTCGGAATGAGGAGATGCACCACCACACCGACGAGCGCGGATGCGAGCAAAACAAGCAGCACGTCGACGCCGGAGAAGAAGCCGACCGCGGCGGCGACCGCGATCAGCAAGCCGCGCCAGTCCTGCAGCGCGGGCTGTGCCATCGAGAGGATCGACTGCGCGACGATCGCGACTACGGCCGCACCGAGACCTTGGAAGGCGGTCGCGACGAGCGGCAACCTCTCGTAGTGGAAATAGGCGGCCGACAGCACGAGCATGAGGAGGAAACAGGGCAAGGTGTACGCCGTGAGCGCGAGGAAGGTCCCTATGCCGCCGTGCAGCCTCCAGCCGATGTGGGCGGACGTCTGCACCGCGATCGGGCCAGGCACCATTTGGCAGAACGCCAGCGACTCCTGGAATTCCTGCTCCGAGACCCAACCCTCCTGCAGTACGGTCACCTCGCGGATCTGCGCCACGATCGCCGGCCCGCCATATGAGGTCGCGCCGATGCGGAAGAACGTGCGTGCCATCTGCCAAATGCTGGGAACCATCGTGGCGCCGAGTGTGCCCTATGCCGCCGCAAGGGGTCAAGCAACGAGGAGCATGCTTGGCGGTCAGCACGACCAAGAAAGAGGAAGGAGCTTAGTGGGAGCGGCATCCTGCCGCGACCAGTCGGCCCGCGAGAGCTTTGCTCGATCGCACCTGGAAGGTGCTCCCACTAGCTCAACTTCGGAGCAGCGTGATCCGCGGCCAGCAGCCCGGATCAACAAGACCTGGGAACAAGAAGGCGCGAGGACGGCGTTGTGGGGGCCGGCATGGAGCGGCTCGACTCGCTGCTAACTCAGTTGCAGGCACTGGAGCGGGGGCTGGCGGTGGCGCCACTGGACGGTATCGGCGTGTTGCGCGTGGTCGGGCCGGACCGCTGCGAGGCACTCCATCGGGTCGTGAGCCAGGACATCCGGGGGATCGCGGCGGGGGACGGGCGTCTGGCCCTCTTGCTCGCACCGAAGGGCCAGTTTCGCGCGCTGATGGCCGCGTTCGCGGCCGAGGATGCGATCTACCTCCTCGCGCCGCCGGGCAAAGGCGAGGCACTCGCCACCGGGCTCGGCAAGTACCTGCGTTTCTCCCATAGCCGCATCGAGTCGGTTCCGGTGGCTCGCGCTACTGCTCTGCTCGGCCCGGATTGGAGCGTGGTAGCGGCGGGTTTGGCGGCCGAGCCGGCGCGCCTCGCGCGCGGGGGATGGAGCCTAGGCCACGACGGGGACCCCCTCTGGTTTGGCCAAACGCTGCTTGGTCTCCCTGGCGCCATTGTCGTCTCCGCCGACCCCGCCGTTGCGGGCGCCGTGGACGAGCAACTCGCAGCGGCGGGCGCGGTTGCCGTCACCGCGGCGGCGGTAGAGCTCGAACGGATCCGGGTGGGATGGCCCGCCTGGGGCGCCGAGCTCAGCGATACCGTGCTTCCCCCCGAGGTAGGCGTGGAGAAGCTCGCGATCTCCTACACCAAGGGCTGCTACGTGGGACAGGAAACGATTGCGCGCCTGGCCACCTACGGCCACCCGAACCGGACGCTCGTGGCCGTGCGCGAGCTCTCCGGGGGTGAGGTTGCCCCGGTCCTACCGCTTGACCTGGCGGGCAAGGAGGACGCGCGGCGACGGGGGAGCCTGACGTCGTGGGCGCTGCATCCCCAACTCGGCGGCGTTGGTCTGACGTTGGTTCGTCGCGATCTCGCTGCTCCCGGGACGATTCTCGTCGGCGGTCCTTACACTTTCGAGGTCGCCCCGATTCCCCTCTGGTAGCCCCGCTTGCGGCCTGAAGTGCCTTCCAACGCCTGCGCTCTTTCTTGCAGTTGCTCAAGCCCGAAGCCTGTAGCCCGTCTTTCTTGAAGCCTGTCTTTCTCACTCCCACTCGACGTTGAGGAAATGGAGTTGCGGTTGCAACCGCCCGTCAAGGGCGGCGCGGATGGTACGGGTCGCCGGACCGAGGCGATGGCGCCGCGACAGGTGGGTGAGCACGAGGTGGCGGTTCGCGAGGCTGGGCGCGAGCGCCGCGAGGTCGTCGAGGTGGAAGTGGTGGAAGCGGCGGGCGCGCTCGCGGTCGGCGGGGGAGAGGAACGTGCACTCCACGATCAGCACCTCCGCGTTTACGAGCCACGGCTGGGAGGCGAAAACCTCGGGCCCGGTATCGGCGAGGTAGGCGACGAGTTGGGTGCGCGCCTCCTCGGTGATCACCTCGCCGGCGAGTCGGCGGCGCTGCAGCTCCTCGCCGGGTACGCCATGGAGGTCGTGGCGGAGGTGGCGCCGGACATGATCGAGACAGCAGCCGAGCGTCTCGATCCAGTGGGAAGTCGCGAAGAAGCGCAGCGCGAAGTCGGGCCGCAGGACCACGACCTCTCCGGCGTTGACGGGGCGCACGGCGACCTCGTATGGCTTGCCGCCCTCGGCCTGGGCGCAGAGCGCGAGCAAGCTCGCAAGCGGCGCTGCGAGGGAGGCCGGCACATACGCGGTTCCACCCGCGATGCCGTTGAGCTGGCGCTGGCTCGCCCACGCGGGCAGGCCGAGCAGGTGGTCGAGGTGCCCGTGCGAGACCACCACGTGCTGCATGGGCACCAGCGCCCGCGCCGGCCGGCCGGCGTCAAGGGCGATGCGGAGCTGGGGCAAGAGCACGAGCGTGGCCTCTCCGGCGCGGGAGCCCCCCGCCACCCGAAGCTCGCCCCACGATGTGGCGAGGCGCAGTTGTCGCACGGCGGGCAGAGTGCCCGCCCACTTGCGGTATTGTCAACTTCAAGAACCGGTGCGCGTCTTGATAGGCATGGCGAGCGTCGCCCGGTGGGAGCGGAGTTTGGAGCGCGAAGACGAGCGGGACCTGATCGAGCTAGCCCGTCAAGGGGAGCCAGAAGCCGCCGAAACGTTGTTGCGCCGTCACGAGCTGTTGCTCTTTCGCACCTGCCGCCATCTCCTCCCCATCGGCGAAGACGTGGAAGGCGCGGTGCAGGAGACCATGCTGCGGGCGCTGCGCCACCTCGCACATTTCTCCGGCGAGGGGAGTTTCGGCGGTTGGCTGACGGCGATCGCGGTCAACTACTGCCGCGACCGCCTGCGGCGCCACCGCCTGGTGCCGTTCACCTCGCTGGAGGTGAACGACGAGAACGAGAACAGCCCGCTGGCGGTGGTTCCCTCCGCTGAGCCGAGCCCCGAGCGGATCGCGATGGCGCGCGAGGCGGTGCGCCGCTTGCGCCAGGAGGTCGCGGCGTTGCCGCGAAGGCAGCGGGAGGTGTTCGCGCTGCGATTTTTCGTCGGGCTCGACCTGGCGGGCATCGCGCAGGCGCTCGCAGTGGATGTGGGAACGGTCAAAACGCACCTGCACCGGGCGGTGCAACGCGTGCGTAGCGTGGTCGAGGAGGCACGGCCATGAACATCATCCATCTCACCGATGACGAGTTGGACCGCGCGTTGGTGGGCGAGGCGATGCCAGCACCGGTAGCGGAGCACTTGGCGGCCTGCGTCGCGTGTCGGCGCCGGCGCGACGGCTTCCTTGCCGCGGTCGAGGCGGCACGCGGGTCCGATCCCAACGAGACGGTGCGCGCGCGGGTGCGGGAGCGTGCTCTCGCCGCCGTCGCCGCCCCCGCGCCACGGCTTTGGGTGCGCTGGGCACTCGCTGCCGCGGCGGTAGTTGTGCTCGGGCTGCTGCCGTTGCTGCGCACCCGGGTGACTCCTCCGCCACGACTCAATGCCGACCGCGTGCTGGTTGAAGTGGACCGCGTCCTCGACCGCGATCCGCTGGAGGCGATGGCCGCGGCGGACGTGGTTGACGCAGTGGTTCCCGTTCCGCAGGCGAGTACCGAAAGGAGCACATCATGACGAATACAGCAATGCGATGGATCTTGGGCTCGGCGATGATGGTGGGGGCGGCCGTGGTGGTGGCGCAGCCGCTCGGCATCCCGCCCGGCCGCTGGTGGGAGCAACCCAAGGTCGCCGAGCAGCTCGCCTTGACGGCCGACCAGACGCAACAGCTCAACACGCTCACGCTTGGCCACGCCCGTACCATGGTCGACCTCAAAGGCTCGGTGGAGAAGGCCGAGATCGACCTGCGGGCGGCAGCCGAGACGGACCCGCTCGATGCGAAGCAGGTGCGGCAGAACTTCGCGGCGCTGCAGCAGACCCGGATGAGACTGGAATCCGAACGGTTCGACATGCTGCTCAAGGTGCGCCAGGTGCTTACAACCGAACAATGGCACAAGCTGCGTGACATCGTTCGCGAGCGGCGCGATCGTGGCGAGGCGATGGGAGGCGAAGCGGGCCGCAAGCCTCTCCGTAGGTGGCGAAACTGACCGTCGCTCGGCATGGTCAACCGCGAGGATCGTTCAGATTGCCGGTGGCCGCCTCGAGCTGGAAGAGTCCAGTTGGGGCGGCCACCGGCCTCGAGTGGCGATGCAGCGGCAACCTTCTTCCTGAGTTCCCTCACCACTCGCGATCTGCCTTTCGATCGTAGTAAGGGGCTTGGCCGGCCGCGGCCGAAGTCGGCGCAAAGTTGAGTTGTGCCTGTCATCGTAAAGGTTGTTATCGTGAGCCTTGCGCTTGACCTGCCCGCCCATGTTTGCTAGAAGAGTAGGCAGAGGGGGACGACCCGACTGCTCATCGAGCCGAACGACCCGCGCCCTGCGTGGCTCTTGCTCCGCACCAAGCCGAAGCAGGAGCGGGTTGTGTCGGCGGCGCTGGAAGGTCGCGGAGTTCTGGCCTACTGCCCGCGTGTCCTGGAGCCGCGGATGCACCGGCGAGCGCCCGTGGGGCCCGTCCCGCTGTTCCCGTCCTACGTTTTTGCCTACTGCGCCGTGCGGGATCGGTTCCGGACCATTCACTTCTGCGCGGGAGCCGCGGGTGTCGTGCGGTTCGGCAACCACCTCGCGGCGGTAGAGGACGAGGTCATCGAACAGATGCGGGAACGCGAGGCCGGCCGTGGCCACCTCGTCTTCCGGGACATGCGCAAGGCGCCCCGAGAGGGTAGCCGCGTTCGGGTCCTCTCCGGACCCTTCTCGGGGTACGAGGGCCTGGTCGAACGCTATTTGCCTTCCCAGGATCGGATCAGGATCCTGCTGATGTTGGTCGGCGGAACGCGGCGGGTGGAGATGGACGCTCGCCACGTGCGTTGCGCGTGACCTCGGGGTTCTACCAGGTGCATCCTCTCCGAACGTTCTCATCCCGCCGAACACACAGCGGGCGTGGGCTAGCTCGGGGTGCCGTTGGCCGTGTTGAGGGCGGCCAACGAACAACTCTTCGTCCACCACGTGAGCGGACCGGTCTCCGCCATTCACTGGCATGGCCTCACTCCGGTTTACGCTCCTCCTTCCAACCCACTGATCTCCGGAGCTGCCAAACCGCGGCCTTGACACAACTCGCAGCGGCCCTAGACTCAAACTCGGTGAAAAGGAACCTCCTACGCCCACAGGCGTTGATTTTCTCGTTTGGACGCCATCGTGACCAAGCACACGTAGTCCCGTCCCAAGAATGAATCCAACCGCTCCCAATTCAGTTCGCGACAGACCCACGTTTCCTCTTCCCCTTGCCCTCTTTCTTGTGGCAGTACTTCTGACCTACCTCGCAATGGCTATATGGGGACTTAGAAGAGAGCCTTGGCACGATGAACGCCATTTCATTCAAGCTGCGACGGTGTTTGGAAACAGCCCCACGCTTGATACCCTGCGACATTACGAAGAGTTGGCGCCACCCCTTACTTTTGTCGTTTTCGGCCTCTGGGGGAGGATTGTTGGCTTCTCAGTACCTCTGCTTCGCATCCTTTCCCTTATGATCGCGTTTGCGACAGCTCTATGCTGCTTCTCGCTGTTCTCAAAACTCCTTCGTAACGATTGGCATGCTGTGGCCGCCGCCCTATTTGTCATGCTGAACCCCTATATGCTCGGCGCCAGCCTTTTTGTATTCACCGATATGCCCGCCATTTTGTGTGAAATGCTTGTCATGCTCGCGGTTGTGA
The DNA here is from genome assembly GCA_044447965.1 of Thermoanaerobaculales bacterium. Lineage (GTDB taxonomy): Bacteria > Acidobacteriota > Thermoanaerobaculia > Thermoanaerobaculales > Thermoanaerobaculaceae > DATIYW01. The sequence goes on along the minus strand of JBIOGJ010000022.1, from coordinate 52,841 downwards.
GCGGGAAGCCTTGGCTGCTTGGCTTTTCCCTTGCTGGGGCAATTCTATGTCGACAATATCTCGTCTTTCTCACTTTGGCCGTAGGCCTTCTCTACCTGTTTCGCCTGGTTGGCGGAAAGATCCGATCGGCGAGGCGTTTCTTGGTATCGACGTGCCTTTCCGTAGTTCCCCTCGTATCGCTGATGATCTTTTGGGGAGGGATTTCTCCTCAGAACCAGGTGAGGCATCAGTACCTTGGCCAGCCGCTCTCCTTCCATTGGGCGGCATTCTCGCTTTATGTTTGCCAAGTCTTCATCTATCTGTCGCCGATAATTGTGCTCCGATGGAAGAAGTTTTATACAAAATGGCAATACCTGCTCCTTGCGGTTCTTTCTTTCGGCATCTACTGGCTAATTCCTGTGAGGGCGTCTATTTTCGCTGCCGGTTACGCAAGACTAAGCACGGTAGGCTATTTCCATAGATGCGTTCGAGTGTTTCTCACGCCACCTTACGATCAAATTCCTTTCGCAGCAAGTTTTGCAGCCGCAATCCCGGTCCTGCTGGTTCTTGTAGCGGAGTTAATTGAGGAGCTTCGGATGCGATCATTTCCGAATGGGTTTCTGCTGAAAGTCTCGATACTGTCCTTTCTGGTCATCATGCCATTTTCGTATCTCACCTGGGAGAAGTATTTCCTCCCCGTGCTGCCGCTGTTGGTCATTTTGTTGCTTTCGTGCGCTGGTCCTCTGAGGTCGGTCCAGGCAAAAGGAGAACCTGGGGCTGGGCAGCCAGGGCCAGGTGATGGGAGGGAGCTCCTGACCCCCTGTTGAAGTGAGTCACCGATAAGGCACGGGGAACTACGACTCTGCCGGCCGAACCGCCTCCATGTACAGCGAATGAGCCTTGTAGGCTGAACCGTCGGGTTCGGTGTCGAGGCCAAAGGTGTTCCAGCCTTCGATGCGGCTGGTGTGGGCGCTACAGACCGTCACGTCGATGAACCCCGCTCGCCTCAACACCTCCTCGAGCGTAAATCGGTCGTACATCCACCGGTGGATGACGCCGGCGCGGGCGGTGTTTCCGATAAGCGCCGACTCGGCCATGCGCACGATCCATTTTTGTTGGCGGCGGTAGCGGGGCGTGCGGTTGACCATTTGGTCGAAGAGGTCGCTAGCGGCCGCCAGCAGTCTGGACGCCCTGTCAGGCACGGGGCCATCGAGCAGGCCAACGTACCGGCGCGCCAGCAGTTCCAGATCGGGCACGACGATCCGCAGCACGCCCGTCGGCTTGAGCACCCGGCGGCACTCGATCAGGAAGCCCTCAGCGCCCTCGCGATCGATGTGCTCCAGTAGGTGGCTGTGGTAGACCACGTCAAACGACGCGTCGTCGTAGGGGATGCCCTGCACAATGTCGTAGAGGACGAAGTTGTTGCCCAGCTTGCAGATTCGATCCCACCGCGGCGCGCTGAGGAGCCCCAGGCCGTGCAGTAGCCGTGCTAGGTGGCGGTGCCGTGCCAAGCGAAAGAGCCAGCTTGAATCGACGTTGTTCCATCCGTCGGCCACGCGCGCGCTGGAGCCCAGGTTGACCATTGCTCGCCCGTCGCCCAGGCGCTTCACGGGGAATCGTCGTGCGATGGCTTCCTCCCCGTCTTGGCGCGGACGATGTCTCCTCGGTAGGCGTTAGGAAACTGGTAGGTGGGGCAGTTGTAGGAGTATTTTCGCCGCGCGAATTCCGGACTTGCCTGGCCCATGGCCTCGAATCCAGGACCGCCGGCGATCATCTCGGCCAGGGTCGCTTGCTTGGGCATGGCCGCACCCACTTTGCCGGCCGAATGCACCTCGTGAAGGCGGAGGCCACGCGGCTGCAGCACCACAGCGGCGATAGCGAGGGCCGCCTCCACCGCGATCGAGAAGCCCTCGTACATTGACAAATCGGGATTTCCTTTTTCACCAAGACCAATGGTACCCCGGTTAGGGGAGTGTCGAGACCTTGGGCGGGCACGCGGCGGGCCGGTCGCCGAGCTCGACTTGGGCGCCATTGACCACGCTGTGTGATGGCGTGACCCGCTGTGGCTCTACCGGCGGCGCGGCAGCTAGTCTCAGCGTCGGTCGGACCGGTTTGGGTGGCATGGCGCACCAGAGGCGGCATCGCGAGGCGCTGATCTGGTTGGGAGCTATGTGGACCGGGGAGGTGCAGCGGTTTCTGGGTGCCTTTCTGAGCGTGGTTGGGTGTCCCGCCGCTGAATTTTTCGTGTCGCTACCTTGACACCTCGCCTGGTGGACCTACACTTGGGCTCGCCCAGGATGTAACTTGGTCTCCAACAACTCTCGGAGGGGGCAACGTGACCATAACGGGAACGAGCGCGAGCGACACAACGGAGGGGTTGCATAGTCCTGGCAACTGGCCATCGAGAAACCAGTCATCGCGCACGCAGTCTCGGACCCCTGAGGGATTCTGTCCGGGCGAGGCGTGACGGTTCCACGGGGGAGCCCTTCGGTACTGGCGGCGGCTCTGCGCGCCCTGGCCACCTCTCCGGCCGAGTGCGGGGAACTCGGGGCGGCTGCACGCAAACGGTGCAACGGCCCGCATAGGTGGAACGTGGTGGAGAGCCTTCTGGATGTCGTCACCCGCCAAGCAATTCCAGGATCCGGGAGGTAGTCATGACCGTGCCGGTTTCTCTTGTCACCGGTGGCGCAGGGTTCATCGGTTCCCACGTGGCGGACGAGCTCCTCAAGCTCGGGTTCAAGGTGGTAGTCCTTGATGACTTATCGGGCGGGTTCCGCGACAACGTACCGGACGGAGCTGAGTTCTTCGCAGGGTCGATCCTCGATGAAGCTGTGATCGCAAGACTCTTCACCCAGTACCGGTTCGACTATGTTTATCATCTGGCAGCCTATGCCGCAGAAGGACTGAGCCACTTCATCAAGAGATTCAATTTCATGAACAACGTTGTGGGTTCCGTCAACCTGATCAACGCTGCGGTAAATTTTGACGTACGTTGCTTTGTCTTCACCTCATCGATCGCCGTCTATGGCTCAGCCCAGGTCCCGATGGTTGAGGACACGACCCCGATCCCTGAGGATTCCTACGGGATCGCAAAATTCGCTGTCGAGCTTGAGCTCGCGGCAACCAAGAGGCTGTTTGGCCTGAACTACGTGGTCTTCCGCCCTCACAACGTCTATGGTGAGCGGCAGAATACTGCGGACAAGTACCGCAACGTCATTGGCATCTTCATGAACAAACTCATGAAAGACGAGCCAATGCCGATTTTTGGTGATGGGCGTCAACAGCGGGCCTTCACGTACATCTCCGATGTCGCTCCGGTGATTGCCGGGGCCGTCGCAAATCCTCAGCTCTATAACCAGACGTTCAACATTGGTGCGGATACGCCGTGCCGGATATGCGACCTCGCCGAGACCGTAGCCGAGGCGATGGGGAAGCCATGTCATACCCTGCTTCTTCCTGCGCGGGAAGAGGCCTACCTCGCCTTTTCCTCGCATGCAAAGCTCTCGCGGCTGACCGGCTACATGCCTCGCGTCAACTTGGAGGAAGGTGTGCGCAGAATGGCCTCATGGGCGAAGAAGGTTGGTCCTCGTGCAAGCCGCCCATTCGACGAGATCGAGATCAAGAAGAACTTGCCGGCGGCCTGGTCGTAAGTGATTCACGTCGCAGCGCGTCGTCCCATGTCTTTCTGTCGTCTCTGTGGAAGCTCTTTTCGAACGGAACAAATCCGCCGTCTGGATTGGCGAGAGACGAATGCTTGCCCCTGATGTGTTCCCCTGGAATCGATCCCAGCAAACGGAGAGTCTGGCTGTGTCGTGACGGGAGCGATGAGGAAGCGCCATATCCTTCGCGTCCCGTTGCGATCTCCGCAAATAGGCCGGGTGGCGTTGGTTACCGCGTGCGCGCCAGCGGCCGCGGTCGAGGACAGCACACGGCCGGGGCCGACTGGAACCTGGGGAGAACCCTTCGTTGCATCTTTGCCCCACAGTGGCTGAAAGAGGTCGATCCAGATATGCTTGCCACACCGTGGGCGACCAAACGGCTTGGCGTTCTGAGTGGATGTCAACGGTGAAGTAACTGAGGGCAGAAGAAAGGTTTGCGGAGCGAACCATCGGCGGGAGTTTGTTTCCAATCTCCGCAGTGGGAGCTCCGCCGGCGCTGGCCGGCCGATGCTTGGTTGGCTGACGCGCAGGTCGGCGCGTCGCTCGGCGCTCGTAGCGCGTGGACTTGGCGACACTTTCTCAGGGGTGCACCCGATCGCTTGCCCGGGGATGAACTGCGCCAGGTCGTTACGCCGCCTAAGATCTCTGCGGGTCGAAGACCGGTGGGTAGGGAGGCCATTTTCAGATGTCGGTTGCTGCTACTTCGTCACCTGGACTAGGCGACAAAGGCAGGCGCCGCGATGAACGAGAGTGATGCGGGCTTGCGAGCTAGCGTCAGAGGTCAGACGGTCGCGGCCAGCTCATTGTGGAACCTCCTTGGCCAGGTCATCCCAATGGTCCCGGCGGTGTTCTGCATTCCGTTCCTGGTGCGTGGCCTGGGCGTTGAGCGTTTTGGCATCCTGACCCTCATCTGGGTTGTAATCGGCTACCTGGGTCTGTTCGATCTCGGACTTGGGCGGTCGCTGACCAAGCTTATCGCCGAGATGACGGGCCACAAGAGCAGCGAGGAGATCTCCAGGCTCGTCTGGACGGGTTTGTTCCTTCTTTTTCTTCTTGGTCTTCTTGGCGCAGTTGTCCTCGCATCGTTCTCACCGTGGCTCGCTGGGAAGATGCTCTCCATCTCATACCCGCTCCAGGCCGAAACGGTGGGCTCGCTCCGATTGCTCGCGCTCGGGCTCCCCGCCGTGTTCCTTGGCGGAGGGTTCAAGGGCATCCTCGAAGCCGGCGGGCGGTTTGGGCTGACGAATGCTGTGCGCATTCCCATGGGTGTCTTCAGCTTCGTGGGGCCCCTAATCGCGCTGCAATTCTCGAGTCGCCTCACCACCGTCACCGCGGTCCTCGTGACTGGCAGGGTCGTAACGAGTATCGCCCTGTTAGCGCTATGTCTGGTTGCGACGCCGGCCCTGAGGCGAATGCCCGTGTTGGATCTCTCGCTAGCGAGACCGCTGCTTCGTCTCGGAGGCTGGATGACAGTGTCCAACGTGGTAGGCCCATTCATGGTGAGCCTGGACCGGTTCATGATCGGAATGGTTGCCTCCACGGCGGTGGTTGCGTACTACACGACGCCGTTTGAGGTGGTGAGCAAGCTGCTGGTGGTTCCAGGGGCGTTGGCCGCGGTTTTGTTCCCGTTGTTCTCGCGCCACTATCTCGCCAGTCGGCAACGAGTCCTCGACTTGTTCTGCAAGGGCGTCAAGTACATCCTGCTGATCCTGTTTCCAGCCACACTCGTGCTCGTGGCGATGGCCCATGAAGGGCTGAACGTGTGGGTCGGTCCGGTCTTTGCTCGGAACAGCGCCTTGGTCCTGCAATGCCTGTGCGTTGGAATGCTCCTGAACGCCCAGGCGCAGATTGCATTTGCGCTCGTGCAGGGTGCGGGAAAGCCCGAGCTGACAGCCACCCTGCACCTCGTTGAGCTCCCTTTCTATTTGGTCGGTCTCCGTCTGCTGGTCGGAGCCTACGGCGTGATCGGCGCCGCGCTAGCGTGGGTAATGCGAGCTGTCTTTGACACCGCGGTGCTCTTCGCTCTCGTGGGACGCCTGCTGCCCGAGGGGAGGCGCAGGATCTGGCACTTGGCGGGAGCCTGCGCGGCGGGCTGTGTGACGCTCGGGGCGGCAATGCTTCTGACGGGGACCAGGTCGAGAATCGTGTTCCTTGTCGTTGTGCTCGGCGTCTCGGCCGCGATCACGTGGCTGTGGGTCCTGACCCCCGAGGAACGAGATCGACTCGCCCGACCGATCCAGGAACGGACACGGTGGTTCGCGGATTGAGACGGAGCCCGAATCCTCGTCGCATGGCACATCCGCCGGATGAGAAAGGTGCGCGGTGCCTGCTCTGCGGCTCTGGTGCCGAGCCGCTCTACGAGGGGATGCGCGACCGGGTCTACGGGACGCCTGGAGAGTGGCGGATGGTTCGGTGTCCCAACCCGGCGTGCGGCTTGGTGTTCCTCGCCCCCCCGCCGACCGGGGACGAACTGGCCCGTGCATACGCCGGGTACTACACACGCGAGGTGGACCCGAAGAGCATCGAAACCCCGGCCCGCCGGGGCCGGCTCCGATCCGGTGCCCATCGTCTGCACCTCGGGGTCCTTCGCGGTTTGGGAGCGGAGGCGAAGAAGCGACGGATCGAGCTGTCCTACCTCGACCGGGTCAGCCCCGGGCGGGTGCTCGATGTCGGTTGCGGCAGCGGCTCTCGCCTCGCTGAGTTGCGCCGGCTTGGGTGGGAGGTCGTCGGCCAGGAGATTGACGAGAAGGCCGCGGAGATCGCGCGCACGACCCACCGCCTCGATGTCAGGATTGGCCCGCTTGCGAGCCTGCGCCTGCGTGACTCACAGTTCGACGCTGTCGTCATGCATCACGTCATCGAGCACGTCAGCGCCCCGACCGAGTTGCTGGCGGAATGCTGGCGCTTGGTCAAACCCACCGGCCATCTCGTCTGCGTCACGCCGAACGTCGAGGGACTGGGCCATTGGTTGTTCCGTCACCGCTGGCGTGGCCTCGAGCCGCCCCGCCACCAGGTGCTCTTCTGCATCCGGACGCTCGGTGTGGTCGCTACCCGGGCCGGTATCGACAGGTGCCGCGTTTGGACCAGCGCAGCCAACTCCCTCACCGTGGCGCTCCCGAGGCGGCGCCAGGGCGGGACTCTTGCCGGGTTCCTCACAACCTCCTGCCTGGTTGCGCTCCACGTCTTTGAGATCGGACTGCATGCTATTCTCCCGTCGTCTGGAGATGAATGCATTCTATGGGCGACCAAGTAGGCCAACCCCAGACCAGCGGGTCGCCGATCTGTGCGGTCGTCATCACCTGCAACCCCGACACGGGATGGCTAGAGCGGCTCGACGCAATCGCCAAGGAAGTGTCGCGGTTCGTGGTGGTGGACGACCACTCCGACCCCGCTGGAATCGAGATGATCTCGCGCGCCGTCGCGCGTCACGACGGGCACTTAATCCAGAACGCGACCAAGCGCGGCCACGCCGGTGTTCTCAATCAGGGCGCGGCGTGGGTGTTCGACCAGGGGTTTCGTTGGGCGCTGGTGTTTGACGATGACACGCTGCCACGGCCGGGAATCGCCTCTGAACTTCTCGAGATCTACCAACGGGCAAGCGCCGACTTCAAGATTGGAATCGTGGGTTCGAATTACTACGACGACAAACAGGACAAGCTCAGGTACCGATTCGCGGACGGCCGGTCGAACGGCTGGGCCGTGCGAACGACCGTGATCGCCTCCGGGAGCCTCATCGAACGGGACGCCTTTTCCACGATCGGGCCGTTCCGTGACGAGTTCTTCGTGGCCTCGATCGACCACGACTTCTGCCTACGCGCTCGCGCCAAAGGACTCCAGGTCGTCATTTCGACGCGACCGCTGATGTCGCACTCGATCGGTGCGACAACAGTGCACCGCCTCGCTGGCGTGTCGGTCACGACGACGAACCACACGGCAAAACGTAGGTACTACATGGTCCGCAATCACGTGACGCTGCTGCGGGAGCACTTCCTCCACGAGCCGAAATGGGTGGCGCAAGGCTGCTACGCGCTGCTCGGCGACGTGGTTCGCGTAATGCTCTTCGAAACTGACAAGGCCGCCAAGACACGGTCGATGGCCGTCGGAGCGTGGCACGGGTTCCTCGGCCGACTTGGCGCGGGTCCGGGCGACGCGCGCTGATGACGGCGGGGACGGAGCCGGAGAGCACAGCCGGGCTCAAATGTCCGAAATAGCGCTGACCGGTGCGCGAGAGGGAGTGGCGGTTAGTGGTTCGTGGCCCGGCGGCGAGGCGGCGTGAGCGGGAGCGGCCTCGACGCAGCCCGGAGTGAGCCGGTGGTAGGCCTGTCGGGGTCCGACACGAGCAGCCAGACGGGGGGCCGGTGGTACGCCGTGGTCCTTCATTGGGGGCGCACGGAAGACACCGCACGATGCGTCCTGAGCCTGGATACACTGGGCTTCCAGAAAGTGCTCGTGGTCGACAACGGCACGGGCGCGCGCGAGCTTGACGACCTGGCGGCGAGCCGCCCGGCTCTTCAGTTGATACGGAACGCAGAGAACCGTGGCTACGGCGCCGGGAACAACGTCGGACTGCGAGCCGCGTGCGAGGACGGCGCCGAGTTTGTTGCCGTCGTGAACAACGATGCGGTCGTCGAGTATCCGGCGATGCTCAGCGACGCGGAGAGTGCCTTCAGAGCATGTGCCTCGATCGGCGTGCTATCTCCGCCAGTGTTCTTCCAGCGGCACGGTTGGGTCGAGCAACCCGTCGACGCACGACTCCACCGAGCGCTGCTCTCCCAAGCCGCCGAGGGTGGACCACGACCTGCCTTTCCCGGCTCGGTCGTGCCGACCTCGACCTTTGCAGGCTGCTGTTGGATGGCGCCCGCAGCGATCGTGGCGAAGGTCGGTCCGCTGCGTGAGGACCTGTTCCTCTACGACGAGGAGCTCGAGTACAGCGTCAGGCTTCGGCGGGCAGGTCTCTTTTGCGGCCGAGTTGGACGAGGTCACGGGCGCCTCCTTCACTGGGGGGGCACGGCGCGCGGCCACTCGCCGGAGCAAGCCTATTTCTGCGGGCGCAACGTCGTCCTGCTGCTTGAGGGCTTCTCAAGGCGAGCGCGGCGTCGATTGCTTCCGGTGGCCCTGGCAACGGTGGCGCGGATGGTCGTACGCAGCCTCGGATCGTGGCAGTGGCAAAGCGCCTGGGAGGCCCTCCATGGCCTCGCCGATGGCTTTCGCGGGCGGCGGGGAAAGCGGAGCCTTACGGCGTGAGGTTTGCCCTGTTCCACCGCCCGGATTGCTCGTCCGCAAGGAGGGCCCCGATTGTCGCGTAGGCGCTTTGTCTTCTCGGTCGTGACCCACAACTCGGCCAACTGCGTTGAGCGCGCCTTGGCGGCCATCACGGCACGGCTCAGTGATGACGATTTGTTGGTCGTCGTCGACAACGGCTCCCGGGACGGTACGGCTCGACTGGTGAGGGACGCGGCACCTCATGCGCTTCTCATCGAGCAGGAGAACCTTGGGTTCGGGCGCGCGAACAACCGCGCCTTCGCGGCGGCCGACTCCGAGTTCTTCGTGCTCATCAACCCGGATGTCGTGATGGACGAGGTCGATCTCGACAGAGTCGCCCGCTATTTCGCGGATCATCCAGAGGTCATTGCGCTGGTTGGCGACGTGCGAAACAAGGATGGGTCAAGGCAGTATGTCAACCGCCGGTTCCCAGCGCTCGACGTCCTCCTGCTGCGACGGTTCGAGCTGCCGCTCGTGAGGGGATTAGGGATCGTCAAGCGCAGACTGTCCCATCATGAGTTGGGAGACGTCGACCTTGGGAAGCAGCAGCGCGTCCAGTGTGGAACCGGATCGTTCCAGTTCATCCGCCGCAGCGCGATCGTCGAGGACTTCCTCTTCGACCCTCGCTTTTTCCTCTACTTCGAGGACATCGATCTGAGCCGGAGGTTGTGGACGCGCGGCGAGACGCACTATGTCCCCTGGCTCGTGGTCACGCACGGTTGGGGACGCGCATCCTATCGCTCGTGGCGGTCGACCTGGCGGCACGCGTGGTCAGCGCTGCAGTACCTCGCGAAGTGGAAGAGCTTTGCGCCGAGGGACCACGTAATGCCGACTCGCCCTGAGCCGGGCACAGATCAGACAGGCGCGGCCGGTTCAGGACCGAGGCCCGATTAGGGACCGATAAACGGCTGTTACACCCTCGATGTGCCTAGCAACCGAAAACCTCTCCTGCGCTTGGCGACGCGCTTCGGAACCGAGCCGCATCGCAAGGCCCCGGTCCCGCAGGAGCTCAACGCACCGTGCGGCCGCACCTTCGACATCCCCCTGGTCGATGAGAAAGCCCGAGACACCGGTCTCGACGATCTCGGGTATGCCACCGTTGGCGAACGCGACGCTCGGGAGGGCGTGGGCGGCGGCTTCGACGAGGACCCGTCCGAACGTCTCCTCGTAGCGCGGCAGGTGAAGCAGCAGGTCGGACCGACGGAAAAACGGTCCAACATCTTCCTGCGCTCCATGCAATGTGACGTGACCTCGGAGCGGCGCGGTGTCCGCGAGGTGTCGCACTCGAGCGAGAAACCGCTCGTGCCCTGCAACCGCACCACCGACGACATCGAGCTGAGCGTCTGGCTCTTCAGCGAGAATCTGTGCGAATGCTCGCAGCGCGAGGTCGGCGCCCTTGTCGGCGGAGAGACGCGAGACGACGAGGACGCGCTTGAAACCCGCGGGACCGGACGGCCCGGCCGGGAGGTCAAAACCGTTGTAGACGACGTGAATCTTCGGAGAGCGGCCGAAGGTAGAGGCCGCGAACCGCGAATTTGCGATGATCCCAGCCGCGAAATGCTCGGTGAACCTCCACAGCACTGTGCGAACGAGTCGGCTGCCGGGTACCTCGCGGCAGTGCACGACCGCGGGAACCCGGGCGCGGCGGGCCCCGAGCAGCGCGAACGGAGAGACCGACGAGTTGAGGTGAACCAAGCTTGGTCCGACCGCGGTGCACAACCTGGCGAACGATGCGACGGCCGAGGCAAAGCCGGAAATGTATCGGAGCTGGTGCAGCGCTCCTCGGCGCGAGCTCAGACGGGGATGATTGATGAGAGTTGAGGCGACGCCGAGCGCTCCCAGCCGATCAGCGAGCCATCCGCCCTCGCCCACCGCGACGTGCAGCTTCCACGCGGGGTCAGCGCGCAGACCCCGCACCAACGTGAGGAGGCTCAGCGCGGAACCGGACAACTCGCTCACCGGATTGACCATGAGGATAGTGGCAACGCCCTCCCGGACCCCAGACGCGTGGGCTGCGATCGGTCGAGCGCTTCTGGTTTGTCCCTGAGGGTGGGTGGCACCCCCGGTCATCCCAGCCATGCAATCCTCACAGGTGGTGACGGTCTGGAAGCGGAGGAAGCGTCTTGCCGACCTCGCTGCACCAACCCGGCCCGTGCCAACGGCCCGACTGCCTTCGTCAGCATGCGCTCTGGCGCGATGCGGTCGGGGGTGTCAGCCAGAGCTGTCCTCTTCGGTCAGGCGTTTCACCGCCTCGATCCGCTGTTTCGCGGCGAGGCTGCGGGCCGCGCGGCCTAGGCCGAGGCTGCGGATCAGCATGACGACCAGCAGCTCGACGGCGACAAGCGCGACGCCGATTGCGTTGTTCTTGGTATACGCGACCACCAGGGCGAGGGCGCAGAAGGCGAGCGTGACGAGGTAGAGAATGGTCACGACCTGTTTGCGGCTTCGCGCCCACCGCTGGAGCTGGTGGTGAACGTGGCTTTGATCCGGGCTGAACATGGCAAAAAACCGCGAGGTCACGCCGGTGTGGGAGCGGCCTTGAAACCGGACCGCCATGACGAGCAGGGTGTCCATCACCGGTAGCCCCAGCGCCAGGATCGGCACCAGGATCGCGACGGTCGCGGATGCCTTGATCGAGGAGTGGACGCACACCGCTGCCAACAGGAAACCAAGCGTGAGGGCACCCGCGTCGCCCATGAAGATCCGTGCCGGCGCCCAGTTCTGCTGGAGGAACCCGAGGCACGCACCCCCAACGGCTGCCATGAGGATCAACGTGCCGGGATTTTCCTGCAGGAAGGCGTAGACCGACATGCTTGCCGCGATGATCGCGACCACCCCGCTGGCCAGGCCGTCGAGACCGTCGACGAGATTGATGGCGTTGGTCACGCCCACGAGCCACAGGATGGTCACGATGGGCCCCAACGAACCGAGCGCGACGGCGTGTCCTCCCGGCACGCCGAGAACCGAGAAACGCCACCCGGCGCCGACCACAACCAGCGCTGCGACGGACTCTGCGAGGAACTTCGTCCCGACCGACAGACCGACCAGATCGTCGACCAGTCCGGTCAAGAACACGATCGCGGTGGCAATGACGAGCGCCGCGAGCTCGTTCCTCGACAGCCTCGGCCCCACGATCCGCCACGCAGTCACGGTCGCTGCGCCGGCGCCAAGGACGAGCCCGCCCGCGATCGCGAGGCCGCCGAGGCGTGGCGTCGCCTGGCCGTGGTCACGACGGCCGCCGGGCAGATCGAATACGCGTGCCGAGATCGCGATCCGCGCGACCAGCGGCACGAGCAGCATCGTGACCAAGGCTGATACGGCAGCGGCCACGGCTGCGTGCACCAGGATGAAAGGCACGCCCAACTGTAGCAAGTCGGCGCAGTTCAGCCAAGCGCCTTCCCGGACGATCGCGTGGCGCCAGCGGCGGCTTTGCCGCCGGGTCGCGGCGGCCTTCATTGGCCCGTCATCCGACGATCCGATCACGGCGCAGCCACGTAAACCTGGGAACCCGAGTGCCGGTGGATCCCTGCCGGCAATGATGCCGCTATGGTATGGTTTGCCCCGTGATTCGGGGCCGACGGTCGATCCATGGCATTGTCCTCGCCGAGGTGGAGGACCGCTCGCGGGAGTAATGGACGGCCACCGAGCGACACCCTCATGGCTTGGACCAGCCAGGGAGTCGGGCGGAGAATGAGCAAGTGGCGTCCGTGTCGAAGCAGGTCCATGCAGCGGGCCGGTCCTGCGCAGTCAGCCCCGCGTGCTCTCTTCGGGAGTGGCAGGTGGCCGCCGACGAGTCGATTTGGAGACGTCTCGTCGGTTGATCGTGGGCGGTGGGTGGTGTGGCGGTGAAGATCGCCTTTCTCCAAGCAAATGAATGGTTTGCCACGCAAACCAAGGGCGGGAGCGTGCCTCTGGTACGAGCCGCCAGCGCGACCAACGGAAGGAACGACCGAATATGGAAGAGGCACAGAGGAACGAAGTGGGCGGCCGGCAATACACCGAGCGAGAAGTCTCTCTCGCCGACGTGATCGCGTTCTTCCGCCGTAACTACATCCTGGTCTTCGGGACCGCGCTCGCCTGCGGCCTGCTGACGGCGTTCATTGTGATTGCTTTCGTCGGTCACAGCTACGAGGCTTCGGCCACGCTGGCGATCGTGCCGCCACGGTACAGCTCCGAGCTGAAGCCGGGCACGCTCACGGTCAAGGGCTACCAGACGCTCCTGGAGTCGGACGCGGTGATCGCTGAGACCAAGCGCCGTCTCGTTCAAAAGGGTTTGGCCAAGCCGGACGACGAGTTCGATCTCGGCAAGGAGCTGGAGACGCGGATCTTCGTCGCCCGTCGCGCCGAGGAGATCAACTTGGCCCCGATGCTGCAGGTCGTCGCGCGGGGCGAGACGCCGGAACAGGCGGCGGCGATCGCGAACACCTGGGCACAGGTATTCCTGGAGCGGACGCAGGAGTTGATGGCAGGTAGTACCTCGTCGACAGTGAAGTTCATCGAGCACGAGTTTCCCAACGCGCGGGAGCGCCTGATCGAGCTCGAAAACACAAGGCTGGTGACCGCGAGCACCTACCAGAAAAACTTCGAGCACGCGACCACGGCATGGAACGAGAAGGTCATCGCGTACAACAACGAAACGGCCGACTTGACGGCGGCTTACCGTTCCGAGACCCGCCGCCTCCTCGAAGACTACAAGAGCCAGCACAACCTCGAGACGCGCAGAGTTCAGCTCCGCTCGTTGCGGACCGCGTATGCCGATCTGCAGGACGAACAGGCGCGGGTCAGCGCGCTGCTCCAACAGAAACAGCTCCAGGTTGATGCGCTGCGACTGCAGATCAAGCAGACGGCGCAGTTCCTCACGCTCGAGAAGGCCATTACCGACGACGCCCTTTGGCAGGCGGTAGCGGTAGGGAAGGCTGAGGAGAAGGGCGCCAACAGCATCGATGGCAGGCACCTGCGAACCCAGGAAGTAAACCCCGTCTACACGACGATCGCGTCAAACCTCTCGCAGACGGAAACAGACCTCAACGCCTTGACGCCGCGCGCGCACCAACTCGAACAACGCCTCGCCGAGATGAGTGTCGAGCTGAACACGACGGATGCGGGCCTCAGTACCGATGAGGCCGGCCTCGAGAAACTCCAGCGTGAGCGAGACGCGGGCCTTTCGAGACTGGAAGCAAACCGCGCGAACGACCTTGACCGCCTCACGCGCGAGCGGCAGGCAGATCTGGACGGCATCAAACGCGAGTGGGACACGCGCCTCGCTCAGGCGGACCGCGACATCGGACAGGAGAAGGACCTCTTTGCCGACTTGGCGAAGAAGGATAGCCAGGCGTTGCTGGCCAAGGCACAGCAGGACGTCGAGGATGTCCGTCTCGGCGCTCCCGCCGTTGCCCCCGATCGGCCCCAGCGGCGCGGTGGCGCCACGAAGAGTCTCCTTGCCCTCGTCATTGGCGGGTTGGTAGGCACCGGCATCGCAATCGTGCGCGAGGCCTGAATTGACGCGAACCTCGCATGGGCCTCGATCGCCGCTCCGCAAGGAAGGGGATATGCAATGCCAGGAGTGACGGAGCCAGACGCCAGGATCTACGTGGCTGGGCATACCGGTCTGGTTGGTTCGGCGATCCTGCGCCGGCTGCAAGCCGAGGGCTTCACCAAGATCCTCACGGCCAGCCGCGAGCAGCTCGACCTGCGCGACCAGGCCGCGGTGAACTACTGGTTCCGCGCGAACCGCCCTGAGTTCGTCTTCCTGGTGGCGGGCACTGTTGGTGGCATCCTGGCCAACTCCACCCGACCGGCGGAGTTCATCTACGACAACCTCATGATCCACGCCACCGTGGTGCACGCCGCGCACCTGTTTCCGGTGAAGAAGCTCTTGTACCTGGGCAGCTCGTGCATCTACCCGCGCGAGTGCCCGCAGCCCATGCGCGAGGAGCACCTGCTTTCGGGTTACCTCGAGCCTACCAACGAGGCCTACGCGATCGCCAAGATCGCCGGCATCAAGCTATGCCAGGCGTACCGTCGGCAATACGGCTGCAACTTCATCTCGGCGATGCCGACCAACCTCTACGGGCCGGGCGACAACTTCGACCTGCAAAGCTCGCACGTGCTCCCGGCATTGATCCGCAAGTTCCACGACGCCAAAATCGCAGGACGAGACGAAGTGGTGGTGTGGGGCAGCGGCTCACCGCGCCGCGAGTTCCTTCATGTGGACGACCTCGCCGACGCCACCCTCTTCATCATGGGGCATTGGGACGAGGACATCCACATCAACGTGGGGACCGGTGAGGACCTCACCATCCGCGAGCTCGCTGAGTTGGTGCGTGATGTCGTCTACCCCGCAGCACAACTTGTTTTTGACGCCTCGAAGCCCGATGGCACGCCGCGCAAGCTGCTCGATGTGTCTCGGCTTCACACCCTCGGCTGGCGACACCGGACCGGCCTCCGCGAGGGGATCGCTGCCACCTATGAGTGGTTTCTCGCGAACCCCAGCCGCCTCGCGGCACGTGCCGTCACGGCGGCCTCCTAGCAAGCTGGTCGGTGTCTCGCGCCTACGCGCCCCCGCCCGGCCGCACTGGTGCTCGATGCACGAGGGGATGATCGCGACCTCTCAGGCCTTCCTCGATGCGGGAAAGATCTCATAGAACTGGCGGCGCTTACTACCGGCGCGCTTCGTCTACCCAACGGGAAACGCGATGAGGATTGTTAGAGACCGGATTGGTCTTGCGGAGTTGGGAGATATGGCCGAACATGGGTTCGGCACCTTGGTCAAGGCGGTCGTTGACGTCGAGGCCGGAATCATGGCCGTCGATGCCGAGCTGCACTCCGACGAAGAGGCTCTTCTGCTGGAGAACGGTTCGGCGCAGCAGGATCTGTGGGGGATCAACCTCTACCCGGATGTCGATGGTGACGACTGGATCGAGTTCGACTCCATGATCAACCTGCGTCCCGCGTCGGGCAACCGGAGCCGGGGGGTCGACGATCCAGTCGTGCGGGACAGGATCCGGGAGATCGTGACGCGCCTGGTGCAGCGATGACGGCGATGCACCGTGAGCTTGCCGCAGGCCGCTGGTTCGAGATGTCGCTGGTCGAGCAAATGGCCAACATCGGTAGCGAGATCGAACGGACGATCTCCTGGCGCGGCCGCAACGAGAAGAACAGCGCGACGGCATTCGACCGCGGCCTGGAGCTGCTCGACCTGACGATCGCTGACCCTCGCCACCGCCAGCGCCTCAGAGAACTGGCTCGCCTGCGCGAGGCATTGGCGGACTATTTTGTCTTCGAGAACCGCTACGGCTCAACGGACGAGTCCTGGCGCCGCTATTTCCACGCCTTCACCTACGCGGCAGCTTTGCGCCGGGGGCGCTGAGATGATCTACCCCGAAGCGCGACTCACCTTCGACGCCTGCAAGCCCGACGGTACCCCACGCAAGCTGCTCGACGTGTCACGGCTTCGCACCCTCCGCTGGCGGCACCACTTTGCCCTGCGCGACGGCATCAAAACCACCTATGGTTGGTTCCTTGCCAACCGCGAGCAGTTGACGGCGCGAAACACATCCGCGGCTCTCTGAAGAGCGAGATACACCCCAATGCCACGGTGGCCCTCGAAAAACGGCAAACGTGCCCTGATCACCGGCATCACTGGTCAGGACGGCTCATACCTCGCGGAGCTGGTCCTTTCCAAGGGCTACGAGGTGTGGGGCATGATCCGGCGCGCGTCCACCTTCAACACCGGTCGCATCGACCACATCTACCAGGACCCCCACGACCCCGACGTGCGCCTGCACCTCGTTTACGGCGACCTCAACGATGCGTCCTCGCTCAACAAGCTGTTGAAGGTGGTTCGCCCGGACGAGATATACAACCTCGGCGCGCAGTCTCACGTCAAGGTCTCGTTCGATGTCCCTGAGTACACGGCTGAGGTGACCGGTGTGGGCGCCGTACGTGTCCTTGAGGCGATGCGCGAGCTGGGTCTTGACGCTCGCTTCTACCAGGCATCGTCCTCCGAGCTCTTCGGCAAGGCGGTAGAGAGCCCTCAACGTGAGACGACTCCGTTCTACCCGCGCAGTCCGTACGCCGCCGCAAAAGCGTATGCCTTCTACATTACCCGGAACTACCGCGAGGCGTATGGGATGTTCGCTGTCAACGGCATTCTCTTCAACCATGAGTCCCCACGGAGAGGCGAGACGTTCGTGACCCGCAAGATCACCCGCGCGGCAGCCCGCATCAAGGCCGGCCTGCAAGACAAGCTTTACCTCGGTAACCTCGATGCGAGGCGTGATTGGGGCTTTGCCGGCGATTTCGTTGAAGCGATGTGGCTGATGCTGCAGGCCGGCGAGCCAGACGACTACGTCGTCGCCACGGGCAAGACACACTCCGTACGGGAGTTCTGCCAGTTGGCGTTCGAATACGCCGGTATGCCAGTCACCTGGCGTGGCAGCGGGGAGTCAGAGCAAGGTGTGAGCGAGGATGGCCGCGTGCTCATCGAGGTCGACGCGCGCTACTTCCGCCCCACCGAGGTCGAACGCCTGCTGGGCGACGCCGGTAAGGCAAGACGAAGCCTCGGTTGGCACCCAAGGGTCGCTTTCGACGGCCTGGTGCAGATGATGATGAAGGCGGACCTCGCGGAGGTGGGGAGTGGTGTCCCGACAGCCTCGCTGACTCTAGCTGTGGGGCCCGGCAGAGACCGCTGAGAAAGTGAGAAGACAGGAAGCCTGCGACGGCACATCGGGTACCAAGCCAGCGCCGATACTGCTACAAACCCGACCTGAAAGTGAACAGGCACCATTCTTCCGGGAGAGGGAACAAGCGGCGTTGGGCTGCAGCGGGGCGTAGGGCAGCCACGGCCTAATGCTCAAGAACTTATTCTCAAAATCGATCGACGGAGCCAGCCCTGAAGGGAGGGCAAGAGAGCGCCACCGCCGGGTGGCGCTCACAGCCGCAGCATCTGCCTTGTCCAGGGGCATTCAGATCACTACGAGCTTGGTTTCCATTCCGTTGACCGTCAAATACCTTGGAGCCGAGCGCTTTGGTCTTTGGATGACTGTCAGTGCTTTGATTGCGATTCTTGGGTTTGCCGATCTTGGTATGGGCAACGGACTGTTAAATGCGGTGGCGGGTGCCCATGGGAGAGAGGATCGAGAGGAAGCCGCTGCCGCAATCTCGAGCGCCTTCTTCCTTCTGTTTGCAGTGTCTCTCACTCTGGCGGTTGTGTTTTGGGCGGTCTATCCCATTATCGGGTGGCCGGCCATCTTCAACGTGAAATCGGCCAAGGCCGCTGGAGAGGCCGGACCAGCAGTAGCAGTATTTGTGGCGAGCTTTCTCTTGGGCCTTCCGCTTGGGATCGTCCAGCGTACACAACTGGGGTATCAAGAGGGGCTCGAGAGCAATCTCTGGGCTGCTGCGGGGAACCTTCTTGGCTTTATCGGGCTGTTGGTCGCGCTCGGGTTACACGCCGGCCTACCTGGTTTGATGCTCGGGGTCCTATTGGGTCCAGTGATTGCGCTTGCTGCTAACGGGTGGTTCTTCTTCTTTCGCCAGCGGCCCTGGCTCCGCCCCCGATGGCCCAATGTTTCGGCGAGAGCTGCGAAGGCTCTGCTTAGGACAGGGTTCCTGTTCTTTGCGCTACAGGTTGCCGCAGCTCTGTGCTATCAGTCGCCCAACTTCGTGATTGCTCAGATGCTCGGCGCGAGCGCTGTCACGCAATACGCTGTTCCGCTGCGCCTGTTTTCTGTGGCCCCGATCTTCCTGGGTTTCGTCCTTGCACCTTTGTGGCCAGCGTATGGCGAAGCCATCGCCCGAGGAGACCATAGCTGGGTAACGAAGACACTAAAGCGATCGATCTTGATGGGACTTGTTGTTAACGTCCCAATCGCCGCCGTGCTGGTTCTCTTCGGCCGGAACCTAATCCAGCTCTGGGTGGGTTCGGCTGTCGCCCCAGCGCTGCCTTTGCTCCTCGGGCTGGGTGCGTGGGCAGTCCTAACCAGTTTCGGTGGCCCACTCGCGATGTTCCTCAACGGTGCAAACGTCGTTGCATTCCAAGTGGTGTGCGCACTGCTCATGGGTATTTCCGGGTTGACGCTTTCCATCGTGATGGTGGGTCACATCGGCGTTGCCGGTGTTGTGTTTGCGACTGTCATCGCCCAAGTGGCGTTTAACTTCGTACCCATCGCGGTTTTCGTGCCAAGACTGCTCGCCTCGATGGCACGAAAGTGAGCGAGCCCCGCGGGCCAAGACAACGCGACAGCAGGGGCACGCCGGCGCAATACCGCGCCGTTTCCCAGCTCTGTTGAGAAGCATTTTGACGTGCCCCGATTCCCTTAACAGTCTGATGCGTTCGGCCAGTTCCCCGATGCCATGACACGGCCGCCGTTGTGTCGTTCGCTGCAGTCGGGGAAACCATCCGAACCGACTCGGGAGGCTCCCTGAAGCCGAGCATCGAATTCACATGGGACATTGAGGAATTCGCGGCCCTGCTGGCATCGTGCCGGACGGATGAGAGCGTACAGTTGTCATTGAAGTACATGCATGACAAGGAGATCAAGATCCTCGAAGCCGGTTCTGGGAGTGGCCGCGTGGTGAAATACTTCCACGACCTGGGATATCGGCATGTTACTGGAATCGAGTTGAATCGCGGGATTGTCGACACCTTGAATCAGCGTTTTCCAGAACTCGATATCATCCAGGGAAACATCTTGGCGATGCCCTTCGATGACCGGGTCTTCGATCTGGTGGTCAGTTATGGGGTCGTGGAGCATTTCCAGCAGAGTGTGGAAGCCCCATTGAGGCAACTATTCAGGGTTCTGAAAACCGGTGGAATTGCGATCGTGACAGTCCCGTCGCTCAATACAATTCGCCGTGCGAAGCTGTTCCTGAGCAAGCACCTCAGATTTCTCTGCTTGACAGAAAACAATCTGGTGCGCCGTTTGTTCGGAAGAAAGCCGCTGCCGCGGACGCGGAACGACAAGGGATACTTGTACTACGTATATCCGCAATTCGGCGATTTCTTCGAGTATCGCCTGAAGCCGGAGGAATTTGAGGAGCTGTGCCTGCGGGCGGGGTTTGAGATCATCGAAAGCGTGCCGGTCGGACACATTGATGGCCTCTTCCTCGAGTCGGGCCGGATTTTTCACTGGCTTTTCTTGTCCTTTGAGCACTGGTCGTTTTCCGCGAGCCGTCCCGCTTTGTGGCTCAACGAGCTCTTGAAGAAGAAGAGGTTCTTCCACAACCATATGCATGCCTGCGTCGTTCGTGTGCCGGCGGGTGCGCGGGCCTGAGGCGAGCCGGAAAGACGGGCCCTGCAGCTTCCGCCGGTCCAGTTCTTGCGGGGCGGGTCAATCGCGTCAAAAGGGGATGAGGTGGCAATTCATTTCGTGTATCCAACCTATCCGGGTAGCAGCCTCCTCGCGAGGGTAGGTAGGCGGGCGGCGCTCTTGGCCCAGCAGTGCGGGATCCCGGCAAGCTGTGTCCGCGATAGGTGGGGTGTCGATGCGGCATCGTGGCCGGTGCGAGCGCCGCTCTCGATAACGGCGCACGTCCTGCAGGCACTCCGGGCACGCGGCGACGTTGCAATGTACGACTGGGCTGAACGCGTCAGCATCAAGGGTGGCGACTCCGACGTCCTTCTTGGGCACCCATACCCGGACGACGACAGCCGTGTGTGGAATCGATCGTGCCGGCAGGGAAGGTTCGCAGCTCGGATCGCGATGACGCCCCTCAGCCACCAGATGGTGGAGATTTGCGGGAGGATCGAGCCATACGTACCCGTCGTCGATGCGATCTTCGGGATCATGGGACGGTACTGGTACGACACGTGGGAAGGGAGCGCTCTGGCCCACTGGAAGAAGAAGATCGTCCCGATCGACATGGCAGTCGACATCGGCCGGTTCCCGAGAGTGAAGACGCGGTTCAATCCACCGGGCAGACGAAAGTTCTTCTATCTAGGCTGGAGCGGACCGCAAAAGGGCACTCACCTGCTGTCGATTCTGTTCGGTCTTGGAAAGGGCAGCCAATGCGTCGCAATCGGTCCCGGTCCCTCGTTTGCCAACGTGGAGCATCGGCCAGCAGCGACACTCGACACCGCATATCTGCAGAGCCTCGCTGATGAGTGCGATTTCTTCATCACGATGGGAGTGTCTGATGCGAACCCGGTCACCATCCTCGAAAGCATGGCCTGGGGGTTTCCGGTCTGTTGCACGCCGCAGTCCGGATACTACAACATGCCGGAGCTGTTGAGCTTAAGTATCACGGACATGCGGCACAACCTTTCGGTCCTGGAACTGCTCCAAAGCGCCTCGGAAAGTGAGTTGCATGCCCGGTCCCAGGCGGCCAGGGCGCTGGTGGCGCGGGACTACACATGGCAAAGGTTTACCGACACAGTCATTGGTGCCCTAGACGAGATTGGGCGGATGAAGGGGTTCGATCCCTGGGGTGAGAGAAGGAGGAGCTAGTGGATCAGCCGATCTCAATTCCCGTCGCGGCTCCGGATCTGGGCGGAAACGAGGAGAAGTATGTGGTCGAGGCAATCCGGAGCTCTTGGATTTCTTCGACCGGACCCTTCGTCACGCGTTTCGAGAAGGAGTTCGCCGCGTGCTGCGGCGCAGCGAGTGCGGTATCCGTCTGCAACGGGACAGTTGCGTTGCACCTGGCCCTCCTTGGGCTCGATGTGCGGCCCGGCGACGAGGTGCTGGTGCCGTCGCTCACATTCGTCGCGACCGCCAATGCGGTCAGGTATGTCGGCGGGGAGCCGGTCTTTGTGGATGTCGATCCCGGGACCTGGTGCATCGATCCCGCCAAGCTCGAAGCAAGCATCACTAGGCGGACCAAAGGCGTGATTGCTGTTCACCTCTACGGGCACCCTGCGGATATGGACGCGATAAACCACATTGCGGCTGTTCACGGCCTGTGGGTGGTCGAGGATGCAGCCGAGGCGCATTTCGCGCGCTACAAGAGCCGCGCCTGTGGCGGTCTCGCTGATGTCGCGACGTTCTCATTTTATGGAAACAAGATCATCACATGCGGAGAAGGAGGCGCGCTCACCCTGAACAACCCGCAGCTTGTAAAGCGGGTCAAGGTCCTTCGAGGCCAGGGCGTGGATCCGGGTCGGCGTTATTTCTTCCCCGTCACGGGCTACAACTTCCGGATGACGAATGTCGCCAGTGCGCTTCTGTGTGCTCAGCTCGAGAGGCTGGACGAAATCACCTCGAAGCGCAAGGCGGTTTTCGAGCAGTATCGGAACGGCCTGGCTGGAATTCCAGGTCTCGGTTTCCAGCCGGTCGCGACCTGGGCTGAACCGGCGCCGTGGCTTTTCTGTCTGACCGTCGGGGAAACAGCGAACGGCGTTTCTCGTGATGAGCTCGCTCGGCAACTGCTGGCACGAGGAATTGACACCAGGCCCTTCTTTATCCCGGTGCACTCGCTTCCACCCTTCCGCGAGCAATCCCGCCGGCGAGGGGAATGCCTTCCAGTCACGGATCACCTGGGTGCGGTCGGCCTGAACCTACCAACGTCCTCCATGATGGAGGAGGCGAGCGTTGAGAGAGTTGTCAGTTCGATCAAGCAGATAGTGAGCCGAACGAAAGCCACGAGACGGTCGAATGGCCCTTGAGATCCGCCGATTGAATCCCGCCTGGGTAGAACCGTTAACCAGGTTCTTTGCTTTGTTCCAGGACTCAGACGGGGCGGCGTTCTTCCATCCTCATCCATTCTCGGCCGACGAGGCAAGGCGGTTGTGCTGGTACCGGGGCCTGGACCTCTACTACATCGTATGTGAGCGAGAGTCCGTGTCGGCATACGGGATCCTACGCGGTTGGGATGAAGGTTTTGACGTGCCGAGCCTCGGGATCGCTGTCCTGCCCTCACGTCGCGGTCTCGGCCTTGGGCGGGCTCTAATGGTCTTTCTCCACGTAGCCGCCCGGTACAAGGGTGCGAAGAGGGTGCGGTTGCGTGTTGACCCCAGCAACCATACTGCGATCAAGCTTTACAGCTCGCTCGGATACCAGTTTGTCGGCGTTGACAGGGAGCAGCTTGTTGGAATCGTCGACCTATGAAGCAGCCACTACGGGTTTGTATTGATGCACGAATCCTGCCGGGGGTTGCGGGTGGGGTGGAACAGGTAATCACTGGTCTTGCGAGTGGTCTTGCGAAACTAGCCGATGGGGATGAGGAGTATCTCTTCTTGGTTTACGGTGCGTTCGATGAATGGCTGAGACCGTTCCTCGGCGAACGGTGCAGGGTTCTGCGTATTCGCGGAGGGACTAGGCCGACATGGAAGAGGCGACTTGTCGATGTGCCACCGGGGGTGCGCCGATTGATCGATGCGGTCTGGCTCGTCTCGCGGGCTGGCAGAGTCCCGATCCCTCGTTCCGACGGATTCCTGGAAGCTCAGGGAGCTCAGGTTGTGCATTTCTGCCAGCAGTCGGCCTTCCTAACGGAGATTCCCAGCATCTACCATCCGCATGATCTGCAACACGTCCACCTCCCGCAGTTGTTCAGCGGTCGAACCAGGAAGACGAGGGATATTCAGTACCGAGCATTCTGTTCGAAAGCCAAAGTCGTTTCCGTGGTTTCATCGTGGGTGAGGGAAGATTTGGTTGCGACCTTGGGTGTGCCTAGGGAGAAGATCGCGGTGATCCCACTGGCCCCTCCAATCTCCTCCCATCCCCAACCGACTGAAGTGGAGTCGGAAGAGGTGCGGCGGAAGTACTCTCTCCCGGATCAGTTTGCCTTTTATCCGGCACAGACGTGGCCGCACAAGAACCACATTGGCCTACTGGAAGCGGCCGCACGGATACGTTCACAGGACGGTCTCACCGTTCCGCTAGTGTTCTCGGGCCAAATGAATGGGTTCCATGCGAGCATCGCCAAACGAGTGAGGGCGCTGGGACTAAGCGATTCGGTCCTTTTCGTGGGATATGTCAGCTCTCTAGAACTGAGTTGCCTCTACAAACTCTGCCGTTGCGTCATCGTGCCGACGAAGTTCGAGGCCGCTTCATTCCCGGTTTGGGAGGCTTTTGCGGCGGGCCGCCCTGTGGCCTGCTCCAAGGTGACCTCGCTCCCGGAGCAAGCAGGCGACGCCGCGCTTCTCTTTGATCCCGATGACTACGTGGAAATGGCTGGAGCCATTCGCCGCCTCTGGACGGACGAAGCGCTGCTAAGAACCCTGGCTCGTCGGGGCGCGGCGCGGGTGGCGACGCTTTCCTGGGAGAAGACTGCCAAGAGGTTCCGCGCTCACTATCGGGCGCTGGCAGGGGAGGCGCCTTGCCTGGAGGACCAGATCCTTCTCCGGGAGACATGGCAATAGGCAGGACGCCGGATTGAATGTGTGTTTCCACTAGCAGTGGGTCGCGGCGTCTGGGGTACTGAGGAACTCAGGCTCATAGCTGTGGCCGGAAAACACAAATGGTGACAATGGCCAGCAAGAAGACAATCGCGATTGCTGCCCTCGTCTCAATTGGCTATCACCTGGGCCTGAGCGCACTCTGTCTGCTGCGGGCGTTACCTGAGCGTGGCTTGGGCGAGTTCTGGCTATTCGTAGGTCTCGATTCTCTTGCGATCTTCGTCATCCTTATCCCACTTGTTGCAGTTCTTAGGAAAGAATTGAGGTGGTACGATCCGATTGCGTTGATATTCTTGTTGTTCCTGTATACTAACTGCACGTTTCTGTTGGTGTTTATCTTCGATCCTCGCTTTGTCAGAGCGTGGATGGCCTTTGGCAGTGGGCTCTTTCAGAACCTGAGCAGCGAGGATTTCTTCCTCTGTCTCTGTGAAGCCAGAGTTGTCCTGTTGGTATTCCTGGGTGCGCTGCTGGCGACCAATGCGCGGAGTGTACCCTGGCGACCCTACGGTTGGACGGGCACAACTCGAGGGCGCGCTGTGGCCCTGGTCGTCGCGCTGGTGTGTGTCTTGTTGGGTATCGTCGGGTTTTTTCTTGCATGGCCGGCAGGAGCCTTTGCGTATAAGGTCGTGCACGAGATGGGTAGCGCCACAACGAGCACGAGCTTTTCTTCAAATCCGAGGTTCTTGACCTTCATCAACATTGGGATCGCGGCCGTACCCCTCGGGCTTGCTGCCTGGCTCGGCCCAAGGGGAGCGAAGCGCCCGATTCGCGGGCTCCCTCTTTGGATCGCGATCGCGGTGCTGGTCGGCTCCGTCTCGCCGCATCTTGCTTTTGGATCGCGGATAACGGTCGTGATCGCCATTGTTTCGGGTCTCATGATCCTCGGCAGCCTAGGAGTGAGGATCGAGCGGACGGGAGCGGCGATGGCTTTTGCTGCTGCCGCGCTCCTGGTTGGGGCGATTTCTCTGGCCCGAGGCAACCCAACCGTTCAAAGGGAAGGTCTCGCCGCGTTTCGAGATCTCTCGGCGCTGGCAACGGACCTCGGAGAGAGCAGGGGGAGTCCGCTAGGACCGTTGCTCGACGCAGATCGCACGGCCGTTGTTGCCCTGATCGTCGAGGCTACAAGCTCTCGCGCCGATTTCGTTTGGGGCGAGTCGCTTCTCGCCGGGCCGGGCAACCTCGCTTATGCAATCGCCCACAGGCTCACCACTGGCCAGGGCATGAACGACGCCGATCGCCCGATCCTTCAGGCCAACGAGCGGATCGCCCTCTGGCGCTTCGGCCACATCGTAGATGTCACCGCAGTGCCGCCGTCATACCCAGGCGAGTTCTACATGCAGGGAGGGTATCCTGCGCTTCTGTTTCTCTCGGTCCTTTTTGGCTGGGGTTACCGCCAACTGAGAGTCCTGGCAGCCCAGGCCCAGGGGCTCTTCGCACGGTTCATGTGGCTATCGGTGGCCTTGGCCTTCGCGATGTATAGCCAAACAGAGAGCTCCGTGGTAACGCCGGCTTTGGTCTTGACGTTGCTACCGATTGCTGGGATCTACGGGGTTACCGTTTTCTTCTTTGCGGGGATACGCAAGGCACCGAGGCAGTCTTGACCGACTGTGGACCGCGTACCGCGGGGAGCCTTCGATGAGTGGCATATGTGGTAAACACCATGGAGTGCCCACGGTATGAACAGTGAATCACGGCCAGCTTTGCAGTCGGGCCAGGAGCCATGGTTGGGCCAGCGCTGCGACCGCCGGCGACACGACCCAGAGGGCGAGACCAATTGTCAGCGATAGGGGTTGTCGTGCCGACTTACAACTCGGTCCAGACCCTCGACTGGACACTTCTTTCGCTTCGCCGCCAAAGGGGCTGCGAAGTGGAAATTGTCGCGGTAGACAGCGGATCAACCGACGGCACCCTTGAATGTCTTGACCGCTGGGGTGTACGAGTGCTGTACTCGCAACCAGGCAACATATACCAGGCCGTCAACATCGGCATCAGGTCACTGTCGACCGAATGGCGAACCTACCTGAACTCGGATGACTACATCTATCCTGACGGATATGCCAACTTGATCGACTACGGCATCGCCTCTGGGGCGGAAGTTGTGTATGGCCGGACTGACTATGTTGATTGGGACGGGCGTTTCCTGTTTTCATTCAAGGCGGCGCAGCCTTCAAGACTGGCCGCGCTGTTTGCTTCGGGCGTGATGGGATTTGGCCAACCATCGGCCATCTTCCGACAGGCGGTCTATCATGGCCTTGATGGTTTCAGAACCGACCTACGATTCGTCTCGGATTTCGACTTTTTCTGGCGGGGTCTCCGACAAGGACGTGTATTTGCTCGCTTTGCCGGCCGGTCGGTCGCGGCGTTTCGGCTGCACGAAGGCCAATTGAGTAATCGTTATCGTGGTGAATCTTTGGCTGAACTCAGGAGCCTCATGGCGCCGAGTTCATTTCGTGGCTTCATTGGGCGGAACATCCACTCGGGTCGATTCAGGCTCTCTAATATCGAATCCCACCTCTTGCGGGTGCTCAGGGCTCGATCCTTACGGGGCCCCGAGCCCTCTCGGGATCGCTAAGACCGATGCCGACGTGTTTGTGCTTCCTACAGCCG
The DNA here is from genome assembly GCA_044447965.1 of Thermoanaerobaculales bacterium. Taxonomy (GTDB): domain Bacteria; phylum Acidobacteriota; class Thermoanaerobaculia; order Thermoanaerobaculales; family Thermoanaerobaculaceae; genus DATIYW01. Next base: position 25,997 of record JBIOGJ010000022.1, on the reverse strand, counting down.
AAATCGAGGGCTCTGGCGGGATGGTTCTGGAAGGCCGATGAGCACAATCGAAACCGCCACAAGTGCACGCCATGGCGGCGCTAGGCCGAACCTCGTCGCGCTGACCGGGGCGGCTGGATTCCTCGGCCGGTTCGTGTGCGAAGCATTGGTGCGCGAGGAACGGTGGCGGTGCCGTGCGCTGGTCCGTCCTGGGGAGGACCCCAAGGCGCTTCCCAGGGAGCGCTGTGAGGTGGTCGTTGGAGACTTGCGCAGCCTCGAAGACGTGCGAGGTCTGGTCCGAGGCACGGAGGCTGTCGTGAACCTCGCGTTCTGGCGGGGCGGGTCTGCGGATTACAATCTTGCCGCGGCCAGGAACGTCGAACGCGCGTGCCGCGAGGCAGGGATACGGCGGCTGGTGCACTGCAGCACAGCGGTGGTAACAGGAGACTTTCCGGGGAGGGATGTCACCGAGGAAACTCCGTGTCGGGCAGCGGGGGAATATGAACGGATCAAGCTCGCCATCGAAGAACTCTTGCACAGTAGCGCGGACGAGGCCCTGCGAGTGACGGTGGTGCGCCCTACCGCGATTTTCGGAGCGGGGGGCGCCAACCTCATCAAGCTCGCCGCGGGGCTACGTGACGGCAACCGCGCGGTGCAGGCCTTGCGCTCGTTCATTGAAGGGCGACGACGGATGAACCTGGTTCCAGTGCGGACGGTCGCAGCGGCGGTCGTCTTTCTTCTTGGTCGGGAACCGCGCCACGAGTTCGAAGTCTTCATTGTCTCAGACGACGAGAACCCCCTCAACAATTATGGGGATGTGGAGCGACTCATCGCCGGCGTGTACTTCCCTGGCCGGAAGCTTTGGCGGTTACGCGCTCCGTGGTGGGTGCTGGCGTTCTTGCTGCGAGTGATGGGGCGAAGCCATGTGGACCCGCGGCGGGAGTACCGGTGTGACCGGCTGATCGAGGCAGGATTTTCGAAGCCGGTGGATTTCGCCGAGGAGGTTGGTCGGTTCGCCCGCTTTTTCTCTTCCGAGGGCACTGTCGGCCAAGGAGCAACAGGGCCATGAGGCTGCTGGCCGTAACACACTCCCTCGATCCGGTGTTGGGTGGGGGCGCGGGTGAGCGGACTTTTCAGATGGCCCGCCATCTTGCGGCATCCGGCATTGGGTGTGACGTCCTCTCTGGCGATAGGGAGCTTTCGCGGGAGCGGATCTCGGGCCTCGCGCCGGCGCAGGCCGTCGCCGTAGGGTCCTGGGGGCGCCGCTTTCCGGTCCCGCGCATCTCACGGCGGCACCTCGATCGGCTCGTCGCCGACGCAGATGTCGTCCACCTCATGGGCCACTGGACGATCCTTAACGCCATGACCTACCGGGCAGCCGTCCGTCTCGGTCGCCCCTACTTGCACTGCCCTGCCGGCTCCATTTCAATTTTCGGTCGTTCGCAGGTTCTCAAACGTGTGTATCAACGCCTGGTTGGAAGGCGCATCGCCGTCGGTGCCAGCCGTTGCGTTGCCATTGCGCGAACCGAGATTCCTGACCTCCTCGAATGTGGGGTTGCGGCAGAGAAGATTGTGATTGTTCCCAACGGGGTCGATACCCCGACTGCGGTCCCCTCCGCCATAGTGGGCCTTCGGACAAGGTTTGGTCTCGGCCCGGAGCGGATAGTTCTCTTCGTCGGACGACTGGAGCACAACAAGGGTGCCGACCTGCTCCTCGATGGCTTCGCGCGGCTACCTGAGGCTTTTTCCAATTGGCAACTGGTTTTCGTCGGCCCTGACTGGGGTGCGGAGGGTTCCCTGCAACGATCGGTGGCAGACGGGAGGCTCGCAAACCGGGTAAGGTTCCTCGGATACCTGGGTGGGAACGAAAAGGCTGCCGCGTACTTGGCTTCAGACCTTGTTGTGGTGCCGTCGCGGCGTGAAGCGATGTCGATCGTCGCCCTGGAGGCGGGGTTGCACGGAAGGCCTGTGCTGGTCTCCCGAGCTTGCGGGCTTGATGAGGTTGACGAGGTCGGCGGCGGGATGGTTGTTGATCCCGAACCAGGAGCTGTCGCAAGTGCCCTGCAGGTTCTGCTTGGGAGTGCGGCGAGGCTGCCCGAGATGGGGCAAAGGTGGCGTAATTGCGTGACTGAGAGGTTCTCCTGGGAGAGGATCGGCGCTCAGTATGCGGAGTTGCTGAAAGCGGTGGTTTCTCGACGAGAGGGCTCCTCATTGGGTGCCAATTGAGGCGGCACGTAGGTGTGAAGTTTCACCAGGTTAGTCAGAGGAGTGCCTAATGGTGCACGTGGACTGGGCGTGGAGGGAGCTCGCTCGATGAGCGAAGTAGTTGTCCTTGGTGCGGCCGGGATGCTCGGCCACAAGGTGTTTCAGATTCTGAGGGAACGCCGGCCGGGGACGCTCGCCACGATGCGCGAGAAGCCGAAAGAACTTCCATTTGCCAACGTTGAGCTACTCCAAAGGCCGGAGGTCCTCGCCGGCATCGATGTGACGGATTTCCCGCGCCTCCATGGTCTGCTGCAGGACCTGAAGCCAGCGCATGTGGTGAACTGTGTCGGAATCATCAAGCAGCGACGCGAAGCTGACGATCCAATTCCAAGCATCACCATCAATGCCTTGCTACCCCATCTTCTCTGTCGGTGGGCCGAGGGTTGGGGCGGAAGGGTGATCCACGTCTCAACCGACTGTGTGTTTAGCGGCCGAAGGGGCGGATATCGGGAAGACGATCCATCTGATGCCGAGGACCTTTACGGCAAGAGCAAGTTTCTTGGAGAGATCTCGGGTGACAACGGACTAACGCTGCGAACCTCCATCATCGGGCGAGAGTTGGCCGAGCACCGTTCGCTGCTGGACTGGTTCCTGGAGCAGGAGGGAAAGACCGTCCAGGGCTTCACGCGGGTGATCTACTCTGGGGTGACGACCAACTACCTGGGGAGGCTTGTGGGGCAGCTCATCGAATCGCATCCGACGCTCTGCGGTCTCTATCAGGTGGCGAGCGCGCCGATCTCGAAGCACGACTTGCTCTGTCTGATCAAGGAAAGCTACGGCATGAACGTAACGATCATGCCAGACGCCACCGAAGTGTCCGACCGAAGCATGGTGGGGGAGAAATTCCTGCGCGCGACGGGCATCAAGACCCCGCCGTGGCCGGAACTGGTGCGCGAGCTGCACGAGGATCCCACCCCCTACCGGGTTTGGATCGGGCGTTAGAGTGGCGAAGAGTGGTTCGCACGACCGGGGAGGCCAGCTTGTTCAAGGGTAAGACGTTGCTGATCACTGGGGGCACAGGCACCTTTGGGAACGCAATCCTGCGAAGGTTCCTCTCGACCGCGATTGGTGAAATACGTATCTTCTCTCGCGATGAGAAGAAGCAGGACGATATGCGTCGCGCCTACGCGAATCCGAAGCTGAAGTTCTACATCGGGGACGTGCGAAACGAACAAAGCATCAAGGATGCGATGGTTGGTGTGGACTTTGTCTTTCAGGCGGCTGCGCTCAAACAAGTCCCATCATGCGAGTTCTTCCCCATCGAGGCGGTTCGGACGAATGCGCTCGGGACCGAAAACGTCCTCAACGCGGCGATGGCTGCTGGCGTCAAGCGGGTCATTGTGCTCTCCACCGACAAAGCGGTATATCCGATCAATGCGATGGGGATCTCGAAGGCCATGGCCGAGAAGCTGGCGGTCGCAAAATCGCGTGTGGCCAGCCCTGAAACCGTGATCTGCTGCACACGGTACGGGAACGTGATGGCGAGCCGAGGATCCGTGATTCCCCTGTTCATCAAGCAGATTCAGACCGGTCGGCCGCTGACGGTGACAGATCCGTTGATGACGCGCTTCATGATGCCAATCGATGGCGCGGTCGACCTGGTGCTGTGGGCGTTCGAGCACGGCGACGCCGGCGACACCTTCGTCCAGAAGGCACCGGCCGCGACCATTGAGACGCTGGCGCGGGCGCTGAAGCAGGTGTTCAAGGCTGAGAACCCAATCCATATCATCGGCACGCGGCACGGAGAGAAACTATATGAGACGCTCCTCACGAGGGAGGAGATGGCGGTTGCGGAGGCTATGGGCGGGTATTATCGGGTACGTGCAGACAACCGCGATCTGAACTACGGGCTGTACTTCGATAGCGGCCGGGAGGACATTTCTCTCAAGGACGATTACAACAGCCACAACACGCGGCGTCTGGACGTCGATGAGATGGCAGAGATGCTGCGGTCGCTCGACGCGGTGAAACGGGCCTTGGCTGGAGAGATGCTTGATCAGTGACGGGTTTGTGCGGCTCGGACCGCGGGCCAAATACAGCCTGCCCTCGTACCTGGTCTTGCGGTGTGGGGAATAGGAAGGGAGTGGCAGTGGTGCAACGACTGAAAGTTCTTACGGTGGTGGGGACGCGCCCAGAGATCATCCGCCTCTCGCGCATCATTCCCTTGCTCGACCGCCACACCGACCACATCCTCGTCCACACCGGGCAGAACTACGACTATGAGTTGAACCAGGTGTTCTTTGATGACCTCGATCTACGTGCGCCCGACCGGTACCTGGGCGCGGCAGGGCAGGGCGCGGCGGAGACCATCGGCCAAGTCATCATCGCGGTTGACCGGGTACTGGGCGAGCTCAAGCCCGACGCGGTGCTGATTCTGGGAGACACGAATTCGTGCCTGGCCGCGATTCCGGCCAAGCGGCGGAAAGTTGTTGTCTTCCACATGGAGGCGGGCAACCGCTGTTTCGACGAGCGCGTGCCAGAGGAAATCAACCGTCGCATCGTTGACCACATAGCCGACATCAATCTTCCATATAGTCAGATTGCTCGGGAGTACCTGCTCAGAGAAGGATTCCCGCCCGATCGAATCGTGACGACTGGCAGCCCCATGTGCGAGGTGCTGCAACATTTTATGCCCAAGATCCAGCGGTCGGAGATTCTGGCGCGGCTGGGGCTTGAACACGATGGCTATTTCCTGGTGAGCTGCCATCGCGAGGAAAACGTCGACTCAGAGCGGAACTTCGCCGGCATCATCGAGATCGTCGACGAGCTGGCGCGCACGACAGGCAGGCGGGTGATCGTCACGACGCACCCACGCACCCGAAGGCGGATCGAGGCCGAAGGGGTGAAGCTGGGCCATCTCGTCGAGCTGCACAAACCGTTCGGTCTCACCGACTACATCGCGCTCGAGCTGTCCGCCGCGGCGATCCTGTCCGACAGCGGCACGATCAGCGAGGAGGCGTCGCTCCTCAACCTGCGCGCCCTCAACATCCGCGAGGCGCACGAGCGGCCCGAAGGGATGGAAGAGGCGGCGGTGATGATGACCGGACTGTCGTGGCCAAGGGTGGAGCAGGGGCTCGAGATCCTCGCCACCCAGCCGCGTGGGGAGGATCGGCTGCTGCGAATAGTGCGCGACTGGGATGTGCCGAACGTGTCGGAGAAGGTGGTGCGGATCATCCTGAGCTACACCGATTACGTCAATCGCACTGTGTGGCGGAAGTGAGCCTGGCACTAAGGGTCTGCCATGGCCTTTTGTTCAGCATTGTCAACTGGCGGAGATCGGTGCGAGGCTTAGAAAGCAACGGCGTGGCATTCTCGGGACGCCTCCGGCAATCACGGAGGTAAGGGCCGAATGTCGAGGCAGTGCACCTTTGTCGTGTCCGAGCTTTATTATCCGGAGCTGACCTCGACAGGTCTCTACATGACTGGGATCGCCGAGGCACTGGCTTCTCGGTTTGCGGTCTTTGTCCTCTGCAGTCAGCCGACATATTCGTCTAGGGGGGAACGGGCTCGCACGGACGAGGTCCGAGCAGGGGTCTCGATTCACCGTTGTTGGTCGACAACATTCTCGAAGGACATGCTTGTATCACGGGTTGTAAACATGCTCACGTTCTCGGTTTCGGTGTTGTTTGCAGGTCTTCGGCGATTCAGGAAAGGCGACGTTGCCCTTGTCGTGACCAACCCACCAGTGTTGCCGTTCATGGTCGCTTTGGCTGCAGCGGTTCGTGGCGCTCGAATCGTGCTGAAGATCGATGATATGTATCCGGACGTTCTCGTTGCGACGGGCTTTGCGTCTTCGACCGGTCTCCTGGCCAGGCTCTTGGTCTGGGTGTCGACACGCCTTCTCTTGCGTTGCGAAAAAGTGGTTGTGTGCGGGCGGGACATGGCAGAGAAGGTTCGGGTGCGCCTGGGTGGTGGCACTCCGCGGCCTCCGGTAGTTGTTATCACCAACTGGGCAGATGTGGATGTGGTCAGGGCCCTGCCGAAGGGCCGAAGCAGGTTGTGGCCTGACCTTGACCTTGAAGGGAAGTTTGTCGTGTTGCACGCCGGGAACCTGGGGCGCGCTCAAGACCTGGAGACTGTACTGCGCGCCGCCCATGCACTTGCGGCAGAAGAAGACATCGTCTTCTTAATGATTGGCAGTGGCGGCCGTGAGGCATGGCTTGCAGGCGAGATTCGTGACAGGGGTCTCCGGAACGTAATCCTCGAGGGGCCGATGCCTAGGGACCGGCAGCCAGAGTTCTTGAGTGTAGGCGATGTGGCCCTCACAGTCTTGGTCCCCGGCATGCTCGGGGTCTCCGTCCCCAGCAGGCTCTACAACTACTTGGCGGCTGGCAGGCCAGTCATCGCGGTTGGCGATCGTGGGTCCGAGGTTTGCCTCACCGTTGAGGAAGAGCGCGTCGGGTGGTTTGTGCAGGCGGCTGACTGGCAGGGCCTCGCGGACACGGTCCGTCGCGCGAAGGACAACCCGGCGGCGGTGCTCGAAATGGGTCGCCGGGCGCGAAGGGTTGCAGAGACCCGATTCTCCCGAGAGGCCGTTCTCGGCCAATACCAGGTGTTGATGGATTCTGTCGTCAGGGACACGGCGTGAGGGCGCTGGTTACCGGTGGGTCGGGGTGTCTGGGGCGGGCGCTAATCGCTCGGCTCCTCGCTAACGGAGGGTCATGTCGAATATTCGATCTTGAAGATCCATTTCGGGGGTCACCGCCGAGTGGTGCTGAGTTTGTCGAAGGGGATATCCGGGAATGGGAGCAAGTACGACGAGCGGTGCACGGCACCGACGTGGTCTTTCACCTTGCCGCGGCTGTTCACACTGGAATTGATGCTGATGGGGTTAGGGACGTGAATGTCGGCGGGACGGCGAACGTGGTGCGGGCTGCGGCGTCGTGCGGGGCGCGTCGTATCGTTCTGGCTTCTACCATCGGCCTCTATGGGCTGGACTCAGGGCAAGGCATTGGCGAAGATCAGGTGCAGGACCCTAAGACGCCTTACGCTCGATCCAAGCAGGCGGCCGAGCAGTTGGTCCTGGGTGCCGTTGGGGTCGAAGGTGTGGTGCTGCGATTTCCGGTAGTGTATGGCCCTTTCGACCGAGGCAATGTTTCCCGCCTCATTGAAGCAATAAGTCGCAAACGGTTTGTGCAGTTCGGAAATGCGAAGCATGCCCGGGCCACAATCAGCTCTTACAGGGCAGCCGAAGCAGCGTGGTTGGCGGCCCAATCCGTTGCAGCGTCCGGGCAGGCCATCCACGCAGCTGATGTTCCACATCCAACTCTCAGTTCTCTGATCCACGAGATTCGCGAGGCGCTGTCCGCCGACGGGTTGCTCCTTCGCCTACCCTGGTCAGTGGGCTGGGCCGCAGCACACTGCTGCGATGCTCTCAAAGCCCTGACGGGGACCTCACCGTCCTTCAGCACTAGTGTCTTCAATAAGATATTTGCGCCGCTTTCACTTGATTGCACGAAGGCCCAGGATCTGCTCGGGCTTCCGGCAGGCTGTGAGCTTGCCAAGGGGATTAGGGATGAAGTGGCGTGGTTACGCGCGACCGGCCGAGTGGCTGGGGTGCAGACCGCAGCAGCGCGGCGGCACGAGTGAGAGGTTGCTTGTGGTTGTCGCGCACGCCGATAGCGGAGTGCTTGGTCTTCGGGTGCCGGCGCCCAAGCTGACAAGCGTTGCTGGCTAGGGCACGCCCCTGCCCGGGGGCGATCCATTCCCACCTGCCCAGGCAGGACGCAACAGTCGATCCTCTCCGACGGTCGGGGCGTTGCATCGGTTGTTCTTGGGATTGTGCCTCCCGATGCCGCCAGGCGGGTGTTCGCTTTGACTGATGGTCATCTTCTCGAAGTGTGCGACGTCATCGGTGCGATATGCAGGGCACTGGGCCGGGAGCCACCTCGGTGGTCGGTGCCGGCTGGGCTGGCTCGTGCTTTGGCCACCGTCGTCGAAGACTTCTTCACAGGCATTGGTCGTCGGCCCCCGTTCACCTGCCGTTGACAAGTACACGGAAGAACTCTGTGTCACGAGCGGGCGTATTCAACGTGAGCTCGGTTTCCGGCCAGCCTATGACCTCCAGTCAGGGCGGTGCGAGGCCATTGCCGAGATGCATCAGGCCAAGGAGCTATAAGAGTGGCACCGTCGTGCTCCTCGCCGGGTTGCGCGAACGTCTCCGGAAGCAGGTGCCGACCGTGAGTCTGCTGGACGGCCGATGAGCACGGGCAGCATACTCGTGTGGGCGGGTGCCGGCCTCGTCGCGCTTGCCTTGAACGTGATCGGGGTCGCGATGTTCAGGCGGTGGGCGATCGCGAGGCGGGTTCTCGACGTGCCGAACTGGCGCAGCTCCCACACTGTCCCGACGCCGCGAGGTGCCGGTGTCGTGCTCGTCATGGTCGCGGGACTCGGGACCATAACGGGCGCCGCGGTCGGGGTCGTTGCGCGGGAGCGTACGATGCTCTGGCTGGGCATGGCGGCGACTGCGATCGTGGTGGTGAGCGGGCTGGAGGACGTACGCCGCGTGCCGTTGGGTTTGCGGCTCGGAGTGCAGTTGGCGGCGGGAGCGGTAGCCGTGATCGGGTTGACCGGCCCGAATCTCGTAGCTGTGCCGTTTCTTGGTCGCGTAAATCCGGGCCTCGTGGGTGGCGTGCTCGCGGTGGTGTGGGTCGTTGGCCTCGCCAACGCGTTCAACTTCATGGATGGCATCGACGGGATCGCGGGAGGACAGGCGCTGGTGGCGGCGCTCGGCTGGCTGCTGCTGGCAGACAGCGGGTCCGGCCTACAGTGGGTGGCGATGCTCTTGGCGGCGGGAAGCCTCGGTTTCCTGGTATTCAACTGGGCGCCCGCCAAGGTGTTCATGGGCGACATCGGCGCGGTGTTCCTCGGCTTCACCTTTGCCGTGCTGGCACTGGTCGGCGGCCGGGCCCACCCACGGATGGTATTCGCCGGAGTGCTTCTCGTGTGGCCGTTCCTTTTCGACACCGCGTTTACGCTGGCGCGACGTATCGGCAGGGGTGAGAACGTCGTTACGGCCCACCGATCGCACCTCTACCAGAGGCTGGTCATCGCGGGTTACGGTCATGCTGAGGTGAGCGGGCTCTACGTTGGCCTGGCGGTCGTCGGGCTAGGACTCGCCAAGCTCTGGGTAACGGGGTTTGCGTACGCAGGGGCCTTCGTAACTGTCGTGATCAGCATCGCGGGGCTCGGGCTCTGGTGGTTCACGACAGCGGCGGAGCACGCGAGCGCCCGCAGACCGCCGGCTCTTCCAAACTGACAATCGAAACGAGAATTGTTTTCACCCGGGCACGGCGACCCGACGGCGGGTGCCTGCCCATGCGATTTGCACCCCGGTCTGGTGATGGGGCATAATTGAGCCAACAGGCCTTGGATGAGTACTGATCCCGTTCACTCGCGCAGTTTCGGCAGCCCCATAGCGCGGCTGCGAACCTCCCCGCTGCGCCACTTCCTGCTACTGCCCATAGACGGCTTCATCGCGGCAGCCAGTCTCTGGCTGGCCATGCTCTTGCGCCTGGAAGGGCATATCGACCCCACCTTTTCGCGTGCCCTGCCACTCATGGCCGCGATTCTGGTGGTCGGCAGGCTCACTTCCAACGTGCTCTTCAGACTGCACCGCTGGTCGTTCCGCTTTTCTGGGCTCGCGGATGGGATGCGGATCGTTCTTGCCGGGTTGCTCGGCACGGGGCTGTTCATGTCGGGTGTGTACTTCTTGCGGACGCTCGGGCCGCCGCGATCGGTGGTCGTGATGGAGTTCTTCATGACAACCGCGGCGATGAGTCTCATCCGTTTCTCGCCGCGCCTGGGTTGGATGTACCTCGCCGACCGGACGCGGGCGCAGAAGAGCAGCACGCTGCGCACGATCATCGCCGGCGCGGGAGCCGCCGGCGACATGTTATTGCGCGACCTGCAGCGCTCGGATGAACATAGCTACCACATTGTCGGGTTCGTCGACGACGACCGCAGCAAGCATGGCATGATCGTCGGGGGCAAACCGGTCCTGGGATCGGTCGTCGACCTGCCGGCGCTGGTGAAGCGTCACGAGGTTGGTACCGTGCTGATTGCGATCCCGCGCCTGCCCGCCGCGCGGATTCGCGAGATTCTCTCGCTGTGCGCCGACCTTAAGCTTGGTTTCAAGATCCTTCCCGTCTCATGGGTGTATCTACAGGAGCGGGTGAGCGCCTCGATGCTGCATGACCTCGAGCCGGAAGACCTGCTGCCCCGTGAAGAGGTCAGGCTAGTCGGCAGCGGCGAGTCCGTGGTGCTGACGAGTCGCAGGGTGCTGGTGACCGGTGCAGCCGGCACGATCGGACGGGAAATCTGCGTGCAACTTCTCCGCGCCGGGGTGGGCCAGCTTGTGATGGTGGATCTCAACGAGAACGAGATGTACCTGGGCTGCCGCCAGTTGCAGCACCTCTACCCGAACGCTCAGATCATGGCGGAGGTGGGAGACATCCGTGACGCCGGGCGCATGGACACGCTCCTGGCGAGATACCGCCCTCAGGACGTGTTCCATGCCGCGGCGCACAAGCACGTGCCCCTCATGGAGACGGCCCCTGGGGAAGCAATCAAGAACAACGTCCTGGGCACCCGCAATGTGGCGCATGCGGCGGAGCGTGCGGGGGTGGAACGCTTCGTATTCATCTCGACGGACAAAGCTGTTCGCCCGACCAGCGTGATGGGCGCCTCCAAGCGGGTGGCCGAGATGATCGTGCGCCAGATGGCGCGCACCTCGAGCGCCCGGTTCTGCGCGGTGCGGTTCGGGAACGTGCTCGGCTCGTCAGGATCCGTGGTTCCGCTGTTCCGCGCGCAGATCGCCGCTGGGGGACCCGTGACCGTGACCGACCCTGAGGTCCGCCGGTACTTCATGACCATCGGTGAGGCCGTGGGGCTCGTGCTCCAAGCGGGGTACGGAAACTACGGCGAGCTCTGCGTTCTCGACATGGGCGAGCAAATCCGAATCCTTGACCTGGCCCGGCACATGATCACGATGTCGGGGCAGGTGCCGGATGCGGATATCGCAATCGAGTTCACCGGCCTGCGGCCCGGCGAGAAGCTCTTCGAGGAGCTGCTGACCGAGGAAGAGGAGCGGACGCAGCAGGTCGACCGCAAGATCTTCGCTGCGAGATGCCCGGCACCGCCGCAGGATCTCGACCAGCGTGTGCGTGAGTTGGCCGAGGCGGCGGCTGCCGAGGACGCGGATCGCGTACGGGCCGTGCTGCGGGCGCTTGTGCACTCGTATGCGCCGGCACCGCCCAACCAGGGAGTCGAAGCGGCCCAAGCTGCCGGAGCGCCCGAATCGAGGGTGCCTGTGATGTGACCCGCTGCGGTCCCTCGCTACCGATCACACGATTTCGGTTCTCAGACGGGCGCAGATTGGTGCGCCCTGATCTGTTTCAGGGCGCACAAAGCAGTGCAGCGCCGATCGTAAGTCCTCGGTAAGTCCTCGCCCTACCCTGTCTTGATGTTGTCGGGTCCGCCGCTGATCCTTGCGGGAGTTGATCCCCATCGCTATGTGGTCGAGGCCACCCGCCGCGCGATCGCCTCGTCGGGCACCGCCACGCTCCCCGAAGGTAAGTCCTCGCCCAACCCCGTCTTGAGGTGATGGGCCGGGTCGTTGATCCTTGCGGCATGAGCGATGACCACCTCGACGAGCAGGGGCAAGAGCTTCGTGGCAAGTTGGACCGGGAGCGGCGGAGGGCTGGTGGTTCCCACCGGTGGCGGTGCTCCGAGGCATTGCGATTGCTAGTGGTCACGTACGCCGTCGCGTGTTCAGCGAACGGCGAGTCCCACAGCCAGACCGCTAGCAGGCTCGGCCTCACCCAGTCCACCGTCTCGCGCTGGATTCGCGAGGCGCCTGGGGCAGGGTCCGCCGTTCGTGAGGTGGCCATCGTGCCGGCCGTGCACGAGAGCGCCACACCGCCGAGATCACCCGCGCCAGTCCGCCTGGTCACCCCGCACGGGTTCATAGTTGAGGGCCTGGACTCGGAGCTGTTGGTGTCGCTCCTGCGGGTCCTCGGGTGATCGGCTCCACCCGGTCGGTGCGGGTATTCGCCTACAGCCAACCGGCCGACATGCGCAAGGGGTTCGACGGCCTGTACGGGTTAGTCAGCCAACACCTCGAGCGCGATCCGCTCTCTGGCGACATGTACCTGTTCGTCAGTGGCAATCGGAAACGAGCGAAGGTCCTGATGTGGGACGGCACCGGCCTCTGCCTCTACGCGAAGCGGCTTGAGAAGGGGCGCTTTGCGCAGGTGTGGGGTGAGGACACCCTGGAGCTCACCATGTCGGAGCTGCAGCTCTTCTTGGAGGGGAGCGCGTTGGTCGGGAAGGTCCGCGTTTCGCCTGCAAAACTCTGCCTGAAATGCTTGACAGAAGCGTGCGAGACTGCGACTATTACTCGTGCCAAGGCTGGAGCAGATCCGGGACGTTGACACGCTCCAGCAAGCCGCTCTCCTCCTCGAGAAAACCGTCATCAACCAGCAGACGACGATCGCCAGGCTGAAGGCAGAAAACGCCCGCCTGCGCGGTGAGACGGTCCCTGCCCAGCTCGAGCTCGACCTTTTGAAGGAGCAGATCGACGCTCTCCGGCGGAAGGTCTTCGCACCCTCCTCGGAAAAGCGAGCGCGGGAGGGAGAGTCCAGCGAGCAGGCCGTGAGCGAGCCTCGCCACGGGCACGGTCCAAAGGACCAGCCGCTGCTGCCCATCTCGACCGTGACCCACACGTTGCCGGAGGGCGAGCGCACCTGCCCGGTGTGCCAGGGCCAGCTCGAGCCGATGGGTGAGCAGACAGAGGACTCGGAAGAGATCACCGTCATCGAGGCTTCCTACCAGGTCGTGACCCACAAGCGGCAGAAGTACCGCTGCCGGTGCAACGGAGCCGTCGTCACGGCACCTGGTCCACTGAAGCTGACCCCAGGCGGGAGGTACTCCCCGGAGTTCGCTGTCCACGTGGCGGAATCGAAGTTCCTTGACCACATGCCTCTCGAGCGCCAGGTCCGGGCGATGGCTCGCAAGGGACTTGACACCGACAGCCAGACCCTGTGGGACCAGCAACTGGCGCTGGCCAAGCATCTCAAGCCCACTTACGACGCGCTCTGCAGGAAGGTCCTGGCTTCCGAGGTTGCCTTCACCGATGAGATGTTCTGGCGAATGATGGACTCGGATGGGAGCCACCGCTGGTGGACGTGGTGTGTCGCATCCGAAGACGCTGTCGCCTACTGGATTCGGGACCACCGGTCGAAGGACGCCGCCGCGGAGGTGCTCGGGGGCTTCAAGGGTATTCTGATGTCGGACGGGTATGCGGTGTACGAGGCATTGGCCCGTGCCTCGCCCACGATCACTCCGGTCCACTGCTGGGCGCACGTGCGGAGGAAGTTCCTCGAGGCGGAGAGCTCGTTTCCCGAAGAGTGCCGGCGAGCCATTGACCTGATCGGCGACCTCTACGCGGTGGAGCGGGAGGTGCCGTCCCTGCCCCGTGGGGCGCCGGAAGAAGCCAAGGCCGCAGCATTGGCCCTGCGCAAGCGCCTCCGCGAGGAACGCTCACGGCCGATGATCGCCTCGCTGCGGGACCGGGCGTACGAGACGAAGCCCGTCACGCTGCCGCAGAGCTCACTTGGTAAGGCGATTGAGTACATGCTCTCGCTCTGGCCGGGGCTGACCCGCTTCCTGGCTGATCCTCGAATCCCGCTGGACAACAACCGAGCCGAGCGGGCACTGAGGGGTGTGGTCGTCGGAAGAAAGAACCACTACGGCTCGCACTCGAAGCGTGGCGCCGAGGTGGCGGCGATTCTCTACACGCTGTTCGAGAGCGCGAAGCTCGCGGGAGCCGATCCACACCGTTACGTACTCGAGGCCGCCCGCCGCGCCATCACCTCGCCCGGCACCACTACGCTCCCTGAAGACCTGGCCTGATCCGATTCGGCCCAGCTCTCCAGTTACTCGCTGAAACACAACCATCGGGGAGGGGCCAGGACCTAAATCAGTACGACAGGTTCGCGCCGAAATCCGGGGTCCCGCCGCTGTTGATCGTTGCCGTCCAGTTGCGCAGCGTGTCTTTCCCCGAGGACCAGAAGTTACCACAAAGGGCCAGGTACTCGAGCACGGTTGCCTTCTCGCCCCGTTCGAGGAGTTCCTTGGCCAGGGCCATGTTTGGGCCAAACGAGTTGAGCTGCGGGGAGCCGTGGGTCTTCGCGGCGGAGACCAGATACGCCTTGGCCGTCTCCGTGTCGCCCGCACGAAGGGCCAAGCGACCAAGTATCAGGTTTCCATGGTGCAGGTCGTTTCCGGCGTTCCAGTCGGACGGCCAGCGCTTTGCCGCATCGAGCGCGAAGTCGGCGTAGGACTTCGCCTTGTCCATGGAGCCCGCATCGAACGCCGCGGCAGCCAGACTCGGCAGAAGGTACGACTTCGAGAGATCGCCAGCGGTGCGGGCATACGCGCGCTCGTATGCGGCTAGCGCGTCCGCAACTCGCTTCGACGCATCCGGCTCCCCCGCGGCGTGCGAATGCAAGCTGTAAAGCTGCCCGAGACGTTGCGGCCATCGGGGATTCGCCGGTTCGAGCGCCTCGCCCTTCTTCAGCAGGTTCTCCGCGAGTGTCGCATCGTAGAGGAGGAAGAATGCGGCGGCATTCCCGAGGATGGCAGGGTCCGCCGGATGACCCGCGACCTGTTGTTTCCAGAGGGCCGCGGCCTGTTCGTAGGCTTCGCCGTCCAGGTGCGGATCGAGCGTGCCTTCGGGAACCCCTGCGATCGCGGCTTCTGGATGGTTCTGGATCACCCAGAAGACGTGCTGCTGGCGCGCCCGCCGAGCCGACGTTGATCGAAACTGACCCCAGTAGTAGCCCATCAGCTTGGTTCGGATCGAGAGATCGTCAGGCGCCAGCTTGAGCGCGGCCTCAAGCGCTTGTGCCTGCTGTTCTGACAGCTGACGCCCTTCCATTGCCAGCGAAGTCGCGTCGTTTCGGCTTGATGGCGCCGCCGCTGGCGTTCCTGCAATGCTCCAGCCGGGCAGACAAAGCGCAAGAGCAAGCCCAAGCAAGACCGGGTGGACGAGACCGAGTGGACGATGAAGCCTCATGGTGGGATCCCTTTCTGCCGCGAGCGATTCTATACGATGACCCTGCGTCCCGTTTCCCGTCGCAGCGGCACGCGGTCGCCGCGATCTCGACTCACACCTCGACGGCTGGCCAGGGTGACGGTAAATTCCGGAGCCGGTCACTGGTCTCCTGGCGTGGCGTGAAGCGGGGACGAAAGGCCGAAGCGGGGGACGCACCTTCAGTTCAAGACGGGCTACGGCGAGGTCTTACCCCCGAAGACCTGACCTGAACCGATTCGGCTCAAATTCCGAGTCACTCGACTCAACCATCACCAGCGGGGCGGGGCGAGAAGTTACGATGGGTGCAGCTCCTGTCTCCACTGGGCTGCCTTCCCCGGCTTGCCCCAATCCGCATAGAGTTGAACGATCCATTCGCGGGCGCGAGCGAGGTGATACAAACTCGAGACCTCGATCCATTGCTTTCGCGCCAGCATTCCCTGATAGCCTTCGAGCAGCAGCGGCTCGGCCTCGGCGCATCTCTTTTGTCCGGCGAGGCTCGCTCCGAGTAGGGTTTCGGCGCGGAAGCGCTGCCAGTGGTCCGGCTGGATCTTCTTGTCGGTCTCCATGGCCTCACGCGCGAGAGGCTGGCTCTCGGCGAACTTCCCCTGCGACAAGTAGGCCAGCGCCAGATCGGCCGCCGAGGCCATTGTCGCCGGGTTTTCGTTGCCCAAAGCATGGCGCCTCCCAGCGAGCGCCTGCGCAGCATAAGCCTCGGCCTGCGCGAACTTGCCCTGTTGTTGGTACATACATGCAATATCTCCAAGCGTAAAGAGAGTGTCAGGAGTTTCGGGGCCGAGCACGCGGCGCTTGATCTCCAGCGTTTGGAGTAAGAGCGGCTCAGCTTGCGAGTATTTGCGATCGTCGGCATAGGTAGAGCCGAGGGAAGCCATTGCATACAGCGTGTTGGTATCCTCGGGCCCCAGCACGCGGCGGCTGAGGTCGAGGTCCTGGCCATAGAGCGCCTCGGCCTGCGCGTACTTACCGTCGTTGTCGTAGGCGGCGGCCAGATTGCCCATGTACCTCACAGTGTCGGGGTGCTCGGGTCCCAACCTGCGGCGGCTGATCTCGAATACTTGGCTGGCCAGCACTTCGGCCTGCGCGTACTTCCCCTCGTTAAAATAGACGTCTTCAAGATTGGCCGTCGAATTCAGCGTGTCGGGATGCTCGGGCCCCAACAGTCGGCGTCTCGTCTCCAAGACCTGGACATCCAGATCTTCCGCCTCGGCGTGCTTGCCCTCAGCCTCGTAGGTAACGGCGAGGTTACTCAATGCGGTTAGGGTGTCGGGATGCTCGGGCCCCAGCACCTTCCGCCGGGCATCCAGCGTCTGGCGATACAGCGTCTCGGCCTGCGCATACTTAGCTTGCTGGTGATAGACGCTGGCCAGGCCGGTAATGTATCGCAAGGTGTCGGGATGGTCCGGTCCCAGCACGCGGCGGCTGACGTTTACGATCTGCTTGTAGATCGGCTCGGCCTGCGGATACTTCCGCTCATAGAAGTAGTTGGTCGCAAGACCGCGCATGGCGTCCAAAGTATCGGGATGCTCGGAACCGAGCACGCGGCGGCTGATCTCCAGGGCCTGGCTATAGAGTGCCTCGGACTCGGGATACTTGCCCTGCTCCATGGCAGTCCGCGCGAGGTCTCGCATGATGCGGAGGGTCTTCGGATTCTCGGCTCCTAGGAACTTGCGATCGAGCTCGAGCGCGCGTTCCAACTGCTTCCGCGCCCCCGGGTAGAGGCCGAGGTCATGGTAGGTCTCTCCGATCGTTCCCCGGATCGCGGCCTCCACCTCCGGCTGCTTGTCGAACTTCCCCCCGATGCGAGCTGCGGCCCGATCGAGCGCTGTCCGCACCTTCAAGTCCGGGTCCGGTCTCGTGCTCGGTCCCGATTGGTTGGCCGCGCTCGCCTGGGCCAGGAGATCGTTCTGCAGGAAGTCGTTCAGCGCCTCCGCGGTCGCCGCCGCCCGCCTCGCCCGCACCGCCTCCCACGTACTCGCGACGACTCCGGCTACCAACACCACAACCACCGCCGCCACCCCGGCCACCAGCGCCTTGTGCCGCCGCGTGAACTTCTGCATCTGATACGTCGCGCTCGGCGGCCGGGCCACGATTGGCTCGTCGTCCAGGTACCGCCGGATATCCGCCGCCAGGTCCGCCGCCGAGGCGTAGCGCCGCTCCTTGTCCTTCTCCAGTGCCTTGGTGACGATGGTTTCAATGTCCCCGCGGTAGGTGCGGCTCACCGCGCTTAAGGGGATGGGGTCCTGCTCCCGGATGGCCCGTACCGCCTCGTGCAGGTAGCGCGACAGCGTGTAGGGCAGCTTGCCCGCGAGCAATTCGTACAGGATGACACCGAGCGAGTAGACGTCGGAACGCGTGTCGATCGCGAGCGGATCGGCGAGCACCTGCTCCGGGCTCATGTACGCGAGCGTCCCCAACAATTGGCCCATGTCCGTCTGGCGGGTGGCCTGGGCGTCGCTGTCGGTCACGCGCGCGAGCCCAAAGTCCAGGATCTTGGGCCGGCCGTTTTCGTCCACGAGGATGTTGCCCGGCTTGAGGTCGCGGTGGACAATGCCGCGCTGGTGTGCGTGCTCGACCGCCTCGCAAATCTGGATCATGAGCACCAGCCGACGCCGCGTGCTCAGGTGCTGCGCATTGGCGTATTCGACGAGGGGCTGGCCGTGGATGATCTCCATGGCGAAGAACGGCTGGAGGCCGAAGCCGGTATCGGCGGCCCCGGCCTCGTAGATCTGCGCGATGCCGGGATGGTGGAGGCGGCCGAGCGCCTGGGATTCCTGCTCGAAGCGGCGGATGAGCTCGGGGCCGGCCCATGCGGCCTTGATGACCTTCAGGGCCACGGTGCGGCGGGGTTTCTCCTGCTCGGCTTCGTAGACGGCGCCCATGCCGCCCTCGCCGAGGAGCCGCAGGATGCGGTAGCTGCCGATGGCGGCCGGCATTGCTTGCGGCGCGGCAGGGGACGCAGGCGGAGCGATCGACGCCGAGAGCGTTGCGCCCGTATCCCCGGGGATCGTTGCCGCAGTCGGCGCCGGGGAGCCTGCTGGTGCACCGGGCCGTGCTCCGTCCGCGCGCTCGGGCTCGCTCGGTGTTGCGTTGTCGCGGTCTGGCATCAGGCCCTTTTTCTCAGCCGGTGGCCGCATCCTCCGCGGCCCCGTGACTGGCCCTTCCCTGCCGAGCGCAACAGGGTGCGACCGTTACGTCATTCCGGGACGGCGGACTACCACCTACAGCGAGGCGGGGCAGGGCTAGAACCCACGCTCGATCGAGAGTTGCGGTCAGTGACCCGCCGGTTCCTGCTCAGGGCTCCCCGGCCTTCCACCCGTCGGGTGTCTCGACCATCCGCAGGCTGTAGCCGATGACGATCGCGCCGCGATGGCCTTCGACCTTCGCGAGGACCGACCCGCCGGTTTGCGGCGCCAGCTCCACGACGGCGGCCGTGCCGTATGCCACGACACGCACTCGCAGATCTGCCGAGCACCGCCGGCGGTGTGTACCGCCGACCGTCGGCCGCTCTTCGTCCAACTCCTGTCGAAGGTGCTGCCCTTCCTTCTAGATGTGGTCGTCGCTCATTCCGCTAGGATCAGCGGCAACCCCGTCACCTCGCGACGGGGTTGGGCGAGGACTTACCGCTGATCAGCACGCGGGGGCGCCATTGACCGATGGTAAGCAGACGGCGGCCGCCGTCAAGGGGACGCTTCGGTCGCGACAGCGGGTGCGTTGGTGGCTTGCAGGTAGGCCGCTAGGGTGAGGACGATCAGGAGGCTCGGATACGGCGAGCCGAAGACGACCGGTTCGACCTGGGCCAGGAGGTAGAGCAGCAGAAGGATCGCAGCAACGGAGAGGGCGTGGGGACGGCCTGCGCTGAACGACCCGGCCGCCGCCCTGAGGCTGCTCACGACGAAGAGGACGATCATGAGCGCGGCTGGAATGCCGGCGTACAGCGCCGCTTCCAGCTCCAGGTTGTGTGCGTGTTCCTTAACTGGACCCAGCAGTTGCGTGTACAGGGCGGGCGTCGCAGACATGCCGTACCCGGTCCAGGGCCGTTCGCGAATTTTCGCCAACGCGAAGTTCCAGTAGAGCGGCCGCTCGGAGGTGTCGAGGATAGAACCCGACGTGATGGACTGCCGGACCTGGTCGGCAAGAGTCTGAGTCGGGGTGGCCACTCCCCGATTGATGTTGATCCAGATCAGAAGCGCGGAGATTGCAATCAGGCCAGCCAGTCCTAAGCCACCGGCGACCAGTGCGCGGCGGTTCCGTGAGAGGGTGGCGCGGGTCCTGCGCCATATTGCAAGAATGCCAAGAACAGGAACGACGATCGCCAAGCCGACCCAAGCGCTCCGAGAGAGGCTCTGCCACATGAGGTAGGCCGAAATCGGGATGGTGCATGCGTACCAAGCCATCTGCAGGTGTCCACGCGAGCCTTGCGGCCACGCTCGGCCGCGCTCAATGACGTGGCAGACGGCGAGCAGCAAATAGGCGGTGGCGGTGTCGCAGAGCGGGTTCGGGTTGCCGAACAGACCCCCAAAGAGGTGCCTTCCGAGCAGGCTACTACTCGCCGAACCGACGAGCGCGGAGCCTGCGAAATGTCCGGCAAGGAGACCGATGAGCAGGGAACCAATCAGCTTGGCGGCAAAGGCGAGCCGCACCAGCGCGAGCGTCAGCGCGAGCCCAACCGTTTGTGCGGCTGCTACCGCAAAGAGCATCACACCGGCGAAGGCGAGTGTGTGCCTCGCCGCATCCGCGGGCGCGAGAGCAAAGGGTGAGAGCGCCAGGGCGGCGGCCAGGAAGGCGGCGAAAAAGCCCATCGGCGGCAACAGCACGGTGCGAACCGCCCACCGGCGATGGCGAAGGAACCACGGCACGGCAGCCAGACCCAGCCCCGCCACCAGCACGTGGCGGATCACGCGGAGTCGGCCGTGGAGCAGAACCAGGTCGCACAGCAGCAGGAACACGAAGAGCGCTACCGCCATCAGGCGCGAGTAGCCACTCGGTGTTGCGTTCAAGTCCTCTCTCTTTCCGGGTGGAGCCGGGCGCGTTGCTGTCCGCTCAGAATCCCCCAGACGTAGTTCCAGCGGAAATCGAGGTCCCAGCGGTGCTGCCGGCGCCAGTTCGTGGGCACCGCGGTCAGCGCAGTCATCAGCAGCGCCACCACGGAAGGGCGGAGTACCAGGGGCCAAAGGAGACGGGGATGACGGCGCACGGTGAACCGTGTCGCGGCGCCGGAGATCCGAGCTCGCTGCCGGAAATCCGCGGGCCCGTCGTAATGATGATCGTGCAAGCATACTGCGGCCGGCTCGTACCGTATCGGTCGGTTTCTGCGCGCCAGCCGGAAACCCCACTCCGTATCCTCGAGGGAGGGGTAGGGGAACGCAGCCTCGAACGGATCTTCGAGATGCCAGTCGCGTGGCAGGCCAAGATGGGCCCCCCAACAGGCATCCCAAGGCACTGGCTCGTCCAGCGGCAGTCGCGAAAAATTGAACAGGTGGCCATTGGGCGCGAGCCAGTTCATGTAGGGCGTGATCTCCTGCGTCGGGTCCCAGTCCACGCGACCAACGACGACACAGGGTCCGTGGCGCTTGAAGGCTCCAAGGTGGGCGAGGAGACACCCGGGGTCGGGTCGGGTGTCGTCGTTGAGAAAGATGAGGTGCTCGGCACGGGCATCGTTCGCGCCGAGGTTCTTCGCCGGGCCGACGCCTTTTCGGCGCTGCTCCAAGAAGCGCAGTGGGAAGCCGTGTGGTTGTTGCGCGACATCTCGCGTCGCTGGATCAGCCCCATCCAAGACCACGATGACCTCGAACGGCGGCGTCTGGGGGCGAAGGTGGTCGAACGCCGCAAGCGAACGGCGGAGTTTCTCGGCGCGTCCCATGCTGGCGATCACCACGCTAATGGCCGGTTCCACGCCTCGCTCCCCTGCTATTGTGCACACGCACGTCACAGTCTACTCCTCGGCGTCGCATGAGCGTGGCTCCCATTCGCTTAGGTTCTCAATTGACGCAACAGACTTCCTATTCGCGGCACGCGCTTCAACGTACGATGCGCCGAGACTGTGGCCCGGCGTCATGTCTGTGAGCATCATACGCTGCCGCTTCATTCCGTCCGCCTGCGACCCGTGGTCGCGCGTCCTACGAGCTGCTTCGTGCCAACCCCAGGCAATGACGACGGTCACTGTGACCGAACGAGTTCTCGTGGGCCAGAGCCGGGATCTCAGCTACGATCACCCTGGACGTTGCGCCAACTCCACTGTAGTTTGTGAACGTTCTCCCTCGGGGCGCCCCTCTGTCCCACGCAGTGCGCTGGCGGTTGTAGCAACCAGCATGCCCCAGATGGCGGCCATGCGGAAATCGAGGATCTCCGGCGCTGCGGCGCTCCACAGGATGTACGTGATCCAGGAGGCAGCGACCGCGGCAAAGAAGTGGCGATCTGCGGAGTCCGTCAGCCGCTGCTGCGCACCCCGCGCGGCGACCCAGACCCAGAGGGCCAGGGCGGCCAGCACCTCGATGGTGCCCAGGAGGCCCAGCTTGAAGAGCAGGAAGAGGTAGAAGTTGTGGATATAGTTCGGGTGGCCGAAGCGGACCACGTGACCCCGGCTGTCGTAGCCGAGGCTGTCGATCGAATAGGTCGCGCCGAGACCGTGTCCAAAAAGTTGAAGAGGCCACCCGGAACGGCGGAACTCGCTCTGGATGGCACGGATCTCGCGCAGCCGGAAGGCGAGGCTTGCGTCTCCTGCGAAAGCCTCCGGAGCCGATCCGGCACTTGGGTCCGGAGGGCGATTCAATAACCTCGCGACGCGATCTCCGAGCCTGGCGAGAGCGGGCGGCCAAAGCTCCTCGACCCTAATGCCGGAGACCGCGCAGCCCAGGTTCTGCGGGTCGAGGAGCTTGAGGACCAGTGCCGTCTGACCAGGTTGAAGAGCGAGCACGACCTGGATATCGGATGCAACCTCTCCTGAAACCCCGAATTGCCGCGTTGTCTCGGCGCCGGCGCCGGTCGAGGGTTCATGCGGGAGAACGATCAAGGCCACGTAACCTGCGCTCCGGCACTTCAGCGTCCCCCTAATCCGGACCATTTCGCCATGTTTGCCCGGCAGGGGAAGGAGAAGAGGCGTGTCGGCCCGCACACTTGCCAAAGCCGAAGGAGCTGGAATCAGAGCTGGCCTGGGCTTGAGCCACCACCACGTCGCTGCGCCAACGCCGACGACGAAAACGATCACGGCGGGGCCGACAAACACCATCACGCGGCGGGAGAAGAGTCTGGCCCAGCCGGTGGCGAGGACGGCATAGGCTGCGACGCCGAACGGCAACACAAGCCACTGCGACCGGATCCCGCTTCCTGCGACGAGCGCGAGCATGACGGCTGCGGCGAGGTACGCCAGGAGCCTGGAGAACCGATGCTCCCTCCGCGCCAAGGCAGCAGCGGCGAAGAGGCCCAGGGGGGCGATGCCTGCGAACGTGCCGGTGTTCGGCAAGAGCAAGCGAAAACCGTCAGGCGCGGTCAACGCAATCGGGATCGTCCGGTACAGTTGGATCAGCCCACCGGTCGTGATGACCGCCAATAGACCAGTTGCAAACCAGCGCCATTCCCCACGTTGCCACAACCCGAAAGCCGCCACCGCGCCAAGTGGCAAGAGGATCATCGAGAGAAGCTGGCCGTTCATGAAGGTTGCGTCATTGCCGCGGACCAGCGCGACGACTCCCCCTTGGAGTGCCGCCGCGCTGTAGAGCGCCAAGGCGAACAGCGAAGGTCGGTCCATCTTGGGGATGCTGCGGTAGCCACCGCTGACAACACAGCCACAAAGCATCACGACCACGACGGCCGTCGCGGCGGCTGCCTGGGCGACGAGAACGTACCCGAACGCGAGCGTTGTCAGTGCCGGCGCCGCGACCAGTGCAGCCACGGCAACGGCAGCGAGACGGCTCTGCTTGGTGCGACCCATGGTTGGTACTTTCTCACGTGCCCATGCGAGCTGTCCACGCGGTCGCTCGTCGGTACTAAGACTGGAACACGGTTTGTGCGGGCCCTCGAACGAGTCGGAGGCGACCCGCGCCCGAGCCGAGCGTGAGGCGTTATCGTCGCCCGTCATGTTTCCGTTGCGGGGCTCGCCTGGCGGCCTGCGGCCGCTCGGACGGGCGATGCCTAAGCCCGGAAACCCCAGTTGGCTTCTGCTGCGAGGGCGGATTTTGCCGCGCTGGCGGTGTTGCGGGAGCGGGGCCGGTCGATCATCGGAATCGCCGTGGAGCCCCCGCGCAACCGCCCGCAGGAGTTGGCCCAGGCACGGAAGCCCGCGCCTCGCCCTCCACCCGGACCTCCGCGAGGTCTCGGGGCTCGAACCGTGCCGCCGTACTGCACAGTACGGCTCCGGTTCTCGCCCCTACGTGCGCCCACCATCGTCGGCATCTCCGCCCTCTCCCAACGAACCCACCTGGGGTTTCCGGGCTCAGCCAACGGCGAGAAGTTATACTCGGCCCTCGTGTTTCCATTGCGGGATTCAGTCCCGTCCTCGCGGCCCCCGGTGGTCAACGTGATGTTGATTGCGGCGTGCGTGCTGGTTTTCCTCTTCGAGCTGTGGCTCGGGCCGTACCTCGAGCGCTTCCTACGCGCGTACGCGTTCGTGCCGTTTCGTTTCTTCCACGCCTCGGCCTACTCCGGCGGCGTGCCGTTCGCGCTCAAGACCATGCTGCTCTCGATGTTCCTTCACGGCGGATGGCTGCACCTGGTTGGCAACATGTGGTTCTTGTGGATCTTTGGGGACAACGTCGAGGATGCGCTCGGCCACCTTGGCTACCTCGTGTTTTACCTGGCCAGCGGTACGGTGGCGACACTCACGCAAGCGTTCATTGACCCGTTCTCGCGTATGCCGCTGGTGGGCGCCTCGGGCGCCATCGCAGGCGTGCTGGGGGCCTACCTCGTTCTCTTCCCCTGGGCGCGGATCAGGACCCTGGTCTTCCTCGGCTTCCTCTTCACTATCGCCAACCTGCCCGCGCCGTTGTTTCTCATCCTGTGGTTCGTCATGCAGTTCTTTTCCGGTACGCTCGCGCTCGCCTCGACCGGCGCCAGCAGCGGCGGCGTCGCGTTTTTCGCCCACGTCGGCGGCTTCCTCACCGGCGTTGTCGTCGCGGTGTGGCTCCGCCTCGCGGGGCGCACCCGACCCAGCTACCACAATCAACGGTTCTAGGAGGAGCACATGACCGAACAGAAACCGCCGGTTCCACTCTTCGACCTCAAACGACAGTGGCTCGAGGTGCGCGACGACGTTCACGCCGCGCTCGAGAGGGTACTGGAGTCCCAGCAGTTCATTCTTGGGCCCGAGGTCGCGGCGCTAGAGCGGGAGTGCGCGGGCTTTCTCAAGGTCAAGCATGCGGTGGCGATGTCATCGGGGACCGACGCGCTGTTGGCAGCGCTGATGGTGCTGGGTGTTGGGCCGGGCGATGAGGTGATTACCTCGACGTTCACCTTCTTCGCGTCTGCAGGGGTTATTCATCGCCTGGGTGCGCGACCGGTGTTCGTCGACATTGATGCGCGCGACTTCAACCTCGACCCGAGCCAGGTTGGGGCTGCGATCACGCCGCGCACAAAGGCGATCATGCCGGTGCATCTCTACGGCCAGGCGGT
Source organism: Thermoanaerobaculales bacterium (assembly GCA_044447965.1). GTDB lineage: Bacteria > Acidobacteriota > Thermoanaerobaculia > Thermoanaerobaculales > Thermoanaerobaculaceae > DATIYW01. Next base: position 1,036 of record JBIOGJ010000022.1, on the reverse strand, counting down.
GGACATGGAGGCGATCCGCGCCGTCGCGGGAGGGCTCCCCCTGGTCGAGGACTGCGCCCAGGCGATCGGCACCGACTACCAGGGCACTCCGGTCGGCGGGCTGGGAGTGATGGGATGCTTCTCGTTCTTCCCCACCAAGAACCTCGGCGCATTCGGCGACGGTGGGCTGGTAGCCACCAACCACGATGCGCTCGCGGAGCGCCTGGTGGACATGCGCGTGCACGGCATGCGCCCCAAGTACGTGCACAACTTCGTCGGCGGCAACTTCCGCCTCGACGCGCTGCAAGCCGCAATCCTGCGCGCGAAGCTGCCGCGCTTGCCGGGCTGGATCGCGAAGCGGCGCGCCGGAGCCGTGAATTACCGCGCCCTGTTCACCGAGGCAGGACTCGACGGCGTGGTCAGGCTCCCCGCCGAGCTGGCGGGACGCGGTCACACGTACCACCAGTTCATCGTGCGCGTGCCGCGCCGCGACGCGCTTCGCGAGTACCTCGCCAAGCACGGGGTGTTCACCGAGGTCTACTATCCGATCTCGCTCCACCAGCAACCGTGCTTCGCCTCGCTCGGCCGTCGCGAGGGCTCCTTCCCGGAGGCGGAGAAGGCACAGACGGAGGTGCTCGCCCTGCCGATCTTCCCCGAGCTCCGGGCGGAGGAGCGGGAGCGCGTCGTCGAGGGGATTGCAGGGTTCTTCCGGACATAGGAGCCTGTCCGAGTAATGGGGCGGGTCGCGGGGGGGGGGGGGGGGGGGGGGGGGGCCGGGGCGGGGGGGCGGGCGCGGGGGGGGGCGCGAGGGCGGCCGGCCACCCCCCCAGCGGCCCCCCCCCCCCGCCCCCGCCCCCGTGGGGGGGGGGGGTTGGGGGGCGGTGGGGGGGTGGCTGGTCGCCCCCTTTCCCCCCACCCCGCCGCCCCCCCCCCCCCTGCCCCCCCCCCCCCCCCCCCCCGTGCGCGTCCCCGCCCCGGGGGCCGCTTCCGCCCGCGCCTCCCCCCCGCGCGCGAAACCCGCGCGCCGTCCAGGCGCTCGCGCATACGACGCCCGATG
>JBIOGJ010000021.1:0-62644 GCA_044447965.1 Thermoanaerobaculales bacterium | reverse complement strand
TTTTTTCTTGTTGTGTTGGGGGGGGGGGGGGGGGGGGGGGGGGGGGGGGGCGCTGTGCCCGGGGCCCCGGCGGTTGTGTTGCCCCCCCCGGGGGGGGGGCCCCCCCCCCCCCCCCCCCCCCCCCCCGACGCCGCAACCCATGGGCGCAGGGGGTTGCGGACGCATGCGGCGTTGCTCGTCGGCCACGATGCTCCTGCATCGCCTGCCTCCTCGCGCCTTGCCTGCGCCCGCAAGCCCCATGCGCGCGACCCGCCCCATTACTCGGACAGGCTCCTAGCGCGCCGTGATGAGAAAGTGCGAACGACGGTTCTGCGACCAGCAGCTCTCGTCGTGGCACGAAGCGAACGGACGCTCCTTGCCGTAGGAGATCGTTGCGAATCTCTCCGCGGCAACTCCAAGCGACACGAGGTAATCCTTGGTTGCGTTGCAGCGGCGCCAGCCGAGAGCGAGGTTGTACGCTTCGGTGTTGCGCTCGTCGCAGTGCCCCTCGATCTGAAGCTTGACGGTGGGGTGCTGCTTGAGCCATTCCGCATCCGTGGCGAGCGCATCGCGCGCATCCGGGCGCAGCTCGGCTTTGTCGGTGTCGAAGAAGGCGTCCTTGAGGTAGCCTGCCTTGTTCAGCTCCTCGAGGTTGGCAGGGAGCTCCGAGGACGCCACGCCCCCTTCCGGATTCCCGGCCGGGGCGATCGTGGGCTCGGGTTGTACGACCGCCGTGCCGGCGCCGGCAGCGGGAGTCGGGGCAGCCGCTGCAGCGGGTGTCGGCACGGGCGCGATCGCGGGCTTCTGGTGCGCGCATGAGGCCGCCAAGACCAGGCCAACGACGAACGAAACCGCCGTAACATTCTTGACCGAATAACTGGACACAAGCCCTCCTTTGTTCTCTCGAAGCTTGAGTTTACACCATTCGACCGTGACCCCGTCGGTCTGTCATTGCACTTGTGCAACCCAGGCAGGATCGGAGTTGTTCCCTTCCGTACTGATCTGGCGGGGTCGACCGGTTGGATCGGTCACGAAGATCTGCCAGCGGCCGGTTCGGTTTGAGGCAAACGCGAACACGGTGCCGTCGGGCGACCAGCATGGCGACTCATTGTTGCCAGGTCCCGGCACGACGGTGCGAACGTTGGTGCGCAGATCGAGCGTGGCAAGCTGGAAGCGGTCGTCCACCCTGGTGGTGTAGGCGAGGCGAATGCCGTCCGGTGCCCAGGCTGCCTCGTCAGCATACTTGTCCTCGTAGGTGAGACGGCGGACATTGCTCCCTTCCGCGTCCATGAGAAAGAGCTGAGGCGGGCCGGCGGCGGTCGAGGTGAAGACGATCTGGCGCCCGTTGGGCGACCACGCGGGTCTGGTGTTGATTCCGCGCGTGCTGGTGAGCCGTTCCGGTGCGCCACCGGATACCGGTACGACATAGATCTGCGTCGCGCCGCCCTCCCCGGCTGCGAATGCGATCCGTGTGCCGTCCGGTGAGAAGCTCGGCGAGGAATTCACGCCTGGCAGCGTGGAGATCGGCTTGAGGTAGCCCTGGGTCGGCTTGAGCACGAACAGTTGCGGGCTGCCGCGCAGGAAGCTGGTGAAGGCCAGCCACGTGCCATCCGGCGACCAGGCGGGGCACAACGCGATCGAGCGATGGCTGGTCAACTCCTGGGCATCGCTGCCGTCCCATCGCATCACCCACAGCTCCTTGGCGCCGCTCCGATCGGAGACGAAAGCAATGCGTGAGAGAAATGGGCCGGCCTTGCCGGTAAACAGGTGGACCAGCTCGTTGGCCAGCGTGTGCGCCATCGTCGCGGCCAGGGTGGAGGCGCCCTCGAAGCGTCGCGCGTACGCGATCTGGCCCGATGCCAGGTCCCACAATCGAGCCTCGACGATAAGTTGGCTGCCCGTCCCGGCGAGGCTTCCTTCGAGCAGGAACTGCGCGCCCACCGATCGCCAGCGTTGCCGCGTGAGCACGGCATTGGTGGGATCCTGAACGACGAGGTTGGCGTTCTCATCTGGTACCAAGCCGATGACCGCCGTCTCGCTGAGGTCCTTTTTGAGGGTGGAGAACAAGGTCGCAGCCGCACCCGGGTCCGTGCCCGGCCGCGCCACAAACGGCGGCATCCCGAGGACGACACGGGACAGGCCGGGGCTGGTGACCTTGAGGTAGACCTCTTCCTGCGCGACGAGCGGGAGCGCAGGAAACTGCAGGGCGATCGCAACCGCGACTAGGCATCGTCTCACGGGCCAAACTCCAGGTGCAGGGTGAGGGTCCCACCGCCGTACCCCTGCGGTAGCGGCGGAAACGGCGACGAGGCGTACACGGCGCGCAAAGCGGCGCGATCAAAAGCTGGCGTCTGACTCGGCTCCTCGATGCCGGCCTCGATCAGGCGGCCGGAACGGTCGAGCCGGCAGAGCACACGGCACTGGCTAGTCGGCGCATCGGGAGGCCGGAACCAGTTGCTCTCGATCAGACCCAATAAGCGATTAAGGTAGTAGGAGTAGGGGAAGCTCTCGTCGTTGCCGCCGTTACCGGCGCCGACCGCAATGCCACCCCCGGCCGAACGTTGGCCGGTCACGCCTTCGCCCTGGGGTGAGGTGGCAGGGGCGCTTGATCCGGCCCTAGTTCCAGCCTCGGAGGGAGCGGGCGCAAGTGGTGCTGCCTTCGCCGCTTTCTTTTCTGGTGGCAGCGGATGGCGTGGTGGGGGAGCCACCGCCTTTTTCGCCGTGTGCACCGGCGCGGTTGCCGCTGGCGCGGGAGCGGGCGCCGCCAGGGGTTTCGCTTCCGGGCGTCCCGTCGCACCTGCGGGCTGCGCCGGTGGCGAGGCGAGTCGAACCTGGACCATGGGCAACGTGTACCGGCGGTGTCCCGGCCTCGGCGCGAGGAAGAGCATTGCGATTACGGCCAGGTGGATCGTGAGCGCACCCAGCACGGCAGATTTCCAGGGCAGGGCGAGCTGGGCCCGCCTTTCCAACTCCTCGCTGACCAGATCGATCACCGCGCCTCCGGCGGCAACGTCACCATGCCGACCTCCTCCACGCCCATGCGGTTGAGCGTAGCGAGGACGTCGATGACAAAGCCGTAGGGCAGTTGCTGGTCGCCCTTGAGGTAAACCGGGCGCGGCCCGCCGGCGAGGAGGGGACCGAGCCGCTGGGCGAGGAGCTTGGGATGGACAGGCTGGTCACCGAGCAGCACGAGCCGGTCGCGAGTGAGCGTCAGGATGATCGGCTCTTTGCCTTTCTGTGTCAGTGGGTTTGCGGCTTGCCGAGGCAGATCAACCTGCAGACCTTGCACCAGCATCGGCGCGGTGACGATGAAGATGATCAGCAGCACCAGCATCACGTCTACCAGCGGCGTGATGTTGATCTCCGCCATGCTCTCGAAGTCTTCGGAGGTGCGAAACGCCATCAGCGCCCTCTCAGGTAAACGTACGCTCGGTGAGGTTGAGGAATTCCAGCAGGAAGTCCTCCATCACGCCGCGGTGGCGCCGGAGGGCGCCGAGAAAGCCGTTATAGGCGATGACCGCCGGGATGGCCGCCGCCAAGCCGGCAGCGGTGTTGATGAGTGATTCCGCGATCCCTGGCGCCACCGTTGTGATCGAGGTGGAGCCCGAAGCGGCGATGGCGTGGAACGTCGTCATGATCCCCCAGACCGTGCCAAACAGCCCGATGAACGGGGTCGCCGAGGCCGTCGTCGCCAAGAACGGCAAATAGCGAAGCAGCTTGCTGCCTTCTACGCCCATGGCGCGCTGCAGCGCGCGTTCCACCGCGGCCAGGCTCTTGATCTGACCGGCGTTTCCTCCACTCCGCTCGAGCACGCGCGCCTGGGCTTCGAGTTCCAGGTAGCCCGCGCGAAACATACCCGCCAGCGGTGCCCCTGGGTGCTTGGTGGCCGCGGCCTGCACGTCCGCCAGCCGGGTAGCTCGGCGGAACTGGCCGAGGAAGGAATGGTTCTCGCCCTCCGCACGGCGGAACTGGCGAAGCTTCAGGAGCATCAGCGTCCACGAAGCGACCGAGAAGATCGCCAGCACGCTGAGCACGAGTTTGGCCACCGGCCCGGTGGTCCCGAAGGCGACGAGAATTTCGTTCACGGGGAGATTCTACGCGGACGCAGCGGCCCGACCAAACCTTGGCCTCTGGTGCGCGACGATGGTGCCGGCGAGCACGTCATGCAGCGCCTTGCGGTCGCGGCGGAACGCGATGAGTAGGAAGCCACCTCCCAGCGTGAGCACACTGAGCGCTCCGGTGAGCAGGCGGAGCAGTGCGCGCCGGTATCCGATCGGGGTGTGTCGGCGCCAGTCGAGCAGGCGCAGGCCACACAGCCGCATGCCCAGGGTGCCGCCACGCCGCGCCCAGCCGTGCACGACGTAGTACCAGGCAAACAGTGCCCAAAGCGCGGCACACCCGCCCGCCACCAGCGACTTGGTTTGCGAACTGGGCGGCAACGCTTCGGGTGCGAGCAGGAAGCGCTCCACGATCAGCATCACCAGGAACGGAGCGAGCGAGATGACGGAGCCTGCGGTGAACAGCACAAGGTCGGTCAACAACGCGAGAAGGCGCCAACCCAACGTCGCCGCCTCCCCGTGCAGGAGACCGGCGGTGTAGTCAAATCCCTCGGCTTGGATCAGGGTATCTGGGTGTGGCAGCGGCGCGTCGCTGCGCTCGATGCTGCCCCGGAGCGCGCCAAAGCGCACCACATCTCCGGCGAGCAGTTGGTGCGGGGTGAGCACCCTCTCGCCGTTGACGAAGGTCCCGTTCGAAGAGCCCAGGTCTTCGAGCATCAGGGCCTCGCCCTGCCAGAGCAGGACTGCATGCAACCTGGAAACCGTGTCCTCCTTGAGACGGATGTCGCACGAGCGGCTGCGTCCCACGACGACCTTGTCGCTGGTAAGGGGGAACGCGGCCGCCCCGAGACGGAGGCGGAGCAGGCGGGCCTCAGAAGGGGGAGATGCCGCCACGGTCACTGTGCATCAGCCAGAGGCTGGAGTAGGCGTGGAGCAAACGGAAGCGCGAGCGGTAGAGCCGCTCCAATGACTCGGTCTCGCCGCGAAAGAGGGCATCCTCAACCAGCCAGAGGAAGCGCCGGTCCAGCTCCGCCGCGCGTTGCAGCGATTGCGCCGCGGCCTCGAGGAGGTCGGGCAGACGGTCGGAGCCACGTTTCTGCAGGCGGTCGATCTCATGAGCCTCTTCGTCCATGCGGATGCGCAACGCGGCCGCCCGGAGGAGCAGCCTGCTCTGCTCGCCGGTGAGCGAGTCGCTGGCCCCGGGGCCGTCGACCATCCCGCGTGCTGCCTCCACCTCCCATGGCTCGAGCCGCAGCGCCACGACCTCGCGCGCATGCACTGCCTCGCTCGGCGACCGATCGCGGCCAGCCAGTTCGAGGGCGAAGTGGATCTTGCTGAGGTACTCGTGGAGCAACGGGTCGGCGAGAAGATCGGGTCCGAGCTGCTGGGCCGGCAACGAGGCGACTGGACCGGAGACCTCGTTGGCGGCCACACCATCGCCGTGCTCGCTCAGCTCGACGGCGTCGGGCACCGCCGGCGGTTGAGCCGGCACGAGATCGGATTGCTCCATGACCCGGTCGAGCGTCAAGCGCAGCTCCAACGCGTCCCCACGCCGCAGGTTCTCTCCTTGCCGCCCGGCGTCGAATCGCCGGTGTGCTTCGGCAAACATATCGAGGGCCTTTCCGAGGCTTGGCGAAATCAACTCCGGGTGTTTTTCGAGCTGATGGCTCAACTCGCGCACGCGATTCGTGTCGCTGAGGAGCTGGCCCTCCTCCTCCTCCCAGACCTCGCGGAAGTGGTTCTTGATCGCGACCGTGGTCTCGAGGACCTCCGGAAGCATGCGCGGATGCAGGAGGGCCGGGCCCAGGCGGCGCTTGAAGCTGCGGAAGCGGTCGAGCGCTCCCCCCGCGACCAGCTCGGTGAAGCGCCGGGACGCGAGGACTTCCTCTTTGAGGTCCGCCAGCGCGTGGAGGAGGATCTCGACCTCATGATCGGAGGGTGCCGTGGCGGGATCAGGGTGGAGGAGTGGTTGGATGAGCCTCTCGAGCTCGTGACGCTCGCGGACCAAGCTGGCCCCGTCTGCCCGAGGGATCTCCGCGAGACGCGTGAAGAGAATATCGAGCTTGTCGAAGATGTCCTCGTCGTTCGGCGCAGCGTCGAGATAGACCTTGATGATGGCGAGGAGGACCTTTTCGTCCTGGTTGCGGAGCCGGTCGAAGAACCGACGTAGCATGGAGGGTGGCACTTGCTCGTCGACGTCGAGGAGTTGGCGCGCCTGGCCGTCGAGCCTGGTCGTAAGCTGAGAGAGAGTCTTCTCGGTCCGTGAGGTTTCAGCGTGCCCGAGTCCCGCGCCCAGGTCGCGCAGTTCGTTGAAGAGCGCCGGGAAGTCCAGCACGAGGGGACACGCCGCCTCGCGCAGGTGCTTGAACACACCCTGCAAGAACTGGTAGAAGGTCCACTGCGACCGGCACCTGTCAGTCAGCCGGACGTAGCGCTGGTTGAGTTCGTGCAACGTTGTGACGCTCATTACGTTTCGTCCGCAATGAAGTCTACACCAGGGCGCCGCCGGACGCGCCCACGGGAGGCGGAAGGTGCTCAAGGAACGAGTCCTGGCCAAGCGTCGGATCGAGCAGGTGGTGGCAGCGCTGGCCGCCGAGATCAACGCGGATCTTGAGGACAGGGAGCCGGTGTTCATCTGTGTCCTCAAGGGAGCGGTCTATTTCTTCGCGGCGCTGACGCAGCGCCTGTCGCGGAGCGTGGTGGTGGATTTCATCCAGGCCTCGTCGTATGGCGCCACCACCGAGTCGTCGGGCACGGTCACGATGGTGAAGGACATCACCGTGGACATCTCCGGCAAGGACGTGTACCTGGTCGAAGACATCGTCGACACCGGGCTCACCCTCGCCGACCTCGTCGCGCTGCTGCAGGCGCGCCACCCGCGTACGCTTCAGGTTGTCGCGCTCCTGTCAAAGCCATCTCGCCGCAAGATCGACGTCAGGGTGGACTTCATCGGGCTCGAGATCGAGGACCGCTTCGTGGTGGGCTACGGCCTTGACTTTGACCAGCGCTTCCGTAACCTTCCGGAGATTTGGGAATTCATTCCCGATCCGGAGGGACCATGAAGCCAGCGCCCGAGGTGATCGCGACCGACCAGGCGCCCAAGGCGATCGGACCGTACAGCCAGGCCGTCGGCCTCGGCAGTCTTGTCTTTCTTTCCGGTCAGATCCCGCTTGAGCCAGCGACCGGTGCCATCGTCGAGGGCGGGTTTGAGGTGCAAGCGCGACGTGTGCTTGACAACCTCGACGCGGTGCTTCGCGCCGCTGGGTGCGACCGCAACCAGGTGGTAAAGACCACCGTCTACCTGACCGACCTCACGCGATTTGCCGAGTTCAACCAGGCGTACGGCGACTTTTTCGGGGACCATCGTCCCGCGCGCGCAGTGGTTGGCGTGGCGGCACTACCGCGCGGTGCAGCCCTCGAGGTAGAAGCGGTGGCGGTTCGCTGATGCAGACGGCCCGCGACGCCCGCGTGCTGATCCGCGGCGCCGGCGAGCTTGGAAGTGCGGTGGCCGCCCACCTGGCAAATCAGGGTTTCAGCCGCATTCTGCTCATCGACCGGGCGTTTCCCAAGGCGGTACGGCGCAACGTCTGCTTCTCCGAAGCGGTCTTCGAGCGCGCCAAGACGGTGGACGGCATCACTGCGCGCTTCGTCATGCTCCTCTCGGACGTAGACCTTGTCCACGAGATGGGGGACCTCGCGATCACTTCCCAGCCATTGCCCGAGGTGCTGGCGGCTTCGCCGCCTGACATCTATGTCGAGGCGGCGATGCTTCGATCGAACTGGGGACTCTCCCGCGACCTCGCGCAGCTCGTCATCGCGCTCGGGCCCGGCTACCAACCCGGCCATGATTGCCATGCCGTAGTCGAGACCGTGCGCGGGCCCAGTCTCGGCCGCGTTCTTTCTGCCGGTCAGACGCTGCCAACTGCGCCCCCCGCCGAAATCATGGGCTTCGCCCAGGAGCGAGTGATCAAGGCACAGCGGCCTGGAATCTTCAGAACGAACCACGACATCGGCGACCGGGTCGAGCAGGGCGAGAAGATCGGCGTGGTAGTGCTGCTCTTCGCGCGGGAGGACTTCTACCGGGGCGTTCCGGTCGACTCTGAATACCCCGTTACCGCACGGATTTCCGGGGTGATCCGGGGGTTGCTGCGCGATGGTGTTCCGGTGGATCTAGGCGACAAGATCGGCGACGTCGATCCGCGCGGTGTCACCGGCGACATTCAGCACATCTCCGACAAGGCGCAGCGCGTGGCTGAGGGCGTGCTCGAGGCCATTGTGTTGCAGAAAGACCGACTGCGGCGGCCGGAGGCCGCCCGCGCATGACCCAAGCGGCGCCGACGCGGGGCGTGGTTCTCGCCCTCGGGGGCGGCGGGGTACGTGGCCTCGCCCACCTCGGGGTGTTGGCGGAACTCGAGGAAGCTCACGTGGCGGTAAAGGGGATCGCAGGCGCGAGTTCGGGCGCGTTGATGGGTGCGCTGTGGCTCCTATACGGCGCCCAGCCGGCCATCAATAGGGTGCGCGAATTCATCGCCTCGGGAACCGACCAGGGCCTCCCCGATCTGCAAGGCGCGGCCCAGGGTGGCAAGGCAGGCGTGATCCGACGCTTGCGCCACGCCGTGGTGCTCTTGCGCGCGATGCTGGTCGGCCATCCGGTATCGCGGCGACAGCTCCTGGAACGCATGGGAGCGCTCCTCCCGCCGGTGGACATCGAAGCGCTGCCCGTGCCGTTCGCTGTCGTATGCACGGCCAGCGACAGCGGCGATGAGGTGCGGCTCGATCACGGTCCGCTTCGCCATGCGGTAGCCGCAAGTTCGGCAATGCCCGGTCTGGTTCCACCGATTGAGATCGAAGGCCGTCGGCTGCAGGACGGCGGCGCGGTAGCGGAGGTGCCCGTGCGGGCGGCGCGATCGCTCGGCTCGCCCGTGGTTGCGGTCGAGGTTAGCGAGGCGCTGCCGTACCTTGGAGCAGATGGCGACCGCATCCCGGGCGCTCTCTTCCGCGCGGCGGCGATGGGTTGGCGAGAACTGCGCCACCGCACGCTCGCCGAGGCGGACGCGGTAATCGCCCCCTCGGTCAACCACCTGCACTGGGCCGACTACGGCGCCCTTGACGAGGCCGTAGAGGCGGGAAGAGCAGCCGCGAGGGCCTTCCTTACCAGGTAGGGGCGAGGCGCTGCCTCGCCCGCCATGGGGGCAGGCTTATCGCGGCGCTTCGTTGCCAGGTAGGGCGAATGAAGGCATCGCGCCGCCCAGGACGCGGACGGTATCCCGCGCGATGACGCGCTCTTCGTTGGTCGGGATGACCACCGCGGCGGCGCGCGACCCGGGTCTGGAGACCACCACTTCCTGGCCGCGTGGCGCTTTGCGGTTGGCCTCCTCGTCGAGCTCGACCCCGAGGAATGCCAAGCCGGCCAGCGATGTCTCGCGCACCGAGGCAGAGTTCTCGCCGATGCCACCCGTGAAGGTGACGGCGTCCAGTCCGTCCATGGCCGCGGCATAGGCGCCGATGTACTTCTTGATGCGGTAGCAGAAGACGTCGAAGGCCAGTTGCGCGCGTTTGTTGCCGGCCGCGCAGGCCGCCTCGATCTCCCGCATGTCGGAAGACACGCTCGAGATGCCGAACAGTCCGGAGTGCTTGTTGAGCATGGCGTTGAGCTGGGAGAGGGTGAGCTCTTCCATCGCCATCACCCAGGGGAGAATCGCCGCGTCGAGGTCACCGCTGCGCGTCCCCATCAACAGGCCCTCAAGCGGCGTAAACCCCATCGAGGTGTCTACCGAGCGGCCTCCGGACACGGCCGCCATCGAGCAGCCGTTGCCGAGGTGGCAGGTGACGATTCGCAACTCCTCTAGGGGCCGGCCAAGCAACAGCGCGGTGCGAATCGATACGAACCGGTGGGAAGTTCCGTGAAACCCGTAGCGGCGAATCGCGTGCCTCCTGTACAGCTCGTACGGCAGGCCGTAAATGAACGCCTTGGGAGGCATCGATTGATGGAACGCGGTATCGAACACCGCGACCTGGGGCACGTCGGGCAACAAGCTGCGCGCCGCCGCGAGGCCGCGAAGGTTGTGCGGATTGTGCAGCGGTGCGAGCACCACGCACTCTTCGAGCATCGCTTCCACCTCGGCGTTGACCAGCACGGACGAGGCGAACTTCTCGCCGCCGTGGACCATGCGATGGCCAGCGGCCTCGATCTCCTGGACGTTGGACAGGATGCCGTGTTCGGGGTGGACGAGGACCCTCAACACGTGTTCGACCGCGGCCCGGTGCTCGAGGATCTCGGCAAACTCCTGGTAGGTTTTGCGTCCGGGTACCTCGATGGATAGACGCGAGTCGGAGAGACCGATCTTCTCAACGCCGCCGCGGGCAAGCATGCGGTCGGAGTTCGCCTCGATCATCTCCAAGGAGGTTTCGATCACTTGGAACTTCACTGAGGAGGAGCCGCAATTCAAGACCAGAACCTTCATGGTTGTTGCCCCCAACTTCAAGAGTCGCCGCGAGGGCGGTGCTTAGCCAAGCTTGGGCGTGTCGTCAGGCAGGCGATCGAGCCGGCTGCGCTGAATGTCGTAGGTGAAGAACCCCTTGCCGACGCGAGCGCCGGTATGGCCCGCGCGCACCAGCTTGCGGATCAAAGGACAGGGGCGGAACTTGGGGTCGCCAGTCTCCTGGAAGAGGTGCTCGAGCCAGTTCAGAATGCGATGTAGCCCGACCCGGTCTGCCCATTCGAGGGGCCCATGGCGAAACTCGTAGCCGAGCTTGATCGCGAGGTCCACCTCGGCGGCGCTGGCCACGCCTTCCATGACCACATGCGCTGCTTCGTTCACTAGCGGCATCACGACCCGGGTGGTGACAAAGCCGGGCGACTCCCACTCCTCGATCGGGACCTTACCAAGAATGCGCGCGAAGCGCCGGCCGGTGTCGAATGCCTCCTGGCTGGTTACCTGGCCTCTGACCACCTCGACTACGCGAGTGGTGGTGACCGGATACAAGAAGTGCATGCCAAGGATGCGTTCGGGGTGCGCCAGACCCCCTGCCAGCTCGGTGATCGAAAGGGTGGAGGTGTTGACGATAATAGGGATTGCGGGTGTCAGGAGGGTATCGAGCTCCGCGAGGAGGGTCTTCTTTGCGGCCGCATCCTCGTGGATGGTCTCGATGGCGAGGTCGCAACCCTTTGTGTCGGCGAGGTCGGTGGTGAAATGGATGCGGGCCAGGATGGCCCTCTTCTCGGCCTGCGTCATACCCCAACGGTCGATCTCACGGTCGAGGTCCTTCTCGAGCAGGTTCCTGACCTCTCCAATTCGCTCTTCGTCGATGTCCCGCGCGACCACGCCGAGCCCCGCTTGCGAAGCACGGGTCGCGAGGGAGCGTCCCATCATGCCACCACCTATGACGGCGATGCGGTGTAGCTCACGCTCACCCATGGTCGTGAAATTTAGCGCAAGCGGAGCGATGTGTCAACGGCATGCTACGATACCGCGATGAGGAAGAGGCATGTTCTATTCGCGTCGCTGATGGTCGTCGGAGCGGTCGCCTCGGGTCAGGTGCAACCGGCGCGCCCCGCCTTTCCGTCGATACAGATTTACGATTCAAAAGGCCAGCCGTTCCCGATCAAGGACTCCCTCGGAGCCGTGACGGTCCTCAACTTCTGGGCCACCTGGTGCGGGCCATGTCGGATCGAGCTCCCCGAGTTGGAGAAGCTCTACAACGAGCTGGGTGGCAAGGGGCTGGTGCTCCTCGCGATCAACGTGGACGGGCCGCCATCGGGGGACTACGGTGTAACCCAGCAGCTTGAGGTGGTTAAGCCTCGGGTCGACGCGTTCCTCCAGCGGGTACACCTCGCGATTCCCGTATACTACGTTGATCCTGCTACGCAGGGGCAGTTGGGCATTGACCGTTTGCCGTTCACGGTGCTCCTCGATCGCGGAGGGAACGTGGCCCAAGTCTACCCGGGCTATTCCCCTGACTCCATGCAAAATTTGCGGCAACTGGCATCGAGCTTGCTTTCCGAGCAGCGACAGGGAGGGAAGTGACATGCGGAATCTCCTGATCGGCTTGATGGTCCTGCTCGTAGCGCCGTGGGCGATGGCTCAGGGTACCTCGGGCTCCATCGAGCTCACCCCCACGGTCGGTTACTGGTTCGGCGACACGTTGGCGCACGGCACAACCGGGGCTTTCAACACCGACGTGACCATCGGCGATGCCCCGTCCTACGGACTCCGCCTCGGGTATCGCTTCACGCCAAACTGGGCGTTCGAGGCCTTCCTTTCTCAAGAGCGCGCCGACCTCCTCACAGGACAGGCCGAGCTTTTCGGTGGACAGTCAAAGCTCGGCAACATTGACCTCACTACCGGCGAGGTGGGTTTCGAGGGCAGTTTTGGGCACAGCCGGCTGGTGCCGTTCCTGGCCGGAGGGGTCGGGGCGATGCGCTTGTCTCCCCAGCTCGAAGGAATGCGCGCGGACACACGGTTCGTTGGGGACTTCGGTGGTGGACTCAAGCTCTTCTTCTCGCCGGAGGTGGCGCTGCGTTTCGATTGGCGTTGGCACAGCGTCAACGTGGGCAACACCCATGGCGGGTGCGACTGGTGGGCTGACTGCAACTCCGAGCGCGACTGGCTCACGTTCCGCGAGGTGGCCCTCGGCCTTACCTTCGTGCTGTAGAAGCGCGCCATGAGGCGCGTCGTGCCGCGCCGCTGGCTGCGATGCGCTTCCACCGCAGCTTGCCTGTTCGTGGCCTCGCAGGGAGCTGGCCAGGCACCTGGACAAGGTGACCGTTTCAGTGCCGCCGCCGAGGTTTCCTCGATCCTCGTGCCAGTCACGGTGCGCGATCCGCGGGGTCGGATCGTGTCAACCCTCGAGAAGGACAAGTTCCACCTTTTCGTCGACGGTATCGAGTTCCCCATTCGCTCCTTCTGGCGCGAGGGTGGCCTGCCCGCTTCGTACGCATTCATTCTCGACACCTCTGGCTCGATGGGTGGCCGGCGCCTGACAAAGGCACGGGAAGCGGTGCTGGAGTTCGTCAGGCAGCTCGGGCCGGACGACGAGGTGTGCCTGATCACCTTCGGTGCCGGCGAAGTCAAGCGCCGCTTGGCGTTCGGCAGCGACCTCGCGCTGCTTGGGCGAATCTTGGAGAGCCTCAAGGGGTTTGGCACCACAGCGCTCTACGACGTGCTCACGGCAACCCCACATATGATGGACGGCGCACGTAACCCGCGACGGGTGATGTTCCTGTTCACCGATGGCGTCGACACGGCCTCCACGATGAAGCCCGCCGATGCGATTCGTATTCTGGAGCAGCTCGCGGACCCGCTCTATCCGTTGGGGATTGAACCGCCGCCCGCCGAGGAGGGTCCGCCCGACAGCTATGAGGATGCGCTGCGCCAGTTCGCAACCGCTTCAGGCGGGCGCTACCTTCGCGTCGACGACGTGGCAAAGCTTCCCGAGTTCGCCCGTGAGCTCCGCCAAGAACTGCGCATGCAATACATCATCACCTTTGACGCATCCGGGCTGGGGACCGCGAAGTGGCGCAAGCTGGAAGTGAGGGTCGATGGCGGCTACGCGGCGTCCAGCCGACAGGGGTATCGGGGTACCCTCCCGTAGGGGTACTTGACAGGCAGCAAGCCACTTGTGCTATAAGGAACGAGGGATTCAGGGGAGACTAAACCTCAACGCCGGACACGAAGCGGCGAAAGGAAGGAGATCGGGCATGAGAAAGTCGTTGTGGGGTGTTCTCGCGGTGGCGCTGGTGGTCGCTCTGGGTGTGACGGGATGTGCCACCAAGACATACGTACAGGAGCAGGTCGCGCAGGCCTCCAAGGCCTCGGACGCGAAAATCGGTGAAGTGCAGAAGCAGGTTGAAGCGACGCAGATGGACGTCACTAACCTGAAGAGCACGCAAACCGCACAGGCGGACCAGATCGCGAAGCTCTCGGATACGACCAAGGAAGCGCTCAAGCGCGCAGACGAAGCTGGAAAACTGGCCAACCACTCGTTCCTCTTCGAGGTCACGCTCACCGATGAGGCCGTCCACTTCGGCTTCAACAAGAGCGAGCTGTCGGCGGACGCCAAGGCAGCCCTCGACGCCTTCGCCAAGCGGGTGAAGGACGAGAACAAGAACGTCTACATCGAGATCCAGGGCCACACCGACAGCGTCGGGTCAGAGAAGTACAACCTCGGCCTGGGGCAAGCGCGCGCCGAGGCCGTGATGCGCTACCTCAACATGCAGCAGGGCTTCCCAATTCACCGCATGTCCGTAATCTCCTACGGCAAGTACAAGGCGATCGCTGACAACAAGACTGCCGACGGACGCGGGAAGAACCGCCGCGTCACCTTGGTTGTTCTCGACTGATTCGCGGCTCGTAATCGCTGAGAATGTTGCGCCCCGGGAGATCTTCCCGGGGCGATTTTCTTTCTGCATTCGTGCCAAAAGGGTGCAGGCTGTAGCGGTGGTCACTCGGGAAACGGCGCAACCATTCTCACGGGGGTTATCATTGCGGTCGGGACGCATGGAGGTGCGCGGTGAAGAAGATCGCGATTTGGCTTGGAGCTTTGCTGGCAGCGGCCGACATCATGGGTGCGACGGTCGTGCTCCAAGGGGGCAAACGCATCGAGGCGGCGAGCTATTCGGTCAGCGGTAGCTACCTCGTGGTCCAATACGCCGGGGGGCGCCGCGTGTCCTACCCACTCGCGGCGGTGGATCTCAAGGCAACCAAAGATGCGAACGGCCAGAAGGCCCAGGCGCCCGCCGTGGCGCAGGAGACCGGACCGCACAGCCCGTTTCTCGCTGCGAGGTCGACCGCTAAACCCGGCGGGCCGGTGGTCACCGATGCCGACGTGAAACACATCGAAACCCCGACGCCAGGCGAGGCTGCCGCGAAGGAAGGCGCTGTGGAGGGTGGCGACGACGTGCAGGTTGTCCTCGTCGGCTATGACAAGAAGAAGATCAGCGACAAGGAGTGGGAGATCACGGCAAGAGTGGCCAACCAAGGGAAGGTTGCCGCCTCCAACGTTGCCGCAACCATCCGCGCGCTTGATGCGAGCGGCAAGGCGCTCGCGATCGGGTCTGGGAGCATGGCGGGTCGTCTCGAGCCCGGCAAGGAGGGCGCCATCACCGCGCGGGTCTCGGTTGATACCGAGCCGGTCCAGATCGCATGCCAGCTCTCGTGGCAGAAGATCGTTCCGGTCCCTCCTGCGTCGCCGAGCCCGGGAAAGGCGGCAGCCGCCGCCCCGGCCGCGGCAACACCCAAGCCGACGGCAGTCCAGCCGGCCTGGTCGATCCCCAAGGGCGCCTCGCCCAATACACTAGTCGCTAACCCGATGGCGCCGGTGCCACCCGGCGTTGCTCCGCAGGTTCCACCGCCGCCCCCGCCGAAGCCGCAGTAGCAGCGCCGACTTCTTGTCGCGTCACCTCGTGAGGCGATGAGCTTGCTCGGCTCCCGCCAAGGCAGACCAGAAGGTTACTTGCTCACGCTCGCGCGCCGGGAATCCCAGTACATGTAGGCGACGAGGAGGACGTAAAACGCGAGAGCCGTGAGCTCCGCTGCGTTTCCCGCGGCGTTGTTGAACACGTTGACCCAGAGGTTGGCCTTCAGCACGATGCTTGTCTTGGGGATTTCGTAGCCTTGCTGGAGGCCTTTGAGCAGCGCTGCGAACACGCCCATCACCGCGCCACCCGCGATGAAGCCGGAAGCGACGAGCGTGCCGCGGTTGTTGCGAGCCTGTTCGAGCTTCGCATCGCCCCGCGCGGAGCGGGCGACGAAGTGGGCAACTAGGCCGCCGATGAGAAGTGGCGTGTTCAGCTCGAGCGGAAGGTACATGCCGAGGGCGAACGGCAGCGCCGGCACCTTGACCATCTGCAGGAAGAGGATCAGTAGCGCTCCGACGCCGTAAAGGATCCACGGCGCCGGTTCCTTCGACATCATGAGCTTGACGACTGCCGCCATCGCGTTAGCCTGCGGAGCGGCGAGAGGAGTCGGGTGGGCGGGGCTCTCGACGAACCCGTACACGCTGTTCAGCAGGACGATGACCGACCCCACCGTCAGCGCGGCCACCAAGGTGCCAAGCAGCTTGGAACGCTGCTGCACCGCCGGCGTGGCCCCGATCCAGTAGCCGATTTTGAGGTCGGTCACGAACCCGCCAACGGTGGAGAGCGCGGTACAGACGATGCCCCCGATGAGAAGGGCGGCGATGATACCCGTACTCCCCGACAGGCCAAGCGCGGCGAGGATGGCACAGGCGAGGATGAGGGTCATGAGGGTCATGCCCGACACCGGGTTGGTTCCGACCGTCGCGGTGGCCTGGGCGGCCACGGTGGTGAACAGGAAGGAAACCACCATCACCATGAGGCCGGCGATGAGTGCGAGTAGCGCCGGGCTGGGTTGCGTCTGAAGGACTCCCAGCCAAAGGAAGAGAAACACCAGCACGCCCAAGACCATGATGCCGCCGATGACGATCCTCATCGGCAAGTCACGATCGGTGCGCTCGACCGCGGCCGGGCCTTTCTTCTTGCCGAACAACTCGCGGAAACCCAGGCCGAACGCCGCGGCGATGATGCGCCACGAGCGAATGATGCCGAGCAGGCCGGCGCAGGCGATGCCGCCGATGCCGACCAGGCGCACGTAGGTCCGAAAGATCTGCACCGCCGACATGCTGGCAATGAGGTGGTCGCCGGCCATCGCGCCGAGTGGCGTGGAAAGGCCGCCTCCCACGTAGCTGATCAGCGGCACCAACAGAAACCACGAGACGAACGACCCTGCGCAGATGACCGCGGAGTAGCGCAGCCCGATGATGTAACCGAGCCCCAGCACCGAGGCGAGCACGTCAACACGAAAAACGAGTTTCGCCTTCTCGGCGAGCCCTCGCAGGAGTGGCACCGCTTCCGTCGTAAAGATTTCCGACCACGCGGAGAAGTGCAGCACGAGAAAATCAAACAGCCCGCCCACCGCGGCCGCGGCTGCGAGGACCTTGGCTTGCTGACCACCGGCTTCGCCCGCGACTAGCACCTCGGTGGTAGCGGTCGCCTCGGGGAACGGCAGCTCGCCGTGCATCTCGTGTACGAAGTAGCGCCGCAGCGGTATCAGCAGGAGAACGCCGAGCGCGCCCCCAAACACCGCAACTAGGAACAGCTTGAACAAGTCAACCGGCAGCCCGAGGATGAATAGCCCCGGCACGGTGAAGATCGAGCCCGCGACGATCAGCCCCGAGGCTGCGCCGATCGACTGGATGATGACGTTTTCGAGGAGGGTCGAACGCCGCCGAAACGTGACGCCGAGACCGACCGCAAGAATCGCGATCGGAATCGCAGCCTCGAATACCTGCCCGACCTTGAAGCCGAGGAATGCGGCGGCAGCCGAGAACACCGCCGCCATGATCAAGCCCATCACAACCGAGCGTGTGGTCCATTCGGGTATTGCCTCGTGGGCCGGCACCGGGGGTTGGTATTTCTCGCCCGGATTCAACTTGCGATACGCATTCTCGGGGAGGGTTCGGGGGCTGGTCTCCATGGCTGGCAACCTCCTGGCGCGATTCGCGAGCAGCTTACGGGCGCGAGGTTGCGAAATCAACCCTGCGTCTGCTTGTGTCGGCGCCTCGCGCGGGGCGATACTTGACGCGGAGGTCGCGCGTGAGTGCCACACCAAAACGGATTCTCGTTGCCAAGCCCGGACTCGATGGTCACGATCGCGGCGCCAAGGTCGTCGCGCGGGCGCTGCGGGACGCGGGGTTCGAGGTGATCTACACGGGTCTGCGCCTGACCCCGGAACAGATCGCAGTCGCTGCCGTGCAAGAGGACGTGGACGCGGTCGGGCTGTCGAGCCTGTCAGGGGCCCACAGGGAGCTGTTCCCCGCGGTGGTGCGCGCGCTGCGAGAGGCCGGCGCTGGAGAAACCCTGGTGTTCGGCGGCGGCGTCATACCCGAGGAAGACGTGGCGAGGTTGCAAGAGCAGGGCGTCGAACGGGTGTTCCCGCCCGGTACCGACACGCACGACATCGTCGCGTTTCTGCGCCAGCGCCTCGGCGTTTCCGAGCCCTAAGGTTGCAAGGCGTGCAACAAGTCATTGCCGAGCCGCTCGCCGAGGCGGAGGTAAGTCGCAATGCCGTCTTGCGACAAGTTGTCGTCGTGAACGCCGGCGGCGACCACGACGGTTCCCCCGAGCGCACGGGCAAGCCGTTCCGCCAGCGGCCGCGCCAGTGTCTCCTCGCGGTGCGGCGGAGTGGCCAGCACTGACGAGGTGACGGTGCGGTCCGGTGGGTCGGCGGTGGGGGGGTGCGCGTAGGCCACCACGACGCACCCGACGTGTGGTCTTTGGCCACCGGATACGACTACGACGAGATCATCACCGGCGGGACAGACCACCGCTTGCAACGAAAAGTCGCCCTCTGACACGCGTCTGGCTACGGGTACGTCGGGTTGTCGGGCCACGGTCGAGAATCATAGCGACTGGGCGGCCAAAAGCCTAGGACTGCGTCGAGCCTCAGAGCTTCTCGTTGGAGAGCACCCACACCGAGCCGCGGCCGACGAGCTGCCCTTCACCTGTCCAAACCTGGACCTCGTACTTGCCCGGGACAAACCCCTCCGGGCCAGGACGCAGCGCGTCCCACACGCGGAACCCGCGATCGTGCGCCATCAGGTCGAGGGTACGGGAGGTGCGCAGGCGACGTCCATCGCGAAAGAACTGAAGCTGAACGGTGACCGGGAGCAACCCCGGTGAGAACACGACGACGCGCACAAATAGCCGGCCACCCGCGAGGTCGCTCTGGTGGATGACAGCGGGAAACTCTCTGCTCATCTTCATCGTTCGCGAATCGAGGTTGGGACCAAAGTGCATGTCCCACAAGCGGAGCGGCACCGGCGGAACGACCACGCGCGCGACCTTCAGCACGCCGATGATGACCGCGAGTGCGAGGAGAACTGCGGTCCATCGCCTTCCCTGGCGCAGGTCCCGCGCGGAGAAGGCGAGTGGTAGAGCGGCGAAAAACGACACGCCGGCGGCCAGGTAGGCGCCGTTGTGGATGCGGACGTGAAACACAAGTGGGAGGAAGAACTGCAGCGCCGAATAGGTGACGATGCCGAAGAACGCCAGGGAAAACGCTCGGCTCTGCCGCAGCAGGCGATCGAAAACGAGGTCGAAGCAGGACAGCACCGCCAATGCGGCGAGCCCGATGACGTAGAAGCTGTTCCAGGAAAGGAATGTCGTCGAATAGAAGTAAAATGGAAGAAGGAAGAAGAGCGTCTCCTGGTACATCACTCGGGTGATGTACGAGACCACGCCCTGGGCCAGCCGGGCGCGGCGTGATCCACCGACGATGGCGAAGCGGGAGAGGAACAGCGTCGTGGCCCAGGTGAGGGCAAGGAACAGCACGACCCACGGGAGGAACCCGTAACGGTTGTGGGAGAGCACCAGGACCACGCTGCCGGTGAAGAGCGCCCAGATCGAGTGGAGCGTCCACAACCGCCGGGAATAGCGGCGGTGGAGCAGGCGACTGAGAGCCCGGGTGCGGTGGCGACGTGCACGCACACGCTCCATCAGGGGGCGTTTGACCGTCCTCATGGTCGCGAATTCTAGTCTGGATCGCACCCTGCTGGATTACACTTCGCAGCGTGAGTGAACGCAGGGGCGACGGCCTCACCACCTGGATCGAGGTTTCACGTGCGGCAATCGTTCACAACTTGCGCCTATTTCGGCAGCTCATTCAGCCCCGCACCGGCCTGCTGGCGGTGGTGAAGGCGAACGCGTACGGTCACGGCCTCGCCCAGGTGGTCGAAGCGTGCCTTTCCGAGGGCGTTGAGATGTTCGGCGTTCACACTGCGGACGAGGTGCTGGCTTTGCGTAGGCTGGGCGCCAGCGTGCCGATCCTGGTGATGGGATATCTCACTGCCGAGCAGATTGGCAAGGCGGTGGACCGAGACGTGCACGTGCTGGTGTCGTCCCTCACCGTGCTGGAGGCGCTCGCGGCGCGCGGACGCAGTCTGGGTGTGGCCCTCCCGATTCACGTCAAGGTCGACACCGGGACTCATCGCCAGGGCGTACCGCCCGAGGCGGCACTCGCGTTGGCGCAGGCCGCCCGCGAGCAGGGCCTCGCGGTGGCAGGAATCGCGACTCATTTCGCCAACATCGAGGACACCACCGACCACAGCTACGCCTTTGCCCAGCTTGAGCGGTTCCACGCGATCGTCGCGGCGATCGAGTCTGCGGTCGGCAGACCGCCGTTCGTGCATGCCGCCTGTTCCGCGGCGGCGTTGCTCTTTCGCGAGGCCGACTTCTCGCTGGTACGCATCGGTATCTCGCTGTACGGACATTGGCCCTCGAAAGAGACCTACCTCTCGTGGTTGCTCGCCCACGGCCGGGATGGCATCAAGCTCGAGCCCGCGCTCGCCTGGCGCGCGCGCATCGGACAGGTGAAGACCGTCGCCGCCGGCGCACCGATAGGCTACGGCCTGACGTTCCGGCCGACGAGAGATTCGCGCATCGCCGTCCTGCCGGTAGGCTACGCGGAGGGCTACCCGCGGGCCCTCTCCAACCGTGGCCGGGTGCTCGTGCGCGGCCGTTCGGCATCGGTGGTAGGACGCGTCTGCATGGATGTCCTCATGGCGGACGTCACCGATGTTCCTGGCGCGGCGGAGGGAGATGTCGCCACGCTTATTGGCAGCGACGGCGACAACAGGGTCACTGCTGAAGAGCTCGCCGAGCTGGCGGGGACGATCAACTACGAGATCTTGGCCAGGTTGTCGCCGGAGGTTCCGCGGTTCCTGGTCTGAGCCCGGAAACCCCAGTTGGGTTCGTCGCGATAGGGCGGAGATGCCGATGATGGCGGGCGAACGTAGGGGCGAGAACCGGAGCCGTACTCGTGCAGTACGGCGGCACGGTGCGAGCCCCGAGTACGCCCGCCAGCGCGGCAAGGGCACGCGGGGGTAGGGCGGGCTGCGTGACGTGGGCTCCCGTGCGAGCCAAGAGACCCGCGGGGGTTCGGGTGGGGGCTCCCACCAGCCGTGGCGACCCGAGGGCCATGCTCCCGCATCCACCCTCGCAGCAGAAACTAGCTGGGGTTTCCGGGCTGAGGTCGGGTATGATCCGGGCGTGATCACGATCGAACTGAGCGCGAGCGGCGAAAGGACCCCGTACCACCTCGGCGAGGGCCTCCTCGGCCAGGCACCCAACCTCCTGCAGGGTTGGCTCGGCGGACGGCGTGCATTCGTGGTCAGCGACACCAACGTGGGCCCGCTCTACGCAGCCAGCCTAGCGGAGTCGCTGGGAGCGCCGCTGCTCACGCTCCCTGCCGGGGAGGAGCACAAGCGATGGCCTGAGGTGGAGAATGTCGTGCGGCACCTGCTCGCCCACGAGGCGGAGCGAGGAGACCTGCTGGTCGCGGTGGGCGGCGGCGTGATTACCGACCTAGTGGGTTTTGCCGCGGCGGTAGCAATGCGGGGCCTGCCGTGGGTCGCGCTCCCGACCACCCTGCTCGGCATGGTCGACGCCGCGGTCGGCGGGAAGACAGGTATCGATCTCGACCTGGGCAAGAACCTCGTGGGTGCGTTCTGGCTCCCCCGCGCGGTGATCGCCGACCCGCTCGTACTGGCGACGTTGGCCCCACGCCAACTGCGCGCGGGCCTGGTGGAGGTGGTGAAGGCGGCGATGATCGCACCGTCAAGCATGGAGCACCTGCTCGACAGCCACCTCGCGTCGGTGGCGGGAGGGGATCCCCTGCGCGCCGCCGAGCTGATCGGCGTGTGCGTTCGCATCAAGGCCGAGGTGGTCGCTCTCGACGAGCGCGAGAGCGGCCCGCGCAAGACGTTAAATCTAGGGCACACGCTCGGGCATGGCCTGGAGGCCGCCACACGTTACAGCCGGTTCCTCCACGGCGAGGCCGTGGCCTGGGGCCTACTCGCCGAGCTGCGGTTGGCCCGCGATCGCGGCCTGCTCTCCACCGAGGATGCCGAGAAATGGGCGGCGCGTATCGGCGCCTTGGCGCCCCTGCCTTCGCTGGACGGGCTCTCGTGGGAGGCGGTCGCGCCATTCATCGCCCGCGACAAGAAGCGAACCGGTGGCAAGGTCGGTTGGGTGCTGCCGCGCCTCGGCGGCGTCGTGCTCGACGTGGCGATCTCGGACGACGAAGCCGCGGATGTCTACGCAATGGTCGCAGCGCTTGGACCCGCGGGCCCGTTCGAGGCGCTGTTCTAACCTGGCCGCGGCATCGTATCGCTGCCCAGCAAGCCAGAAACGCGAGGCAGCATGGAGTCCTGTCGCTGCCGTACTCGTGGGCACCATAAAGTTAGGCCATGGGCGCAAGGTCAGGTGCAGGGCGGCCGCGACAAGAAGTTGTCTCACTGGGGGTTCTGCATTACCGCCTCATGCGCGCGACCACACGCGGGGGATTGGTGAAGAAGGAGCCCGCCATCGGCCTGTTCGCTTCTCGTTCGTCGAGCGATACGCCAGCGGTACGATCGGGCGGGGATGCTAGACTCAAACCCAATAGGCTGTGCGGAGGGTGCGTGAGGCGTCCCGAACCGTTGCCGACTCGTTTCGACCCCACTTCGTTCGAGGAAAAGTGGTACGTCGCCTGGGCAAACTCGGGCGCGTTTACCCCGGAGCAGCCTTCCACCAAGGCGCCGTTCGTGATCCTCATCCCGCCGCCGAACGTGACCGGCAAACTGCACATCGGCCATGCGCTGCAATTCACGCTCCAGGACCTCGTGATCCGCTGGCGGCGGATGCAAGGGTACAACGCACTCTGGCTGCCCGGCACCGACCACGCCGGGATTGCGACCCAAGTCATGGTCGAGCGCGAGCTGGCGAAGGAAGGGACCAACCGCCAAGCGCTCGGGCGCGAGAAGTTCCTCGAGCGGATGTGGGCATGGAAGGCGCAGTACAAGGACAATATCTCGCGCCAGGCCAAGGCGCTCGGCGCATCTTGCGACTGGAGTCGGGAGCGCTTCACGCTTGATCCGATGCTCTCACGAGCGGTGCGCCACGCCTTCGTGGAGCTGTACGGGCAGGGGCTGATCTACCGCGATTTCCGCCTCATCAACTGGTGCCCGCGCTGCCTTACGGCACTGTCCGACCTCGAAGTCGTGCACAAGGACGTTGACGGTGGGATGTGGGATTTCGCCTACCCGATCGAGGGCGGCGGCGAGGTCGTGGTCTCGACCTCGCGGCCGGAGACGATGCTCGGCGACACGGCGGTGGCGGTCCATCCCGATGATGTGCGCTATCGGCACCTCATCGGCAAGCGCGTGGTCCACCCCTTGCTCGACCGCACCTTCTCGATCATCGGCGATCCCGTGCTCGTTGATCCGTCGTTCGGCACCGGCGCGGTCAAGGTGACACCGGCGCACGACCCCAGCGACTTCGCCACCGGCGAGCGGCACGGCCTTGAGCGGATAAACATTCTCGACCCGGGTGGCAAGATCAACGGAAACGGGGGCCGGTTTGCCGGCCAAGACCGATTCGTGGCGCGCAAGGAGGTGCTGGCGGCGTTGGCGGAGAAGGGCCTACGGCGGGGCGAGAAGACGCACCGCCACGCGGTCGGTCACTGCCAGCGGTGCGACACCATCGTCGAACCGTACCTGTCGCGGCAGTGGTTCTGCGCCATGAAAGCAATGGCCGAGCGGGCGCTCGAGGCGGCACGCACGCGCGAGGTGGAGCTGATCCCGGAGTTCTGGATCGCCACGTACGAAAACTGGCTTGGCAACATCCTCGACTGGTGCATCTCGCGGCAGCTCTGGTGGGGCCACCGCATCCCGGCGTTCTACTGCGCGGATGGACACGTGACCGTCTCGGAGCATGACGTCACCGTTTGCGGGGAGTGCGGCAAGCCGGCGGAGCAGGACCCGGATGTGCTGGACACGTGGTTTTCCTCCGGGCTTTGGCCGATCTCGACGATGGGCTGGCCGGAGACGACCGCGGACATGCGAGCGTTCTACCCGACCAGCCTGCTGATCACCGCATTCGACATCCTGTTCTTCTGGGTCGCTCGCATGGTGATGATGTGCTGCCATTTCACCGGCAAGGCGCCGTTCGCCCAGGTCCACCTTACCGGGCTGGTGCGCGACGCGCGCGGGCAAAAGATGTCCAAGACGAAGGGGAACGTGATGGACCCCCTCGACTTGGTCCACGAGTTCGGCGCCGACGCGGTGCGCTTCACGCTCGCGGCGCTGGCCTCGCCGGGCCGTGACCTCCCGCTCGACGCCAAACGGATGGAGGGCTACCGCGCCTTCGGCACCAAGCTGTGGAACGCCGCGCGGTTTGTCCAGATGCACCTCGCAGGCGACGAAGTCGAGCTTGCCGACCTCGACGTGGGCACCCTTGCAATGCCGGAAAAGTGGATGCTCGCAGAGTTGAACCGCACCGTGACGGCGGTCAACCGCGCGTGGGAGAGCTATCGCTTCGACGAGGGGTGTCGGGAGCTCTACCAGTTCGTGTGGAACGATTTCTGCGACTGGTACGTGGAGATGGCCAAGCCGGTGCTGGAAGGAGACCGGGGTTCGGGGCCCGGGTTTCGGGGCTCGGGCCATTCGTCCAAGCCGGAACGAAGGCCGGAGGACGTGAGGGCGGTGGCGAGGGGCGTATTGCTGGAAGCGCTCAAGCTCCTCCACCCGGTGATGCCCTTCATCACCGAAGAGGTCGCCGCTCACCTCGGACAGCGGGGGATGCTCATCACCGCGTCGTACCCGGCCCCGGATGAGCGGCGAGACAACCCGGCTGCACTCGAGTTGGCTGGCCAGTTCCAGGCGGCGGTACAGGAGACTCGTTCGTACCGGCATCTGGTCGGGCTGTCGCCCGCAACGCTGCTCGGCCTGTGCTTGGAAGAGTTGTCGCCGGCCCAAGTTGTCGCCTTCGCCGCGCTTGAACCTGAGCTGCGACGTGTTGCCGGGTTGTCCGACCTGTGGCTCAACCCAGACAAGATCCCGGTCGGCGCGGTGCGCGACCTCGCGGGGGGCGTCCACGTGGCGATCGTTTTGCCTCCCAGCGCGCTCGGCGAGGTGGAGTACGCACGCTTGACGAAGGAGGCAGCGGAAGTGCAGGGCGAGTTGGAGAGGGTTGGGGCGCGTCTTGCGGACCAGAGCTTCATATCCCGTGCTCCAGCCGATGTTGTAGAGGCTACGAGGAGACGTGCCGATGAGCTGTCGCACAAGGCGCGGCTGCTTGCCGAAACGCTGCGAGGGAGAACGTGACGCGCTTCGCGTTCCCTCGGCCGCCGGCCAATCTCGTGTGGTTCGACGAGGTTGACTCCACCAACGAACTGGCGTCGCGGATCATGGCCGCGTGGCTTGGCGACGAGGAGGAGCCCTTACCAGACACCGTGCTGGTTGCCGCGGCTCAGAGCGGGGGGCGGGGACGCGGGAGCAATGCCTGGCAATCCCCGGCGGGCGGCCTCTACGCAACCTGGCTGGCCTGGATGCCGATGGAGAAGCTCACGCTGGTGCCGCTGGCTGCCGGAGTGGCGCTGGCGGAGGCGGTTGAGGTGTCCATTCCCCATGTGCAGGTCGGCCTGAAGTGGCCTAACGACTTGTTGGTCCAAGGCCGCAAGCTCGGCGGCGTGCTGTGCCAGAGCCGGGGTCGGGATGGTCTGGCCTGGGTGATGGTGGGCTTCGGCATCAACGTCGGGAAGGATCCCGTTCTGCCCCCGGGCGACCCGGCGCGGCCCACCTCGCTGCGCTCGCTGGGCCTTGGCGGCGAGGTCGAAGAGTCAATCTGGACCGTTCTGAGCGCCTTCCTCGCCCGGATCCATCGCCTGCTCGACGCGCCGGATGCCGCTGTGGCGGCCTGGGTGGCGCGTTCGGTGCATCGGCCCGGCGAATGGATGCGGCTGCGGCTTCCCGCTGGGGTCGTCGAGGGTCGCTTCATGAGGTTGGTCGAGGACGGACGGCTCGAGCTCGACGTGGGCGGTGAGGTGCGCCAGTTTGCCAGTGGAGAGCTCATCCCGAATACCGCGGATCTCGGAGGCTGAAATGCTGCTTCTCGCCCTCGACGTCGGCAACACCCATACGACCATCGGGGTGTTCCGCGAAGGCAAGGTCCAGCGCCGGTGGCGGCTCACGACCGAGCGCAATCGCACCGTGGACGAGCTGGGCATCCTGCTCCGACAGCTCTGCCAGTGGTCACAGATCTCCCCAGATGACATCGGTGGGGTGGTCGTAGGGTCGGTCGTGCCGCCGCTCGACGCCGCGATGCGGTCGGCGATCGGCACATACCTCCATAGCGAGCCGCTCTTCATCGCACCGGGCATCCGCTCGGGAATGCCGCTCAAGGTCGAGACACCGCTGGAGCTGGGCGCCGACCGGTTGTGCAACGCGGTGGCGGCTTTTGCCGAACACGGCGGCCCCTGCGTGGTGGTGGACTTTGGCACCGCGAGTACCTGGGATGTGGTGTCCGCGCAGGGGGAGTTTGTCGGCGGGGTGATCGCCCCGGGACTCGAGATCGCCGCGGAAGCACTGTTCGCCCGCGCGGCCAAGCTTCCCCGCATCGAGCTGGTGGCGCCGGAGCGGGTGATCGGCAAGGCGACGGTGGACTCGATCCAGTCAGGGTTGATTTACGGTTACGTCGGCCTGGTGGAGGGCGTCACGCGGCGCGTACTCGACGAGCTGGGCGGTGGCAAGGTCATCGCTACCGGAGGCCTATCCGCGGTGCTCGCGCCCCACACCGAGATCTTCGATGCGGTTGACGAGGACCTCACACTCAAGGGCCTGCTGCTGCTTTGGGAGAGGAACCGCCCATCACGATGAGCGACGACGAGGTCGCGTACTACCGCGTGGCCGAGGACCACTTCGCGGCCCTGCGCGGCACCCCGTTCCTTTTTTCGCCTAAAGACTTCGCCTTGCTGAGAAAATGGTGGCGTGAGGCGGTGCCGCTGGCCGCAGTGGTGGCAGGGATCGGCGAGGCGTTCGAACGCCGGCGCGAACGGGAAGAAGATCCGATCTCGTCACTGTCCTATTGCCGCTATGCGGTCGCACGGCACGCAAAGCGGCTCCTCGCGGCTCGTGTCGGCACCGGGACAGTGGCGGAGGGCGTCGACGTTGCCGCGGCGCTCGCGTGGCTGCGTGGCGCGATCGGCAGGGTTGCCAAGGTCTGGTCGCAGGTGCCCGCCGTCGCGGCGGCCTTGACGGACCTTCAATGGGCGGTTTCGAGCCTACCGACCGAGGGAGATCCGGCCGCGCTCGAAGAGACGCTGGCGGAGCTCGAATTCACCAGCCTCGATGCCTTACTCGAGTCCATCCCGGCGGAGCGACGTCGGGACCTCGATGCGGGCGTCGAGGCGGAGATCAGCGGGCAGCCGATGACCGACGAGGCACGCGCTCGAACACGGCGGGCGCTTCGTTTGAGAGCCGCGCGCGCCCTGATCGGCCTTCCCCGCCTGGAGCTGTCCTCGCATGCGTCTTGACATCGAGAGCCTCGCAGGCGGCGGTCGCGGCGTGGCGCGAGCCGAGGGCAAGGTGTGGTTTGTTGCCGGAGCGCTGCCCGGGGAAGTGGTCGAGGCTGAGCCCGAGCGCCAGCGTGCTGGCATCGTCGAGGCGAGGCTGACCGGGCTTGTCCTGACCAGCCCTTGGCGTGAGCCGTCCCCCTGCCCGGTGGCGCCTGTTTGTGGCGGCTGCGACCTCGCCCATTTGCGGCGCGAATCCGCGGCCGAGGTGCTGCGCGCACTTGCCGTCGGGGCACTCCGGCACGCAAGTGCCGAGTTAACGGAAATGGTCAAAGGTGCCGCGGTGACGGTGTCGCCGATGGGCTGGCGGCTGCGCGCTCGGCTCCATTGGGATTCACGGCGCGGGATCCTCGGGTTCTACGGTGCGCACTCCCGCCGCACGGTTGAGATCGACGACTGCCGGGTCGTGTCGCCGCTCCTGCTCCACACGTTGCCGTCCCTCGGTCCCACCCTGGCGGCGGCTCAGGTTCGGGATGGCGACCTGGACTGGGTGGAGGACCTCGCGGCCACCCGTGCGGTAGCCGGATGGCGCGGCGCGCCGGCGGAGCTGCCACGAGTGGAAGGGCTGGCAGGGTTGCACCCGCTTGACGCGGAAGGTCGAGTCGTCGCTGGGGGTTGGGGGCAAACGGGCGTGACGATGGCGTTGCCGGTCTGCCTGTGGGTGCCGGTGGGTGCGTTCTTTCAGGGCAATCGCCATCTCGTTCCGCGCCTGTTTGCACGCGTGGGTGAGCTGGTCCGCGATCTCGGCGGCGACACCCTCGTGGACCTCTACGGCGGCGTTGGGTTCCTCGCTGCGGCGGCACGTCACGCCGGGGCGCACATGGTTACCGTGGTGGAGCCAAACCGGACAGCCGCCCTGGCGGCGGCCGGGAACCTGCCAGGTGCGACAATCGTGACCAGCACGGCTGAGGCGTATCTCGCTCGCGGGCCGTTGGGGGAGAGATCGATAGCGGTCCTCGACGCCCCGCGGACCGGGGTCTCTCGCCAAGTTGCCGAAGCGCTGTGCCGCCAGGCTCCCCGCGCCGTCATCATGCTTGCGTGCGATGTTGCGCGCTTCGGGCGGGATGCCAGCCGTCTCATAGCAGGTGGATACGGTCTTCGCTCGCTCGAGCTGTGGGACCTCTTCGCCGGCTCGCATCATGTTGAAGTCCTTGCCCTGTTTGCGCACGTCTGAGCCAATCGGCTCGCGTTTGGTCACCGCGGCAGCCAGCGCGGTGACAGCGGTAGTAGTGGGCAACTTCATGCCGCCGGCGCCGGGCTGGTGGTGGCCGTTGCTGGGCCTCGGCCTGATCGCCGCATGGTGTGGCCTGCACGTGCCGACTGGGAGGCGGGGGTGGTGGGCCGCCTGCGGGGTAATGTTGGGTCTGGCGGCCTGTGCTCGGGCGCCGCGTGCCCCCGCCGGAGCAGTCTCGGATCCGCTGCCGATTCGCTTCGAGGTGGTAGCTCGGGACGGCTGGAGCCGGGGCGTGCGGGGCTGGCGGACGCGCGCCACTCCCGTGCGGCTCGAGTGGGCGGGACGGTGGCTGCCACTCCCGAACGAAATCGAGATGGACGTCACCAGCGAGGTCGGCGAGGCGCTGCTGCCATCGCCCGGGACCGGCTGGAGGGGGGCTGGTGAGCTGGTGTTCGACGGGGAGCGGCCGCTCCAGGTTCCCTACCTGCGGGTCAAGACCCTGCTCTTGCTCTCCCCGACGCCGCGCCATTCGTTCGTGGACGCGGTCCGCGAGGGTGGCGTCCGCGCACTGCGCCGCGCCGCTGGAGTGGACCCGGGGCGCCTGCGCGCGGCGGGCCTTGCTGCTGCCGTGGTGTTGGGCCGCCGCGAGAACCTGCAGGAGAATGAGGTGATCGGTCTCCGGCGCTCGGGACTCGCGCACCTGCTCGCAGTGGCGGGGTTGCATGTCGCCGCATTCGGCGTGTTGGTTTGGGGGGTGCTGCGACTCGCCGGCGTGCGGCTCGTCACCCGCCGGTGGGTCTTGGCTGGCGCGCTGGTGGGCTTCGCCCTTCTCGCCGGAGGGAACCTGCCGGTCCGTCGTGCCGCGGTCGCCGCCGTTGCGTACCTCATCGCCCGACAGATCGGCCGGCCGCTCCTGCCAGTCCCGACCGTGTGGGCCGTCGTCGGCGGTCTCGCAATCCTCGATCCCGCCACCGTGCTCCAGCCGGCATTCCAATTGACGGCGACGGTCACACTTGCGCTCGTGCGTTGGACCGGAGTAGTAGCGAACTGGACGAGGCTGCCGCTGCGATTGGCCCAGACGGTCGCGGTTGCGCTGGTTGCTCAGGTTGCGTCTGCGCCGATCATTGGCCACCACTTCGCCAACGTGCCGCCGCTCGGTTTGGTGGCCAACCTGGCTGCCGCGCCGCTGGCTCTGCTCCTCGTGGGGGGGAGCATGCTCGCGCTGCTCGCGTCAACCTGCTCGGCGTGGTTGGGCGGTCTGTTCCTCGTCGTCGTGGCAGAAAGCCAGCGGTTACTGGACATGGCGGCGACCGTGGGCGGTTTGGTGAGTCTCCCGTTTCCCCCGCTGCCCACTGTTCTCGCGTTGGCGTTTGCAGTTGGCGCAGGGGTTGCGCTGACCCGCTCGAGGTGGGCGTCGGGGGCGGCGTTGCTCCTTGCTGTCGCATCCGGGGCGTGGATCGCGTGGCCAGCCGCGGCGGCCCACCGTGTCAATGAACTCCGCTTCCTGGGCGTGCGAGAGGGCATGGCGTTGCTCGTCCGGAGCGGCGCTGCCGCCATCCTGGTCGACACCGGACGGTCTGGGTCCGAGGCGTGGCGCGAGTTGGCGCGCGAGCGCGTGCACCGTCTCGATGCCCTTGTCCTGACCCACCCCGACGCCGACCATATCGGAGGAGCGGCGACGTTGCTCGACCGCATGCCGGTGGTGCGCCTGGCTTTCCCTCGAGCGCTCGGCGATAGCGGACAAATCGTCACGCTGCGGCGCATCGCGCGCCGGCGCGGGATCGAGGAGGTGCCGCTCGAGCGTGGTCAGCGCGCGGCGCTGGGCGGGATCGCGTGCGACGTTTTCTGGCCGCCGTCCGTAATGGGAGGGGTGGACAACGACGCGAGCTTGGTGGCCCGGCTGACGCTAGGGGCGGTGCGGCTGTTGGTTACGGGTGACCTGGAGGCGCGAGGGGAAGCCGCACTGCTCGGTAGCGGCGCGCTGCTGCGCGCCGAGGTGCTGCAGTTGCCGCACCATGGGTCGCGCACCTCGTCCACCGCCGGTTTTCTCTCGGCGGTGAAGCCGTTGGTGGCGCTGGCTGTGACGGGAACACGTCCCCGCTTTGCCTATCCGGACGCAGTGGTTGTGCACCGCGTCATGGCCGTGCCCGCGGTCGTGGTCGCGCAGGCGGCCGGAGCAGTGTGGGTGGCTTGGGCCGGCTCGGGTCCGATCGTGGTTGGCTGCGAGCCGCCCGTGTTCGTGCCGTTGCGCCGGGACCAGCATGAGCACTGAACTGGTCGTGATCGTGGGCCCCACCGCCTCGGGCAAGACCGCACTGGGAGCGGCACTGGCGCTCGATCTGGGCGGGGAGGTGGTGTCTGCGGATGCCTTTGCCGTCTACCGCGGACTCGATATCGGCACCGCGAAACCAAACCCCGAGCTACGCAGGCGGGTGCGGCACCACCTCATTGACATCGCAGACCCGGTCGAACGCTACTCCGCGGGGATGTTCGTGCGCGACGCTGACGCCGCGATCGCCCAGATCTGCGCGCGCGGCAAGCTCCCCATCGTGGTCGGTGGAACGCACTTTTACGTTCGAGCGATGTTGTGGGGTTTGTTCCCCGAGCCCGCCAAGGACGCCGCTCTGCGGCAACGGCTTGCCGCGGAGTGGGAGCAGGACCCGGACGATGTGCGCGATCAGCTCACGCGGGTCGATGCGGTGTCTGCGACACGCATCGCGCCGACAGACCGCCAGCGTACGCTACGCGCGCTGGAGGTTTCCCTTACCTCAGGACGACCGATGAGCGCACTTTGGCAGGAACACCCGCGCAGCGCTCCTCGTTACCGCGTACTTATGCTGGGTCTCAATCCACCCCGAAGCGAGCTTCATGCTACGATTGCCACGAGGGTGGAAAGCATGTTCGCCGCTGGTCTTTTGCGCGAGGTGAGGGGGTTGCTGGCGGCCGGAGTGTCGCCGCAGGCGCATGCTCTCAAGGCCATCGGTTACCGGGAATCCTGTAGGGTGCTGCGCGGTGAGTGGACGATAGCGGAGGCGGTGGAGCGCTCCATCGCCGCCACCCGCCGGCTCGCCAAACGGCAAATGACATGGCTGAGGGGGGAGACAGGCGTGGAATGGTTGACCGGAAGCCCCGAAGGATTTGTCCGGGAGGCGGTTTCACGCGTGGAGGCGCGAGGTGGAGCAGGGACAGGAGCGGGCTAAGAGTGCAGTCAACGTACAGGACAGCTACTTCTATGCGATGCGACGAGAGGGGCGACCGATCCACGTGTATCTGCTCACCGGCAAGAGGGTATCGGGCGTGCTCAGGCGCTTCGACCGCTACGCCCTGATCGTGGAGAGCCATGGACTCGAGCATCTCGTCTACAAGCACGCCATCGCCACGGTCTGCCTTGCGCGCGGGGACGGGGAACAGCACTTTGGCCAGTCCGCGGAGTAGGCAGTTCCTGGTTCTGACGTTGATCGCTGCGGCGTGTGCGACAACCGCGCCGACGAGGATTAGTCGCGTGCCGGATCCGCTTGCGCCCCCGCTCGTCGGGACAACTCTAGGCGTTGATGAGGCCGCCGCCGTGCACCTTGCGGTAGCCGCCGCGGAGGCCGGGGACTTCATCGGCGCCGAGCGGCACCTCAAAGCGGCCCCGCCAGCTCACCCGGCACGCGTGCTGGCGGCGCTTGAGATCGACTT
Source organism: Thermoanaerobaculales bacterium (assembly GCA_044447965.1). Taxonomy (GTDB): domain Bacteria; phylum Acidobacteriota; class Thermoanaerobaculia; order Thermoanaerobaculales; family Thermoanaerobaculaceae; genus DATIYW01. Next base: position 30,344 of record JBIOGJ010000021.1, on the reverse strand, counting down.
CTTGCAAGGCGCCAAGGTGGAAGCCGAGGCACTCGCGCTGGCCAAGCGCGAGGGCGGGTATGGGTCGGCCTGGGGGTTCGCAGCGATCGCCGCCAACCGCGAGGCGGACCCGCGCAGCGCTCTAGATGCGGCGCGCCGCGCCGCCGAGCTGCAGCTGGACGCGGGCTGGGACAAGCTCATCGGGGAGGTCGCCGCGTCCCTCTCCGCCGAGCTGCTGGCGCAGGGGACCGCCCTGCTGGCGCGGGGCGACGCGAGCGGCGCGCTGGACAGGGCACGGGAGGCGCTCGCGGTGGTTCCGGAGGCGGTTGGTGCGCGCATGCTCGCGGTGCGGGCACTACTTACCTTGCGGGATACTCGCGGCGCCGCGGCGTTGGTGCCCGGCCTGCCCGACAGCGCGGAGGGACTGACGCTCAAGGGCAAGGTCGCCGAAGCGCTTGGACAGTGGGACCTCGCGCTCGATCTGTACGGCCGACTGCCCGGGTCGGATCCCAACCGCTGCGAGCTGATCGAGACCGCGCGCGCAAAGTGGCGGCTCGCCAATGCACCACCGTACGTGGTGCGCGCACTGGAGAATAAGGCAATTCATCGCCGGGATCTCGCCGCGATCCTCGTCTTCGAGGTGCCCGCATTGGCCGAATTAGCCAGCGCGTCGGTGCCCGTCTTTGAGGACGTGGTGCAGGTGCCGGAGCACCTCGACATCCTCACCGTAGCGCGTGCCGGCGTGATCTCGGGTGACCCGCTGACGCGGCGGTTCGGCCCGGACCACACCGTCTCTGCGCGAGAGCTGGAGGCCACACTCGATCGCCTCGCCAAGGTGTTGCACCACCCCGCGCCGCGCTGGTGTGATAGCAGCGACGTGGAGTGCCTGAAGCTGCCGGCCAGCATCGATGGAGAAACGGCTGTCGCCCTGGTTCGCCAAGTTGCCGGGGGAGGAGGTGAGCCGTGTGCGCAGCGCTGACGGACCTGCTAGGCCGGGTTGCATTGTTCGCCGAGTTGGAGCCCGTTGAGCTGGACGCGCTCGCGCGAGCCGCGGAGCGGCGGGAGTTCGCTCGTGATGAGGCCATTTTTGCCGTCAACGAAGCCGCCGACGGCCTCTACGTGATCGCCAGCGGTCGCGTCAAGGTGTGCGTGTCGTCGGCGGGGGGGAGGGAGCTTATCCTCGCGACTCTCGGCCCCGGTCAGTTTTTTGGCGACATGGCCTTGCTCGACGACGCTCCCCGCTCCGCGAGCGTGGTCACCCAGCTCCCCACGGTTGCCTACCGGATCAAGCGCGAGGATTTCGAGCAGCTCCTCGATCTACACCCCAGCATCGGACGCAAGCTCTTGCGCGAGCTGTCGCTGCGGTTGCGGCGCTCGAACGCGCAGATGGAAAGCCTCGCCACCCTCGACGTGGTCGGGCGCCTGGCACGGTACTTCATCGATCTGGCCAAGCAGCACGGCCAGATTCTCGGCAACGGCTGGGTGGCGGTGCGCCGACCCACGCACCAGGACATCGCGAACTCTATCGGCACTTCGCGCGAAACCGTGACCCGCCTGATCAACGACCTCGAACAGCGCGGGCTTGTCGTCAACGAGGGGAAGATGAGCTATCTGCGCGAGGCGGTCCTGTCCGGGGGCGAGGAGTGACGCAGGGCAGCGGCTCGGTCCCCCCCATCAATCCACCGAGCGGCGAAAGAACGGCCGCGTCGGCGCCGTCCAAGAGCGGGGAGTGGGCTGGACGGCGCGCCGGTGCGGTGGCGCAGCGTGCCGCCCAGGAGGTGCGTGCGGCGCTGCGGCCGTTTACGATTCCCAACGGCATCACGCTGGTCAGGCTCGCCCTCACGCCGTTCTTCGTCCTTGCAACGCTGGGCGGCAACCATAAGCTGGCCCTTGTCCTCTTCATCGTGGCGGGACTCTCGGACGCACTCGACGGCCTGCTCGCCCGCTCGCTGGGGATGCGCTCGCTCCTCGGCACCTATCTCGACCCGATCGCGGACAAGACCTTGCTGGTTGCCGCTTTCATTGTGCTCACGCTCCCGGCACCCGGTGCGGTGACCATTCCACTCTGGCTCACGGTTCTCGTGCTCTCGCGCGATTTTCTCATCGTGCTGGTGGCGTTGCTCCTCTACCTTGGTGCCGGGTTGCGAGAATTTCCCCCGTCGCAATGGGGAAAGATCACCACGGTCCTGCACGTCTGCACCATCACTTTGGTGCTGGTCGCCAATGTCACCCGGCTGCCGGAGACCCCGCTTCTGGCGTGCTTCTATGTCGCTCTCGCGTTTACGGTGATCTCCGGGGTGGACTACATTCGCCGCGCTGCAGCGCGCTTGGAGGTCATCCACGATGACCAACGGCGCTAGGCCAGGCATGGGGTGGCGGATTCTCGAAGTGGAGCGCGAGATTGTGACCGAGGTTGGTGGAGACCACGACCCGGCACAAGCAGCGCTGGTGAGTGCTTTGGAGGCAAGGGCATGATCGACGAGCGAGCTTTTTGCGGCGGGCAATATGCGGCGGAGTTGGAGAAGCCCGAGGCGTACCGGCGGCGTCGGAAGAGGGTTCAGGTGCGGCTCAAGGACGGCGAGGTCGCGTTGCTGCTGGGCGCCACCGACGCCCGCGGCTACGGCGACGTCGGTACCTTCCGGCAAGATCGGTCGTTCTTCTATCTCACCGGTGTGGAGCTGCCCAACGCCGCCCTGATCCTCGAGAAACGGCGCGAGATGCTGCTGCTTCCGGCTCGCAAACCAGCGCTCGAGGCGTGGACCGGGCCCAAGTTCGGGCCGGGGGACGAGACAGCACGTGTGCTTGGCTTCGAAGCCGTCCTGGACATCGGCTATAGCGAGGTTGTGCTCGAGGCGCGCCGCCGGCCCATGCCGGGACTGCTTGACCGTATCGCCGGCTATCTCGAAGCGGGGGGCGTGCTGTGGATCGCGCTGCCGGGCGGCACCTCTGGCGCTTTGAGCGAGGAGCAGCGCCTGGTTGCGACGTTGCGCGAGCGCCTCGCGAGCTTCACGGTGCGCGACCTCTCGCCGTTGCTGGCCGAGCTGCGCCTGGTCAAGGACCGCGGCGAAATTGCCCTGATGCACAAGGCAGTCGACGCCTCGATCGTCGCGATGCGCGCTGGAGCAGAGGCGGTTCACCCGGGAGCACGCGAAGGCGAGGTGGAGGGGGCCGCGTTCGCGGCGCTGCGCGGAGTTGGAGCGGAAGGCTGGTCGTTCCCGCCCATCGTCGGCTCCGGCCTGGCTGGCTGCGTGCTGCACTACGACGCCAACCTCGGCATCCTCGCCGCAGGCGAGCTGGTCGTGGTCGACATTGGGGCCCGCTACGGCTACTACTGCGGCGACCTCACGCGCACGTTCCCGGTCAGCGGCCGTTTCAGCCGGCGCCAGCGCAAGCTCTACGACGCGGTGCTGGCCGCCTACGCAGCGGCGGTGAGGACGCTGAAGCCCGGCTCGACCCTCGCGGCCGCGCGCAAGGCCGCGTTCGCGGCTCTGGAGAAGAGCGGCGTGCCAGGCGAGGGCGGCAAGGCACTCGGGCAGTTCTTCATCCATGGACTCGGACACTTCCTCGGCCTGGAGGCGCATGACGCGGGCGGCGAGGGGCCGGCACTCGTACCTGGAATGATCGTGACCGTCGAGCCTGGCGTTTACCTGCCCCGAGAGGGGATCGGCATCCGCATCGAAGACGATTACCTGATCACCCGCAGCGGTGCCGAGAACCTCTCCGCCACGCTCCCCCGCGACGCCGACGCGATCGAGGAGATCCTTGGTCGGAAGTAGCAGGATGGGGCGAGCGTTCTAGATTGGGGGGAGCCGACCGGAGCCATTGTCGTGGCCTGGCGGCGAGCCTATATTCTCGAAGGGGGGGTACCGGATTGAACTTCGCTCTGGGCGTCTTGCCCGACGCTCCAACAGACACAGCCGCGCTGGTCGAGGAGATTAGGCGCCTCAAGGCGGAACGCGGCGCCGTACTTCTCGCACATTACTACCAGGAGGCCGACATCCAAGACCTCGCGGACTTCGTCGGCGACTCGCTCGAGCTCGCCCGTGCGGCGCAGCGCGCCCACTCGCGTGTGATCGTGTTTTGCGGCGTGCGCTTCATGGCCGAAGTGGCGAAGATCTTGAACCCCGAAGCGGACGTGCTGATCCCCAGCCTGGAGGCCGGCTGCTCGCTCGAGGAGTCATGCCCCCCCGAGCAGTTTGCCGCATGGCGGGAGCAGTATCCGGGCGCGATCGCGGTGACCTACATCAACTGCTCGGCAGCGGTGAAGGCGCTTTCCGACGTGATTGTCACCTCCTCCTCGGCCGAGAAGATCATTGGGCAGCTCCCTTCCGGCGCGACGGTGCTGTTCGCTCCCGATCGCCATCTCGGCGCCTACCTCGTGCGGAAGACCGGGCGAGGAATGGTGCTATGGCCGGGTAGTTGCATCGTGCACGAGCAGTTCTCCGCCAAGGCGCTCGTCGAGCTGAAGGTCGAGCACCCGGCGGCGCTCGTTGCGGCCCATCCCGAGTGTCCGCAAAATATCCTCGCGATGGCCGATCACGTGGGCTCGACTTCCTCGATCCTCCGCTACGTGCAGGAGAACCCCGCGGGCGAGTTTCTCATTGCCACCGAGCCGGGAATCATCCACCAGATGGAGAGGCTCGCCCCAGGCAAGCGATTCATTCCGGTGCCGGGGGGCAGCGGCGAGTGCGCGTGCAACGTTTGTCCATACATGAAGAAGAACACGCTCGCCAACCTCTACGCCTGCTTACGCGATGGCGGCCCACGACTGGAGCTGAGCGACGAGTTGCGCCTCGCCGCGCTGAAGCCGCTCAAGCGGATGCTCGAGATGGCCGCCGCCCCGCTGCCGATGTAGGTCGGCCTCAATCCAGCCTGACCCCGGCGACCGCGGGTGTTACGCTTGTTGGGATGAGCGCCATCATTGCCGAGGTCGCTGCGCGGGGCAGGGTCACCTTCGCGGAGTTCATGGCGCTGGCGCTCTACCATCCGGAGGCCGGTTACTACACCCGGCCGCGCGCCGGCGTGGGGCCGGTGGGACCCGGGGGCGACTTCCTCACGGCGCCGACGAGCTCACCCGTGTTCGCGAGGACGCTCGAGCGCCTCCTTCGGTCGCTCGCGGTAGAGGTGGGCGAGCCCCTCACGTTCGTCGAGCTCGGGGCGGGCGAAGGGCCTCTCTTGCGGCGGCTCCTCGATGCCCTCGCGCCGGATCCCCGCGGCGTACTGCGTCGCACCGTCGCGGTGGAGACCAGCGCATGGGCGCGCGGGCGGCTGCGTGCATCGTGTCCCATAGTCGAGACCGCGGCTTCGATCCACGACCTGGCCAGACCGCACGGTCCGGTCGTGCTGTTCGCCTCGGAGCTCTACGATGCCTTTCCAGTCCATCGCGTCACCGTGCGGCGCCACGGCGGAACGCTCGCGCTTGCCGAGTTCTACGTGGCGGCGGATGCCGATGGTCGTCTCCGCTGGGAGCACGGCGAACCCAGTGGTCCGGAGATCGAGCGGTACCTCGCTGAGCACGGGGTCACTCTCGAGGAGGGACAGATCGCGGAGGTGCGGCCACAGGTGCGAGCCGTTCACGCCGAGCACCTGGCGTGGTGCGGGCATGACGCGGTGGCGCTGGTGCTGGACTACGGGTATCCGGCACGGCAACTGTACAACGCGCGAGGACGCCGGCAAGGGTCGCTGGTGGGATACCGCGCCCACGCGCTTGTCAACGACGTCTTGACTGATCCCGGCGAGGTCGACCTCACGGCGCACGTCAACTTCGATGACTTGGAGAACGCGGCGGCAGACGCCGGTTGGGAACGCGGCCTGCTGCGGCACCTCGCTGCCTTCATGACGATCCACGGTGCGGTTGCGCTCTTGCCGTCTGCGGCGGCGGCTGGTGCGCCCCTTTCCGCCGAGGAATGGGCCGAGCTAGCGGCGGCCAAACGCCTGCTCGCGCCGACGGGCATGGGATCGGACCTCAAGGTGTTGGCACAAGGGCGGGGACGGCTCTGGCAGGTGTATCGCTCGGTTGCAACCCCACCTCCGCTTGAAGCGTAGAATGAGACCATGAGAACGCGCCTGAAGTGGCTCATAGCGTTGAGTTTCGTCGCCTTCCTTGCGACTCGCCCGGCGCCCGCTGTCAAGGTCTCCCAGCTCCCGACCGAATGGCGCAAGTGGCTCGAGGAAGAAGTTTATCCGCTCATCACTGACGATCAGCGCAAGGCGTTCCTGGCGCTCGAGAGCGACGCTGAGCGAAAGGAGTTCGTCGAGCGTCTCTGGCAGGTCTGGGGCGCGCAAAACGGCCTGGGCAGCGCGTTTCGACGGAACTATCAGGAACGCCTTGAACTGTGTCGGAGCGATTTCGGCAACACCAGGGAGGATCGCGCTCGGCTGCTGCTCATTCACGGTTCCGCCGACAACAGGAAGGTGGTGAACTGCGAGGGGATGTTCAACCCCCTTGAGATCTGGTTCTGGGCGAGAATCGAGGGCCTCGGAGAGAACGTCGTGGTGGTGTTCTACAAGCCGTATGGCCTTGGCAACTTCAAGCTTTGGGATGCCATGCTCGAGGGGCGCGACGTCCTCTATGAGTACGGTGGATGGCAGTCGGTGCAGAGCTGGCTCACGAGCTCAAGCGCCTCGGTGTACGGAGTGATGTCGCGCCCGGAAACGAGGTGCGCCGACGGTGTCGATGTCCTGCGCTGGCTCGACATCGCCGAGTATTGGATGAAGGACCTCACCGGCCATCACGCAATGGAGCACGTGCTCCCACCGCCGGAGGGTGGTCCGGGAGGTAAGGAATCGGCAACGGCGCACTTTCTCGAGTTCTCGACCCTGCTCCCCAAGGGCGCCAAGCCGGTGAACTTCACGGTCTCTGCTTCGGTTGGCGCCAGACGGGGTTCGAAAATGGCCGTCACGTTCGCTGCCAACGTGCCGCGTGAGGGCCTTTCGAGCAACAAGGTCGGCGACCTCGAGGTCGTGCAGCTCGACGTGACTGGCGAGGTCGCGCGCGAGGGCGAGATGGCGGATCGCTTCCGCTACGCTTTCACCTTCCCGGCCTCGGCAAGTGAGTTCCCCGTGGTGGTGGAACGCGAGCTGCACCCTGGCCACTACAAGCTGCGACTCAAGGTGCAGGACTCAAACTCCGCGCACGCGGCCACGCGTGATCTCGAGTTCGAGGTGACCGCACCGGTGCTCGCAGCCGAGCCGCCAGTCGACAAGGCGGCCGAGCAGGCAATCGCGAAGGTGGCGGCCGCACAAGAGGCGGTTATCGTGCTCCACGGGCCCGAGGGAGAGGGCATCAGCGGGGTGCAGCACTTCGGCGCCATGGTCGGCCCCACGGTCGCACGAGTCGAGTTCTTCCTCGACAACCGACCGGTGATGACGAAGAACCGGCCGCCTTTCGAGGTCGATCTCGATCTCGGGCCCGTACCGCGTCTCGCGACCGTGGAGGCGACCGCGTTCGATGCCGCGGGCAAGGAGCTCGACCGCAAGAAGCTTGACCTCAACGTCGGCCGCGAGCGGTTCTTTGTCCGCCTTCAGCCGGTGACCGGCGCCGATCGCAAAGGCGCGAAAGTGCACGCGGTGGTGAACCTGAACGTACCGACCGATCGCAAGCTGGAGCGCGTCGAGCTGTACTGGAACGAGTTGAAGGTCGAGACGCTGTACCAATCGCCTTTCGAGGCGTGGCTGCCCGTCAAGGACGACGGCTCGATTGGCTACCTCCGCGCGCTCGCGGTGCTCTCGGACGACTCGGAGGCGGAGGATGTCCAGTTCGTCAACGCGCCACAATTCCTCACCGGCGTTCAGGTGCGCACGGTGGAGCTGCCGGTGACGGTGCTCGACTCGGGCGCAAGGCCGGTTGAGGGCCTGGAGCTCGCCAACTTCAACGTGTCCGAGGACGGGGTCAAGCAAACCGTGTCGCACTTCGCGCTTCAGCAGGAGCTGCCCATCCGCCTTGGCGTGGTCATCGACACCTCCGGCTCGATGGAGAAGACGCTTCCGGAGGTACAACGCGTGGTGATCGGCTTTCTCCGCAACCTTGTGCGGCCCCGCGATCGAGCGTTTGTGGTGGCGTTCTCCGACCGGCCCGCGATGCTCGCTTCCTTCACCGCGGACTTCGGTGCGCTTGAGCGCGCGCTGATCGCACTGAAGGCGGCAAACGAGACTGCGCTCTACGACTCCGTGGTCTACAGCCTGTTCCAGTTTGCCGGGGTGCGGGGACGAAAGGCGATGGTGATCCTCACCGACGGCGAGGACAACGCGTCGAAGATGGACTTCGACCGAACCCTTGACTACGCCAAGCGCAGTGGGGTGGTGATTTACACGATCGGCATCGACCTGCCACTCACCAAGGTGGGAATCCGTTCCCAGCTCTCACGCTTGGCGCGGACCACCGGTGGAGAAGGTTTCTTCCTCCCGCGTGAGGCCAACCTCGAACCCGTCTACGAGCGCATCAACCGGGAGCTGCGCACGCAGTACCTGTTGACCTACACCTCGAGCTCGGAGGCGGCGCTCGATGTGTTCCGCAAGGTTGCCGTCACGGTGAATCGCCCCAAGGTCGAGGTCCGCACGATCGCCGGCTACTACCCGGGAGGCTGACAAACGTGACGCGTGGGCCGAGGTTCGAACGAGTCTTGGTGCCGGGCCTTGCGGTCACAGTTGGAGTGATGCTCAGCCTTTGCGGGGCGACGGCTCGGGGTGGCGATCCTTCCGTCGCCGCGTTGGACCCGCACCGAGTCGCGTGGCGGGAGCTGCACTTTGAAGCCCATCGGCTGGGAATCGCCGCGCACATCGAGATCCGCCTGATCGCGCCGACAACGGCCAGGACCGACCCGCCCCCGTCGGCGCAAGTCGGTGCCGGAGAGCGATCGGCGGTGCGGGGCGAGGGTCTCTGGCTTGAGAGCACCACACACCTGCCGGGCAGAACATTCCTCGCACGCGAGCGCCTTGACCCGTGGCGCGCTGCGGCGTTCGAGATCATCGACACCGAGACCGGCGCCAGGCACCACCGCAAGGCATACACGTTGGGTGATCACGGATTCGCCCTCGATCTGCTCGAGCCGGCCTCGCTCACTGAGCTGATGCTCGACCCCGAGCGCTGGACGCGGCATCTCACCTCCGTGTTCAGCTACCCCTCCTCGCTTGGCCGCGAGCCGGCCGTGACCGGTCCCGCGGGTCTCCTTTACGCTCTGGCGGCCGGCAGCGTGACGACACCCGGCGACTCCACGATAGTCAACGTGCTCGTGCAAACGCAGGTCGAGCGCGTGACCGTCGCCGCGGAAGGGGTCGTGCCGCTGCAACTCGACTACGAGCAGTTCGATGGCGGGAATCCGACCATCGTGCACGCGCGGGTCGCCGCCCTCCGGCTCGTCGCGCATAGCTCCCCCGTGGTGGATTCCTCTGCCCCAAGCGCCTTTCGCATTTTCGGCCTCGAGGGCGTGGTCGAAATCCTGTGGGACGGCCAACACCGGCTGCCACTCGAGATGTCAGGGCAGGTCAAGCTGCTCGGGCATGTCGAGGTGCGCCTCGCCTCGCTCACGCTGCGCTGATCCACTGGCCGAGGAATCGTGGCGTGACGCAGCGGCCGAGAGTCCCGCTCGCGTCACGCGCCGGGCTGAGGCTGCATGCGATCGAGAAGCTGGCGCAAGGCGAGCGTCCAACCCGGGTCGAGGACGGTGCCTTCGTGATCTACCAGCCATGCCAGCGTGCCCTCGCGGGTCAAGAGGCCTCGCCCGCCGCGCGCGGTGAAGAGGGTTACAAATGCGTCTGCCACGGCGATGAGGCGACTGGCAGGGTGGGGCCGGCGTGGCCGGGAGAGACGCGGATAGCCGGCGCCGTTGAAGTTCAGGTGGTGCTCCGCGACGACGATTAACGCGAGCGGCGCAAGCTGACCCACCGGCAGCAATGCCTCGAGGCCGGTGCGCGGGTGGTCGAGAATCAACTCCAGCTCCTCGCCGGATAACTCGAGTTCGCGGGAAAGGACCTCAGGGGGAAGGAACACCTTGCCGATGTCGTGGAGGAGGCCCGCCATGCCGAGATCCACCGTGATGGCGACACCAAACTTGGCAAAACGCGCCATGCCAACTGTGAGCGCGGAGACGTTGTGCGCATGGACCGCCGGCCAGCGCTCCTCGCCCTCCCACGGGGCGAACTGGCGCAGTGGGTCAGGATCGATTTCGAGCGCCTTGACCTGGGCGCGTACGACCGTCTCGAGATCGCCCAGTGCCAGCTCACGACCTTGGGCGAAGGCGGCGAACGCCTCGTGGATGAGGGAGATGCGATCGCGGATCACCGGTAGCTTCTTGCGACCGGCGCCCGCTTCATCGCGGTCAGGGCCGCCCAGCTCGCGCTCAGAAAGCTCGACCTTCCCGACCTGAATGTGGAGGCGTTGCTGCACCTCGGCCTCGTCGGTGGAAGCCAGCTCCGCGAAGAATGCGCGCAGTTCCTCGGCCGTAAGTCCCTCGCGAAATATCACCTGCTCGAGACCCTTGCGCCGGAACCGGCGAATCAGCGTGAGGCTCTGGCGCGACGATCGCGTGAACGGACGTCCCTGAACGAAGAGCTCCTCGCCCAGCAGGACGAAGGCGAGCTCCGGTTCGTCCGTGAGGAGGTCGGTGAGGCCCGTGCCGAGGCGCTCCGCCGCTTGAATCGCCCTTGGGTGGTCGGTGCCGTAGAGGCCAACTGCGGTTGCACCGGCGGCAAGCTCCGCGATCGCCTCGTGGACGAGGACCTCCCAGTCGGTGCGAGGAATCACTCGATCTCCTCGGTCTCGGGTTTGCGGTGGAGCGCCTGGCGCACCGCGTTGGCGACCTCGGGATCGCGGTCGTTTGCCAGCGCCAGGGCCAGGCGGCGGGCTTCCGCATCATTGATGCTGGCGAGTGCTACGGCGGCCTCGCGGCGCACGGCGGTCAACGGGAACGGAAAGCGCCACTGCTTGAGGCCAAGAATGTCGCGCAGGAGAGGGAGCGCCATCGGATCCCGGAGTCGGCCCAATGCACGAATCAATTCGATGCTGAGCCGTTCGCGGAGGCGCAACCCCACGCGCGCCTGGAGGCGCTGCAACAGCGCCCGCACCACGTGGGGGTTGCTAATGCGCGATGCGACCTCAAGCGCAACCCTTCGTCGTTCCTCGTCGTCCGAGTCGAGGGTGCGCATGAGGACCGCGAACCATTGGGGGTCCTCGCTCGCGACCAACGCCTTGAGCAGCTCGGCCAAGACCTGCGGACGGGCCGTTGCGAGGTGCGTCTTGAGCACCGGCACGATCTCGTGGCCACCGATGCGACGAAGGAGAAAGACCGCGTTGCGTACCACGTACCAGCGCGGATCATCGAGGAGCGGGTGCAAGTAGGGCTTGGCCCGGTCGCCGTGACGCGCGACGACCTCAAGGAGGCGCTTCCGCACGACGAGGCTCTTCTCCTCCGCCATCGCTTCGAGGATGGCGGGCAACGCGCCTTCGCCGAGCGAAACGAGGACCGCGGTGAGGTCGGGGTGAAGCTCCCGGTCGATGGTGGCGAAGGCGCGGACCGCGGCCGGCACGCCCGTTTCGCAGACCACTCTGCGGGCGTCGGCACTTCGGGTCGAGGCGAGCATGCCGGCGACGTGACGGGCCGTCGCGAGGTCGCCGATGTCAAGCGCGGCAGCGAATTCCTCCGCGAGGCGGACTGCGGCACGGTCGGCAACCGGCTGACCAGGCCACGCCGTGATGGTCTCCTGAAGCAGGCGTACCACGTGGAGCCGGACCTGTTCCTCGGTGAGAGAGGCAGCAAGGTCACCGACCCACGAGGCGCCTTCCCAGTCCACCGCCAGCGTAGAGGCAGCGAGCGGTGAGGCAAATTCCGCCTCGTTGGTCGCGGCGGGGATTTGCGCCAGCAGTTGGCGAGCACGGGCTGTTAGCGACTCGGCTAACGGGGGATTCTGCTCGGCGAGCGGCGCGGCCATGCGGTGGAGTGCGCGATGCACGGCCTCCGGGATCGGCGCCTGGCTGATGAGCATGAACTCCACCGCGTCAAGCAACAGCTCCGCCGCGACCCACGGCACCTGATCCTGGTCGCCGACCACCGGCAAGTGACGCAGTGCGACCGCGACGGCGAGCTTGGCACGCTCGGGATCGAGCAGGCGCAGGAGGTCGACGAGGAACTCCCGCACCTCATTGAGGACAGGGCTGCGCCGAGACGGGGACGCTGAGCGAAGGATCTCGCCCAGCGAGAGGAAGGCGTGGTCGAAGAGCATCTCAGGGTCGCTCGCCGCGGCCAACAGCTCGACCAGCATCCCGGGAGTGAGCTCGCCCTCGTGAATCATCCCGGCGAGAGGGAAGGCACCATCTCGCGATAGGCGCCTGGCCAGCTCGGCGAGGACCATGCGCGAACCCGTGCTGGCCCTTTCACCTTCGCTCAGCGACGGCTGCACGCTGGAGAGGTCGATGGGAACCAGCTCGAGTCCGGCGAGGGCGGCGGCGCCCTCCATGAGCTGACTGCGCTCCTTCTCGCCGGGAGGGTCGTGGAGCGTGGCAAGCTGCGCTGAGAGCGAGGCAAGGCCGTCACCGGCCTGTGGGAATGTCAAGCGGATGGCGGCGATGCCTAGGTGGAAAAGGAACTGGGTCAGGCGGGCGGCAGGGTAGGTCGCGGTGAGCTCGATATCTTCGCCGTTCCAGAAGACCTTCTCGGGGGCCAGGCCCAGCGTTCCCTCCGCGTCCTCGCCACAGACCTCGGCGGCGCGCAAGCGAATGCGCTCGCGCGCGGGTTCGAGGGCAGGATGCGACTCGGGGTACATGCGCAGCGATCGGCGCAACGTCTCAACGTCGTTGAGCAGGCGCACCACCGCTGATCGCAGCTCGGCGTCGGCCATGATCTTAAGCCCGCTCAAGAGTCTAGCATTTGGAGCAGGGGGCCCAGGTCGGCAACGTCGCCGAGTGCGACCAGCTCCACCTCGCCGCGGCCCGCTGGCGGCGTCGAGGCGGGAACCGCACAACGCGCAAAGCCGAGCGCCCGCGCTTCCCGCAGCCGCTCCTGCGGCCGGCTGACCGCGCGCACCTCTCCAAGCAGGCCAACCTCTCCGAAGAATGCGAGGTCGGCGGGGAGTGGGCGCTCACTGGCAGAGGAGATCACCGCAGCCGCCAAGGCTAGGTCGAGCGCAGGCTCTTCCACCTCGATGCCGCCAACAACGTTGACGAAGACATCGCGGTCGCCTAGGCGCACGCCGGCGCGCTTCTCGAGTACGGCGAGGAGCAGGGCGAGGCGACCCGCGTCGACCCCCTGCGCCACCCGTCGCGGGTTGGCCAGAGGCGAGCGGGCCACCAGCGCCTGCACCTCGACCAGCAGCGGCGTCGTGCCTTCGAGCACGACGGCCACGGCCGATCCGGCCTCGCCGGTGCGACGGTCGGACAGGAGCACGGCAGACGGGTTGTCGATCTCGTGCAAACCTCGGTCGGTCATAGCAAAGAGCGCGAGCTCGAGGGCAGGCCCGAAGCGGTTCTTGGTCGCGCGCAGGAGGCGGTGGGGGTGGCTGGAACCTCCGGAGAACTCCACCACGGCGTCCACCAGGTGCTCCAGACTCTTGGGGCCGGCAACGAGTCCTTCCTTCGTGATGTGACCGACCAGCACGATCGGAGGGCCGTCGCGCTTCGCGAGATCGAGGAGCTGGCTCGCCACTTCGCGGACCTGCGTAACGCTGCCGGGCACGGCGGGGACGCGGTCAGAGAGCATGGTTTGAACCGAGTCGACGATCACCAAGGAAGGCCTGAGTTCCCGCGCCCGTGCCACGACCAACTCGACGACCGGCTCGGCAAGGAGAAGGACGTTCGGATGGACACACCCCAAGCGGTGGGCGCGCAGGGCCACCTGCCGGGCGGATTCCTCGGCGCTGACGTAGACCACCGGGCCCACGACCGCGCGCCGCGCCGCCACCTGGAGCAGCAAGGTGGATTTGCCGACCCCGGGTTCCCCCGCGAGGAGCACCACGCTCCCCGGCACCAGCCCACCTCCGAGCACGCGATCGAAACCTGCCACCCCGCTCGTGATCCGCGGCGCCTCGGCCAGCCCAGTGTCGGCAAGGGAAATCGCAGGTGCGGCCTCGCGGCGCTCGCGCTCTATGCTCCGCAACTGCTCCGGCACCTGCTCGAAGCTGTTCCAGCCTCCGCAGTTCGGACAACGACCAAGCCACTTGGGCGACCGTTGGCCGCACGCGGTGCACTCGAACACCGCGCCATCGCGGGCCACTGCTAGTGGCCACCAAACGAGGCCGCGGTACCGAGCAGGTACTTGAGGTCCTCGTCGCGCCAGGTCACCCCCCCGCCGAACAGCACCGATGAGCGCTGCTTCCACACCGGGTCGTCCCAGCCGGCAAACGCGAAGATGTTGCGGGTGATGAAGTAGCGGCCCTCGAAGCGCAGGTGAGGCGGCTTGATGTCCCGGCCGAATTCGTACGCCTCGAGCGTAAGGCGCAACTGACTCCGGAGCAGGTCCTTGTCGAACCCGATGCCCCCCGTTGATTCGAACAAGCCGCCGCGGAAGGTGTAGCCGTTTCCCAGCAGGAAACCGACCTGCGCGTTGACCGTGTCGTTGTTCTTGTTCGTGACGATGGTCTGGGTCACGGTTTGGGTTTGCCCGTTGGGGTCGGTTGTGGTGACCGTCTGGGTACTGGTGGAACTCCTGCCCACCGGGGAGTTGACCAGCTCCACCCGATAGAAGCGCGTGTCGGTGGTGTGCAGGTCGAGGCCAAACGCGCTGCGGGAGGCGCTGCTTCCCACTTCCTTGACGCCCGGCAACGCCTCGGCGCGCAGGTTGACGTCGAGATGCCATCCCTCCGGACGCCCGATCGTGTTCTTCAAGCTGGTGGCCGCCCCTTCGACCGATTTCAGCGTGGCGTTGAGGTTGTCAACCGTGGTCTCATCGTTGAGCATCTTGCCGACCGACCCCTCGCCGGCCGCAAGCTTCGTCGTGATCTTGTTGATGTTTTCGGCTGAAACACGGAGTTGGGCGGTGATGTCTTTGACGTTGGCCACCGATGCATCGACGTTTTCGCGGTTGGAGGCCACCATCGCATCGATGCGGTCCGCGAGGTCAACGAGCTTGTCGGCAAATCGCGGCAGCTCGGTCTTGAGCGTCTCGGAGAAGGCGCGGAAGTTCCCCAGCGTGGCATCCACGTTGGCGCGGTTGGCCTCGACCACCGCGCGGACGCTCGCAGTGAGCTGTCGAACGTTCTCGATGATGTCGTCGAGTCGCTTCTGCCCGGCTTCCCCGCCTAGCGTCTGCCGTAGCGATGCACTGACGGACTTGAGATCGCCCCCGACGTCGCCCACCGTCTTGAGCACCTGGTCGAAGGCCACCGAGCTGGCGCCAGGGAGCACCGCGTCGGCCGCAAGGCTTGGAGCGGAAAGATCGCCAGGGTACAGCTCGACGTACTTATCGCCGAGCATCCCGAGGGAGGCGATCTCCGCGTGTGCGCCCTGGTGCAGGGCAACCCCGCGGTCGAGCGCAAGGGTAACAAGAGCGTGATCGCCTTCCAGCTTGACGCTCTCGACGATGCCGACCCGCACCCCGGCAACACGAACTGCGCTCTTCTCGTCGAGGCCTGCGACGGATGGGAATGTCGCGTGCACGCGGGTGCGGTCGCCCTTCGACCCAAGGGGGATCTCCTCGATCTTGATGATGAACACGCCGAGGATCACGAGCGCAACCGTCATGAAGATGCCGACGCGGGCGGTGTGACTCATGCGACCTCCTCTTCCTGCGGCTCGCCGGCAAGAAACCTTTGAATATAGGGGTCGGGAAGCCGCCGGAACGTCTCGGGCTCGGCCACCGCCACGATCTTCCCGTCGCGCAGCATCGCCATCCGGTCCGCGATGAGAAACGCCGACTTCATGTCGTGGGTGATGGTGACCATCGTGACGCCGAGGCTCTTACGCATCTCGACGATGACGTGGTCGATCACCGCCGCCGTCATGGGGTCGAGGCCAGTGTCGGGTTCGTCGAAGAGCAGGATCTCAGGCTGCAGCGAGATCGCGCGCGCAAACCCGACCCGCCGCCGCATCCCCCCTGAGAGGTCGCTCACCGCCTTGCCGCCCACGTCGACGAGGTGGACGAGGCGCAGACACTCCTCAACTCGCGCACTGACCTCGTCCTCACGCATTTTGGTGTGGCGGCGCAACGGGAAGGCGATGTTCTCGAACACGTTGAGCGAGTCGAATAGGGCGCCCTCTTGGAACGACATGCCGAACTTGCGGCGGATCGCAAGGCATCTCGCCGGCGGCGAGTTGGTGAGATCCTCCCCATCGACGATGACGTGCCCGCGGTCCGGGGATACCAGGCCGATGAGGTGTTTGAGGAGTACGCTCTTTCCCGCGCCGGAACCACCTACGATTACGAACGACTCGCGGGGAGCCACCTCAAGGTTGATCCCGCGCAGCACCTCGCGACCGGCAAACGATTTCCACACGTCGATCATGGCGAGCTTCGGCGCTGCATGATCGCCGCTCCCCGGACTGTGCTGTCGCGTCTCTGTTGCCAACTCCGCCGGTCTCCCCTTTGCCTAGAACAAGATCTTGGTAAGAAAAAAGTCGGATACCAGGATGACCACCGACGCCATCACGACCGCGCTGGTGGTGGAGTTCCCCACGCCCTCGGCCCCGCCGGTGGTGAAGAACCCCTTCATGCAGCCGGTGACGGCCAGGATCAGACCGAACACGGCCGCCTTTATCAGCCCCGACATCACGTCGTTGAGGTCGAGGAACTGGAACGTGCGCTGCCAATAGACCACGGGGTTGGCGTTGAGAAGACCGACTGAGATCACGTGGCCACCGACGATGCCGAGGGCGTTCGCGACGAGCACCAGCGGCGGCAGCATCAAGGTGGTGGCCGCAACCCGTGGCACGATCAGGTACTGGATCGGCTCGGTGGCCATCGCGTAGAGGGCGTCGATTTGCTCGGTCACCCGCATCGTTCCGAGCTCGGCGGCAAGGGAGGAGCCGATGCGGCCCGCGATCATGAGTGCGCTCAGGACCGGCGCAAGTTCCCGCGTGAGCGAGAGCGAGACCACCGAGGCGACGAACCCTTCGGCATGGAAACGCTCGAACCCCCGGTAGGTCTGCAGCGCCAGCACCATCCCGGTGAACATCGCGATCAGGCCCACGACAGGGATGGAGTCGACGCCAACTCTCACCATCTGCCTTACCCACGCCTTGCCGTCAAACGGTCGGCGGAACGTCCAGTAGATGGTCCGGTGGAGGATGAAGAAGAAGCGCCCCAGCTCCTCGAACATGGCCAGGCTGGGGCGGCCGACCCGCTCGAAGCCCCGTACGAGCCACGACGCTCGCGAGGACTCAGCGCTCATAACTCCCCAACGCCGCGTTCTCGAAACGGGTGAACTGGTCCAGATACACCAGCTTGAAGAGGTCGGTCGGGCCGTTCCGCTGCTTGGCGATGATGATCTCGGCCATGGCCAGGTCCTCCTCTTCCTCCGGAGTCTCCGGTGCCTGCAGCGCGCGGTTCTTGCGGTTGATGAAAACCACCACGTCGGCATCCTGTTCGATGGAACCTGACTCGCGCAGGTCTGAGAGCTGGGGGCGCTGGTCGCTGCGCCGTTCCGGGTTGCGGGAGAGCTGCGAGATGACGAGGAGCGGCACGTTGAGCTGCTTGGCCACGGCTTTGAGGCCACGGGTGATGGCCGACACTTCCTGGGTGCGGTTCTCTGCCTTCGTGCCCGAGCCCATCAGTTGCAAGTAATCGAGCACGACGAGGTCGAGGCCGTGCTCCATCAGTTGCCGCCGGCACTTCCCGCGCAGTTCCACCACCGAGATCGAGGCGGTGTCATCGATCCACAGTGGCGCTTCGGCGAGACGGTCTGCGGCCTCGGCCAAACGCTGCCAGTCGGGGGCGTCCTGATGCGCGTCGTTGGGGTCCACCGACTTGGACAAGAGCCCGCGGGTGAGGCGTTTGAGGTTGATGCGGGCCTCAGCGGCGAGCAGCCTACGGACGAGGGCGTTGGCGGACATCTCGAGCGAGAACACCGCCACCTTCTTCCCCTGGCGCACCGCGCAGTTCGCGGCGATGTTGAGCGCCATCGCGGTCTTGCCCACGCCCGGCCGGGCCGCGAGGATGATGAGGTCTTGCTTCTGGAGGCCTGAGGTCAGCTCATCGAGGCGGTAGAAGCCCGTTTCGAGTCCGGTGTACGGGGCCGAGGAACGCGACACCCGCTCGATATGCGCCACCTCGTCGTGGGCGAGCTTCCCGACGTGCTGCAAGCCGCCCCGCATCGACCGTTCGGCAATGCTGAGGATCTGCGTCTCAGCGGCATCGAGGGCGTCCATCGCCGCCCCTTCGTCACGAGAGCAGGTCGCCATCATCTCTTGGGAGATACGCATGAGGTGGCGTTTGAGGGCGTGCTCGCGCACGATCGTGGCGTAGTGCTCGACATTGCTGGGGTCGGGAAGCTCATCAGCCAAGCTCGACACGTAGCCGGCGCCACCAACGTCCACCAGCGTGCCGTCGCGCTGCAACTGATCGGTGACGGTTACAAGGTCGATGTCGCGATTAGCGGCGGCAATGGCAGAGAAGGCGAGGAAGATCCGCCGATGTACTTCGGTGTAGAAGTCGTCCGGCCCGATTACGTCCACGACGCGGTAGAAGCAGTTAGCGTCCACGAGCACGGCTCCGAGCACGGCCCGCTCGGCCGAGGGACTGGCGGGAACGTGAAGGGACGGGCTCGTCATCGCGGACGCGGCGACGCTCCCGCCGGGCCCGGCCGCGCTCGGCCCGGCCGGCCCTTTGTTTCTGGTCGTTGCACTCACAACGAAATCGTAGCACGCGCGCCGCGCCCGCCGTTTGCTCGGTGGCTCGGATCTTGTACACACTCCTGCCACGGCGCGAACGGGCAGTTGGTGGGGAGCGCTAGAATCCCGGCGTGGGCGGGCGCTGCTACCTCGACGCGAATGCGACGATGTTGCTACCCGATGAGGTGATTGCGGTGGTTACTGAGGTACTGCGCGCGGGTCTCGGCAACCCAGCCAGTCCTCACACCGAGGGGCGGCGCGCACGCGCGCTCATCGAGCAGGCACGGGCGGAAGTCGCGGCGCTGCTCGGCGCCGCTGCCGAGGAGGTGGTGTTCACCTCGGGCGGAACGGAGGGGAACGGCGCCGGGCTGTGGGGCCTGGTGGCCGGGGAAGGAACAACCGCTGGCCGCACGCTGGTGCTTTCGGCGGCTGAGCATCCGGCGGTGCGGGCGATGGCCGACCAACTCGCGTGCCACGGTGTGGCCGTGGTGACGGTGCCGGTCCGATCCTGCGGCGTGGTTGACCTCGACGCGCTTGGGGCCGCTCTCGCTCAACATCGCGGCGCAACGCTCGCCGTCCAGCTCGCCAACTCGGAGACCGGCGTCGAACAGCCGGTTCGCGAAATCGCGGCCATGGCAGCGGAGACGGGGGCGAGCCTGCACTGCGATGCGGTGCAAGCGGCGGGCAAGGTCCCCCTTGAGTCGGACGACTGGGGCGTGGCCACCCTTGCCGTGGCGGGGCACAAGTTCGGCGCGCCGAGCGGGGTGGGCGCGCTGGTGGTGCGGCGCGCCCGCTTCGCGCCGCTGATCCCAGGCTCGCAGGAGAGGCACCGGCGGGGTGGAACAGAGAACCTCCCCGGTATCGTCGGCATGGGCGTCGCGGCGCGCCTCGCGCGCGAGCGGCTCGGCAAATGGCGGGCAGTCGGCCTGCTCCGCGATCGGCTCGAGAGCGAGGTACTAGCACGGATCCCTGGGGTTGTGGTCTACGGAGCCGGAGCGGCACGGCTGGCCAACACCTCTTGTCTCGGCCTCCCGCACGGACCCAAGGGCGGCGCCATCGTCGCGGCCTTGGATCTTGAGGGGTATGCCGTTTCGGCCGGTCCAGCGTGTACCTCGGGGGTGGAGCGTTCGTCTCCTACGGTGAAAGCGATGGGCTTTGGCCGAGGCGCGAGCGAGCGTACACTGCGAGTATCTTTGGGGCTTGGGACGGATGAGGGGAACGTTCTTGGCCTGGTCGCGGCACTCGAGCGGGTGCTGCTGCGGAGCAAGGAGGGCTGGTCGTGATCGTGAGCTGCCCGAGCTGTAAGGCGCGCTACCAATACGACGAATCGCGCTTCGGCGAAGCCCTAGCGAAAAAGCTCAAGTGCACGAAATGCGACACCGTCTTCGACGTGACGCGTCCAGGTGGCGACGAGCCTGGCGAACGGACGATTGACGGCTCGACCTCGCGGCCGGTGGAGGACACCACCAAGCAGTACCTCCTCAAGGGTGAGGCGGCATCGCAGAGCGACGCCGACCTCCCCCAACTCGCCCCGCTGCCGTCAAACCGGCGCTACTCGCTTGCCGTGATTCTGGGCGCCACCGCAGGCCAGATCTACCCGATCACAAGGCCGAGAACCGTGCTTGGCCGCGGTGCTGGCAGCGATTTGCAGCTTCAGGACAGCGAGGTATCTCGCCGCCACGCGATGCTAGAAATCCGCGGCGACGAAGCCTCCGTTTCCGATCTCAGCTCAACCAACGGTACGTTTGTGGACGGCGTCCGAGTGCAGAAGGCAGCGATCTCCTCCAACCAGGAGTTCAGCCTTGGCACCACCACGCTGATGTTCATCGTCACGGACGCCCACGGCGCAGGCGCGGGCTGAGCAGACCGGCGCAGAGACTGAGCAATGCGGGTCGTAGTGGCAATGTCGGGCGGCGTCGACTCTGCGGTTGCGGCCGCACTCCTGGTCGAAGCCGGCCACGACGTCGTGGGCGTGACCCTGCAGCTCGCCGATCTCTCGGCGCAGGGTCTCGGCGTATCGCGCTGCTGCTCCGCCAGTGACGTGGCGACCGCCCGAGCCGTCGCGGCCGAGATTGGCATCCCGCACTACGTGCTCGACATGGAGGAGGAGTTCCGCCGCGCCGTGCTCGAACCCTTCGTTGCGAGCTACCTCGCCGGCGAGACACCGTCACCATGCGCCCGCTGTAACTCGCGGGTAAAGTTTGGCGAGCTGCTTGCCGTCGCTCGCACATTCGGTGCCGACGTGCTGGCCACCGGGCACTACGCGCGGGTGGAGCGGGGCGACGACGGACAGGCGGTGCTGCGGCGCGGGCGGGACCGTGCCAAGGACCAATCGTACTTCCTCTTCGAGCTGAGCCTCGAGCAGTTGGCGCACGTGACCTTTCCCTTGGGCGATCTCAGCAAAGGCGAGGTGAGGAGCAAGGCGGCGGCGCTTAGGCTACCCAACGCGAGCCAGCTGGACAGCCAAGAGGTGTGCTTCGTACCGACGGGCGGCTCGTACCTCGACGTGCTCGCCAGGCTGGCGCCGGAGGGGCTGCCGGGAGCAGGCGACGTTGTCGACTCTAGCGGCGCGGTGCTGGGCAGGCACGCCGGCTTTCACCGCTTCACGGTGGGGCAGCGCAAGGGGATCGGCATCTCGGACCAGCGGCGCCTCTACGTGCTCGAATTGCAGCCGGCCACGAACCGGGTGGTGGTCGGGGGCCAGGAGCAGGCGATGCGCCGCCGCATGGCGCTGCGTGATATGAACTGGGTTGTGCCGGACTGCGGCCGGGTGATCGAGGCTGCGGTGCAGGTCCGGTCCAGACACGAACCCATCATGGCCACCGTGACGCTTGGCGAAGAGCGCCGCGCCGAGGTCGAGTTCAAAACGCCCGTACTCGCCCCCGCGCCCGGGCAAGCGGCGGTCTGCTACGCGGGCGATCGGGTACTAGGGGGTGGCTGGATCACGAGCACGGCGTGAGGAAAAAACAGCTTGGTCGGCGCCGCCAGCGCTACATCTCCCGCGTCACCGCCGGCTGCTGCGGCCCATCCGGGATCGAGCCGAAGTTTCGCTCGTAAATGGCCACGTTCTCGGTAAGCGCTCGCAGCAGTTGCTTGACGTGGATCGGCGTCATGACCATGCGCGAGACGACATGCACGTCCTCGCGGCCGGGAACGATGCGGCCGAAATCGATGATGAACTCGGCGAAGTTGTGCACGATCGAGGCGAAGTTGGCGTATGTGCCGAGCGCCTGCTGATCGCCTACCACGATCTTGATTTGCTTGTCGCCTCCAGGCATGTCCATTTTGCCTCCCATGGCATTGTAGCCTGCGCAAACGTACGGTCGTCTGCAAACCTGCGACAATCGTCGCGGTCGACGGTTCGCCCGCTTCGGCCGTAAACTGCTAGGGAGGTGCTCTTGACGCACCCGCCGACGCGACACGAGGACGAGAAGGCAGCCGGGATGCCGCGAGAGGCAGTGGAGAAGTTGTCGCCTGCGCCTTCCCCGGCTGGTGAACCTCTGGTATCAGTGGTCATTCGCACGATTGGACGCCCGGAGGTAGTCGAAGCGCTCGCATCAGTGGCAGCGCAGACGTATCCCAGCGTCGAGGTCGTCCTCGTCGATGCGGCTGGCGGGCACTCCTCGTGGCCTGCGACCTGCGGCCGTTTCCCGCTCCGCGTGTGTTCGCATGGAAGTCCGCTCTCTCGCAGCCAGGCGGCCAACGCCGGCCTGTCCGCCGTTACTGGCGAGATGGTTATCCTCCTCGATGAGGACGATCTCTTCCTCCCCGGGCACCTGGCCGACCTAGTCGCCACACTCGCGGCGAATACTGACGCCGTGCTCGCCTACGCAGATGTGGAGGGACGCGGACCGAGTGGCGAGGCCGTGCGGATTTTCGCGCAGGAGTTCTCTCCTCCCGCGCTGATGGCGGGGAACTTCATCCCCCTGCACGCTGCGCTGTTCCGCGCCGCTGCCCTGCAGGCAGGATGCCGCTTCGACGAGGCGCTGCCGGTATTCGAGGACTGGGACTTTTTCCTTCAACTCGAGCGCTTCGGGCGCTTCGTGCACCTGGGGCGCACTGGGGCGGTGTATCGGGCAATCGGGAACTCACAGGTCGGCCTCAAAGCGGATGAGCAGGCAACGCTGCAAGGCCGGGCGGAGATCCTCGCCAAGTGGAAAACCGTGTGGACGGGCAAGCAGCTCGCGGATCTCGTCGAGCACCTCAACGAAGAGATCCGGGCCCGCGAGCGCCGAGTCGGCGACTGCGAGACCTGCCGGGAACTCCTTCGCCAG
This sequence comes from Thermoanaerobaculales bacterium, assembly GCA_044447965.1. Taxonomy (GTDB): domain Bacteria; phylum Acidobacteriota; class Thermoanaerobaculia; order Thermoanaerobaculales; family Thermoanaerobaculaceae; genus DATIYW01. The sequence continues at coordinate 7,340 of JBIOGJ010000021.1, read as the reverse complement.
CGTTGCGCCCAGCTTGAGGCTCGCGTTGCCACCCTCGCGCAGGATCATCAAGCGCTAGCGGCTTCGCTGGCGACCCTCGAAGCCTCCCGGTCATGGCGACTAACTCGTCCTCTCCGTTGGCTGGCCGCCTTGTTCTCGCGAAGGGGTTGAGCTCTTCGTTCCGTGCCGCCACCGGCGCAACCTGGCAGCGGGGCGCGTGATGTATAAGGCGAATCTGCGGAGACGCCGCGCGGACTCGAGACGCTTCTCAACGAACACCCTGCCCGCGGTGCAGTAGCAATGACCTCGTCGCGGCAGCGGCGGTCAATCGAGGTGGTACTGCACCTCGCCAAGCTCGAGCGTTCGATCGTTCTTCCAGCACAAGGTTGGGTTTGAGCGGTGTTCATGGCGCCTTCCGGTGCAAATCGCGGAGACGTGCCGCAACTTCGCTGGCGAGCGGCGACATTAGCTGCGGGCGCGTCCCCTCATCGCCGGGGAAACGTTCCGCCAGGAGCGCGGTGAGCGTCTCCAGCCACAGCATCGCGTCCGTCTCACCACGTCGCCGCAGGGTTGGCACCGCCGACCACCTGGAGAGGTTAGGGCTGAAATAGGGGTCGCCACTCGTGAGCAGGTCGGAGAACCGCGCCCTGGCGATGCAGAAATCGTGCGGGGGCATGCGCTCGTCGCCGCCGCGCGTGGTTCCGTGGTGATGGAGCAGGCGGGCGAAAGGGGTGAACACGATGCGCAAGCCGTGTCGCCAGCAGCGCAGACAGAACTCGACATCGGAGAACAGGGCGGTGAAAGAGTCGTCGAACCCTCCCATTACGTCGAACACCTCCCGCCGAAGTACCTGACACGCGCCGGTGACCGCGAGCCAATTCCGGTACCAGCGAACCGCGCCGAGCGGCCCCTGCGCGTCTTCCCGCTGGCTCTCGAACGGGTGAGCCGCAAGACCGCCAAGACCGAGCGCGACGCCGGCGTGCTGCACAGTACTGTCGGGACGCAGCAGCAGCCCTCCCGCGACCCCCACCTCCGGCAACATCGCCCAGCCCGACAACTCCTCGAGCCAGTCCTCGCTGAGCGCCTCGACGTCATCGTTGAGGAACGCGAGCACCTCACTCTCGCAAGCGCGCGCCCCGCAGTTGTTGAGCGCGGCCCAGTTGAACGGGCCTGGTCGCCGCAAAACGCGGATGTGTCCCGCCGATTCGTTGTCGGCGAGGAAGCGAAGTGTGGCCGGGTCGGTGCTGCCGTTGTCGACGATGACGATCTCGATGCGACCCTTTGTACGCGCGAGCGAGTCGAGGCAGGGCCTAAGGTGGGTGACGCCATCACGGGTTGGTATGACGACGGCCACGCTCGTCGGCGGGGCGCTCCACCGGACACGCAAGCAGCCAGCGCCGTTCACTTCGGCGTAGGCATCGAGGCCGCGCCGAGCGAGGTACGCCGCAACCGGGGCTCGACCGCTTTCCGCATCGCCGTGATGTGTCGCGGACGCGAGGACCCTCGGTACGTGCGCGATGCATCTCGCCTGTTCAGCAACCTGAAGGGCAAGGTCCCAATGTTCTGCCTGGGTGTGAGGCGCTGGCGTGGTTGCAAGGAGCGAGGCGCGAACAAAGAAGGCAGGCGCGAAGTAGTCGGTGCTGAAGAGGAGTTCGGCTGAGAACTCCGGTTTAAAAAACGGCTGCGTGCGCCGGCCGACCGCATCAAGGAGGTCGTGGTCCGCATACAGGGCGTCGGCGTCGCCGCGCCCGAGCCGACAAGCGGCCTCGTAAAGTGCGTCCGGGGCTAGCCGAGCGCCGCGCGAGAGGACCACAAGCCACTCGCCGCGCGCCCGCGTTGGGATCGCCCCCACGTCGCCAGAACTGGCCGTGACTTCGGGAGGAAGGACGACCTCCCAGTTCGTGTAGGTCTGGCGCTCGAGGCTTTGGATGAGGTCCTGCAGAGCGCGCCGGCCCACCGGGGGGGGGCAGGGAAGTACGCTAAACAGTGGCTTGGGGACGAGCTTCTCGGCGGCAATTCGCTGCCTGTCGAGCGCGGTGTCATCCGGCTCATTCTCTGCGATCCAGGCGGCATAGGGAAACGATCCTTCGTCTTGTGCGTGCCCGAGGGCGAGTGCGAGACGCATTCGAGCGCGGCGGAGGACCGCAAGGAAGCCATCACGCCGCCATACGATGTAGGCACGCGAGAGCCACCGAGTCACATCCCCCTCCGGGAGAACCGAGGCAGGCCCGGGAAGCGGGGAGGTTCCATGAACCCGCCGGCCTCGAGCAGGTTCGGATTCCAGAACGGATCTGGGCGATCGAGCTCCGCCTGGTGGGAGGAGAAGAACAGGGTGGCGATGCGGATTTCGCGCTCGAGCAACCGGTCATCCTGCTTCTTCGAGAAGCTGCCCCAGTGGGTGACCGCCGCCTGCGGCGTGTAGATGATCGAACGCCCGCGCCGCCGCATCCCCAGCGACCACGAGACATCCTGGTAGCTCGTCGCCAACTCCCCGGCGGGAAACCCCCCGCTGTCGAGGAACTCCTCGCGCCGCACCATCATGCATCCGCCGCTCACCGAGCTGACCTCGGTCGCCACGTCGAGGGAGAAGCCGAATAGGTAGGGCAGGCCGTAGTGATCGAACGGGTCGAAGAAGTAGGGCACACCGTCGGCGCGGATGCCCATGACCACGCGGGTGAACTGGACGCGCCCGTTCGGATACACCAGCTTGGGCCCAACTGCCGCCACGCCAGGAAGCTCAAGCGTGCCCAGCATGGCCTCGATCCAATCCGGCGTCTCGATTCGCGTGTCGTCGTTGAGGAAGACCAACATCTCGCCGCGGGCCCGCCCAGCCGCGGCGTTGTTCATGAGCGAGAAGAAACCGTCCTCCACCTCGACGATCTCCGCCGCGTTGGCGGCACAGACGGCGGCCAGGCCTGCGTGGCCGACCTTGTTGGTGGCGAGCAACAGCTCGATGCGCGGGTAGTGGGTCCGCGAGCGGAGTGAGACAAAGCAGGACTCCAGGAGCTCCGGGGTGCGGCTCGACACGATCACCGACACGAGCGGTTCCCCGCGGGGCTCCAACCGGGTGCGATACGGCCCGGCCGGGGCACTCAGCTCAACACGGCCGGACAGCCCTCTGCGCGCAACGGCATCGGCGATCGCCCGGCGGCCGGCTGCGAACGCCTCGGGCCGCGGGGTACCCAGGTTTGAAGCAGCGTGTCGCCGCCATGAGTAAACCACGCGCGGCAGGTGGCCGACGCGATCGGTCGCCTCCGCGAGGCGGAGCAGGAGGTCGTAGTCCTGCGCCCCGTCGAACGCAGACCGCAGGCCGCCGAGCCGTTCCAGGAGGTCACGCCGCACGACGAGAAAGTGGATGGCGTAGTTATGCGAGAGGAGCGCGTGAGGAGACCAGTCGGGCTTGAAGTATGGTGCGAGATGGTAACCGCGTTCGTCGATGCTGTCACGGTCGGTGTAAAGAGCGTCCAGGGCGGGCTGGCGCGCCAGCGCTGCCGCCACCTCCGAGATTGCGGTCGGAGCCAGGAGGTCGTCGTGGTCCACGAAGCCGACCCAGTCGCCGCGTGCCACGCCGAGGGCGCGGTTGGTGGCGGTGGAGATCCCGTGCGTCTGCCCGTTCGCTGCCAGGCGCACTCTCGGCTCGTCTGCGGCGAGCCGGCGCAACTCGTCGAGCACCTCGCGCTGCGAGCCGTCGTCGGCCACCACCAGCTCCCATTGCGGATACGTCTGCGCCCGCACCGAGGCGATCGCCTCGCGGAGGAACCGCAGGGGCGGGTTGAAGACTGGCATGATGACGCTGAACGTTGGCGCGGACGTCAGCGAGGCGCCCCGGCCGGGCTCTCGTTCCTTGCCGGCTGTCGAGCCAACTTCTCGCGCCCACCAACCGGGATAGCCAGCCAAGAGCGGGTCGTCGATCGGTCGTGGCGGGCGACCCGTGATACGGTCCCAAAGCCTCCGCGAGAACGCGAGTGGGCCAGACTTCGCGAGCAGGCGAGCGCCTGCGACCGCGGAAAGGCTCAAGCTGGCCAGTGGACCGTTTGGGCCACCGGGAAGTCTGCTAATAAAAGGCCGCGGCGCCGCCGGAGCGAGAGTCGCCACCTCTTGGGCGCGGCTTAGCTGGAACCCACGCGACAACCCTGTCGCGGCGATCAAGACGCGGAGATACGCTCTCACGGCCTGCCGTCGGGAGCCGGGGAGGCGCGAGGGCAGGGGCAGAACGGCTAGACGCAGCGCCATCCCGGCGGCTACCAGGGCGCGGTAGACGAGCGCGGCAACCAGGGCACGATGCTTGCGCCAGTACCGATACGCGTTGCGGTAGTAGATGGACAGGAATCGCTCATAGCCAAGCTCCTCACGCGCGCTGCCGCCTTTGTGAACGAAACGGCTCGCCGGCCAGTAGAGGATCGTTCCGTGCCGCGGCAAGCGCGCACAGAGATCAACGTCTTCGAACCACGCAGGGACGAACGTCTCGTCGAATCCCCCCACGGCTGCAAACGCCTCGCGGCGGACCGCCAGCGCCGCAGCCGCGGGCTGCTCAACCTCGAACGGCGTCTCGCGGTCGCGGTCGGCGTAACGATCGCGTCGGGTCCAGCGGTTGCCAGGAAACGCCCTATCGAAGAGGAGCAGCTCGCGGACTGCTTGCCACCAACTCGGGAGGTGCCGGAGCTGGAATCTCTCCTGCGGTTCGTTAACGCCATCGCGGTCGTTCAGCAGCCGGGGCGCGACCGCGGCTGCCTCAGAATGCGACCGGAACGCCTCGATCAGCGGCGTGAACGGGTCGGACACGGCGCGCGTGTCGGGGTTGAGAAACAGCACCGCCTCCCCGGTGGCGATCGCCGCGCCCTGGTTGGCAGCGGGGCCGAAGCCGCGGTTGGCATCGTTGCGGAGTAGTTTCACGCCCGGCCAGCACGCGACCAGCTCTTTGGCAGGGAACCCGTGGCTTGCGTTGTCCACGACAATGAGCTCGATGGCGACACCAGCACCAGGTGGCACGGTCGCCAGGGAACGCACACAATCGAGCAGGACACTGCCCGAGCGCCAGGCCACGATAACGATCGAGAGGTTCGGGTGGTTCGCCCCGTGACTCATTACATGCGAATCATACGCACACCGGCGTGGTTTCGCGCACGACGACGGAGTGGTTGACCCCCACCGGCATCGCTCGTATCCTCGCTGCTGCCGGAGATTGCGCTGGCACTTCACAAGCGCGTGGTGTGATCCTCCAGGAGGCTGCGATGAACGGTGCATTCCGCGTTCCCCAACCGAGCAACGAACCGATCCGCGCGTACGGGCCCGGCTCCACGGAGAAGAGGACGATCAAGGCCAAGCTCGCCGAGATGCGCACGCATCAAGTTGAGATCCCGCTCATCATCGGGGGGCAGGAGGTGCGCACCGGCAAGCTGGGCACCTGCATCGTTCCGCACAACCACAAGCAGGCGCTCGGGCGCTACCACAAGGCGGGCCCGGCCGAGGCGGCCAAGGCGATCGAGGCGGCGCGCGAGGCGCACCCGGCCTGGTCGCGGATGGCCTTCGCCGACCGTGCCTCGATCCTGCTCAAGGCGGCCGACCTCCTCGCCGGCCCGTTCCGCGACGAAGCCAACGCGGCCACCATGCTCGGCCAGTCGAAGACCGTCTTCCAGGCGGAGATCGACTCCGCCTGCGAGCTGATCGACTTCTGGCGTTTCAACCCCTACTTCGCGCAACGGATTTACGAGGATCAGCCGCTCTCCTCGCCGGGCACGTGGAATCGCGTCGAGTACCGGCCACTCGAAGGGTTTGTCTTCGCGGTGACGCCGTTCAACTTCACCTCGATCGGTGGCAACCTGCCGACCTCGCCGGCGCTGATGGGCAACACCGTGCTGTGGAAGCCGGCGTCGACCGCGGTGTACTCCGCGTGGGCGATCATGCGCGTGCTGATGGCGGCAGGGCTGCCCCCCGGTGTGATCAACCTGGTGGTCGGCTCCGGTGGCGAGGTGGGTGACCCGGTGCTGGCCTCGCCGGAGTTCGCCGGCATCCATTTCACCGGCTCCACGGCGGTGTTCCAGCAGATGTGGAAGACCGTCGGCAACAACATCGCGAGCTACCGCTCCTACCCGCGCCTCGTCGGCGAGACCGGGGGCAAGGACTTCGTGTTTGCCCATCCTTCGGCGGACGTCGATGCGCTCGCCACCGCGCTGGTCCGCGGCGCGTTCGAGTACCAGGGCCAGAAGTGCTCGGCGGCCTCGCGGTGCTACATCCCGGCCTCGTTGTGGCCGCGGGTGAAGGACCGGCTACAGGCGATGCTCGCCGAGATCAAGCTCGGCGACGTGGAGAACTTCACGAATTTCATGGGGGCGGTGATCGATCAGAGCGCGTTCGAGACGATCAAGGGGTACATCGAGTTCGCGCGCAAGTCGCCGGAGGCGGAGATCGTCGCCGGGGGCACCTGTGACGACAGCGTGGGGTACTTCATCGCGCCCACCGTGGTCGTGACCTCGAACCCGCACTTCAAGCTGATGCGGGAAGAGATCTTCGGACCGGTGCTCACCGCGTTCGTGTATCCCGACGCGGAGCTCGACCAGGCTCTTGAGCTGTGCGACTCCGGCTCACCATACGGCCTCACCGGCGCCGTTTTCGCTGGCGATCGGGAGGCCGCCGTGAGACTGGCGGCGCGGCTGCGCGACGCGGCGGGCAACTTCTACCTCAACGACAAGCCGACCGGCGCGGTGGTCGGGCAACAGCCGTTCGGTGGTGCGCGCGCCTCCGGCACCAACGACAAGGCGGGCTCGATGTGGAACCTGATCCGCTGGACGAGCCCGCGGGCGATCAAGGAGACCTTCGTGCCGCCCACGCACTTCCGCTACCCGTTCATGAACGAGGCATAGCCCCATCCTCAGCCACGCTCCATGAAAGGTGGTTTCTTGCTTGCCCGTGGGGCCAGTGGGTGTTTGGGCCTTGCGCATCCCCACGGGCAGCGGACACGCGCGCCTTCCGCGGGCGAACTGCTCGAGTTCCTCGGCGGGAGCAGCGTTTCGCCAGAGCCTCGGAGCCATGATCCACGAGAAGCAAACAGCGGTTTCTTTGTGCCCCTCGGGTGCTGCGGCTCTCCTCGCTTGCCCGTCCCCACGGGCTACGCTCGGAGACTCCTTCGCGCACGACCGAGCGGGGACCCCCCACGGCGGGGCCCCTCGCTGTCCGCAAGAAGCCGCGTCAGCGACACCCCGCCCTGATCCGCCCGCTCGGTTCCCGTGCGCTCCGAAGCGAATGCCGCATCGCACCCGACGTGCGGATTTAATACCCCCCACCCGTTTTCGCGCCGGCTTGCTTCGAGCGTGAATGACTTTGTGTTGGGGCTTTTGGTGGGTGGGGGATGGGCGGTGGTGGGA
>JBIOGJ010000020.1:0-63669 GCA_044447965.1 Thermoanaerobaculales bacterium | reverse complement strand
TTTCAATACCGTGCCTACATCGATGTCCCGCGACGCCAGCACGATTTGAGTGGTTGCCATAGCCGCCTTGGCCGGCTGAGGCCGATTGATCAACAGCCGATACAGCAATAGGCTGGCGACTGTGGCGACGACTGTCGCGAAAAGCAGAACCCCTACAAATCTCTTGTTCATACCTGACCCTCATCCATCCCGCATTCCACCAAACCCGCCCCAAAAACCGCCACCCCGATAACGCCGGTAGGGACTGGCGCTCGCGAGGAGCAAGCGGAGGAGGAGCGCGCCGATGACGAAGGCAATTGGCAGCGCCGCTCCCGGGTTGCCGGAGTGGCGGCGTGGCGCCGGCGCCCTCTCACCGGCGAAGACGCGCTCGAGCGCGTCGGCCAACGCCAACACGCCGTTACCGTAATCGCCAGCGGCGAACGGCGGCTTCACGACGTTGTCGAGCACCTGCCGCGCGACGGCGTCGGGGACCTTCGCCTCCAGCCCGTAGCCGACCTCCAAGCGCATGCGCCGGTCGCGGATGAAGGCGAAGAAGATCGCGCCGTCATCGATCCGCTTGCCGCCAACCTTCCAACGCTCGGCGCAGCGGATCGTGAAGTCCTCCAGCGCTTCACCGGCGAGGGTTGGAAAAAGCACCGCGATCACCTGGTGGCCGGAGCTCGTCTCGAGTGCCTGGAGCCGCCGTTCGATGTCGGCGCCCTGGGCGGGTGGGATCGCCCCAGCGAGGTCGGTGAGGTAGCTGGTCGGGACGGGGGGAACCTCGAGCGCGGCGACCGGCGAGAGGACGCCCACCGACATCAGCAGGGCAACGATCCCCGCTCGCATCGCCTAGAACTTCACGGCAGGCGGGCGCTCCGAACCGGGCGCCGCCTGGAAGTACGGTTTCTCCGCGAAGCCGAACAGGGAGGCGATGAACACGGTCGGGAAGTGCCGCCGCGCGGTGTTGAACGCCTGCGCGACCTCGTTGAAGCGGCGGCGTTCCACTGCGATGCGGTTTTCGGTGCCTTCGAGTTGCGCCTGGAGGTCGAGGAAGTTCTGCGTCGCCTTCAGCTCGGGGTAGCGCTCGACCACCACGAGCAGGCGGGAGAGCGCGGAGGAAAGGCCATCCTGGGCGGTCTGGAACTTCTGCATCTGCTCCGGCGTTGGCACGGTGCCGAAATTCACCTGCGATACCTTGGCCCGGGCCTCCACCACCGCGGTGAGGGTGGACTTTTCAAAGTCGCGCGCTCCCTTGACGGTCTCGACCAGGTTGGGGATGAGATCGGCGCGTCGCTGGTAGACGTTTTCCACCTGGCTCCAGGCGCTCTTGACGGCTTCCTCGAGGGTCACCAGCCGGTTGTAGCTGGCCATGACCATCGCGCCCACTACCACCACCGCCAGGACCAAGACCAGACCGCAACCCAGTAGAGTGCGTTTCATCTCTCCTCCCGCTTCGCCGCCAGACCCCGCTTCACGAGACCTGGGGCCCGGCCGAGTTGCGACATCTTAACGCTGGTCTTGCCAAGCAGGTTTGCTCAGGAGGTCGAGGCGTCTGCGTGCCAGACGGTTTCGCCTTCGCCGGGCTGGTGCCTCCAACGCTTGTGCAGCCAAACCCACTGCTCGGGAAACTCGCGGATCTGCCGCTCGATGTGGCCGGTGAGCACGGCGGTCAAGTGAGCGGCTGTGGCGTCGAGGTCGCTCGTCCTCGTGGGTATGATCGGTGGCGCCGCGGTGACGCGCATCGTGCCGTCGGGCAACCGCGCCGCAAAGATCGGCACCATCGGGGCGCCGGTGCGCAGGGCAAGCAGTGCCGCACCCGAGGGCGTCCAGGCCGGACGGCCGAAGAACTCCACCCACACCCCCGGCGCGGCAATGTCCTGATCGATGAGCAGACCGAGCGAGCGGCCGTGCCGCAATGCGCCGACCAGCTTGGTGCCCGCCCCCTGCCCACGCAGCGCGGTGTCGCCGCCGAAGCGGCCGCGCAGGCGGCGCGCCACCTCGTCGAGGCGCGGGTCGTAGATCTCGCGCGCCGCGACCGTGAGCGGATGGCCGATTGCTCCCAGCGCGAGGTTGAGCCACTCCCAGTTGCCACAATGACCGGTGATGACCATGGCGCCGAGGCTGGGGCTGGTGCTGGCCGTAAAGTGTTCGAGGCCGACGAACTCCGTACGGGCCAGGATCGCCTTCGGCGACGCGGACCACAGCCAGCCGATCTCCCCGAGCAGTGTGCCGAGGTGGCGGGCGCAGCGCGCCACGGTGACGCGACGCCATGCCTCGTCGTGCTCGGGAAACGCGAGGGCAAGGTGGGTGAGCGCCCGGCCGCGCTGCTTGCTGAAGAAGCGCAGGACGACAAAGCCGACCGCCCGGCCGAGGGCACGCAGCCAGGGCAATGGCAGCAGCCGCGCGCCGGCGAGGAGAGCCCGCAGTGCGAGGTATCCTGCCTCATGGCGTACCCGCTTTACCGACCAGCGCACGAGGCGAGTTTAGACTAGGAGCCTGTCTGGGAAAGCGGGTGGGCCGCATTGCTGGCGCCGCGGGGCGAGATGCAAGGCGCCGCGACGAAGGCGATGTTCCCCCATCGGCGAGGAGCGGCAACACCGCAGATCGCCCCGCGGCGCCGCAACCCATGGGCGCAGCGAGCGAGCCGAGGCTCTGCCTTGGCGAGCGTTGGGGGCGCGGGGGGCTTGAGGCGCCGGGCGGGTGGTGGAGTGGCGCCGTGCCCCCCGCTTCGGATGGTTGCGGGCGCATACTGCGTTGCTCGTCGGCCACGATGCTCCTGCATCGCCTGCCTCCTCGCGCCTTGCCTGCGCCTCGCAAGCCCCCTGCGCGCGACCCGCCCCATTTCCCAGACAGGCTCCTAGCCCGAATCGTAGCCAGGCTCCCGGGCGGCAACGTCCGGGCCGGCTGCTCGGAGCAACTGGCGCGAGCGGTCAAGCGCGGAAATTCGCGTATCATTTCCGGTTTGGAGGACGAGGTGGGCGCGACACGTGGCGAGCTGTTCATCGTTTCCTCACCCTCGGGTGGCGGCAAGACGACGCTGATCCGCCGGGTTATAGCGGAGCAGGCGGCGCACGGCCGCCAGGCGCACTTCTCGGTCTCGCATACCACCCGCTCACCGCGCCCGGCGGAGCGGAACGGCGTCGATTACCACTTCGTCGATCGGCCGGCGTTCGAGAGGATGATCGCAAACCGCGAGTTCCTCGAGTACGCAGAGGTGCACAACAATTTGTACGGCACCTCCCGCGGCGAGGTCGAGGGTCGGCTCGATCGGGGCTGCGACGTGTTCCTCGACATCGACATTCAGGGCGCACGTCAGGTGCGCGCCTCGATTCCCGACGCGGTCAAGGTCTTTGTCTTTCCGCCCTCGTTCGCTGAACTTCGCCGGCGGCTCGTCGAGCGGCGCCAGGACGCCGACGATGTGATCGATCTGCGTATCAGAAATGCCGTCAAGGAGATGCGCGAGTACGCGGAGTTCGACTATGTTATTATCAACGATCGTCTCGAGGAGGCAACTCGCGCACTCGCGAGCGTCGTTGCCACCGCGAGGATGCGGCCGCCACGCATGCGTGCGAAGGTGCAGGCGATCGTCGAGGAGTTCGAGCGCGTGCTCAAGGAGGAATGATGCCGGAGGAACCACGCGAGGTGGAAAGCACGTTTCGTTACATCTTGATCGCCGCGCGCCGCGCGGAGCAATTGATCGCCGGCGCGAGGCCCCGCGTGGTGACCCGGCACGTCAAGCCCACCACCGTCGCGCTGGATGAGCTCGCGGCCGCCAAGATCCCCTGGCGGCCGGTGAGCGCCGAGGAATACGAGGCGCTCCTCCAACAGGAGGCGGCGTCGCGGGAAAGGGAAGAGCTCGCTCCCGCGCTCTTCCCCACCACCCCGATCCCAGTACTGCCGGTGGCGGTGGTGGCGGTGGCCGAGGCCGATGAGGAAGAGGAAGAGGAGGTTCTCGAAGAGGACCTCGAAGGACCAGTCTTCGACGAGAACCTCGAGCCCGTGAACGAGGCCGTTGCTGACGAGCTCTTGACCGAGGACGTGCCGGCACCGGAGGAGTAAATGCGGCCTCGCGTGGTGCTCGGCGTGTCGGGCGGTATCGCCGCCTTCCGCGCCGTCGAGATCCTCCGCGGGCTGGTCAAGGCCGGCTGCCGCGTCCATACCATCCTGACCCGCAACGCCACCCGCTTCGTGACTCCCCGCACCTTCGCGGTCCTCTCCACCGAGGGAGCCGAGGTTTCGCTCTGGTCTGATCCCACCAACCCCGGTGTGGACCACATTGCGCTTGCCCGCCGCAGCGACCTGCTGCTGGTCGCACCCGCCACGGCCAACGTGCTCGCCAAGATGGCGGCGGGCGTCGCCGATGACGCCCTCACCACGTACGCACTGGCGCACCGCGGCAAGATCGTGCTCGCGCCGGCGATGAACACGCTCATGTGGCGCCACCCCGCGACGCAACGCGCGCTCGTGGTGCTGGTGGAGCGCGGTGCGAGTGTGGTGCCGCCCGAGGTAGGCCTGCTCGCCGACGGTGAGGTGGGCGAGGGGAAGCTTGCGGCTGTCGACGAGGTGGTTGGCGCGGTGCTCGCCGCCCTGCCACGGCGCGGCCCGGTGGCGGGGCTGAAGTTCCTCGTCACTGCGGGGCCGACGCGCGAGAGGATCGACGCCGTGCGGGTGATCACCAACCGATCTTCGGGTCGAATGGGCACGGCATTGGCCCTCGCGGCGCGAGCGCTGGGAGCGAGCGTGACGTTGTTGGCGGGTTCCGCCGTGCCGGCTTCCGCCGGGCTGGACACGGAACGCTTCGAGAGCGCTGCGGGTCTCGAGCAGCAGCTCGCCAGGCTCGCGCCCGTCATGGATGTCGTGCTGCACGCGGCGGCGGTGGCGGATTTCCGGCCTGCGCAGGTCGCCCAGGGCAAGCTCGACCGCCGGCAGGGCAGAATCGATCTCACCCTCGAGCCGGTCCCTGACCTCGCGGCGGGGATGCCGCGGGCGGCGGGCCAGCCGTACCTCGTGATCTTCGCCGCCGAGCGTGCCGCCGAGCTGGAGGCGCGGGCGGCGCGCAAGCTCGCCGACAAGCGTGCCGACGCCGTGGTGGGCAACCCGATCGACGAACCCGGCGTCGGGATGGAAACGGCGCGCAACCGCGCACTGGTGCTCTCGCGCCTCGGCTTGCGCCGTGAGTTCGCCGCGCAGGACAAGGAGAGCCTGGCCCGAGAGCTGATCCTTGCCCTCGCGGGCGAGATGCTGGCGCGACGGCCGTGACGCGCGCTGCTTTCCGGCCGGGTGATTCCGCAAAGCGAGGCGACCAGGCCGGACAGGATGAGTCTGCGTCACCGCGAGAACGCGGCGAGGGCGAGGTCGCAACGCGACGCGATCTGCTCGCCTACCTCCGCGATTTCGGCTGGCGTGATGTGGACGCCGCCGCGCTAGCCAGACCCGTGCGGGCGAAGTCAGGCGCGACCGCGGGAGCAGCGTCGCCGGACGCCGAGCCACTCGCGGCCGCGGATCTTTCCGAGATGGCTCGACGACTGGCGGGTTGCCGGCGCTGTCGCCTCTGCCAGGCGCGGACGCAGGTCGTGTTCGGCGTGGGTAACCCCAAGGCACGGGTGGTCTTCGTCGGCGAGGGACCGGGAGCCGACGAGGACCGGCTTGGCGAGCCATTCGTTGGCCGTGCCGGCCAATTGCTTAACGTCATGCTTCCCTCGATCGGCTTGCGACGCGAGGACGTGTACATCGCGAACATCGTCAAGTGCCGGCCGCCGGGAAACCGTGATCCCCAGCCGGATGAGGCCGCAGCGTGCATGCCTTTCCTGCGAAGGCAGATTGAGCTGATCGACCCGGCAGTGATCGTGTTGCTGGGCCGCATCGCCGCTCGCTACCTGCTCGGGACGACCGCACCGATTTCGACCTATCGCGGGCGCTGGCTCACCTGGCAGGGGCGCGCGGTGCTGCCAACCTTCCACCCCGCCTACCTGCTGCGCAACCCGGCCGCCAAGCGCGAATCCTGGGCAGACCTCAAGCAGCTAGGCCGCCGCCTCCGAGAGGCGGATTAGGCTCCCGATCTTACCGACGGGCGCCGTTTCGAGGCGAGGCACTCGTACGAGTTCAACGTCATTGGAAGTGTTTTGACTTCGGGGGCAGGACAGGAGCCGCGCAACGGCGGCGCCCGGCCCCGTGATCGCCACCCTGGACATCGCAACGACGACGTCCCGATCGGGACGGGCAAGGCGGTTCAACTGTTTCCAGCCGCACTCTTTCGGCGTGCTATAGTGCAAACTGTCCCATGCGTGCGCCCTGGCTGTTCACCCGCTCGCTCCTCTACCCGCTCATGGCCGTGCTCGTTGCCCTGGCGGTACTGCCGGTGGCGCTTGCCGGGTGGGCGTTCCTTTCTTCAAACCGGGAACAGGTGGCCACGCTGGAGAAGCAGTACCTCACACGGCACGCCGTCGGCCTTGCCCGCGAGGTGGAGCTTTTCTTTGTCGACTCGGTGGGTCGCATCGAGACCGTGGCGCAAGTGTTGCGGCCTGCGACCGGCCAACGGCTCGAGGAAGGTGGCCCGTCGGCGATCCTGACCGATGTCGTACGGGGAAACGTCAACATCATTCTGCTGCGTCTCCTCGACGCCACCGGTCACGGCCCGTTCGTGCAGAATCGCGCGCTCTCGGCGGCAACTGAGCGCGCCCTCGATCCGCTTCTGGGCGATGCCTTCGCTGCCAACTTGCGCGGACGTCCGGTGCGGCGGGACCTGCTCCGGCTGCCCGGCGAAGCGCCCATGATGCTCGTGTCGCTTCCCCTTTTGACGCGCGAGGGGACGGTGGGCGGGGCAATGCAGGGCGTGATCTCGCTCGAAGCCTTGACGGCCCGGCTCGCGGACGAGGGTGGCCGGGGCGTGACCGTGGACGTGGTCGACAAGCTGGGCGAGGTGATCTTCTCGAGTGACGCCTCGCGGATCGGCAAGTCGGCGCGCAAGCACCCGTTGGTGGCACAGTTCCTTGACGCGCCCGTGCGCCTGACCAAGACCTATCAAGATCCGCTGCGCCCCTCCCAAGATGAGGTACTCGGCTCACTGTGCCCGATCGAGAACCCTCCTTGGGCCGTCGTCACCGCCCGGGACGTCGGCGTTGCGTTTGCCGCCGTGCGCAGCATGGCGGAGCGAACGGTTCTGCTGGCGATCGCGACGGGGCTGGTCGCGACCATCGCCGGTGTCCTGCTCGCCCGCCGCATCACCCTGCCGCTGCGCCACCTCGCCGATGTCACGTCGGCCGTGACGCAGGGCGATTTCTCGCGGCGGGTACCGGTCGTCTCGCGCAACGAGCTAGGCCAGCTCGCGGGCAACTTCAACGCAATGGCGACGGAGATCGACCGCTACATTCGTTCGCTAAGAGATGCGCTCCAGGAAAACGAGGAGTTGCTCGTCGACTCGATCCGAGCGTTGGCGGCGGCGATCGACGCCAAGAGCCCATACACGCGCGGCCACTCGGAGCGGGTCAGCGAGTATGCCCTGGCGATTGCGCGCCACCGCGGCGTCGAGGGCGCGGTGCTCAAGAAGGTCGAGATCGCCGCGCTCCTCCACGACGTCGGCAAGATCGGCATCGACGATGCGATCCTGGCGAAACCGGACACGCTCACTGAATCCGAGTTCGCGCAAATGCGGGCGCATCCGCTCAAAGGCGCTGCGATCGTGAGCCCGATCAAGCACCTCAGGGACATGCTCCCGGGAATTCGCTCGCACCATGAGAACTGGGGTGGCGGTGGCTATCCGGACGGGCTGGTCGGCGAGCAGATCCCGTTGATCGCACGGATTATCGCGATCGCGGACGTGTTCGATGCGATGACCACGCACCGGCCCTATCAGCGTGCCTTCAGCCTCGATCTGGTGCTTACGCGCATCCGCGAGATGAGTGGCACACGGTTCGATCCGGCCTTGCTTGACGCGTTCTTCGCCGCCGTGCAAGCCGGCGACCTGGTACCTTTGGGCCACATGGAGGTTGCGTGAGACTGATCCGGATTGCACAGACTGGCTGCTGTTTGACAGGAACTCTCCTCCTCGTTGCGTGTGCATCGTCGTCGCGATCCAGCCCGGCGTCCGACGTCAACCCGCGCGACCCGCTCAGCGCGACCAGGCTGATGGAGCAGGGCTTGGCGCTCGTGGGGCAGAGGAAGGTGGCGGAGGGGCTCAACAGCTACAACCAGGCGCTCAAGTTGCAACCGAAGAACCCGACCATTCACAACCTCATTGGCGTCGCCGAGCTGCAACGCGGCGAGGCCGTCAAGGCGCTCGATGCGTTCAACCGCGCACTGGCGCTGGCGCCCTCCTATTCGGACGCCCGCAGCAACCGTGGTACGGCGTACGTTCAGCTCGGTCAGTACGCCATGGCGGAGACCGATTTCTTCGCCGTCCTCGGCGACCCTACCTACGCGAACCGCACCGGGGTGTATTTCAACCTCGGCGCGCTCTACCTTGGGCGTGGCAACTTCACCGCGGCGGAGGAGAACCTGCGTCGCGCTGCGGTCCCTTCTGGCCCCGTCGAGGCATATCTCCTTCTCGGGCAGGTCGAGGAGAGGCTCGCCAAGCCGGCGGCGGCCGAGTCAACCTACCGTGAGGCCGTTGCCCGAGCCCCGGAGCGGCCCGAGATCGCGTTTGCGCTGGGGCGGCTGCTGGAGGCACAGGGCCGTGCCAACGAGGCGCGCGAGATCTACCGGAAGATCCTCGAGGTCGCGCCGGGCTCCCGCGAGGCCGCACAAGTGCGGGGCAAGCTGGGTCAGTAGGATGCCGTTTCAGTACATCCTCACCAACCTGCTCGTCGACGTCCCCGGTGCACAGGGGGCGATCTTTCTTGACCCCGAAGGCGAGGCGGTAGAGCTCGTGAGCCACCGCGCCACCGCATACGAGCTCAAGCTCGAGGGGGCGTACCACGGGATCTTTCTGCGCCGGGCAAGCCAGCTCGCCGGGCTGGTGGGTGCCGGCGAACTGGAGCGGCTCGCCATCACCGGCAGGCAGATCCAAGTGATCAGCCGCGTCTTGAAGGACGGCTACTATTTGGTGCTGGTGTTGGAACCCGGCACCCCCATCGTCCTGGCGAGCGAGGCGATGCGGAGGACGAGCGAAGCTCTCAACCGCGAAATCTACTGAAGGTCGTGGGGGTGTTGGACAGGAGTGTATGGCATTGGACCTGTTGGACCGCTTGCGACGAGGCCTCGGTGCGACGCGCGCCGTGCTGGGTGAGCGCCTCGGCGGCGACGACTGGAAGATCCGCCCTGAAGCGCTGGCGGAAGCGCTGATGGCAGCCGATGTGGGTGGGGAGACGGCGGAAGCCGTGGCGCGGGACTTCGCCAAAGCGCGCAGTAGCGGGAAGGTTGCCTCGGGCGGCGAGCTCGCTTGGTTGCAGGCGCACGTTGGGGCCCTCCTCGCGGCGGAGGATGGCCCCGTGCCCCGCGGGCAGCCGCACGTGGTCCTCGTCGTGGGGGTGAACGGCACCGGCAAGACCACCACCGCAGCGAAGCTCGCTGCCCGCGCGATCGCGGAGGGTAGAAGTGCGCTCCTGGTGGCGGCCGACACTTTCCGGGCCGCCGCGATCGAACAACTGCAGGCGTGGGGCGCGCGAGTCGGTGCGAGCGTGGTGGCGCACCACCTCGGTGCTGACCCCGGAGCGGTGGTGTTCGACGCCCTGAAGACGGCGCGCGCACAGGGCACGAGTGATGTGCTGGTCGACACCGCGGGCCGGCTTCACACGAAGCACAATCTCATGGCCGAGCTGGAGAAGGTTCGCAAGGTGTGTGGACGCGCGCTGCCCGGCTCGCCGCACGAGGTGCTGCTCGTGCTCGACGCCACGACCGGCGCGAATGGGCTTGTGCAGGCCCGTGAGTTCCGCGTGCACGCCGGCGTCACCGGCGTGGCGCTCACCAAGCTCGACGGCACCGCTAAGGGCGGCGTGGTGTTAGCGGTGGTGAGGGAGCTCGGCGTGAATGTGCGCTGGGTGGGAGTGGGCGAGAGTGCGGACGATCTGCTGCCGTTCGACGCGGGGATCTTCGCCGCCGCGCTTCTGGAGGGCGTCCGATGAGCGAACGCTGGGTGGCCCAGATGCGGCGAGCCCTCGATCTGGCCGCCTCCGGCCGGTACGGCGCCAGCCCGAATCCGATGGTGGGTGCGGTTGTCCTCTCGCGTGAGGGTGCCGAGGTGGGAAGCGGCGCGCACCTACGCTGCGGCGGTCCCCACGCCGAGGTGACGGCGTTGGACGCGGCCGGGGCCGCGGCGCTCGGCGGCACCTTGGTGGTGAGCCTGGAGCCTTGCGCCCACCAAGGTCGCACGCCGCCATGCGTCGACGCGGTGCTCGCCGCGGGTATCTCCCGCGTGGTGATCGGGACGCGCGATCCCAATCCGATCGTGAGCGGCAAGGGGGTGGAGGCGCTGCGCGCCGCCGGGGTCGAGGTGATCGAGGGAGTGGAGGAGGAGGCGTGTCGCTGCCTCAACCAACGGTTCTTCCACTTCATGACCAGCGGTTGGCCCTATGTCACGCTCAAGATGGCGATGACGCTCGACGGGAAGCTGGCCGCGCGAGGTGGGCGCTCGCGTTGGATCACCTCGGAGGCGGCGCGACAGGAGGGGTACGCCCTGCGCGAGGAGTACGATGCGCTGCTGGTCGGAGTCAAGACCATGCTTGCAGACGACCCACGTCTGCTGCGTCACCTCGGCACTAACCCCAACCCGCACCTGCTGCGGGTAGTACTCGATTCGACGCTGCGAACGCCGGCAAGCGCGACGCTGTTTGCCAGTCGTCCCGAAGATGTCGTGGTCTTCTCTCGCGAAGGCACTCCCGCCGATCGCCGACGCGAGCTGGAGCACACAGGCGCAACCATTGTGGAAGTGGGCGACGACGGCCAGGGCCGTTGCGACTTGCGCCAGATGTTGCGCTGGCTTGGCAGCCGCGGGGTCAGCTCCCTGCTTGTCGAGGGAGGGGGCGAGGTTCACTGGTCGTTCCTCAAGGAAGGGCTGGCACAGCGGCTACACGCATTCGTGGCGCCGCTCGTGTTGGGCGGGCGCGACGCGACCTCGGCGGTCGGGGGTGCAGGGTTCCCCTCGCCGCAGGACGCGGTGCGCGTGCGCTTCGTCGAGGTGCGGCGGGTGGCAGAGGACCTGGTGCTGGTGGCCGAGGTGATACGTGTTTAGTGGCATCGTCATCGCCACCGGCACGGTGCGTGTGATCCGTCGCGTCGGGGAGGGGGCACGGGCCGAGATTGCTTGCACGCTACCGGGCGAGGCGCTGGCGCCAGGCGAGAGCATCGCCGTGCAGGGCGTTTGCCTCACCGTGGCCGCTCCCTCGGCCGTGGGTTTTGCCGCCGACCTGTCCGCCGAGACGTTGGCCAGGACCACCCTGGGTCGTGCCCGTGCCGGGAGGGCCGTCAATCTCGAGCGCGCCATGCGCCTGGGTGATCGGCTCGGTGGTCATCTCGTCCTTGGCCACGTCGACGGCACCGTGCCGGTGGCGGCGGTGCGCTCGGAGCACGGCTCGCGCACGGTTCGATTTGCGTTGCCCATGGCGCTGCGTGCCGAGGTGGCCGAGAAGGGGTCCGTGGCGGTGGACGGCGTCTCGCTCACGGTGTCGGCGCTCGGAGTCGATTACTTCGAGGTCGCGCTCATCCCGACCACGCTCGCGCAGACGACCCTTGCTGAGCTGCGTCCCGGTGCACTCGCGAATCTCGAAACCGATGTGCTGGCAAAGTACGTTCGACGAGCGCTGGGCGGCAGTCGCCCTGATCTCGCGATGCTGCTGGGAGATCGCCCCGATGCGGCGGATTGACCCGGCGTTTCCCGACCTGCTGCCGCTGTCGCATCGGCTCGGGCCGGTTCCCGCGCCGGCCGACGAAGCAGGCGTCACGCTCGACCCGGTGGAGATGCGCTTGGTGCACGGTGGGGGCGCCCGCCTGCGCACCGCCAGCGACCGTTCGGTGCCGCGCCGCCCGGTAAGGTTGTTGGTCCATGCCGCAACCGCCTCGCACGAACTCGTCTTCATCTCCGAGCTGCTCCGCACGGGGTGTGGGGTCGCGCTGGTGCTGGATACCGAGTTAGCGCCGGAGAGGTTCCCCGCCCCGGCCTTCCCGGCTCAAGTGGTGGTGCTGGCGCCGTGGCTCCCCGAGCTGTGGGGTGGAAAGGCGCTCCCGCAGTTGACGGGTTGGCGTGATCGCGGTGTCACCGCCGGGGTACTGCTTGCCCTGGGGCCATCGCTCGACCCGCAGCGAGAGGTCGAGGCCGGCGTCGGCGCCGCTGCCGAGGCGGGCGCCGCCTTCATCGTGGCCAGCCCGCTCGCGGTGCCGCCCGAAGATCGTCACCGCATCTATGATCGCCACGCCGGAGAGGCGGGCGACGGTACGCTGGAGAACCTGCTCTTCCATACCGACCTCGGCGCGCTCGGCGTCGAGTTGGAACGCGCCGCCTCGCGCGCGTCCCGACGGCTTGGGCTCCCCGAGTGGCTCCTCGGTCCCGCGACCAGCCTGGTAGGGCGGGAGCCGTTTGTGGCTGCGGCGAAGCTCCTGCTCTGGGCGCGGCGTTTGGATCTTCTCGAGGGGGTGGGCTCGGCCGGGTGGCAACTGCGCCGCGCCGCCCAGGCGCTGCTCGCTTCGCGCCGCGATCCACAGGCGCTGGTGGCGGAGGACAACCTTCGGGTTGTGCCGGGTTTCAACCCTTGGGTGGAGGCGTTTGCGCGCGCCGCCTGGAGCGGCAGCGGCGAGCCGTTCGAAAGTGTCCGGGCGCGCTGGCTCGCGGAGTGAACGCGGGGGACGAGCGGAGAGCGGAGAAGGCGGCGTCCTCCTCGAGTCGGGTCGGGACCTTGGACGTCGGCTTGCTTCCCCCGCGGTTGGCGGATCAGCGCACGGAACGCGATAGCGAATGAGTGGGCAGCCCTCCCCCCGGCCTTCATCCCTTTTCCGCCACCGGCGGTCCGCCGGTCTCTACGTTCACCTCCCGTTTTGCGCGAGTCACTGCGCGTACTGTACCTTCGCTACCACCACCGAGCTGGCGCTGTTGCCGCGCACCATGGCGGGAGTGGTGCGGGAGCTGGAGCTGCTGGGAGGCCATGGTGCCCTCCCACTGCGCACGCTCTACTTTGGGGGTGGCACACCCTCGCTGACGCCGGAGGCGCAACTGGAGGCGATCTTCGCGACGGTGGCGCGGTGCTTTCCGCTCCGCCCTGGCGGCGAGGTCACCCTCGAGGCGAATCCCGATGACGTTACGCCAGAGCGGGTGGCAATGTGGGCGCGGCTTGGCGTCAATCGAGTGTCGGTGGGCGTGCAGGCGTTCTGCGACCGGACCCTCGCCATGCTCAACCGCCGCCACGACGCGGCGCAGGCCTCGGCCGCGGTCGAGCTGCTCGAACGCGCCGGGTTCGACGTGTCCCTGGATCTCATGCTCGGTCTCCCGGGCATGACCCGCGCGGATCTCGATGCCAGCCTGGCGGAGACGGTGCGGCTTCGCCCCGGCCACGTATCGGTCTACCTGCTCGAGATGGACAAACCGCACGCACTTGCCCGCCTGGCGGGGCGGCGCCCCGACCTCTTCCCTACCAGCGACCTGGCAGCGAGTCAGTACCTGGTGGCTGGGCGGGCGCTGGTGGCGGCCGGCTACCGCCACTACGAGGTGTCAAACTTTGCGCTGCCCGGGCGCGCCGCTCGCCACAACTTGCGCTACTGGCGCCGGAAGCCGGTCTTCGCGGCGGGGTTGGCCGCCCACGGGCAGAGCGGCCAGCGGCGATGGGCGAACCTCGACGACCTCTCGGCGTACCTGGCGGCGGTCGAGTCGGGTCACGCGCCGCGGGCGTGGAGTCGCCGCCAAACGCCTGCGGAGGTGACCAAGGAGCGGGTCATGCTCGGCTTGCGGCTGGCGCGGGGAGTGGAGATGCAATTGGCGCGGTCAGCCGGCGCGCTGGCGCCGGCGTTCCACGAGCGCCTCGACGATTTCCTCACCCTGGGACTCGCCCGCTGCGCCGGCACGCGTGTTCGCCTCACGCCGCGGGGATGGCTGGTATCCAACGAGCTGTTCGCCGCGCTCTGGTGAAGAGGAGCCAGCTCGACCCGTCCGTTCGGGGTAAACTCCCGCGCGGGAGGTGCAATGCGCCGGGGGCTGTTTCTCCTGCTGATCCTGCTGACCTTTTCCGCCGGCTGCTTCGAGCCGCGCCGTGAACGTCCGCGAGATCGCGTTACCCGAATCCGCCTCGGCTACCGTGTCTCCGCCAACTGGCGAGAGATGGAAAAGGCAAACGACGGCCGGCCGATGCTGGTGATGGAGCTCAACGTCACCAACAGCGGTAAGGAGACCTTGCCCCAGGTGACGATGGTGCTCCACGTGCGTGATTTCGACGGCAAGGAGAGAGAGCGCCGGCCACTCACCCTCGACACCTCCCAGATCGGACCGAACGCGACGCGCACCGTAACCGTGCGGATGCCGGGCGTGGAGCCGCGGGAGGGCGAGGAGGTTAGCCTTGAGATGGAAGGACAACCCAACCCCGCTGAGATGAAGGCGTATCCCGAATACCGGGGGGTCAGTTGACTGGCGCGACGGA
This sequence comes from Thermoanaerobaculales bacterium, assembly GCA_044447965.1. Lineage (GTDB taxonomy): Bacteria > Acidobacteriota > Thermoanaerobaculia > Thermoanaerobaculales > Thermoanaerobaculaceae > DATIYW01. The sequence goes on along the minus strand of JBIOGJ010000020.1, from coordinate 49,141 downwards.
GGGAATGCGGAAGCGTTCGAGCACGATGCGCTCGAGGCGCGGACGGATCACCAGTTCGAAGGTGTCGCCCTTGTCCGGGAACATGCGCAGTGATGCCGTACGCGCTGCCTCGATGAGCCGCAGTGCTTCGCAGAGCGTCAGCTTGTCATCCTCTGCCAGCACCTGCGCAGTGACATCTACCAGGAGGCGAAGGCGCCGCACCCGATGTTCCTCATCCCGCAAAGCCTCGTCTCGCATCATCCTTCTCCGAGAACCGCGAGGGTGTCGGTGACATTTCCAACGCATCCTTCACGGGAAAGACACGAGATGCAACCGGCGCCCTCAGCGGGGGGGCCGCGATGAATCGGTCCCTCCTCGCGGTGGCGATGACAGCCGCCCAGCGCGGTGGCGAGGTCCTGCGCCGATACTTTCGCGCCATCGACTCCGCCGATGTGACCGAGAAGGCGAAGAACGATTTTGTCTCGACCGCGGATCGCGCGAGCGAGGAGGCGATCGCGGCGTATCTGCGCGAGCAAACGCCGGACCTTGGTCTGCTCGCCGAGGAGCGCGGCGCAAGTGGCACAAGTGGCGCACGCTGGGTGGTGGATCCGCTCGACGGCACGACGAACTTCGTCCATGGCTTTGCACATTTTGCCGTGTCCGTGGCGCTGGTGGTGGATGAGACGGTGGAGGTGGGCGCCATCTTCGACCCGATGCGCGACGAGTTGTTCGCCGCATCGCGCGGGAACGGCGCCTCTTGCAACGGGCGGCCGCTTCACGTGACCGCGCGGCAAGGGTTGGCTGGAGCGTTCCTCACCACCGGGTTCCCGTTCCGTGTCCACCGCCACCTTGACACCTACCTCCGTGTGTTTCGCGACGTCTTTTTGCGCGTGGCGGCGATCCGGCGGCCAGGCGCCGCCGCGCTCGATCTTGCCCATACCGCCGCAGGAGTGTTCGACGGTTTCTTTGAATTCTGTCTCTCTCCATGGGATATCGCGGCCGGCGCGCTGCTGGTCCGTGAGGCGGGAGGCGTGGTTACCGACCTCGATGGCGGCGAAGGTATTTTTGGCCACGGCAACGTGGTGGCCGCAGCTTCCGGAGTCCATGGCGAGCTCCTCGCAGTGATACGGCAACACTGCAGCGAGGACGAAATCTCCACGCAAAGCTGAGTCGCAATTCGGAGGTCCATTTTCTTGCTGCCGTACTCGCCTCGTGCACCGCCCTTTCGGTCTCCGGTCGGTGCTGGTTGCCTTGGCGAGGACGTCCTCAGCCCGGAAACCTCAGTACACTGGGTAGCCGTGCGGCGCATCGCGCGTCATGTTCTCGGCTGGGGATGCTTGGGTGTGGGTGTCATCGGGCTCTTCGTGCCGGTGCTCCAGGGCTGGCTGCTCATCGCCACAGGCGCTTTGCTGCTATCCCCCGACGTTCCGTTCTTCGCCCGAGTCGTCGCCCGGCTGGAGATCCGTTTTCCGCGTCTGCGCCACGGCCTCAAGAAACTTCGTCGAAGGCTCAACCCGGGTTCACCGGATGGTCCTCGGTCCGGGCCACCACCTCATTAGCGGATCGGCGTGCTCGGCGCCTCGCCGGGGAGGACGAGGAGGGCCGTGACCTTGCTGCGGGTTGGCCAGAGCAGGGCGGTGCCAAGCGCTGCCACAGCCACCAAGACCCAAAACCAGTCACGACGCCCGGTGAGAAAGAACAGCAGCAGCCCGAGCACCGCCACGCCCTCAACCCGCGCTAACGCCACCAGGTAGGCGGTGAGGTGCGCGGCGAGCAGGCGCTCGACCTGTCGCCCGACTGCGAAGACTCGACGCGGACCCGCCATCATCGCTCGGTAGGTCGGCATCACGGTGGCAAGGTTCGCGGCCGAGATGAAGACGAAACCCCAGCGCAACGCCTCGGCCTGGGGCAACGCCGGCCCAGCCGGGTCGGGTAGGCCGAACACCACTCCGGCGTAGGCGGCGAGGCTGGCTGCGAACGCGATGCAGATGATCTGGAGCCGGCGGGCGTGCTTCAGCACGGGTTCGTCCATGGCCCCTCCCGAGACGGCGTAGGTCGAGACTAACCGGTGGCTGGTGGTGGCGTCAAACCGGGAGCGCATCGAATGGTGAACGCTCTCGACGCCCTATTGCCTGCGCGACAAACAGCGAAACCCGGCAGCGCCGGGTTTCGGCTTGGCGGAAGGTCCGCCCGGACTTTTTGCAGTGGTTGTCGCGGCTGCTGTGTCCGTTCAACGCCCGCGGCCGGTTAGGCACTCCCAATATCGGTGCGCGCGGCTGAGCTGTCAAGGGCGTCGGCGCGTTCGCACCTCATTTGGGCATGATCAATAAGCCATTAGGTTGTATGGGGATACTACGAAACCATAAACTCGCGATCGGCTGGCCAGCCGTCGGCAGCCGCCAAGTCGATGGCCTCCACGACGGCGCGTGCTCCCGCTAGCGCTGCGGTCCCCGAGCGACCATCCACAAACGTGCCGGCCTCGCCCCGGCAGGCGCGCTGAAAGGCGAGGTGCTCCGCGGCGAGGGGCTCTCCCTTGATGACGGGGACCGCGACCGGCTCAATCGCCGGTTCCGGCCCTCCCCGGACGAGCCGGAAGGCAGAGACCGTCTGCTCGGCGTAGTCGATCGAGTGGTACGCGTCGGGTTCAAACAACCGCAGCTTGCGGACGCGTTCGCCCGAGACCCGGCTGGCGGTGAGATTGGCCACGCAGCCGTTGGCGAAGGCAAGCCTCACGTTGGTAAGGTCCACGCGGGGCGAGAGCACCGGCACACCGACGGCCCGCACCTCCCTGATCGCCGCACCGCGGTTGAGTGCCTGGGCGAGCTGCAGGTCGTGCACCATGAGGTCGAGCACGACGTCGATGTCGAGCGAGCGGCGGGTGAACGGCGAGAGGCGCTGCGCCTCGAGATAGCGCGGTCGCGGCTGCCGCGCCAGCACCGCTTGAACCGCCGGGTTGAAGAACTCTACGTGGCCTACCCCGAGCCTAACCTCATGCCGCTCCGCCAGGGCGACCATTGCTTCCGCCTCGGTGACACTCGCGGCGATTGGCTTCTCCACCAGCACGTGACGGCCGGCAGCGAGAAAGCGTGCGGCGATCTCGGCGTGGGTCACGGTCGGCGAGGCGATCACCGCCGCCTCGCAGCGCTCGACTGCGGTCTCAAGGTCGGGAAGCGGTGTCGCGCCGAACTCGCGGCAAACCGCCTCGAGCTTGTCGCGGTCAAGGTCGAATGCGCCAACGCATCGCCAGCCGGGGAGGGTGCAGGCGAGCCTGACGTGATGGCGCCCGAGGTGGCCGACTCCGATCACGGCCAGGGCCAGGGAGGGAGCGTCGCTCATGGCGTGGGAGCTTAGCCGCCGGAGCGTCGCTGAGCAAGGTCGTGCCCGCACGGTGCTGCCAGTGTTCGCGGTTGACACATCGCGGCTGAGGGTGGAGAGTCTCCTCGCGGGGACGCGGTGATCGATTCCCATGCCCACCTGTCGATGTTCGAACCCGACGAACGCGCTGCCGTGTTGGCGCGGGCGCACGACGCGGGCGTGACCCGCATCCTCGCCCCCGCCACCGGGCAGGCCGACCTGGACGCGGTGGCTGAGCTGGCGGGCACCCAGGAGGGCAAGGTGGTCGGGGCGCTCGGCTTTCACCCCCACGAGGCGAGCACCCTGGACGCGGCCTGGAAGCGGCGCCTCGAGCGCCTTCTTTCCTCACCTGCAATCGTTGCCGTGGGCGAGATCGGTCTTGACTATCACTACGACCTGTCGCCCCGGGAGGAGCAGCGCCAGGCACTGGCCTGGCAGCTTGCCCTTGCCCGCGAGCGCGACCTGCCGGTGGTGCTCCACCAGCGTGAGGCGTGGGTCGACTTCCTCGCGGCTCTCGATGCGTGTCCCGGCACGCGCGGAGTCGCGCACTCGTTCACCGAGGGTGCGCCTGGGGTCGAGGAAGTGACCGAGCGAGGTCTATTTGTTGGCATCTCGGGGATGGTGACGTTTACCAACGGTGACAACGTTCGCGAGGCCGCGAAAGCGGTTCCCAGCGGTTGCCTCTTGGTGGAGACCGATAGCCCCTACCTCGCACCCGTTCCGCATCGAGGTAGGCGTAACGAGCCGGCGTACGTGCGGCTGGTCGCGGAGACGGTCGCGCGCGTGCGCAAAGCTGACCTCGCCGTGATCGAGCGGGAGACCGACTCGGCGTTCGCCGAGCTGTTCCTACCCTCGGGTTGATCTCCGCCCCTACGGGACGAAGAGCGGGATCGTGGTCGGGTCGGTGGAGTTGCCGTCGATCACCGACGCGGACGCGAGGATCCGTGCGCCCGGCGCAAGCGCGCGCACTTCGGCGAACGCCGCCGCCTGGCCACTGGGGAGGGCCCGCACGAGCTGGCCCCAGCGCTGCGGCGCAGCCGTGCCGGTAACCGTCGTGATGAGGACGCCCGCGTTGGTGTAGAAGCGGAACTCGACGTCAGTCGTGACCGCGCCGACGTTGACGAACTCGACGTTGGTGCGAAAGACGCCATCGCTGCGCAGATTCGCCAGGTAGCCAACCGAGCCGTTGACGAGCCCAGCGTTCGCCTCCATCCCTTGGTACTGCTGGCCGAACGTCTCCACGGCGCCGGTTGAGGGGTTGGTGACCTTGGAGTAGGTGCGCGACAGCACCTCGATCGGTTGGTCGGCGTCGAGGAGGATCACGCCCTTGTCGGGCCCGCTGTCGCCGAATAAGGTGGCCAGTACGTCAGGCCAGCTCATCTGGGCGTGGGCGCCGACTGTGGTGAGGACCACCGGCGGCGTGGCGGTGCCGTAAAAGGTCAAGCGCAGGTTGGCCACGCCGCTCCCGGGGTTGAGCGCGGCGAGGTCCGCGTACCAAAACGCCGGCGCGACACCGGGCAGGCGCGCGATGCCGGAGACAAAGTAGGTATGCGAATACGCCACTTGGCACTGCTGCGTGTAAGCCACGCTCACCGTGCTCGACCAGGCCGACGGTGTGCCGCACGCCAAGTTGGTGCGAACCCGCAGGTAGAAGGTGGCGGCGCTGCCCTGAGTCGAGGAATAGACAAAGGAGAGCGAGGTGGTGTCGGTGGAGGAAGGTGAGGTGAACGAGGGGTCGGTGGCTACCTGCACGGTGTAGCTCGCAGCCCCAGCCACGGCGCTCCAGCTCAGCACGAGTGACTCTCCAAGGCAGATCGTGGTCTTGTTGCCGAGCACGCCGGCCGGCGACGGCGGCGCGGTGCAACCCAGCCCCGCGAGCGCTTGGTCGGCGACCGCGACGTTGCGCGTCAACCCGTTTCGCGTGTCGGTGACTGGCGTGCCGGTGTTGCGGAGCGCGGCCTTCAGCACGGCCGCGGTGGTCCCGGGCTGCGCCTGGGCGAGCAGCGCCACCAGACCCGAGGCGTACGGCGCCGAGGCGGAGGTACCGCAAAAGCCATTGTCGTAGCCTCCACCCTTTCGAGGCGCCACCGAGCAGGTGGGCGCCCAGACATCGAGTTTCTCCCCCGAATCGGAGAAACACGCGACCATGCCGGGGCTCAGCGTGTTGTCGGTGCAGCCCTGGTTTCCATTGCACTGTTGCGCACCGGTGTAGGAAAAGCCGGCGCCGGACACGTCGTAGACGGCACCCACCGCCAACGAGGTGGAGATGCACGCGGGCCACGACACTCCGCTCGTGCATCCCCCGTTACCGGCGGCCACCACCGGTACGACACCGGCGTTGCTCAACTGCGTGAAGGCATCCACCAGCGGCACGGAGGCGGGATCGTCGCAAGGCTGTGGTGGCACGCCCGATGCGCCGTTGCCAAAGTACCCGCCGAACGACATGTTGGCGACGCGGATGTTGTATGGGTTGCCGCCGCCGATGCTAGCCAGGATTGCGTTGATGCCGCCGAGGATCTTGACGTCGTCGCCGTTGCCCAGGCTGTCGAGGACCTTGACCGATACCACGGTCGCGTTGGGTGCCACCCCAAGCGTGCCGGCGTTCACGCCGATCGCGGCTGCGATTCCGGCCACCTCGGTACCGTGGCCGAAGTCGTCCTTGGCGTAGGCGGGCTCGCCGACCGTGTGGTAGGCGTCGTAGAACAAGATCGTCTTGGTCCCCACCGGCGAGAGCTCGGGGACGGTGGAGTCGACACCGCTGTCGAGAATCGCGATCCCCACTCCGGCACCGTTGTACGGTGGCTGGATCGTTGAAATGCGCATGTAGTCGCGGCCCGCCGTATCGAGGGCGTGGACGGTGCGAACGGGGACGATCTCGTCGATCCGGTCGTCGGCGGCGAGCGCGGGCAGCGCATCGGGAGGCACCCTCGCGTATGCGGTGGCGAGGTGGGAGAAGCGTTGCAACAGAACGATGCCGTACGGCGCGAAGTCCTGCCCGATGCTGCCCCCGGTGTCGGCGATCCAACGCAGTCGAGCGGGTGCGCCGGGCGCCCCCACCTCAAGCCGCCGGATCGCATCGGGCACGCGGAACGTGATCAGCACTTGGACCGGTGCATTGCTCTGCGCGGCGCGCTCGGCAACCTCACGCGCCACCTTTTCCGGCCACGCGCGGGTCTCCGGAGGCAGTAGAAGCATCGCCGACGAAGATGTGCCAGCCGTGGCGCCTGCCGCCGGTTTGGCCTGGACGGCTTGCACGTTGAAACCGATCAGGGCTGCGACGAGGAGAGTCGCGGCCCGGGGACCGAACTGTCGTTGTGTCATGGGGATGCCACCTTCCTGGCCACGTGCGATGCCTACCCTGCAACTTCAGCGCGGAAGCACTGCATTCCTCGACCTGGGTGCGGCCACAAGCGGGGTCGCCCCTTGCGATGGTACCTTGCTGGCGCGGTTCTTGCTCGGCAGAGAGGCCTCAGCCAGCAAACCCTGTATGCTTACGGAGCCCGCGCTCGCCGCGTTCACGGCACCCCGGCGTGGGGGCGTGAGCCCGGCTTGCCCGCCGCGAGTGCGTTGGGGGAGCCACCGGGCTCTGGCAAGGACGGAGAAGCGTGCACGAGCTGTCGATCGCGCAAGAGATCCTCGCCACCAGCGACCGCGTGTTGGCCGACCACGGCGGCGCCAGATTGCTGCGTGTCAGCGTGGCGGTTGGGGAGCTGACGGCCATCGAGCCTGATTTGCTTCGCTTTGCCTGGGAGGCGCTCACCTCGGGCGGACGCGACGCCGGCAGCGAGATCGAGGTGGAGTGGCGACCGGCGCGCCAGCACTGCCCGACTTGTGGCATGGACAAGCCTCGGGACGGGGGGTTCTGGCTTCGGCTGTGCCCCGATTGCGGGGGAGTCTTGCAGGTGAGCGGCGGGCAGGAGCTCGACCTGTTGCGGGTTGAGATGGAACCCGGGAGCAACGCCGAGCAAGCAGGGGGCGCGAAGGAGGCCGGGAATGGCTGAAGTCGTGGATGTCCGCGCGCGGGTGCTGGCGGCAAATGAGGAAGCGGCCGCAGAGCTGCGGCGGGGCTTTGCCGCCTCCGGCACGTTGGTCGTCAACCTCATCTCCTCGCCTGGCTCGGGCAAGACCACGCTGCTCGAGGCCACGGTGGCCGCGTTGGCGGGTCGCCTCCGCCTCGGGGGAATTGAGGGCGATATCGCTACCGAGCGCGATGCGGAGCGGCTGCGCCGTCTCGCCATCCCGGCGGTCCAAATCCTCACCGGCGGCGCCTGCCATCTCGACGCGCGACAGGTGCGCAAGGCGGTCGAGGAGGCGCGCTTCCCGGCGCTCGACGTACTGTTCGTTGAGAACGTCGGCAACCTCATCTGCCCGACCGCGTACGACCTTGGCGAGGACTTCAAGGTGGTGCTCCTCTCCGTCACCGAGGGCGACGACAAGCCGTTCAAGTATCCGGGGATCTTCGCCCGCGCCGAGGTCGCGGTGATCAGCAAGGTCGATCTTCTGCCCCACGTCAGCTTTGACCTCGATGCGGTGCGCGGGCAAGTGGTCGCGCTCAACCCCTCTGGCACGCTGCTGCTCACCTCGGCGCGCAGCGGGGAGGGCGTTGCCGACTGGTGCGCCCTGCTCGAGGCGCGGTGGCGCGCGAAGCTGAAGGCGTCGGGGTGAGCGAGCCTGCCCAACCAGCGCGGCTGCGGCTGGTGTGTCGCGGGGTGGTGCAGGGCGTGGGGTTCCGGCCGACGGTGCACCGGCTGGCCAGCTCGTTGGGCCTCGGTGGCTTCGTGCGCAACGACCCCGACGGCGTGGTGATCGAAGTCGAGGGTCCGCTCGCGCAGGTGCAAGCGTTCCGGCGGGAGCTGCCGCTCTCGCTGCCGCCACTCGCAAGCCTCGCGGAGCTCGCGACTCACGAGGTGACGCCGCAAGGCGAGCACGACTTCGTGGTACTGACGTCGCAAGGCGGCGCGCGGCGGCGCGCGCTGGTGCCCCCGGATGCAGCGCTGTGCGCCGAGTGCCGGAGAGAGATGGAGAACCCCGCCGATCGACGCCATCGCTACCCGTTCACCACCTGCACGAACTGCGGCCCGCGCTTCACGCTTGTGACCGCGCTCCCGTACGACCGCGAGCGCACCTCGATGGCGTGCTTCCCACTCTGCCCGCGATGCCAAGCCGAATACGAGGACCCTACCGACCGCCGTTTCCACGCCGAGCCGGTGTGCTGCCCGGCGTGTGGGCCGCGGCTGTGGCTCCAGGGGCCGCAGCTCGAAAATCGGGGTGCGGGCCCCGCCGCGGTTGATGCAGCGCCGACCGATGCTGGCCCCGCTGCCGCGATAGCGACGGGAGCCGCGGCGTTGCAGCAGGCACGCGACGCGCTGGTTGCCGGGTCAGTCGTGGCGGTCAAGGGGTTCGGTGGGTTCCAACTTGCCTGCCGCGCGGATGACGAAGCGGCCGTCGCTCGGCTGCGCGAGCGCAAGCACCGACCGAGCAAACCCCTGGCGCTGATGGTGCGGGACCTGGAGACGGCGCGCCGCTTCGTCGCTCTCGCGCCGGTAGACGAGGCATTACTGACCTCGCCACGGGCGCCGGTGCTGCTCGCGCCACGTCGTCCTTCCGCGCCGGTGGCGCCCGGCGTGGCGCCCGGGCTCGCCGATCTCGGCGTGATGCTGCCTACCACGCCACTGCACGTGGAGCTGTTCCGCGGCCTGCCGTTGGAGGCATTGGTAATGACCTCAGGCAACGCCGCGGACGAACCGATCTGTCGAGGTAACCGCGAGGCGCTGGGGCGGCTGGCGGGCATCGCCGACCTCTTCTTGCTCCATGACCGCGACGTCGTGCGCCGCGCGGACGACTCGGTGGCGCGCGCGACCGAGGCCGGGTCGGTGCTGGTCAGGCGCGCCCGCGGCTACGTGCCGGCGGCGTTGCCGCTGCCGGTGGCGTGCGAAGTCCCGGTTCTCGCGCTTGGGCCATACCTGCAGGCCACCGCATGCTTGGGCGTAGGCCGCGAGGCGTTCTTCGCCCAACACGTCGGTGACCTCGACAGCGAGCCAGCACGCGCCTTCCTGCGCGAGACGATCGCGGAGCTCGAGGAGTTCCTCGACGCGCGGGGAGCGCGCATCGTGGTGGACAGCCATCCGGACTACCCGAGCACGTGGCTCGGCGAGGAGCTGGCGCGAGATCGCGGCGTTAGCCTCACGCGGGTGCAGCACCACGTCGCGCATGCGGCCGCCACGCTTGCCGAACACGGGCGCTTTCCCCGGCGCGACGAGCAGGCGCTCGCGCTCATCCTTGACGGCACCGGGTGGGGACCGGACGGCACCGCCTGGGGCGGCGAGTGGTTGCTCCTCGGTGGCGATGGCGGCTGGCGGCGTCTCGCGCACCTCGAGCCGCTGCCGCTGGTGGGGGGCGAGGCGGCGGTGCGGGCGCCGTGGCGGGTGCTGGCTGGCGCCCTCGTCCGCGCTGGCGCGGGCGAGCTGGTGCCGCGTCTCCCGGTGGCCGACCTTGTGTCGGCTGGGGAGATCGCCACCGTGGCGCGCCTCGCGGAACAGCCGGGCTGGCCGATGGCGACCGGCGCGGGGCGGGTGTTCGAGGCGGCGGGCGCACTGCTCGGTTTGATTGCGGCCAATGGCTACGAAGGGGAAGCCGCGGCCCGCCTCGAATCGCTCGCGACGGCGTGGATCGGCCCGGTTGCCTCGTGGGACGAGGTCCAGTTGGGAGATCGCCATGGGGCGGGTGGTGATTCCTCCACGGGAGAGCGTCAACGGAACACGGTCCTCCCCACCGCTGCGCTGCTCGCGGCGGCCGCGCGACGGGTGATCGCGGGCGAGCAAGCCGCATCGGTCGCTGCCAGCTTTCATGCAACGTTCAGCCGGCTCGCCGCGGAGTTGACGAAGCGGGTGATCCCGCGAGGTGTTCCGGTGGTAGCCTTAGGAGGAGGGTGCCTGGTGAACCGGCTCCTCCGCCAGGGATTGGGGGAAACGCTAACAGTGCTCGGTCTCGAGGTCTTGATGCCGTGGAGCGTGCCGCCCGGCGACGGCGGGATCGCGTATGGGCAGGTGGTGCTGGGCGCGCTCGCGAGCGGTGGCGAAGCGACAGTGGTTCAAGGAGGCGCGTGATGTGCCTGGCGGTGCCGATGAAGTTGGTGGAGCGCGATGAGGCGTTGGGCGTGGCCGAACTGGACGGCGTGCGGCGGGAAGTCTCCCTGCTGCTGCACCCGGAGGCGAAGCTGGGCGAGTATCTCCTCGTCCACGCCGGCTACGCCATTGGTGTGGTTGACGAAGCCGAGGCGCAGGTGACCCTGGAGCTGTTGCGTCAGGTGGCCGCGGCGGGCGGCGACGCATGAGCATTGCGGCGGCCCTTGTCGATCCCCATGCGGTCAAGGGGCTGGTGGCCCGTATCGTGGGTGCGGCCGAGGGGTTGACGCGACGGGTCACTCTGATGGAGGTTTGCGGCACGCACACCCACGCGATTGCCGCCGCGGGGCTGCGCCGGCTGTTGCCGCCCACGGTGCGCCTGATCGCGGGTCCCGGTTGTCCGGTGTGCGTTACGCCGGTGGGGTACGTGGACCGCGCCGAGGCGCTCGCGCGCCGGCCGGGAACGATCGTGGCGACGTTCGGCGACCTCGTGCGGGTGCCGTCGTCGAAGGGCAGTCTCGAGCGGGTGCGGGCCGAGGGCGGCGCAGTGCACATCGTCTATTCGCCGCGGGATGCGTTGCAGCTCGCGCGGGAAAACCCTGACCAAGCCGTGGTCTTCCTCGGGGTTGGCTTCGAGACCACGGTGCCTACCGTGGCTGCGGCGTTGGCCGAAGCCGAGGCCGATGGAGTCACGAACTTCCACGTCCTCTCCGGGCACAAGATCATGCCGCCGCCGATGCGTGCGCTCGCCCGCGACCCCGAGGTCAAGGTGGACGGTTTCTTGCTTCCTGGCCACGTCTCGGTAATCACCGGCGCGAACGCCTTCGCCTTCGTTGCCGAGGAGTTCGGCCTGCCGGCGGCCGTCGTCGGCTTCACCCCCACCGATGTGCTGCGCGGTGTCGAGGCGCTGGTTGATCGGCTCGCACACGGTCGGACCGAGGTCGTCAACCTCTACACGCGGGTGGTGACAGCGGAGGGCAACACGACCGCACGTGCGCTCGTGGATCGCTTCTTCACTCCGGCAGACGTGGTGTGGCGTGGGCTCGGTGCGATCCCAGGATCGGGGCTTGCGCTGCGGCCCGAGTTCGCCCGCCGCGACGCGTCGCGCATCGAGGTGGACGTGCCGGAGCCGGTGGAGCCTGAGGGTTGCCGCTGCGGCGAGGTTCTCAAGGGCAGCATCGATCCGCCTGAATGTCCGCTTTTCGCGACCATCTGCACGCCGTCCACGGCGATTGGGGCGTGCATGGTATCGAGCGAGGGGACCTGCGCCGCCTGGTATCGCCACGAGCGGGTGCAGGCCTAGGGCGAGAGGTGGGTGATGGCGAAGCGCACCGCGGGTAGATCAGAGGCCACAGACGCGGAGCCGCAAGGGAGTGCGGCGGTCGAGCGGATCCTGCTCGCCCATGGCGGCGGCGGGCGCCTGACCCAGGAGCTGGTGCGAGAGCTGTTCCTGCCCGCCCTGGCCAACCCGGCTCTCGCGACGCTGTCCGACTCCGCCGTCCTCGAACCGCTGCCGCCGGGCCGGGTGGCGCTCACCACCGATGCGTTTGTCGTGGACCCGCCGGTGTTCCCCGGCGGTGACCTTGGCTACCTCTCGGTGTGTGGCACCGTCAACGATCTCGCGGTGGCAGGGGCGGTGCCGCATGCGCTCACCTGGGCGCTGGTGCTCGAGGAGGGTCTCGAGGTCGAGCTGCTGCGCACCTTCGTGCGCGGCGCCGCGCGCGCGGCGAAAGAGGCGGGCGTGGCGATCGTCGCCGGAGACACCAAGGTGGTGCCGCGCGGCAAGGGCGACCGCGCGTACGTGGTCACCTCGGGTCTGGGCGTGGTGCCGCCCGGCCGCGACCTTGGCGATCACCGTGTCACGGCGGGCGACGCGGTACTCGTCTCCGGTCCGATCGGCGACCATGGCGCGACCGTGATGGCATGCCGGCACCAGATCGGCGGAGAAGGGCTCGCCTCCGATTGCGCGCCGCTCGCCTCGTTGGTGAATGCGCTGCTCGCCTCCGGCGCCGACGTGCACGCGCTCCACGATCCCACTCGCGGTGGCGTCGCCACCACCTGCCACGAGGTGGCGTCGAGATCGGGGAGCCGCATCGTGCTCGAAGGCGCGGCGATCCCGGTCCGGCCGCAGGTGCGGGCGGTGTGCGAGCTGTTGGGCCTCGATCCGCTCTACGTCGCGTGCGAGGGACGGGCGCTCGTGTGGGTGGCAGAGCACGACGGCGAGCGGGCGCTCGCGGCGCTTGCCGCGCATACGTTGGGCAACGGGGCCGCGCGGATCGGCCGGGTCGAGGCGCGTTCGCCGCATGCCGGGCCGGTGGCGCTGCGCACACCGTACGGCACCGAGCGGCCGCTCGATCTCCTGGCTGGCGCCGAGCTGCCGCGGATCTGCTGATGGACGCCTTTTCGCTCGACCTCCTCATCGCGGCGGCGGCGATCGCGCTGACGCATACCGTGCTGGGGCCGGATCACACCCTGCCGTTCGTGATGCTCGCCCAGGCACGAGGGTGGAGCCAGCGGCGGACCTTGGTGGTGACGTTCCTGTGCGGCCTGGGGCACGTCGGTTCGTCGGTTGTGCTCGGTGTCGTCGGATTGGCGCTTGGATTCGGAGTTGCCCACCTCACCGCTGCCGAGAACGCTCGCGGCGGCCTCGCCGCCTGGGCACTCGTGGCATTCGGCCTCGCGTACGCCGTCTGGGGCGTGCGCCACGCGGTGCGGCAGCGGACCGGACTCGTGCCGCACGTCCATCATGGGCATGTCCATCTCCACACGCAAGGCGAGCAACGCCACGAGCACGCGGGAGTCGACCGCTCCCGCACGACGTTCTGGGCACTCTTTACGATCTTCGTGCTGGGACCGTGCGAGCCGCTGATACCGCTGTTCGTGTTGCCGGCAAGCCGTGGGCGCTGGGAGACCGCCGCGCTCACCGCCGTGGTCTTCTCGGTGATCACGATCGCGACCATGCTGACGTTGGTCTCCCTCGCGCTCTCCGGCGTGAAGCGGCTCCCCCTCGCGGCGTTCGAGCGCTGGTCGCACGCGCTCGCGGGGGCGGTGATCGCCGGCTCGGGGCTGATCGTGATCGTGCTCGGCGTCTGACCCGCCTGGAGTGGGGATTGGCCCACGAAGAACGCTGGGAGTCGCAGCACGAGAATCACGGCGCGCGCGCATTGCCTGTGCATTCGCAGGAGCAGCGTTTCGAAGTCGAACGGCTCGGCGCCGCTTGGGCGCGCGCCGGCTTGGTGGTGATTGCAGCGGTTTCCGACGAGGTCGTCGATGCGATCGGGCCGACTGATGGGACGCGGTTCGGGCCGGCGGCCATGCCGTGGCACAAGGAGAACACCGATCTAGAGCCGCACCTCGCAATCCTTCCGGCTTCGCGCCACGCGTGCCTCGCCCGCTCCGGCTTGTCCTGAAGCCATAACCGCGAGTACCGGTCTTTGACGACGTGCCATGATATTTAAACGCAATCTCTGTTTACTTAACGTGACACCCCCTTGACAACGCCGTACCGCAGGTTGATTCTGATAACTGGGTCACCTGTCGGGGGGGAGTAGTCTCAGGTTTCGATCAGGCGTTTTGTTCGGTCTTTCCTGTGTGTGGTGGGTATCGGGAGGGATCGGCCGGATGCCAACCGCCGGGGTGGCTGGGGGGACGCCGCAATGGGGCGGGACGACGCTGCGGGTACGTCGAGCGACCAGCGCGGGGCCGTGACTGCGCCGCTAGACGCCGCCTCGTGTCAGGTGATGGCGTCCGCACGCCTGGAGGCGGGCGTTGCAGCGCGGTCCCCGTTGCGGGTCGACTCCTCTCTGCTCAGCGAGGTTCAACGCCTGGGGAAGTTCGACACGAGCTGCCTCAACTGTGGCGGCTGCTCGGTCGCCTGCGAGTTGGCGCTCGGCGATGTGACGTTCCCGCGCAAGCCCATCCGCCACGTCGTCCTCGGACTCCGCGAGGCCGTCGTCGCGGGCCTGGAGCCGTGGCTGTGTCACGATTGTGGGGACTGCTCCCTCAAATGCCCGCGCCAGGCGGACCCGGCGGCGTCGATGCGGACGCTGCGTCGCTACCTGACAGGGGAGTACGACTGGACCGGGCTATCCGCCAGAATCCTCCGCTCCCGGGCGTGGCACTTAGGGTCGCTCCTGGCAGTGGGGGCTGTCGTGCTCGCACTGGTGGTCGCATACCACCTCCGTTGGGTGGGGCTGTCAGTTCCGGACTTCGTCGCGACCCCCATGGGCATCGGCCACATGTTCCCGAAGATCCTTTACTTCACGTGGCTCGTCTACGCGCTGCCGGCGATCGTCCTCGTCACCCATGTCTGGCGGATGTATCGGCTCACCATGGGCCGGACACGACCGGCGCCGCGCCACCTCCTCGCCGAAGCCCGGACGCTGATGGTTCACATGCTTACCCACCGCCAGTTGCGGAAGTGCCCGTCGGAGGCGCGCGGCGCGCCGGTGGTCGGCTGGTGGCTCTACGCGGGGAGCGCCGAGGCGGTCCCGCGGCGGTGGCTCAAACACTGGCTGATGGCGCTCGGCACGGTGCTCATGTTCGTCCTGACCGTGGCGTTCCTGGGCCGGTTCCAGACCGACAAGATCTACCCCCTGTATCACCCACAGAGGTGGCTGGGCTACTTGGCCACCGCGTTCATCCTCTGGGGCACGACCGACGTGATCCTCCGGCGCATCCGCCGGCGGCACGGGACCGCGCGGAAGGAAGGACCGGTCACGCTTCCACTGCTGCTGTGGCTCACGGCTGTGAGCGGGATCGCGATTCACGTCCTCCGGCTGCTCGGGATGGCGCTGACCGCTCACTACGCCTACGCCGCCCACCTCGTCATCCTCGTGCCGATGGTCGTGGTGGAGGTGCCGTTCGGCGAGTGGGCGCACATGATCGATCGGCCTCTTGCCCTGTACTTCCAGGCAGTCCGTGAGAGGGCGAGAGAGGAAGTACCAATGGAGGCGGGCCTCGCGCCCGTGCGCGCATGAGTGACGTCGCCCGCGCGCAGAAGGTCGGGGCGGCGCTCGTCGTCGGCGGGGGGATCGGCGGCATGCAAGCGGCGCTCGACCTCGCTGCCGCGGGGATCAAGGTGTTCCTGGTCGAGCAGAAGGCTGGCGTCGGCGGGGTGATGGCGCAGCTCGACAAGACCTTCCCGACCAACGACTGTGCCATGTGCACAATGGCCCCGCGACTCGCGGACCTGAGCCGGCACAAGGACATCGAGCTGCTCACCCTCGCGGAGGTGGAGCACATCGAAGGGGGCCCGGGGAACTTCAGCGTCACGGTCAAGAAGCGAGCCCGCTACATCGACGAGGACAAATGCACCGGCTGCGGGAGCTGTGTGGCGAGTTGCCCCGTACGCTACCGCGTGCAGCCGATCCCCGCGGAGCAGCGCGCGCCCGTCGACCTCGCACCCGAAGCCCGGCAAGAAGTCGAGGCAATCCTGGCGCGCTGGAAGGGGCGAGAGGGTCCGTTCATGCCGATCCTCCAGGAGATCAACGCCCGCTTCAACTATTTCCCGGAGGACGTCCTGCGTTTCGTGTCACAGGAGACCGGCGTCCCGCTCACCCACCTTTACCGCGTCGCGACGTTCTACGGTGCCTTCAGCCTCACGCCACGCGGCAAACACACAATCAGCGTCTGCATGGGGACGACGTGCTACGTGCGGGGCTCCGAGCGGCTGATGGAGAAGTTCATGGACGTCCTCGAGATCGGCGTGGACGAGACCACTCGCGACCGGCTCTTCACCCTCAAGGCGGTGCGCTGCATCGGTTGCTGCGGCCTTGCCCCGGCGGTGGCGATCGGGAGCGAGGTCTACGGGAAACTTGCGGCCAAGGACATCCCGAAGATCGTCGACCGGTACCGCAAGAGTGAGGCGGCCTGACGTGCCCCAGCTCACTGTGCAAGCGCTCGGCAGGCTGCGCGAGGACGCGAGGAAGGGCCTCAGCCTCGAGGGCACGAGCTACCGGGCGCGGGTCGTCGTGCACATGGGCACCTGCGGTCTGGCGGCCGGGGCGAAGTCCGTGCATGACGCCTTCTGCGCCGAGCTCGCGAAGAGCGGGCGCACGGACGTGCAGATCGTGACCACCGGCTGCGCCGGGCTCTGCTCCGCCGAGCCGACCAGCACCGTCGAGATCCGCGGCGTCTCTCCGGTGCTCTACGCGCACCTCGACGGGGCCAAGGCGGCAGAGGTCTTCGCCGAGCACGTCCGCGACGGTCGTGTCGCACAGCAGCACGTGCTCGACACCGAGATCCCGTTCTTCCGGAAGCAGACGCCCGTCGTTCTTCGCAACGCGGGCCAGATCAACCCAGAGAGGATCGAGGACTACATCGGGCGCGGCGGATATGCGGCGCTCGAGAAGGTCGTCGTCGGGATGACGCCTTCGGACGTCGTTGAGGAGATTACCGCCGCAGGCCTCCGCGGGCGTGGCGGCGCCGGTTTCCCGACCGGCCGGAAGTGGAAGGCCTGCGCAGCCGAGGCGCGGACGCCCCGATACATCGTCGGCAACTGCGACGAGGGCGACCCCGGCGCGTACATGGATCGCAGCCTGCTCGAGTCCGATCCGCACGCGGTGGTCGAGGGCATGACGATCGCGGCGTACGCGATCGGCGCCGCCAAGGGGTACGTCTACGTCCGCTCCGAGTACCCGCTCGCGCTCCGCCGGCTGGGGACAGCGATCGAGCAGGCCCGCGCGAACGGCCTGCTTGGGCCGGGCATCCTCGGCTCGAGCTTCGCCTTCGAGATCGAGATCCGCGAGGGTTCGGGCGCCTTCGTATGCGGCGAGGAGACGTCACTGCTGCGCTCGATCGAGGGAGCGATCCCGGAACCGCGCCAGCGGCCCCCGTTCCCGGTGCAGTCGGGCCTCTGGGGCCAGCCCACCGTCATCAACAACGTCGAGACGCTCGCGAACGTGCCGGTCATCATCGTGCGCGGGGCCGAGGCGTATGCGCGCGTCGGCACCGCCACCGGCAAGGGGACGAAGATCTTCTCCCTGGTCGGCAAGATCACCAACACCGGGCTGATCGAGGTCCCGATGGGCCTCACGCTGCGCGAGATCGTGTACGACATCGGCGGTGGCATCCCGCAGGGCAGAAAACTCAAGGCGATCCAGACCGGCGGGCCGTCCGGCGGGTGCATCCCGGCCAGCTTGGTGGACCTGCCGATCGACTACGAGAGCCTGCAGCAGGCGGGCTCGATCATGGGCTCCGGCGGGATGATCGTGCTCGATGAAGACACCTGCGTGGTGGACATCGCCAAGTACTTCCTCCAGTTCACCAACGACGAGTCGTGCGGGAAGTGCTCGTCGTGCCGCGAAGGGAGCGCGGCGCTGCTCGAGGTGCTGACGCGGATCACCGGCGGCGCCGGGCGAGAGGGCGACATCGAGTTCCTCGAAGAGCTGGGGGCGGCCGTGAAGGACGCCTCGATGTGCGGATTGGGCCAGACGCTGCCCAACCCGGTTCTCTCGACGCTGCGCTACTTCCGCGACGAGTACGAGGCCCACATCCGCGAGCGGCGCTGTCCGGCGCTCGCGTGCAAGAGCCTCGTCAAGTACACGATCGACCCGGACCTCTGTCCCGGCTGTCAGCTCTGCCTGAAGGCCTGCACGAGCGAGGCGATCCGGGGATCGGCCAAGCACGTGCATGTGGTCGACCAGGCCAAGTGCACCAAGTGCGGCCAGTGCCTGGAGGTCTGCCCGCCCAAGGTCGCGGCCGTGCGCAAGGTCTCGGGCCGGGAAGCCGAGGAGCTGGTCACGCTGCCCGAGCCGGTGCCCGTAGCGGAGTGGCGAGCGCGACGCGCTGAAGAGGCGCGCGCGCAGAGGCCGTCGTGATCGCGCTGACCATCAACGGCCAGGCGGTTCAGGTCCCCGAGGGGACCTCGCTGCTCGAGGCGGCCGAGGGCCTCGGGATCAAGGTCCCCACCCTCTGCCACCACAAGGCGCTCTTGCCGTACGGCGCCTGTCGCCTGTGTCTTGTCGAGGTCGACGTCCCGGGCAGGGCTACCTCGGTCCAGGCGTCGTGCCAGTCCCCCGCGCTCGAGGGGTTGGTCGTGAGGACCGACACGCCGCGGATCGCAAGCGCGCGCCGGATCGTCGCCGAGCTTCTCCTCGCCCGTTGCCCCGAGGCCCCGGCGGTCCGCCAGGTGGCAGCGTCGCTCGGCGTGACCGACACGCGCATCGCGAAGAAGGACGACGACTGCATCGACTGCGGGCTGTGCGTGCGAATGTGCGAGGAGCGAATGGGGCGCGCCGCGGTCGGCTTCTCGGGCCGCGGTCCGCGGCGCCGGGTCGAACCGCCCTACGGCAAGCACAACGAGGCGTGCTGGACGTGTCGCGCCTGCGACTTCGTCTGCCCGACCGAGCGGCTGGTCTCCCCCGCCATGAGCGCCGCCGCGCCCATCCCGATTGCGTCTGAGTTCAACCGCGGACTCAGCAACCGGCCCGCGATCTCGATCATGTATCCGCAGATGGTGCCGAGCCGTCCGGCCATCGACCCGGCGACCTGCGTCCACCTCCAGCACGGCGTCTGCGGCGTATGCGAACAGGTCTGCGGCGTCAAGGCGATCAAGTTCGACGACGTGGATCGAACCGTCGAGCTGCAGGTGGGGGCGATCGTCCTCGCGCCGGGCTACGACCTCTTCGACGCCCGCCTCAAGCCAGACCTCGGCTACGGCCGGCTTCCCAACGTCATCACCGCGGCCGAGTTCGAACGGATCCTCTCCGCTTCCGGGCCGTTCTCCGGCCACGTCGTCCGGCCTTCGGATCACAAGCCGCCCACGAGGATCGCCTTCATCCAGTGCGTGGGCTCGCGTGACGCCGAGCGCGACTGGTGCTCCTCGGTCTGCTGCATGTACGCCACCAAGGAGGCCCTGATTGCGAAGGAGCACAGCGGCAGCGCGCTCGAAACCGACATCTTCTTCATGGACGCCCGTGCTTTCGGCAAGGGGTTCGAGGCGTACTACCAGCGAGCGCTCGCCCAAGGGGTGCGATACATCCGGTGCCGACCGCCGATCATCGAGGCGGGCGCCACGGCGGGGAGCGTCGTCATCAAGTACCTGACCGAGGACGACACAAAGACCGAGCGGGAGTACGACCTCGTCGTCCTGTCCACCGGCCTGTTGCCGCCCCGTAACGTGCAGGACATCGCGAGCACATTCGGGATCGCGCTGAACGAGTTCGGCTTCTGCAAGACCTCGACCTTCGAGCCGGTCGAGTCCTCGCGCGACGGCATCTTCGCCTGCGGCCCGTTCACCGAGCCCAAGGACATCCCGGAGACCGTGATGCAGGCGTCCGGGGCGGCCTCCAAAGTCCTCAACCTGCTACGCGACGTCCGCGGCACTCTCGTCACGCCGAGCGTCTACCCGCCGGAGCTGGACGTGACGGGACAGGGGCCGCGGGTGGGGGTCTTCGTCTGTCACTGCGGCACCAACATCGCCGGCGTCGTGGACGTGGCGAGCGTCGCGGAGTATGCGCGCAGCCTGCCCAACGTCGTCCACGCTGAGACGAATCTGTACACCTGCTCGACCGACACGCAGGAGCGGATCAAGGGGAAAATCCGCGAGCACGGCTTGAACCGGGTGGTGGTGGCCTCCTGCTCGCCGCGCACGCACGAGCCGCTCTTCCGCAACACCTGCCGCGAGGCCGGCCTCAACCCCTACCTGTTCGAGATGGCGAACATCCGTGACCAGTGCTCCTGGGTGCACTCCTCTGAGCCCGAGCGGGCGACGCGCAAGGCGAAGGACCTGGTTCGCATGGCGCTCGCCAAGGCGCGGCTGCTCGAGCCGCTGCAAGGCGGGGAGGCCCCGGTCAGGAGGTCCGCGCTCGTGATCGGCGGCGGCCTCGCCGGCATGACCTCGGCGCTCGATTTTGCCGACCAGGGCTTCGACGTCTCACTCGTCGAGAAAGAGGCGCAGCTCGGCGGCAACCTCACCCGCATCCGCTATCTCTTCAACGGCGACGATCCACAGGCGGCCCTGCGCCGCCTCATCGACCGGGTGCGCGGGAGCGCGAGCATCAGGGTATTCACCGGGGCCTCCGTCGAGAAGGTGGAGGGGTCGGTGGGTAGTTTCACGACCACGATCGCCTACGATGGGGCTGTCGAGCGAGTCGAGCACGGCGTCGTCGTCGTCGCCACCGGAGCCCGCGAGTACAAGCCCAAGGAGCACCTCTACGGCGAGGACGACCGGGTCGTGACCCAACTCGAGCTGGAGGAACGCCTCGTCACGCGTGGAGGCGGATGGCTGCCGTCCTCGGTGGTCATGATCCAGTGCGTCGGCTCCCGCGATGCGGAGCATCCCTACTGCTCGCGCGTCTGCTGCGCCGAGGCGGTCAAGAACGCCCTGAGGATCAAGCAGCTCTCTGGGCGCACCAGCGTCTACGTGCTCTACCGGGACATCCGCACCTACGGGTTCCGGGAGAGCTTCTACACCAAGGCGCGAGCGCAAGGGGTCGTCTTCCTGCGTCACGAGGACGACGCCAAGCCGGTCGTGACCCGTGGCGAGGGCGGCCTCGTCGTCACGGTCCACGACCCGCAGCTCAAGCAGGATCTTGCCATCGACGCGGGCCTGGTCGTGCTCTCGGCGGGGACGGTCCCCTACGAGGAGAACAAGGCAACCGCGCAGCTCCTCAAGGTCCCGCTCAACCAGGACGGCTTCTTCCTCGAAGCCCACCTGAAGCTGCGCCCGGTGGATTTCGCCACCGACGGCGTTTACGTCGCCGGGCTCGCCCATTCGGCGAAGTCGATCGAGGAGACGATCGTGCAGGCCGCCGCCGCGTCGGCGCGGGCCGCCGCGATCCTCTCCAAGGACCACATCGATCTCGAAGCGACCCACTCGCACGTGGTCGAGGAGAACTGCGACGGCTGCGCCTACTGCGTCGACCCCTGTCCGTTCCACGCCATCACGCTCGTCGAGTACACGGCCAACGGCCAGACCAAGAAACGCGTGCGGGTCGACGATGCGGTGTGCAAGGGGTGCGGCACGTGCCAGGCCACCTGCCCGAAGAAGGCGATTTTCGTGTGGCATTTCCGCCCCGAGCAACTCTCCGCCATGGTCAAGACGGCGCTGCAGGGGACGGCGTGAGGCGGCGATGAGCGCGATGAGCCAGCCGCATGAGCCCGTTCTCATCGCCTTCTGCTGCTACTGGTGCTCGTACGCGGGAGCCGACCTGGCGGGGACGTCACGCCTGCAGTACCCGTCCAACCTGCGCATCATCCGGGTGCAGTGCAGCGGGATGGTGCACCCGAACCTCGTGGTGGACGCACTCACCGGGGGCGCGGACGGTGTCCTCATTTGCGGCTGCCACCCTGGGGACTGCCATTACCTCGAGGGAAACCTGCGTGCGAAGTCTCGCGCGGATGCCATCACTTTGATGCTGGAGGACTTCGGCTTGGAGCCGGAGCGCTTTCGCCTGGAGTGGGTGTCGGCCTCGGAGGGGCCGCGCTTCGCCCAGGTGATCACCGAGATGACCGAGCAGTTGAGGAAGCTCGGCCCCAGCCCATACCGGACGTGAGGAGGACGCGGATATGAGGCAGGGCCGGGAGGACACCAAACCGCGACGCGACGGCCGCAAGGCCGGGAAAGGAGGTGTGGTATGGGGGTAAGACTTGCTGAGGAATGGTTCGCCATCTGCGGTGGATGCGAGGTCACGATCCTCGACATTGGCGAGCCGCTGCTTGAGGTGCTCAAGCAGGTCGATATCGTGCACATGCCGGTGCTGATGGACCACAAGCTCTACGGCCAGACCGGAGAGGGTACCGAGATGGAGGTCCCGGAAGCCGACATAGGCATCGTCACCGGCGGCATCCGCAACGAGGAGAACCGGAAGCTGGCCGAGGAGATGCGCCGGAAGTGCAAGATCCTGATTGCGATGGGGTCGTGTGCGTGCTCTGGGGGCATCCCTGCGCTCGCCAATCTGTACGCAACCGGCGAGCTGCTCGAGAAGGTCTACCACGGCAGCGTCTCGACCGATAACGACGGCATTCCCTCCACGGACATCCCACACCTGACCGATCGCGTCTACCCGGTGAGCGATGTCGTGCCGGTAGACCTCAAGCTGCCCGGCTGTCCCACCACTCCCGAGATGGTGGCGGGTGCGCTCATGGCGCTGCTGGAAGGCAAGCCGATCGAGCTGCCGACCAAGAGCGTGTGCGACGAGTGTCCGACTATCCGGGAGAAGAAGGCCGCGTCGACGCTCAAGCGCCGCCTGGAAGGGCCTGACTTCACCCCGGGCCGCCCGCTGTCGGAGATGCGTTGCCTGATGGAGCAGGGCTTCCTCTGCCTCGGACCGGCCACGCGCTCGGGGTGCGGCGGCGGGCAAGGCACGCCCCGGTGCATCCGGGCCTACATGCCGTGCGAGGGGTGCTTCGGGCCGCTCTCCGAGACCGCCAACCCGATGGTCGACATGATGGGGGCACTCTCCACGATCGGTCTCGACCCCAAGGAGATTTCCGACCGAGCCCCGACCTTCAACCGTTTCTGCGGCGCCGGGCGCCTGCGGCCCGCTCCGAGGAGGTGAGCCATGGCTAAGACGCTCGTCATTCAACCCGTCACCCGCATTGAGGGACACGCGAAAGTCACCATCCAACTCAACGACGCCGGTGATGTCGATACCGCGCGCGTTAACGTCATCGAACTGCGCGGTTTCGAGCGCTTCTGCATCGGCCGCCCGGTCGAGGACATGCCACGCATCACGCCTCGCATCTGCGGCGTGTGCCCGTGGTCGCACCACCTCGCTGCGGCCAAGGCGTGCGATGCGGTCTTCGGCGTCACTCCGCCGCCGGCCGGGCGCAAGCTGCGCGAGCTGTGCAACAGCATTGCGTACATGGAGGAGCACATCCTCCACTTCTACTTTCTCGCCGGCGCCGACTTCGTCCTCGGGCCGGACGCGGACTACGGGGTGCGCAACGTCCTCGGCATCGTCCAGGCGGCCCCCGAGCTCGCCAGGCGCGTGGTGCGGGTCCGTCACGCCTGCGCCAAGATGCTCGAGGTTCTCGCGGGCAAGCCGATCCACCCGCAGGCCGCCGTGCCGGGCGGATTCTCCAAGCCTCTGAGCGGCGAGGAGCGCGACCAACTCCAACCGGTGGCGGCCGAGGCGCTCGAACTCGCGAAGTTCACCATCGCCTTCGCGAAGGAGAGCATCTTCCCCAAGTACCTCGATGTGGTGAAGTCGTTGGGGGTGATCAACACCGGGTTCCTCGGCACGGTGACCAAGGACGGCGCCCTCAACGCTTACGACGGTCTCCTACGCCTGATGGCGCCTGACGGCACGTTCGAGGAGTTTCCGGCCGAGCGCTACACGGACTTCATCGCGGAACACGTCGAGCCTTGGACCTACCTCAAGTTCCCCTACGCGAAGAAGTGGGGTTCGTTCTCGATGGACCTCGATCACCCGAGCGGGATCTACCGTACTAACACCCTGGCCCGGATCAACGTGTGCGATCACATTGACACGCCGCTCGCGCAGGCCGAGCTCGAGGAGTTCCGGCGTCTGTTCGGGCGTCCCGCCCAGCTCACCCTGCTTTACCATTGGGCGCGCCTGATCGAGCTGCTTTACAGCGCCGAGAACGCCGTGCGCCTGCTTGCCGACCCGGAGATCACCAGCCCCGAGACGCGCGTCAAGGTGACGCCGCGCGCCGCACGCGGGGTGGGATGCGTGGAGGCCCCACGCGGCACCTTGATCCACGACTACACCACCGACTCCAACGGCATGCTCACCAACGTCAACCTCATCGTGGGCACCACCCACAACAACGCGCCGATCAACATGTCGGTCACCAAGGCCGCGAAGAGCGTCATCAAGGGCGGCGCCTACGATCAGGGCATCCTCAACCGGGTGGAGATGGCGATTCGCGCCTACGACCCCTGCTTCTCCTGCGCGACGCACCGGCTGGACGGCAGGTTTGCCGTGAAGCTCGACATCTTCGACGTCGAAGGGAGGCTCATCGACTCGCTTGCGAACTAGCCGTGCCTAGTCGATTACACTTGGCTGACGATCGCCGGGAGGTGTCGGTGGAGGAGGCGAGCAGGGAGGCGTTGCCTGCGTTCTGTCGCGCCCGCACGTTGATCCTCGGCTGCGGCAACGTCCTGTTCGGGGACGACGGTTTCGGCAGCGCGGTCATCGACTACCTCGAGCAGCACTTTGAGATCCCCGCCGACGTGTACCTCCTCGACGCGGGCACCGGCGTGCGCACGCTCCTATTTACGGTGTCGCTCTCTTCGGTGCGGCCCGAACGTATCCTCATCGTTGACGCCGTGGATCGGGGCCGCACGCCGGGCGAGGTGTTCGACCTCGATCCGATGGAGCTCCCCGCCACCAAGCAAGACGATTTCTCATTCCACCAGCTCCCCACCAGCAACCTGCTCCGCGAGCTCGCCGATGAGGGGAGCATC
The DNA here is from genome assembly GCA_044447965.1 of Thermoanaerobaculales bacterium. Taxonomy (GTDB): domain Bacteria; phylum Acidobacteriota; class Thermoanaerobaculia; order Thermoanaerobaculales; family Thermoanaerobaculaceae; genus DATIYW01. The sequence goes on along the minus strand of JBIOGJ010000020.1, from coordinate 24,307 downwards.
GAGGTGAGGGTGCTCTGCTGTCAAACGGGTCCGCTCCCTGAGGAGATCTCCCCCGGCCTGTCGGATCCCGTACGCCGCGCCGTGGCGGTCGCCGCCGAGCTGATCGCGACGCGCTACCTCGTGACGGCCGCCGACTCGATTGGGGGCGGCTGAGGGAACGGCGCGGCGGCGGGTAGAATCCGGGCGTGCGCGTCTTGCTGGTCCATTCGGATGACCGGCCGTTCGAGGTCGAACGCTTCGGTACCGCCTGGGCGCTCGCTGGCGGCGAGGCGGGCGAGCTGGTCTCGGTGACGCCGGCAACGGCCTCGTCCGTGCTGGCGCGCGAAAACGCGATCGCCGGCTTGCTGCTCACCGGCGGTCCGGACGTGGAGCCGTGGCGCTACGGTGAGATCGCGCAGGCAGGGGTCGAGCTGCACCTGCGCCCGGAGCGCGACGCCCTCGACCTCGCCCTGCTCGAACGCGCGGCACGCGAGCGCCGGCCGGTGCTGGCCATCTGTTACGGCTGCCAGCTCCTCAACGTCGCCTGCGGCGGCACGCTCATTCAGGACCTCGAGTGCGCCGGAAAGCCAGGGCACCGGATTACGGACCCAAAGGACTTCCTCACTCACGAGGTGAGGGTTGACCCGGCGGCGCGCTTCTTACCTCTCGCGGGCGAGCGTGTTCCGGTGAACTCGCGGCACCACCAGGGGCTCGCGCGTCTCGGTGCGGGACTCGTAGCAGCGGCAATCGCCCCGGACGGAGTGATCGAAGCGATCGAGCCCGCGGCGGGCGATCGCTTCGTGCTAGGGGTGCAGTGGCATCCCGAGAACCTTACCCAGGAGCCGCACGTGGCGATCTTCCGCGCCTTCCGCTGTGCGTGCCTCGGCGCAGCCTCGGGGTGAGCGCGCGCGGCGCGGTCATGGCACCGCAAACCGGGGTCTCCCCATTTCGTGATTGGCCAGGGAGCCGGCGAGGCAAGCGAGCGCGGCGGGAATGAGACCCACGACCAGGCGCGGAAGCGACGTCGAGAGTTGCCAGCCGAGGTCGTAGGGGCCGTACACCGTAATCACGGCCACCAAGAGCCCCTGCGCGACAACCGCCACGGCAACGATGCGAGAGCCGCGGACGATCAAGGCGGCGAGCCCGCCGATCACCATGGCAAGCGCGAGGACGAGCAGGTCGGGCGCGGCCAGAAATCCAGCCAGGGCGCGCACGAACCGGAGCCACGCGGAGGCAGGATCGGCGGGAACCGTGAAGCCCACCAAGCGGTCGCTACCGAGACCAACGCCCCATACGAGGCCGTGCCAGGCGAGAACGGGGGCGAGCCCGCAGGCAACCGCAGCGGCGGCGGCGAACTGGCAACGCGCTCGCACGAGCACGGCCGTAGCCAGCAGCAAAGCAAAGGGTAGGCCCTCGTTCTTGAGCAAGCCCATGCCGGCGAGTGCCGTGGCGAACAGCGGTAGGTCGGACCGACTGGGACCGGACAGCGCGAGACTGGCGGCGATACCTGCGAGCAGCGCGATCGGCCGGTCGGCGAGACCCACGAGGTGCCCGGCCCACAGTTCGGCCGGCCAAACGAGGAGCAGTATCAACGCCGAGGCGGCCAGGGAACCGAGCCAGCGCCGCCATAGCTCGAATAGAACCACCAGCGCGGCCAGCGCGAGCACCGCATCAGGAACCGCGCCGAACCTTCCATCCCCCGCCGGCCATGAGACCGAGGCGAGGTGGGCGGGCAGGAGCTGGGGGTATTCGCCGTGAGAGAAGGGGTACGCCGACGCGACCGAGAGGTAGTGCCACAGGCCGCGGGGCTCGACCAGGAAGCGGGCCTTCAGGCCCCATACCGCGTAGTGATCCCAGCTCCACGGATGGTCCCAGGGCCAGCGTGTGAGGTGGGCCGCGAGGCGCAGCCCGGCCACACAAAGGAGAGCGACGGAGGGCCACGTGAGTGTCGCGGCTCTGGGAGCGGCCACGGCGGTGATCGAGCGGCGGCCCCGGCGCCGCAGCAGTTCGACCGCAAGCGCGATGGCCAACGGCGCCATCGCCGCAGCCGGGCCAAGCGGCGACCCGCAGGCCGCGAGAACGAGCATCGTAGCGCCGCCAATCACCCAGCCTGCGACGAGCGACTCCGCGAGCCGCGCTCCGCGCGAGCTGCCCGGATCGGCGGCGCGCAACCGTCCGAAAAGCTGCGCCGATGCGGCGAGGCCTACGATCCACGCCAGCACGGGAGTTACGGCCGCCACAGGCACCAGCCTCGACCGCACGCCTCCCGACGCCATGGGGCGGTCACGGCAAGCTCGCGGGGCGCGAGCGCCCATTGGTATCCCGGGCCCCTCCGTTCGATGGGACGCCACACCTGGGCTGGGAACGAGAACGCCGCCATCGTCCAGTACCACGAGGACACCCGAGTCGCCCCCTCGGGTACGGCGAGCCCTACCGCTGCACCGGCCGGGATTCGAGGCGCGAGGCGTTCAAGATCGGTGAGGAACCCCGGATCGAGGCGGGCGGGTAGCGGCGTCGGTGCCACACCGAGCCCGGGCGCTGGCCGACTGGGGTGGGCGAAAGTCCAGCCGATCGCCACCGCTGCCACCGCAAGCAGCGCGATCTCGCGCCAGTTGGAGGGCTTGCCCGGGCCTGCTGTGCCGGTCATGGATGGTCCCCCGCGCTTTTCGTGGACGAGCACGTCGCGAATTGTCTCTTCATCCCGGCGACTCACGACAAATGGTACATTCGCACGCGGCGGAGGTCGAGGATGCAGCCCAACAGCGGTTTCCAGGTCGCGTGCGCGCCCGCATGCGGTCGCTCGGATCGGCATCTGGATCTGCCTCGCTGCGTCTCCGACTCCGACGGTTTCATTCGAGTTGCTTGTCGCGGACCCTACATCCCCGTCGATGTCGTGTTGAACAACGGGCGACGGACGGCGGGCCACGGACCTTCGTAGCCATGCCTCCCACCATCGCCATCGTCGGCCGACCAAACGTGGGCAAATCCACGCTGTTCAACCGGCTCATGCACACCCGCCGCGCCATCACCCACAACCTCCCGGGCATGACCCGCGATCGCGTCGCGGCCGACGCCGTGCGGCCGAACGGTGGCACCGTGGTACTCGTTGACACCGGCGGCTTCGAGCCGGATTCTGCCGAGCAGATCCCGGCGATGGTGCGCGGCCAGGCGCTTGCCGCGGTCGATGGCGCCGACGCGGTGGTGCTGGTAGTAGACGGCTCGCAAGGGCTGACCCCGGCGGACAGCGAGATCGCGCAGAGCCTGCATCGCACCGGCCGTCCGGTGGTGCTGGCGGTGAACAAGGCCGACCGGGGGGACGCGGCTCACGGGGTGGTGGACTTCGCGGGCCTGGGGTTCCCTGTCGTCGCGGTTTCCGCCGAGCACGGGCTCGGCGTGGGCGAACTGTGGGAAGAGCTCGAGCTCGTCCTTCCGCCTCCCGACGACGAAATGGAGATCGCGGGCGAGCCCGAGCTCGCGGTGGCGATCGTGGGACGGCCGAATGTGGGGAAGTCCTCCCTGCTGAACCGTCTCCTGGGTGAGGAGCGGGTGCTGGTCTCGGAGGTGCCCGGCACCACCCGGGACGCAGTGGATACCCTGGTTACCTGCAGCGGCCGGACGATCCGGCTCATCGACACCGCCGGTATCCGCCGCAAGGGGCGGACGGACCAGGGTCCCGAGGTGCTCTCGGTGCTGATGGCGCGCCGCGCCATCGAGCGGGCTCAAGTGTGCCTGCTCTTGATCGACGCGGGCGAGGGGATGACCGCGCAGGACACGCATGTGGGCGGCCTCGTGAACGAGGCTGGCCGCGGCGTAGTGGTGGTGGTCAACAAGAGCGACCTGGTCGACGCCGGCGGGCGCGAGGCGCGGGAGCAACTCAGGAAGCGAGTGCTCGAACGCCTCAAGTTCCTCAAGGACACGCCGTTCCTGTTCGTCTCGGCGATCAGCGGTCTCGGCCTGCCGCACCTGTTGCCGATGGCGCTGACGGTGGGCGATGCGTTCCGCCAGCGCTTCACCACCGGCGAGCTCAACCGTGTGCTGCGTGCGGCCTGGGAGCGCCAGCCCCCGCCTGGGGGCAGGCGGCCGGCGCGGCTCTACTACGCCACCCAGACCGGTAGCGCCCCGCCGCGCTTCGCCCTCTTCGTCAGCGGCACCGGCGCGCTGCACTTTTCCTACCTGCGTTACCTGGAGAACGCAGTGCGGGAGGCGTTCCCGTTGGCAGGAGTGCCAATTAGGTTTAACATGCGGGGGAAGCGCGATCGGAGCGGGTGATGGTGCAATTTCGACCGCAGGCTCGCGAGATTATCGCGAAGATCGTCTACTACGGCCCTCCTCTTGGAGGCAAGACGACCAACCTGCGCTCGCTTTACCAGGGGTACCCGCCGGAGACCAGGGGCGAATTGGTGGTCGTGCCCGCCGGCGGCGATCGCACGATCTTCTTTGATTTCCTTCCGGTGGATGCCGGCACCCTGCGCGGAATGAAGCTGCGCGTGCAGCTCTACACCGTGCCCGGTCAGGTGCACTACAACGCCACGCGCCAAGTGGTGCTGCGCGGCGCCGACGGCGTCGTCTTCGTTGCCGACTCCCAGCGCGAGATGCTGCGCGCCAACCGCGACTCGTGGGAAAACCTCAAGCAGAACCTGCTCCTACAGGGGATCGATCTAGCGGAGCTTCCCCACGTGTTGCAGTACAACAAGCGCGATCTCGGCGAGGTCATGTCTGTCGAGGAACTCGACGCACTCGTTAACGAGCACAACGCCCCATTCTTCGAGGCGGTGGCCACCGTCGGCATCGGCCTCGAGGAAACGCTCCAGGGCGTGGTCAAGCTGGTGGCGCGTTCCCTGCGCGACCGTTTCAAGGTTCCGGTGGAATTTGCCGCGAGTGAGGCGGAGGAAACCAAACCGCTGCTCACAATGGTGCCGCCGCCCGAGGCGCAACAGGGCGCGCGGGTCTTTTCCTTCGCTCCGCCTGCCGCCGACTTCTCGGCCCCCGCCGCACCGCGGGACACCGAGGTATTTGCCACGGCGTCGCCAGCTCCACCCGCACGCGCGACCGAACCTGACGAGGTCACGCATAAAGTCGCCATCCGGCCCCTGCCGCGGCTGGCCATTGAGGACGCTGCAAGTCCCGACGATCCGTTCGAACAGCCTGGCGCGGAGCCTGTTTTCTTCGGCGACGATGTGTTCGAGATGCCCAGGCCAACTCCGCCGCCGGAAATCGCAATGGACCTTGGGCTCGCCGAGGATACGGAGGCGGGTGGCGAAACCGGGGAGGCTGCCGCGGAGACCGAGGTGATACCGGAGCAGACGCCAGCGAGCGAGATGCCTCCTTCGCTGTTTGAGACCGCCATTCAGCGTGTGGTGCCGCGCGCGCTCGCGCAAATCGGCGACGTGCGGGAGCTTGAGATCGAGGTCCCAGTACCGACCGCGTGGACCGGGGGTAAGCGACTCACCCTCCAACTGCGGCTTACGCTGGTCCCCGAGGAGGACGCTCATGCCGGGTGAAGCAGTCGTGCTACCCGACAAGGACGAGTTCAAGATCGGCGAGGTGTGCGACATCGCCGGCGTCAAGCCGTTCGTGTTGCGTTATTGGGAAACCGAGTTTCCCGAGCTGACACCGTCCAAGGGCGCGGGCGGCCAGCGTACGTACACCAGGGCCGACGTTCAGCTCATCCTCCACATCAAGCAGCTCCTCTACGAAGAGCGGTTCACGGTGGCCGGCGCCAAGAAGCGACTCGCCGAGGAGGCGGGCCAGCAGGCGCAGCCCGAGCGCAAGCTTGACAGCAAGCCGGCCGCGCAGGTAGAAAGCCTGCGGCGGGCGTTGAAGAGCACCCGCCGGGAGTTGGAAGCGATCGTCGCAATGTTGAAGTGAAACGCTGGCCGGCTCCGGTCCGATCCGGGGGGTCGCGTTCGAAGCGCTGGCAGATAGCACCTGGAAGTCGCAGCACCAGATGAGGTCCGCAGCACCGGGTCGGGACGTGGCGCAGCCTGGTAGCGTACTTGAATGGGGTTCAAGTGGTCGCGGGTTCGAATCCCGCCGTCCCGACCAAACAAACCAAACAACAAGGCGGTCAAGCTCTCCGTGCGTCTTCGGCTCCCGTCTCGCAACGTGAGCTGACGCCACGCCTCGCTCCGCGTCCGCGCCGGGCTGCGTCCACGCACCGGTTTTGAAATTGCGACTAACGCGCGTTTCACATGTGGGGTTCTGCGGCCGGCCTGCTCTCTCCGGCTCCCGGGGCTTGCGTAGGTTGATACACTATTTTCAAGTTTCCGGAAGGGGGGTCGCATGGACGTCACCAGACGAGGCTTCATGAAGCTCTCGGCTACCGCCGTAGGAGCCACCAGCCTAACGGCCCTAGGGTTCTCGGCAAAAGACGCGTTTGCCGAGGTTCGAACCTTCAAGCTCGCCCACACGAGCGAGACCCGCAACACGTGCCCGTACTGCGCGGTGGGATGCGGCGTCATCATCTACGGCCTCGGCGACCGCGCGAAGAACGCGCGCACCGAGATCGTGCACATCGAGGGCGATCCCGACCACCCGGTCAACCGCGGTACGCTCTGCCCCAAGGGCGCGTCGTTACTCGATTTCGTCCACTCGCCCCAGCGCCTGAAGTATCCGGAGTACAGGAAGCCCGGCAGCGATCACTTCGAGCGCGTTTCGTGGGAGTTCGCCCTCGACCGGATCGCGCGGCTGATGAAGGACGACCGGGACAAGAACTTCATCGCGAAGAACGACAAGGGGCTGACGGTCAACCGCTGGAACACCTTCGGCATGCTCGCCGCGTCGGCATCATCGAACGAGACCGGGTACCTCACGCACAAGATGGTTCGCGCCCTGGGAGGTGTGGCGCTCGACAACCAGGCACGTGTTTGACACGGCCCAACGGTGGCCGGTCTGGCCCCCTCGTTTGGCCGTGGCGCAATGACGAACAACTGGGTTGACATCAAGAACGCGAACGTGATCGTGGTGATGGGCGGGAACCCCGCCGAAGCACACCCCTGCGGATTCAAGTGGGTCATCGAGGCGAAGGTCAAGAACAAGGCGAAGCTGGTCGTCGTGGACCCGCGCTACACCAGGACCGCGGCGGTCGCCGACCTCTACGCGCCGATCCGCGCCGGCACCGACATCGCGTTCCTCGGCGGCGTGATCAACTACCTGCTCGCGCACGACGCCATCCAGCACGACTACGTCCGCGAGTACACCAACGCGCCGTTCCTCGTCCGCGAGGATTACGCCTTCGCCGACGGGCTGTTCTCCGGCTACGACGCCAAAACTCACAAGTACGACAAGACGACCTGGGCATACGAGCTGGACAAGGACGGATATGCGAAGGTCGATCCCACGCTCCAGAGCCCGCGCTGCGTCTTCCAGCTCATGAAGAAGCACTACGAGCGCTACACCGTCGAGAAGGTCTGTGAGATCACCGGCACGCCCAAGGATTTGTTCCTCGCCGTGTGCGCGGCGATCGCCTCGACGGCGCCACCCGAGAAGACCATGACGAACCTGTACGCGCTCGGCTGGACGCAGCACTCGGTCGGCTCGCAGAACATCCGCACGATGGCGATCATCCAGCTTCTGCTCGGCAACATCGGCATGCCCGGCGGCGGCATGAACGCCCTGCGCGGACACTCCAACATCCAGGGGCTGACGGATCTCGGGCTCCTGTCGCACCAACTGCCGGGCTATCTGACCATGCCGACGGACGACGACCCGGACGTGGCCACGTATCTGGGCAAGCGGACACCGAAGCCGCTCCGGCCGGGCCAGATGAACTACTGGCAGAACTACCCCAAGTTCTTCGTCTCGCTCCAGAAAGCCTGGTACGGCGCGGCGGCGACCAAGGACAACGACTGGGCGTACGAGCTGCTGCCGAAGCTCGACAAGGTGTATGACGTCCTCACCGTCTTCGAGCTGATGGCACACGGCAAGGTCAACGGGTACGTGTGCCAGGGGTTCAACCCGTTGGGATCGTTCCCCGACAAGACCAAGCTCATGACCGGGCTTTCCAAGCTCGCCTATCTCGTGATCATCGATCCGCTCGTGACCGAGACCTCGATGTTCTGGAAGAATCACGGGGAGTTCAACGACGTCGACACCGCGAGCATCAAGACCGAGGTGTTCCGCCTTCCCTCGACATGCTTCGCCGAGGAAGACGGATCGCTCGTCAATAGCGGGCGCTGGCTGCAGTGGCACTGGAAGGGGGCCGACCCGCCCGGTGAGGCGAAGGGAGACGCCGAGATCATCGCCGAGCTGTTCGGCCGCATCCGCGCGCTCTACCAGAAGGAGGGCGGGGCATTCCCCGACCCGATCCTCAAGCTCACCTGGGCGTACAAGATCCCGCGCTCGCCCTCAGCGGAGGAGCTGGCCCGCGAGTACAACGGCTGGGCGATCACCGATGTGCCGGACCCCAAGACGGCGGGTGCGTTCCTGGCCCGCGAGGGCGAGCAGGTACCGGGCTTTGCGGTGCTCCAGGCGGACGGCTCTACCGCCTGCGGGTGCTGGATCTTCGCCGGGGCCTGGACGCAGGCCGGCAACCAGATGGCCCGGCGCGATCCCGCCGACCCGAGCGGCCTGGGCGCGACACCGGGGTGGGCGTGGTCGTGGCCGGCGAACCGGCGCATCCTCTACAACCGCGCCTCCGCGGATCCGGGCGGCAAGCCCTGGGACCCGAACCGGCGCTACGTGTACTGGAGCGGCAAGAAGTGGGCCGGGGCGGACATCCCCGACATGAAGCCCGATGCCGCTCCCGAGGAGGGGATGGGCCCGTTCATCATGAACGCCGAGGGCGTCGCCAGGCTGTGGGCGCCGCCGATGGTCGAGGGCCCGTTCCCCGAGCACTACGAGCCGTTCGAGACCCCGCTCGACACCAACCCGATGCACCCCAGCGTCGTCTCGAACCCGGCGGCGCGCGTGTTCTCCGGGGACCGCGAGCGCTTCGGTACTGCGGCCGATTTCCCCTACGTCGCGACCACGTACCGCCTCACCGAACATTTCCACTTCTGGACCAAGCACGCGCGCATCCCGTCGATCCTCCAGCCCGAGGCGTTCGTGGAGATCTCGGAAAGCCTCGCGCGGAAGAAGGGAATCGCCAACGGCGATCGCGTCGTGGTCAGCTCGAAGCGCGGCCGGATCGTGGTCAAGGCGATGGTGACCAAGCGCATACCGACGCTGTCCGTCGCCGGCCGCGAGATTGAGACGGTCGGAATCCCGCTGCACTGGGGCTTCGAGGGCTTGTCGAGGCCGTCGTACCTGATCAACACCCTGACGCCGTTCGTCGGCGACGCCAACATCCAGACGCCGGAGTTCAAGGCGTTCCTCGTCAACATCGTGAAGGCTTGAGGAGGGCGCCATGGCTAGCCAATCGTTCGACATCACGAGGCGCTCCGCGGCGATGGGCATCCCGCCTTCGGCGCGTCACACCCTCGAGGTCGGCAAGCTCATTGACGTGTCGCGCTGCATCGGCTGCAAGGCCTGCCAGGCCGCCTGCATGGAGTGGAACGACCTGCGCGACGACATCGGCCGCACCCAGGGCGCGTACACCAACCCTCCTGACCTGTCCGACCAGAGCTGGTGCCTGATGAGGTTTGCCGAGGTCGAGATCGACGGCCGCCTCCGCTGGCTCATCCTCAAGGACGGCTGCCTGCATTGCAGCGACCCGGGCTGCCTGCGTGCCTGCCCCGCCCCAGGTGCCATCGTGCAGTACTCGAGCGGCATCGTCGACTTCCAGGAGGAGAACTGCATCGGCTGCGGCTACTGCATCTCGGGCTGCCCGTTCAACATCCCGCGCCTGCGCCGGAAGGACTCACGGGTTTACAAGTGCACGCTTTGCTCCGACCGCGTCGCGGTCGGCCTCGAGCCCGCGTGTATCAAGACCTGCCCGACCCAGGCGTTATCGTTCGGCTCGAAGGAGGACATGCTCGAGCTCGCCCACCATCGCCTCGACGACCTCCACGAACGTGGCTTCACCCACGCCGCGGTCTACGACCCGCCAGGTGTCGATGGCACCCACGTGTTCTTCGTCCTGCCGCACGGCGACCGGCCCGAGGCGTACGGCCTGCCGAAGGACCCGCGGGTGAGCCCGGTGCTCTACCTATGGAGAAGCGGGTTCGCCCGGAGCGTGGGTGTCCTCACCATGTTCTCGGTGCTCGTGGCCGGCATCCTCCACTACATGCGCCACGGCCCGCTCGAGGTGCCTGACGAGAAGAAGGAGCAATGACCATGGCGGACACCAACGGTGACCTCATCCTGCGGTATCGAGTCAGGGAACGGATCACGCACTGGGCGATCGCCATCGCCTTTATCTTCCTGTTTCTCTCCGGCCTCGCGATGTTCCATCCGGTTTTCTTTTGGACTTCGGTCCTCTTCGGCGGGGGCCAGTTCATGCGCTTCATCCACCCGATCGCCGGAGTCGCGTTGGTGCTCCTCTTCTACCCGTACGCCGCCCAGGAGTGGCACGACAATCGCTGGCTGGCGGTCGACACCGAGTGGGTCCGGCAGATGTGGTCGTACATGCGCAAGGAGCACCCGGCGCTTGACAACCAAAAGTACAACGGCGGCCAGAAGCTCATGTTCTGGTCGATGGTGCCGATCATCGCCGTGCTCTTCCTTACCGGCATCGTCATGTGGCAGCCGTGGTTCGCCCCCGCATTCTCTCCCGCGTTCCGTCGCGTGACCGGCCTCCTCCACGCCACGGCGGCGTTCATCATGTTCGTTGGGATCGGCATCCACTGGTACGCGGCGTACTGGACCAGGGGCTCGGTGCGCGCGATGGTGCGCGGCACGGTGACCCAGGCCTGGGCCCGCTTCCACCATCCGGCCTGGTACCGCGAGATCACGGCCAAGGAAAGGTCGTGAGCGATACTCCAGGACTGGTCGATGGAGGAGGGCTTGGTGAGATTCCCTACCTGAGGCCGCATCCGGGGCCGGCGCTATTCGCCCGGCGCGTCGCGCGATTCAACGCGCTCGCCGAAGGTCACACACTGAGCGACTACCTTCAGTTCTGCGGGCGGCTCAGTGCGGCCCAGGCGGTTGTGTCCGGCGAGCTTCCCGTCGCGCCGGTGGGCCGAGAATTGCCTCCCGGGCGTCCGCTCGACGCCGCGGCCTTGAATCCCGGCGAGTGGACCGAGGCGCTCCGGCTCATCGTGCGCGAGCTTTCCTCCGCCCCCATGCCGGCAGCGGCCCGCGAGGGGCTCACCCGCCTCGCTGGCCTGGGGAGAGAGGAGCTCGCGGCGCTCGGCGCGAAGATCCTCTCGGGGGAATCTGCCGGGCTCGACCTCGCGGTCGCACCGTTTGCGGCTGCGGCGTTGCAGGTGCAATTCGTGGCCCGGGCAGCGCGGATCTCCGCCGAGACTGTTGCGCGGGCGGAGGGCGGCTGCCCGCTGTGTGGCTCGCCGCCGGTCGCGGGCGTGGTGCTCGGTGACGACAAGCTGCGCTACCTGGCCTGCGCGCTCTGCGGCTCGCAGTGGTACCTGACACGCGTAAAGTGCTCGCGCTGTGGTTCGACGGCCGGCATCTCGTACTTTTCGCTCGAGGGGGACCCTACCGCGGTGAAGGCCGAGGCCTGCGACGCCTGCAAGAGCTACCTCAAGCTGTTCTACCTCGAGCGTCGACCCGCGGCGGAGCCTGTTGCCGATGACCTCGCCACCCTCGCCCTCGACATGCTCGTGTCGGAGCAGGGGTACGGCAAGAACGGGGTGAACCTCTTCCTCCACGTCTAGACCGCGCCTGCAGCCAGGATTGGGTTTCGATGCGACCCGGTGGCCGTGCCAGAATGGGAGCTTCCTCACGCCGCTCCTGATCATGATGCGGTGGGCGCGAGCGAAGACGGCCTCTGCCGTCTCGGCGGTGTTCATCCTGGTCAACTCGATCGCGGGCCTCGCTGGGACCATCACCAGCACCGGGTTACTGCCCGCACTCGCGATGCCCTGGGCGTCGCGGTAATCATCGGGGGCAGGGCCGGATCGTACCTCGGCAGCCACCGGTTCTCGGTCCCGTGATCAAGCGGCTACTTGCCGGGGTCCTGGTCAATACCGCGCACAAGCTCGTCCTTGCCTAGTTTCCCTACGCGGCTTTCCGGGCTGAAGGGAGGCGACCGTCCCTGGGAGCGGGAAGACCGTTGGTCGTCTGCGCTATGCTCCGGCCATGCCGAGCCTCGATGATGCCAGGGCGCTTCTCCGGTCCCGGGTGAGGTCGCTGCATCCAATCGAGGTGCCTCTTGCCTTGGGTCTGGGGTGCCGGCTCGCGGTGGCAGCTCACGCCGATGCCGATCTGCCGCCGTCCGATCTCGCCGCGATGGACGGCTATGCGGCTCGCGCCGCGGAGTTGGCTGCCGGGAGGCACCTGCGGATCGCGTTTGTGGTGCCCGCCGGTGCCGCTCCGGAGCCCCTTCCGGTCGGCTCGGTGGCGCGCATCTTCACCGGTGCGGTGGTGCCGGCCGGCGCTGACACCGTCGTTCCCCAGGAAGAAGCGGAGCTCCTGGCCGATGGGAGGGCGCTGCCGTGGAAGGGATCGCACGACGAGATCGCCGCTGCGTCGGCAAACGCACTTGCCCACCTGGATCGGCAGCGCGAGTTCGCGGCCGGTACACGGGTGGCATGCCTTCCACTACCGTGGCGCTGGGCGGATTGAGGAAGCCAGGACCATGGCAGCGCGGGCAACGCCCGACACACGCTCTCCTGTTCTGGCAATCTGTGGTTGGAGTGGCGCCGGCAAGACGACGCTGCTCGAGGCCATCATCCCTGAGTTGAAGCGGCGCGGACTTGCCGTTGCGGTGTTGAAGCACGACGCGCACGGCCTCGAGGTCGATCGCCCCGGGAAGGACTCGGATCGCCTGTTTCGGGCGGGCGCCGAGGTGGTTTTGCACGGTCCGGGCGAGGTGTTGCGGCGCGCGCGGCCCGCTGCAGTCGAAGACCTCTGGGCGGCGCTCGCCGTCCTGGCTGACCATAACGACCTCGTCCTGGTCGAAGGACACAAGGACACGCCGCTGCCGAAGGTATGGCTGGCGAGCGAGCACAGCCCTGAACCACCGCCAAGTCTGACGGGCTGTCTTGCGGTCCTGTCGTGGGGCGCGGGACGAACCGCTCGCATGCTCGAGCTGCTCGATCGCTGGCTCCCGTCTGCCTGGCGCACCGTGCCGCTTCTCGGCGGCATTCTGGTGGGTGGTGGCAGCGCGCGGATGGGCAGGCCCAAGCAGTTGCTCATGCATGGCGGGACCACCTTCCTCGAAACGGTCGCGAAAGCCCTCGAGCCGAGCGTACAGCGGGTAGTGCTCCTCGGCAGCGACGCGATTCCAAGGAGCTGTGAGCACCTGCCGCGCCTGGCCGACCCCCCCGGAGTCGACGGTCCTCTCGCGGGGATACTCGCAGCGCTTCGATGGGCGCCGGGATGTGCGTGGATCTTCGCCGCGTGTGACCTTCCCAAACTGGCGCCCGCCGCGGTCGAGTGGCTGGCGGAACAGCGCGCGCCGGGCCGCTGGGCCGTCGTGCCGGATTGCGGGCGGGGCGTCGAGCCGCTGTTTGCACTCTACGAACCCCAGGCTCGCGGACTGCTGGAGGCGCTCTCGGCCTCCGGAGGGCGGGCCCCCCGCCAAATCGCCGCCCACGAGAAGGTCGCGGTGCTGGAGCCGCCCGCCGACCTGCGAGGGTGCTGGCGCAACATCAACACACCAGACGATCTGGCCGCCCTCACGGATGCTCCTGGCTAGAGTCTCGAGGTACCCGGCAGGGATCGGTGCCTCCCCTCGTGGCGCAGTGGTCGTCTTCGGGGTAGTGAGGAGTCCGACAGCGACCCCGACCTTACGCCTCGGGCTCGTTGTAGACCTTCTCCTCGGCGAGGCCGGCGCCCGACGCGTCGCCCTCGACATCGCGACCCGTCGGCGGTTGCTTGAGGAACTGCCGGTAGAACTCGTGCTGGATGACGAGGTCCATGATCTCGTTGGTGCCGGTCCAGATGGTGATGAGGCGGCAGTCGCGGAGCAGGCGTTCGACCGGGTAGATGTCGGTGTAGCCGATGCCGCCGAGAATCTGCATCGCATGGTTGATCACGGTCCACGCCGAGGAGGTCGCGAACTTCTTGGCCTCGGAGACGAGGCGCCGTACCACGCCTGCGTCCTCCCCCACATCCGCAGCGCGCGCCGCGCCGTGATTGAGGGCGCGGGCGGCGTCGAGCAGCGTGAGGCTCTCCGCGATCTTGAAGGAGACGCCTTCGAAGCGGCGGATCTTCTCGCCGAAGGCGTGCCGGCGGTCCGCATAGCGCGCGGCGATCTCGATCGCGGCGCGCCCCATGCCCACCGCGCCACCGGCCGAGGTCAGGCGTTCCGGCACCATCATGCGATGGAAGACCTCGGTGCCGCGACCGATGCCGGCCTCTCCCCCCAGCACGTTGGCGAGCGGCACGCGGGCGTTCTTGAACACGAGCCTCCCGGTGCCCCCGCCGCGCGTGCCCATCAGGCCGTAGACGTGGTGCACCTCGACGCCCTCGCCGCGCTCGACCAGGAACGCCGTCATGGCCTGCTTGGGATCGGCGATCCCCTCGACCCGCCCGTAGACGAGAATTACGTCGGCGCCCTCGGCACCCACGACGAACCGTTTCTGCCCGGTGATGAGGAAGGCATCGCCGTCGCGCCTGGCGACGGTCGTGGCGGCGAAGAAGTCGGACCCGCCGCGCGGTTCGGTGAGCGCTTCGGCGGCGGCGAGCTCGCCGCGCAGCATGGGGGCGAGGAAGCGCTCTTTCTGCTGCTCGGTGCCGAAGACGGCAATCGCCTCGCCGACGATCGACACCAGCGACCACAGGCACGGGAGCGAGGTCCCGAGCACGCCGATCTCCTCCAGCGCCACCATCTCCGCGGTCCAGGGCAGCCCGCGCCCACCGAAGCGAGGATCGAAGCGGAGGCCGAGCAGCTTGCGCCGCCCCGCCTCCTGGAGGAACTCGCGCGGGAAACGGACGCGGTCGGCGTCCATGTCGAGGAGGAGCTGGCGGGGCACGCTCGCGGCGAGCTCCCGCATCTCGGCCTGCACGGCCCTCGCCTTCTCGGTCAGGGTGTTCGGCGTCAACATTCTGGTCACCTCCTGCGATCTACCTAGCGTAGCGCATCGGCAGGGACGAATCGGTCAGCGGATCGCGTTGGGATCCATCCAGGATCCAACGGTGATGAGGTCAACGATCACCAGCGGGAATATCGAGAAGATCGCCGCGCCGAGCACAACGGAGCCGTTCATGCCTCCCAGGGCCTCAGATGTGAACTGGGCGTGGCCGGTTGCTCGGAAAGGCTCCCCGTCACTTCTTTTGCTCTGGGGCCTTCTCCTCTGGCGGTCGGAGGATCAGCTCGCGCCCAGCAGGCGAAAGCCACGCCGTCAGGAGGGCTCGGACCTGAGCGGCCTCGGTCGCCGGGACGATCGCCCGGCGCAGTTCAATCCGGCGGATGAGCCGGACACGACCATCCGGGAGCGTCTCGCCGCTGATCGCCACCTCGCCTGCGTCGTTGCCGGCTTTTGCGGTCGCCGGAGCCGCCGCGACCGTCCACCCTTTCGGAAGCCTCAGAACAACCTCAACGCTCTGGCGGCACGGCGCCGGAAGGGTCACCGGCGAAACACGTCCCGGCGCGGGAGGCGGCGGGAGCTTGCTCTCGACGCCGGCCGGGAAGTCAGGAAGCGCCCAGCGCACGAGGCCGAGGCCGTCCTTCGCGGGGAGCTTCCCCTCGACCTCGGCGGCGAGCGACGCACCACTCCGGCGCAGCTCGGCGACCCGAACGTTGGAGGCCTTTCCCTCTGGCAGAACGCCGGCAAGTTCGCGAGCCAGCCGGGCCGGGTCCCTGACCAGAGCGGCGTGCGGCGTCGCCGCGCCGCTCGCGGAGAACTCGAGGGTGCCCTGGATGGTTCCGTCGGACGCCACTTCGGCGACGACCCTGAGCGTGCGCACGTTGCTTCCGGGCCACACGAGCCCACCCGCCATCTGGACGGCAGAGGATGCCACCAGCAATCGCCGCTGGTCCGTCGTGGCCTCCAGCGGGCCACCCTGTGTGGGCTTCGTCGGGTCGTAGAACCTCGCGCCGTCTCCGCCCCAGCCAACGACGAGCAGCGCTCGGTCGAGGCCGGCGAAGGTCGGGCACCGGTCGAGGTCGCGGCCTTCGCTCCCGGAGGCCACGGCTGCGCTGGCCGAGAACCCGACAGCCCTGAGCGCGGCAGCCTCGATCGCCGCGAGCTCGAGGGGGGTAGCAACCCCGGACCTCCACACTTCGGCGAGCGGCCGCGGCTGCCAGTGCTGTTCGGATGGTGCGATAGGCGCGACGTTGAGTCGATCGGTGACCGCGTCGAGGACGCCGAGAAGTCGTATCTCGTCGCCCGGGTTCTTGCCGTCGGCCTCGCGCACAACCGCGAGGAGGTCGGCGGGTGCGTCACTCGCGGCTCCGATTCGCTGCGCCAGATCGCGCTCCAGCGCTGCCCGGTTTGGGCACGTGCTGGCAATGATCGCGGGTGTGTCTGGCGGCGCGCCCGGCTCGGGCGGCAGCGCGGACAGCCTCTCGAATGTCCAGCGCCAGACGTCACGACCTGCTGCAGTCTCCCGCTGCGGTTCACCGTGAATCCAGCCGGTGGCCTCCCAGTGCAGGGGAGCGCCGGCGGGGAGGTCCACCTCGATGACACGCGCCCGGACTGGCGGCTCGAAGGCGGTGGCTTCGGCAAGCTCGAGCCATGGTGCAGCCTTCGCTGCGCGGGTGACCCGCCACGCCTCCTCGATCACCGCGCCGGGTTCGAGCGCGGTGTGGACGATGACCTTGCGGCGCAGGCCGCTCCACAGCGGGTCGTGCTCCGCGCCCGCGGGTTGGTCGTCGACCACCGCGTTGCCGGGGGCCTCGACGACCTCGCCGGACGGCACCACCGTGTGGTTGGCCAGCACCTCGAACGTGTCCACGGCCGGGTCGTACGCCACTTTCGTCTCGCCGTATTTCCGGTTGATTGCAAGGTACGAGTTGACCTGCAGCCGCGAGCGGCGCTCGTGCACGACGGCGCCGTCGGCACGGAGCGTATAGCGGTCCAAAAGCGCGAGGAACTCGGCGTCCGGGCCCGGCACGGCGGCGAACGCCTTGCGCTCGACGGTCGGGGTGGGCAAGGAGGCCGCGGTGGTCTGGGGCGGACCGGCCGCGAGCGCGGCCGTCACGGTGAGGCCGGCCACCAAGATCGAGGCCAGGGCTGCACTCCGGGGCGAGCTGCGGGGCACCATCACGCACGCTCCTTTCCGCGCGGGGCTGTAGTGATCAGAACCGGGGTCTCGGACAGCGTGCGGAACGCATCGAGGGCGGCCCGCAGCGTGGGCCAGTCCTCGGGTGTGAAGATGCGCTTCGTGAGTGCGAGCGTCTCCTCGACCACAAGCTCGCTGCCAACGAGGTGCCACGACGCGGTGAGCTTGCCGCTGCCGTCGAGCTTTACCGGGTCGGGAAGCCCCTCGACGGAAGCGCCCGGCGGCAGGGTGAGATGCTCGGTGAGCGTGACGAGCTTCGAGCAGCCGATGCGCACCGGGTACCGTCGCTCGGCCGGCTTGGTGGACAGCGCGATCTCTTCGGCGTGCGCCGCCTGGCCCACCGGATGACGGGCCGCGAGCGGCGTCAGCATCAGCGAGCCGCTGTCCAGTTTGCGCGCGTAAAACCAGATCCTGAATGCGATCTCCATCGCGAACGGGGTGCGCAGGTCGTCGGGGTCGCTCCGCGTGACCTTGGAGATCTCGGCGCGCGGGTCGACCGAGGTCAACATCGCTTCGTCCACCGCGGGCCAGTCACTGCGAAGTCGGCCACGGTAGAGCCGACGCAGCCCGGCGTCAGACTGCCCGTCGGCGGTCACCTTCATCACTCCGGTGAGCGTCCCGTCGGACGCCAGCGCCGAACGGATGCTGACGTCGAGGGGGTGGCGCTCCGGCGCCGAGACCGGCGTGGTCAGCAGGTCCGCCCCTTCCGGCAGACCCATGAGGACTTCCTGCTGCTGCTCGCGGGAGGACCACATCTCGCGTACGCCCGGGATCCAGGTCGGGTCGAGCAGGACCGTGGTCTGGTCGGGTTTCCGCCAGACCGTGACGCAGTGGTTGAACTGATCGGCAGCGATGCGCTCGATGCGCTCCCCGGCCATCGTCATCGCCGGGTACGATTCGAAGCCGGCGGCGCGCAGGAGCGCCACCAGGATCCCGGCCTTGTCCTTGCACACCCCGCCCCGGTCCCGCAGCGTCATGGACGCGGGGTGGAGCGTGTACCCCTCGCCCGTGCCCATGTGCAGGCCAACGTAGCGGATGTTTTCCGCGGCCCAGTGATTGAGGGCGGCAATCTTGTCCTCGTCGCGCGTGAGACCGGCGGTGATCTCCTCGGCGAGCTTCTTGATCTCCGGCGTGACCGCAAAGCTGCTCGCCTTCTCCTGCACGTCGTGGAACCACACGGACTTTGCTTTCCAGTCGGCGGCGGTGGTGAGGATGAGCTTGGGAGCGATGTCGGAAAGCGCGACCATGCCGGGCTCCTTGTCGACCGGCTTGAACCCTCGCATCGTGACGGTCACGACCCGGCGGCCTTCTTCGAGGCGGTCGGACACCTCAGCGGCGGCGTTGTAGAGCTGGTACTGGAGGTTCTTGTCAACCGGGATGCTCACGCGGTAGGTCTGCTCGACCACCGGCCATGAGGACCAGAACGGCACGATGTCGTAGAACTGTCCCTTCATCGGCGGCACGAAACGCGACTCGTCCAGGCCAGAATCCGTGTCGAGGAGAAGCGCGTACGTGAAGCCAACCCTGCGGGTGACGAGCTCAACGGCGTCCCCGGGCTCGAGCCTGCCGACCGGCACGGCCTTGTGGCGTGAGTTCCAGTAGATCAGGTTCTGCGGGTCGGGGGCGTCCACGACGGCCTTGGCGTCCAGCTCTCGGCTGGCGCCGTCCGCACCGAGGACGCGGCATCGCAGGACCTGCACGTCGGCGGACATCGGGTCGTACGGCAGGAGCTCCACCGCGAGTTCCCTGGCACCGGCCAACGTGAGCGCCTTCTTCAGCGTGTGCTGCACCGTGCGCGACAGCCCGGATGGCTCCACCTCGACGTCCCGCCGGTCGAAGACGACGACCGCATCCGCCCCCGGGAACGCCGTCGCGCCACCCGCGCGCTCGCACGCCGCCCGAAGTTCCGCAGCGCTTGTATCCCATCCTTGCGCGGAGACTTGGGTGACGGGGAACGCGAGGACGAAGCCCACAAGCAAGGCCAGCAATCGAAGATCACGCCGCATGAGCGCCTCCACGGGCATGATACGTCGTCCCGGCGTGTGCGTTGCCCACCAGATTACTGTGCGATAAATTTGATCGAACAATGAATTTGATTTCAGTTGATTCACGGCATGGGGAAGCCGAAAAACAGACTTGTTATCGCAGCGACGCAGCGCGAGGCCTCGGGCTCGCCAGCAGTCGGCGCGACAGGTTACATCGTGCCCCGATTGGCGTATCCTTGACGCAACTCGCTTAGCGGAGAGGAATCCGATGCCCAACATTGCCAAGGTACTCAAAGACGAAGTCTCCCGGCTAACCCGCCGCGAAACCAAGAAGGCCCTCGCCTCGGTCAGCAAGCCGGCCGCAAGGGTGAAGCGCACGACGGCCGACCTGAAGCGCAGGGTGGCCGGGTTGGAAAAGGTGTTGCGCTCGCTACGGAGGACGATCGATGGCCTCACGAGGGGTCAACCGCCGGCGGCTCCCGAAGCGCCCGACAAGGCGCGCATCACCGCCAAGGGCATGCGCAGCCTGCGGCGGAGGCTTCGACTGACCGGGCAGGAATTCGCCAGGCTCTTGGGGATCACGGCGCAAGTCGTCTACGGGTGGGAGAAGGCGAGCGGTCCCTTGCGAGTAAGGGGTACGACTCGAGCCGCCATCCTGGCGATCAGGAACATCGGTGCGCGGGAGGCCCGCAGGCGGCTGGACACCGGCAGGCGCCGCTCTAGGGGCGCAAAGTAGGCGCGCAGTTTCGCCCCCCTCAGCGTTCGACGCCGTGGCTTCTTTACCCTCTGACCACGGATCAAGTGGTCGCGGGTTCGAATCCCGCCGTGCCGACCAATTGAGTCAATGACCCACGAGCCGCCCTCGGCGCGGCTTGAGCGGTCCCTTCGTCATTGTTCCGCTCACGATCAACAACACGACCGGAGACGCCATCCATGTGGACGGGACCAACCTCACGAAGTCGCTCGCGCTTTACAGCCTGAGCGTCGCAGGCAACGCGACGGGTAACTCGCGTGGCATCGCCCTCACCAACATCAATCGGCTCGGCCAGCAGGCGATCGCGGCGGCGACGCCGATCAACGTCGTGAACGCGCCTCCGCCCGTAGCCTGCAACGTGGCCGCCTCCGAGGGCGGCGGCGGCATCAGCACCCAGAACGGCAACGTCTGGACCGGAAACGCCGCCAAACTCATCGACTCCTGCATCACGCAGCAGTACCGGCTTGCCCTCGCGGGACCGCTTGGCTTCGCTTCCAACGGAAGCAAGCGAGATTTCTAGGGCGCGACGCCGCCGGAGATGCGCAGCAACGCCAGCGCGAGTGCGATGCCTGCCAGGCACACGGCCACGAAGAGCGCAATCGGGGCCGTGCCGCCGATCCGTGCCACCTCGGCCCACACCAGCGACACGTCGTCGCCGCGCAGCGCCTTTGCCCAGGGGGCGCCGAGAGCATGGGCCGCGGCGGTGAGCGGGATCGAGGCCGCCTCGTAGAAGTCGCCAAGCAGCGATGCGACCGGCTGGCCGGCGGCGGCAAGGCCCGCCCCCCACAGCACGGGACGCTGGCGCCGCGCCGCCGCACGGCACACCAGCGCGCCGAGCGGCGCGAGCAGCAGGTGTGGAAGCAGCACGGTTGCGAGGTAGGAAAGGTCGCCGGCCGGCTCGAACCCGGACAACCGCCCCGCGTAGTCTCCGCCGGAGGTGATCCAGGGCACCACCCGCGCCAGCAGCGTGCCGCCGAAAGCCGGCTCGATCTGAAGCTGTGAGACGGTGCCGCCGGTCAGCACGCACCCGGCGACATGCAGAAGCTCATGGACCGGGACGAGCAGCCAAAGCGCGGGGAGGAACCCGACGAAGACGGAGACGAGCCGTTGCGGCTGGCCCGCAAGCAGCGCGGCGAACCCATCGAGCTGGCGACGAAGGAACGGTGAAATCAGCGCTTCCGGCGGCGTAGCGCGACCACGCCCCCACCGACCAGGCTGACCCCCAGCATCACGAGGCCAACCTCGCCGAGCGTAGGCACGGCGCTACTTCGCGTACCGCCCGCAGACGCCGCGGCCGGTATGCAAAGCAACGCTGCCAGGAGCAACATCTGCATCTTCTTCATCGATCCCCCCAAAGTCGTGAACTACGTTGAGTGACGCACGATCGAGCCGGCGAGGCGGGAAGCAATGGATCAGCGCTTCCGGCGCCGCAGCGTGAAGGCTCCCCCACCGAGCAGGCCGATTCCCAGCATCACCAGGCCGATTTCTCCGAGTGTGGGCACGGCAAAGCCCCGCTCCACGCCTGCGAACGCCGCGGCCGGTATGCAAAGCAACGTCGTCAGTAACAACCACAGCATCTTTTTCATCGATCTCCCCCAGGCCGTGAATCGCGGCGAATGACGCGATCGAGCGTAGCCTGTGCCCGCATCGGTGTCAACCGTGCCGGGCGCGGTCAATTAGCCGGTCGGCGGTGCGCAGCGCCATCGCCGTGATCGTCAGGAACGGCGAGTCCCCGCACCCGCTCGATGGCAGGGCCGAGCCGTCGGCGAAAGCGAGGTTCGGCACCTCGTGACAGAACCCGTCCGCGTCGGCGACCGAGGTCGCGGGATCAGTTCCGATGCGGCAGGTGCCGAGCACATGGGTGGCGACGAAAAGGTCGAGCGCCGAGGTCTGTTCCACGATTTCGGCTTTCTCCGTCGCGGAGAGGACCGCACACGTGGCCTTGGCCATCGTGCGCAGGAGGCTGCGCTCGTTGTCGCCGAGCATCGACGTGATGCGGGCGAGCGGGACGCCGGCGGAATCCCGACGCCACGGGTCGACGTCGACGAACGTGTTCTCGTTGGGGAGCCACTCGCCGAGCGCGAGCACGCCCACGGCATGGCCGAACGTCTCCCGCACCCGCTGCGCGTGTGCGCGGCCGAAGCCGGGGACGAGACGCTGCGCGTACGCGGCCGGACCGCGCAGCTCGAGCGTGCCGTGCGCCGTCGCGATCCGGAAGCCTCCGATCCACCCGTCGCCGCGATGCGGCACGGCGAACTCCCACGCCGACCCGTCGATGGGGACGCCGCGGAAGGAATCGACCCGGGATTGCAGGAGCGCGACCGAGGTCCAGAACAGGCTCTCCGTCAGGTTGCGCCCGACCTGGCCGCGCGCGTTGCCGATTCCCTGCGGATGCAGGCGCGAGCGCGAGAGGAGGAGCAGGCGCGGCGTTTCGATCGTGCCGGCCGCGAGGATGAGGTAGCGTGCCGCGATCCGGCTGCGAGCGCCATTGCGGTCCTGGCAGACGACGGCCGTGGGCTTGCCGTCCTTCCCGACCTCGATCTCGACCGCCTGCGCCTGGGTGCGCAGTTCGAGTCTGCCGGTTGCCAGCGCGGCCGGGAGGAACGTCACGTCGGCGCTGCCCTTGTCGCCGATCGGACACCCCTGCGTGCAAGAGTTGCAGTGGTTGCACGGAGGCCGGCGGTCGTACGGGCGCGACAGGATCGCGAGCGAGTTCGGTACGAGCGTCGCCCCGACGCTGGCAAAGCCCTTGGCGAGCCGCTGGCTCGCGTAGGAGAGCGGATGTGGGGGCAGCGTCGTGCCGCTACCGCCCGGCCGCAGCGGGTTCTCCGGCGCGGCCACGCCGATCCGCTCCTCGGCGATCGTGTAGTAGCGATCGAGCTCCTCCCAGGAGAGCGGCCAGTCGGCGCCGACGCCGAACAGCGTTCGCATGCGCAGCGAGTCCGGGTGGAAGCGATGCGCCTCGCCCTGGAAGTGCAACGTGCTGCCGCCGACGCCGCGCACGTGGCTATAGACCTGATACTCGCGGCGGTTGCCCTCGACGAAGCGGCCCTGGCCAACGTTGCGCGAGCGCAGGTCGTCCCACTCGGGGCCGATTTCCTGGGCCGAGCCGAAGGCGTAGCGCGGCTTGCCGCGCTCGTCGTTGACCGGATCGTAGGGGAAGCCGCGCAGCTCAAAATCGTCCTGATCCTGCGGGTAATCCACCTCCGGCCGGTACGCTCGCCCGGCTTCGAGCAGAACGACGCGCATCCCCGCGGAGGCCAGGCGCCACGCCGCGGCCAATCCACCCGCGCCGGCCCCGACGATGACGACGTCCGGCTCAGCCACGCGGAGCCTCGGCGAAGTCGAGGTACCCATCGGGCTGCGGCGGATGCGGCATGCCGAGTGGGCGCCACACGCGGACGTGCGCGTAGTGCAGTTGCATCGCGCGATCGCGGACCACGCGGTAGAAATAGTGCGGCAACGTGCCAGGCTCCGACTCCTCGGCGGCCTTGACGATCGCTTCGCGCGCATCGACTGGAAGCGGTGCGAAGGAGGTGCCGAACTGTTTGTGCGCCTGCGCGTCGAGCCACGCAACGCCTTCGACGAGGGCGCGACGCGGTTGGCGTCGCGCGGCAAGCTCGTCGACGAGGCGCGGCATCACGCCGGTGGTGCGCCAGTCGGCGAGGCCGGTGGCCGGGAGGAGGGTATCGAGCAGCGCCACAAAGGTCTCGCGCCCCCCCTCGTCGAGCGAGCTCGGCAGGAACACGCGCTTGAGGATCGCGAGCCCGGCCACCACGGCCACGCCGGCAAAGGCGTAGCGGAAAAGCTCACGCCGACTCTTGCTGCGCGCGCCTTCTCCCGCGTTGGTTTCGAGCTCTCGCGAGTCGTGGGCGCCGGAGCGATCCTGGATGTCTTGCTGCCGCATTGGACTGGATTGTAGGACAGGACGGCTGCGCTCGCAGCGGGCGCGGGAGCGTGGCCCTCGTATGTCGGGCACCCAAGAGAGTTCGAACTCTGGCTCGGATGGTCAGCCTGCCATAGCTGGGTTGCCTCGCGAGACGCGAAGTCGGGTTGGACTCAGCCGCGCAGGGCGGCGGACATGACGCCGAACATGCGGCCGAGCGAGGGCCGCGCCTCGAAGCCCGCGAGACGGCGCCCGATCCGATGCGCGTTGCGGTTGGTGACAAACCAAGGCGGCGTCGGCCTGACGCGGAACGGCCCGTGCACAACGGTCTTCTCCACGCGCGAGAACATCAGCGTGTTGTGCACCACGCCGATCCCCGAGCGCACGTCGCCGAGGTGATTTCCCGCGTACGCGCCCCACGGCGTGCAGCCGAGCGCGTAGCCGGCCGCCGACCAGTGGTTGACGCTCACCGTG